>NZ_OZ239428.1:0-844083 GCF_965194375.1 Allotabrizicola aquatica (SeqCode)
AGCGCCTCTAACGCAACACGCGCCTTGAACGCCGCGTCATGGTTCCTGCGTTTCTTCATGTTCTGATCTCCTCGTTCTTGGAGACCAGCAGACGTCAGATCGTAGCTTCCGTCACTGTCCGATTTTCGGGGAGTAGCTCAGGTGGAGGCTGAAAATCCTTCCTCCCCGCTTGAAGAAGCGTTTTGGAACCGTGTCGTTGATTATGAAGATGTCTTGGAGGAGAAGGCTGGACGACCCGTCAAGGCACAGTATACCCGACGTGCCGTTAAAGCCTCATCAGTGCATGACTTTCTGACTACATTGATGCGGAAGGGTCATACGCAAGGCTGGAAGTTGTTGAAGGGTGCTGATCGAACAGATGTCTCCTATGAGACTGTAATTGATGAGTTCTCAGATCTGTTTGATGAAGAGGTGGTTAAAGAAGCTCGGGAACGGCTCAAGCGCAAGAAACCCGTTGATCCCAACAGTGATCCTCATTGATTAGGGATTAGACCTTCGAGCAGCATTCAGCTGACGTCAAAGCATGTGGAAACAGAATGGCTGCGAAACGGTACTGGCAGATCAAGTCAAGGAAACAGCACATCCGCCTGTGGTTTGAGTTCCTGAAACTTGCCCACCTTGATCCAGCATTGCAGGACAACCTGAAGAAATCAGCCGAGTTCTATGCGCCATGGGGGGATGTAACGACAACGCTGTTCGACCCTTGGTGGGCACAGCACAAACACTTGTTCGGCGATGACAGGGTGATGGAGGTCAGCAAGGTCTCGCAGCACCCAAACCTGATGACGATTCAAGTGCCTTTGAATGTTGCAGTGTCGACGACGATCAAAGAGGTCAAACGATTGATCGAGGAACGGCAGGAGCAAAAGCTACGGGAGCTTGGCGTTGATCCATCAAACCGCAAGTCAAAGGTCGTTGGGTTCAGCAAATACGAGCTGAACGCAGGACCAGAGTTTTCGGGGAAAGCGTACAACGGCATCTTGTTGATGTACCGTTACTGGGTCGAACTTGGACGCCCAAAGCCATTCAATGACAGTGTGATTGATGCCCTAAGGGCTAAGTTCGATGCTCGACCGAACAACAAGACGTCAGATCGCCCAGGGTTCACGCTGCAGGACAAAGACGTGCCCGCCAAAAAGAAAAACCTCCGATACGATGACGATGTGGTTCGCCAGTATCGGAGGTATCTAGAGATTGGCAGCAGAGTTGTTAGCTCGACGTCACTTGGTCGCTTTCCGCAGTGATCCCGTAGGTTTTTCGCATCACTCGTTCGAAGAAGTCACAGAATTCTCTTAGTTTCGGGTTTTTCGCTCGAAACTCTGTGACTACATCCAAATAACTACGAAAGATCGCAGTCTCATACTCTTTAAAATAAATTGCAGAGTAACCCAAGCTTGGCTCTCCCTTCAAATTCCGAGATCTCTGAACTTCAAATAAGAAGTCAGAGTTGATCCACTTTCGACCGTACTCGCAGCCCTCTATGAGTACCTCACAAGCTTCGTCGGTTAGCTGCAAATGTCTAGTTCCGTATTCCTTCATACAGAATTGATCGAACTCTTCCCTTGTCGAAAAGGAAACAGAACCTTCTCTGCCCTGACCCACTTCATCTTCACGGTCACTCTGCTCAAGGTCATATAAATGATTAATTAGCAGCTCAGCGGCAGAGTCTTTCTCGTACTCTGCGTCATAGTCAGCCCCCAGGTTTTCATCACGCCGATATACGTTCAATTCATTGCAATTCATGTTTTCATCCTTTGATTTGTAAGTTGGTATGGTGTTATTGCCATTTTTAAAATATATTCCATCCTTTATGCAGAATTTAGGACTTCAGTTTTTCGAACCGCTGTCCGAAATTCACAAAGCAGAACAAAGACGTACCTGACAAAAAGAAAAACCTCCGATACGATGACGATGTGGTTCGCCAGTATCGGAGGTATTTGAGTGCTGAGGATGGAACCGTCAGATTGGCATCTGCTGGATGATTTACCTATTAAGAATAATTAAATATGGGTTTTCCCGATTCGAGTTACAATTTTTGGCTCTATTTTGGCATAGTAATTTTTAATAAAATCGATCTTATTAGGGTCCCCTTCGCTTTCCTTGATAAATTGATCTCGAAACGATCTTGAGAGATCTATTTCCTCTTCAAGCCATTGCGCCCTTGTCCCCTCTTCGATATCACAGTTTGAAGTTGACATGAACACAACTGCGTCGTTGAAGATGAAGGTGAAATAGTCATCATACTTTTGTTTGAGAATTCCAATCAGTTCGCTTGAGTGAAGGACCAGCATTTCTCTGTCTTCTCTTGCCCTGAATGAAATTTCAAACAAATCAAGGAATTTCTGAGTCGAATGATTAACCGCATTCTTCAGGTCGTTTAGATCCTTCTGGCGAAGCTGTGTAAAATACACAGCGGTTCCTCTTTGGCGGATGTAGCATTTGTTTTCGGATTCGGTGCAGCTTACAAAATTTTCTTTAGTCATGTTTGGATCTCCTTTTCCATATAACCGATATGCCATCTCTCACATTCAAAATTTAGGACTTCAGTTGCTCGAACCGCTGTCCGAACTGTTGTCAAATCCCTCAGTTCCATTGATGCCGTACCCAGCAGACGTTGGTTTGTCGGTTACGGGGGCAAGAGGATGGTCGAATATGTGGTCTATTATCGGGTATCGACCGAGCGTCAGGGCCGATCAGGACTTGGACTTGATGCCCAGCGGTCGATGGTTGATCGCTTCATCCAGCCGACCGACACGATCACAGCCGAGTTCACGGAAATCGAGTCTGGAAAGAATGACAAACGGCTAGAGCTGTGGAAGGCAATCAGCCTCGTCAAGAAGACCAAGGCAAAGTTGTTGATCCCAAAGCTGGATCGGTTCTCCCGCAAGGTGTCGTTCATCGCTGGGATCATCGACCAAGGGATCGAACTGGTTGTTTGCGAGTATCCCAACGTCAACACGTTCTTCCTGCACCTTCTCGCTTGTTTTGCCGAGGAAGAGCGTCGTCAGATTTCTGAACGGACCCGAGCAGCCCTTGCCGAGGCTAAGAAGCGTGGACGACAGCTAGGCGTTAACGGCAAACGACTTGCCGAGGCTCGGAAGCAGCAAAAGCGTGAGTTTGTGGAGGCAAACCTACTAGCCTTCAGGGTGATCTGGGATCAAGCCCCTTCCGCATCTGAGGCAGCACGTCGATTGAACGACGCAAAGCTAGAAACCCCAAAGGGGACAAAGTGGTACCCTGCCACTGTGCTGAGCTTTGCAGCCGTGGCAGGGCTGATTTGATTACTTGGACTTCTTGAACCGACCACGGATCGCTTCCGAGGCGGTTTCAAACCGGTGGAGGGGCGCTACTAGTCCCAGAAACAGCAACTGCGATTAGCACAAGTAGCAGCAAGGGCAACAGAACTCCCCCCGAAGATGCAGCAGTCTCCGCTACCACTACTTCCTGCTCCATGGTCGGCTCAACGACCCCACCTGCGTAAGCACCTTGGGTTGCAAGAGCGCAGAAAGCTCCCGCCAAGAGTATCTTTTTGTTCATGTCGTTTACCTTCTATTGCTGCAAAGCAGCTGTGGCGTCCAAGAGGGCAACCCCTGCAACAACACCGCCCTCGTAAACACTCTTTCGTGAAAAGAAGAATAATGCAACGACCCATAAAATAGGAAAGCGCTTCGCTTTTGCGTCATAGCCAGAATGTGACGATGTCTTCGAGCGCTTGTTTGGTCCGACCACCATCGGCACTGTCGATTGGTTAAGGCTCCAAGCAAAGCAGTATCAGCCAAATCAGAACTTGTTGGGCATTTTGGGTTTAGAATTGCAGACGTGTGACTTGAACTCACCTCGACTTCCTAAACCTACTACGGATTGCCTCTGAGGCGGCCTCAATCTGTTGATCGAGATCCCCTGATCGAACCATAGTTTTCAACTGATCGATCTTCGCTGCCACGTCTTCCAACGATTGGCACAGGATCGCTGACTTGCCATCTCCGATCGGCAAGGGTTTCTTGGCATAGCGAACCTCAAGATAGAACTTGCCGCTGTCATCCGCCCAGAACCACATCCTGGGCGACCAGTGACCAGCCGCAAACCGTGCGACTTCTGCGGATTGCTTGGTAAGCCCTTCGATCAGTCGCTGCCGTTTGATCGCTGCCGAATTTGCCTTTGGACGTTCTGTGACGTCAACGAATACGAAATTTGATTTGGCAGCCATGTTGTTCTCCCACTAACCGCAACAATGGCGTCCAGAATTCCAGAAAAGATCACAACGGAGAACAATCCAAAGGCATGTCCCTCTCTATAATGCCTGATACATGGCTTCTGCTTTAAGATGTATTGCAAATGAGATGGAAGAACCCTATTGATCGCAGATAGAGCAATTATATTAGGTTTGCAAAATCATGGATCTGAACAACCTCAGCCTCTCCGAGCTCAAGAAACTTCATTCTGACGTGACCAAAGCGATTGATGGTTTCGGGGATCGCAAGAAGAAAGAAGCCCGTTCTGCACTTGAAGCAAAAGCCAAGGAAATGGGTTTTTCCCTCGCCGAGCTGCTTGGCGATGCTCCAAAAGAGCGTAAGCGTGGCGCCGTAGCTGCGAAGTACTGCCACCCCGAGAACTCCAGTCTGACGTGGACGGGTCGTGGACGTAAGCCGAAGTGGGTCGTAGAAGCCCTTGCTGCGGGGAAAGCTCTGAGCGATCTCGCAATCTGACCTTGTAACGGGTCCTTACAGGGACCCGTTCACTATGCCCCAAAGTTTCGAAGGTTCCGTACCATCTCCTTCGACAACGGCAGGAACCGTGCGAACAATCGTTTGATCTGGTATGTTGCCGTCCTACCGATCATCTTAGAGCGTCAACAGATACAAGATCCAGTTGGGTTCATCAAACCAGTTGCAAATTCTGCACTCAGTAAAAGAGCTCATTCTCAATGTTGCTCCCAAAGTGCATACTCTTTCATGATTTCACGACCCCTCACCTAAGCCCAGCCCCCATAACATCGATAACTTTAATTATTGGGGTCGAGAAAGTCCAATAGCATTCCACTAACACTTTCAACAGGTATTCTCAAATCGTTCTTAAATACAGGCTCTCCATTTGATACAAGGCGAACGCTCAGCATTGAGGAAAAAAACACAAATATCTTACGAAGATTTGCACTACCTTTCTCAATATCCCTATTCAATTTCAAGAAGATGAATTGTGGATAAAACCTGCATATAGAAGAGATATTGTCAAATGAAATATTGTAATTAGTTGAATCGTATTGTGAAAATTGAAGGGAAAGATTTCTTGGTGGTCTATTGACCATTGCGTCCCATCTCCAATTTATTGATTTCTTATGGAAGACAAGGAAATAGCATCCATCATCAGGTTTTTTGTGTAGAAAGAGCTTTTCACTATCATCTTGGTAGGTATTATGAAAAGTCGGAAGTATTATATTGCGTCCTAGGATGGGCAGCGAGTCGATGCGCCACATTTCTCGTGGTGATACCATTTTTTAATTTACCCAGTTTTAACGTATTGTGAACTTATATTGCCATTACAGATCTAATTTCTAAAATCAAGGGCACCCTTCACTCACCAAAACTTTGCAGGTTCCGTGCCATCTCCTTCGACAACGGCAGGAACCGTGCGTAGAAGCGTTCGATCTGATCGACCGACGTCCCAGCGTTCTTGGCGAGGTTGAAGATGTTCACCCGCCCATCGCTGTTGATGATCCTCATACAGATGGCAGTATGGCGCAAGGAATAGAGCGTATGCGTTTTGCCCGTTACCGCATCGGTCTCGAGCCCTGACACCCTCAGAACCTCATTAAACAACCGCTGCACCATACCCGATGCCGTGGTTCGATTTTCCCAGCGAGGATAGAAGATGTAGTCCTCTGACTTTGCGTTAGGATATCTCTTCTTGATCCGCTCATACACGGACACAGCCGCCTCCATCGTGTTGGCTGCCCGAAACCCTGTCTTTCCATCACGGACCGTGACGATCAAACGCCTTGGATCATCTGCAATCGTGACGTCTGAATGCCGAATTGCATAAAGCTCAGACATGATCGGTCGAACGAAGGAATGGGTCAGAAACAACAGCAGGTCGTAGAACTCGTCATCAACCGCAAAGCCTCTGACCTGAACCCCCTGCCCCTCCATCTGCTTCACAGCCTTAAGCAGCTTCTGGTAGGCGTCGTCCTCCTTCGCCACCAAGGGCGCAAACCGAAAGAACGGTCGGGGATTGTCCTTCACCCTAGCCCTTGGCGTTGCGGGAACGTTGTCGATGACACCCTCATCCCGTGCGATCTTCAACACATTACGAAACGCAGCCATCAACGTATTCTTGCTTGAAGACGAAAGGTCAGGACGCTTCTTCTCAAGTTGGGCGATATAGTCCTGATAGGTGTTCGTCTTGAGCTGCCTGACATCCATCTCACCGAAGTGCCTCAGCAGCCCCCAGTCTTCGTTCTGGATAGCCCAATGGATGGACTTGACGTAGCCATCGCTCCGATCACCCGCTTTGCCCTGTATCCGTGCCTTATGCAAAAGCTTCAAAGCGAAGTGGCGGAACGTGTAGCGGCTTTCGATCAAGGGCTCAGCTCTGAGCAACGACAGCGCAAGTTCCTGAGCCGCCGCCCTTGCCCTGATCGAGCTATCCTCGCCCGTCGATTTGACCAGGTATTTCTTGGTCCGACGATCCCAAATTCGAACGTACCACTTCGATGAACCACCGACCTTGTAGATCGATAAGCCCTTGTAAAGATTGATCGCTGATGGAACGTTGGTCATGTGGGCTGGGGGATCGTTACTTATAAAGCCGAGATATAACGTACCGTATAACCTCTTGTTTTATATGACAACCACTATAACTGTTAATCAATTGGTCGTAGGTTCGATCCCTACCGCCGGAGCCAATTTCCACCATCTTATCAATGACTTGGGCGCCACGTGGCGCTTATGTTGTTTTCGTGAAACGTGTTAACGCTTGGCGAAGCCTTGCGAAGCTTCACATTGCCTCACCGTGGGAATTTTCACCGGCGCCCATTGTCCAAAGGATCACGCGCTGGCGATCTCCCACCACAAATATGCCCAAAGGGCGGATCTCAAGATCCTCGGCGAACTTAGAGGCGGTTCACAACCTTGAGACACCCTCTTAGCGACCAGAGCCCTTTTGAACACCTTCAGCGCATGCCTTTTGTATCGGCCGACGCTCAATCTCTCGCGAACGCTTAAGCTCATCAATTTTTGACCACATGGAGCGGGAACGGCGGTCGGAAGCAGTGCTTCGCTGTCTTGATGTTATTCGCCATAAGTTGTGAACGGGACATGTGCCACAAGATCACGACACTGCCGGACAACCCTTTAAAATCGTAGGGTTTCCCGTGATCTAGAACTTGTCGAGATTCTTAATTCGCGCCTCCCAAAGCCTATTTGTACCAATGCTAATGTAAAGCCACGTGTCGGTTCCACTGAAGGTTATGCATCGAACAGATCCTGCCCATGTATCATGAATGTAATTGTATTCGTACTGCCGATACTGACCATTCACGCCATCCCATTTTTGAGGCTCCTTGTCGAACTTTGGTATCAAAACTTTACTCAGATCATCGGCCGCTTCTCTGCACGACTTCTCGTCTCCGAACGGATGCCCAGCCTGAACCTCCTCAACCTTCTTTGTCCCACTATCAAATGTAAGGGTATAATACTCAAAACCCGGATTTCGTTCGGGTGGGACCACATCAACGTTATAAAACGGATCTAAACCGTAACCGTCCTCTACAACTGTGGTTGGGTCGATATCGTAGGCTTCATAGTTCTCAGACAATTGAACGCCAAAAAGCCTACTTGGCTCAGCCTCGACTGGTGCTCCAAAAGAGGCAAGAAGAAGGGGCGCCACAAACGTCAAGGCGCCTGAACACAGAGCGTTTCCTTTAGTCGTTCTCATTCTTCTTCCTTCTCACCACCACATGTTTAGGCGGGTTTTCTTCGATCAAAACATGCGATCTGGTGTTACTGTCACATGCTTATCTTCAAGTGGTTAGGGCTTGAAGTTCGAGGACCAGTTGCCCTCAGACGTCATGATTTCAACAAGTAGGATATTGCAAGAATTTGGCACATAGACCGACAAAGCCTCACCAAAGACGCCAACAAGCGGCAATCCTTCGGTTGGGTCGGAAGATTGGTCAAGCGGCTCAACTGCCTGACCCGTGATTGCCTTGCCCAGTGCCTCAACGGCGTCATTCACACTTAATTCAACAGCGCCGTTCATGGTTGTCGCAATCGGGCAGTTTCCTTTGTTCACGACGATGCCGTGAATTTCAAGTCGGTCCGCCATCACGATGAAGTCTAACCGCTTCACCTCGACCAGATCATCATAGGACCACTTGACAGCATACGGCGCTGTTTGGGCATGCGCGGAACTCCAAGTCAGACCAATGGTTATGATCGCGATAATCGCAAGTATATGCTGGGCAACCCACATGTGACCTCCATAAGTCATCTGGGAACGTTTTTTGAGACTTAGCAGCAGATGAGCAGATGCAGAACTGCTACTTGATAAAATGCATTCGTCCTTATGAACTGATGTATTGCAGACGCAATTAATTGGCCCTATCAGAACCACATGCAATTATAACAGGTTTGCGCCCAACATGGATATGAACACACTGACCCTCTCGGAGCTGAAGAAACTTCACACAGAGGTGACCAAGGCGATCGATAACTACGAAGATCGCAAAAAGAAAGCTGCCCGTTCCGAGCTTGAAGCCAAAGCCAAAGAAATGGGTTTCTCACTGGCAGAGCTGGTTGGCGATGCGTCTAAAGAGACCAAGCGTCGTCCCGTTGCGGCAAAATACTGTAACCCCAAGGACAGCAGCCTTACTTGGACTGGTCGTGGACGTAAGCCCAAATGGGTGGCAGAAGCCCTTTCTGCTGGAAAAACCTTGAGCGACCTGGCAATCTGACCCTACAGCGGGCCTTGAGTTGAAAGGCCCGCTCACTTTTTCTGCTCGTGGCGGTGCGCCATGTGTTTCGGCAGCGGCCGTGGCTGATTTTAAAAGCCGATTTTGCAGACGATCGCAGCAGCCTGCTGGATAAGACAGCCGTTTCGCAACTGTGCTGCGCTTTTGATGTTCCGTTCCAAATGGCATTATAACCCTGAATTAGATCTTTACTGCATTACCCGCCACACTGTCTCTTCGCAATTCAGGATACTGCAAAACCCAGTTGAGCCACCTGGACACGATACCAGACGCCGTGGATCTACACTGCTTTGCAGCCAAAGAATTGATGTGCCCACCTTGCCTCCGGCTGGCAACACTTGATCCAATTGGTCACACCAACAACCGCTTTTTTCGCGTTGGCGGCCCGCATCCATGCGCAGACCACCATTCAACATGTCAATGCGACAGTGCACAGCGCGTCCAAAGCAAGATAACAGTTAGGGCAAAATCTCGAACTGCCTTTGGGCCGACACATGTGCTTGGCCGTGAAGAGAACGTCTGCACCACGCTCCCCCATGGTCCCTCAATCACCGCTTATGCCCGGTCAGCATTGCCGCTATACATCCGCAGAATGCGGCGTCTACTGTGACGTCGGGCATCCGCAAGACGGCATGTTCCGTGACCATCAAAAGCAAAGGTTGAGGCCATGAAGCTAGAATTCCACCACATCAACTATGTCTCAGAGAACGTCGATCGGCTGCATGACTTTTACACCAAGATTCTTGGCTTGGGCGATATTCCCACCTCGTCTTTCCCAAGACCTGATGCGACAGCCACCAGCGGGTATGCTGGAAAAATCAAGTTCGCCACGGACGGTCGTATGCAAATGCACCTTGCGACCAAGGATCTGACCGTCGCTTTTAAGAACAATGAAGTGATCAACCCTGTGGAGCGCGGCCATATCGCCTTTCGGACAGACGACATCGCAGCGTTTAAGGCCCTCCTTGATCAGCACGGCATCCAATACTCAGATTATGGGACGGCCTTCGCGAAAGAATGGCATCAGGTCTTTTTTCATGACCCAGAAGGCAATGTCATCGAGGTGCATCAAGCGGTGTGACGCCGCCCCGCTTCAGACCGCAAACAAAGCGGTAAGAGCCAAAGCCGGCCCCACGCGTCACGCCCAATCCAAAACCACCTTGCCCGACAGACCCGAACGCATCGTCTCGAACCCTTCTGCGAAGGCCTCGGCCTTGAAGCGATGCGTGATGACACGGCGCACATCCAGACCGTTTTCCAGCATGGCGATCATCTTGTACCAGGTTTCAAAAATCTCGCGGCCATAAACGCCCTTGATGGTGATGGCCTTAAAAACGATGCGGCTCCAATCCACGGGCGATTTGCCCGGCGGGATGCCTAGCATCGCAATGCGCCCCCCCATCACCAAATTGTCCACCATCTGATCCAGCGCCTGCTGATTGCCGCTCATCTCCATGCCAACGTCAAATCCTTGGGCGATCTTCAAAGACGGAAACACCGACCGCAAATCGGTCGTGGCCACATTCACCGGCACCACATCGGCCACGGTTGACGCCAGATCCAGCCGCGCCTGATTGACGTCCGTAATGACCACATGCCGCGCACCCACGTGGCGGGCCACGGCGGCGGCCATGATGCCAATAGGGCCTGCACCCGTTATCAGTACATCCTCGCCGACAAGATCAAAACTCAGGGCCGTGTGCACAGCATTGCCCAAAGGATCCAGGATCGCGCCGATCTCATCGTCAATCGAATCTGGCAAGGGCACCACGTTGAACGCCGGAAGACGCAGATATTCGGCAAAAGCACCGGACTCATTCACCCCAATGCCGCGCGTCGCTGGGTCCAGATGGAACTTGCCCGCGCGCGACTGACGGCTCAGCTTGCCAATCAAATGCCCCTCGCCCGAACAGCGCTGACCAATCTCCAACCCTTCAACCAAAGCCCCCTTGGCCACGATCTCGCCTGCAAACTCATGGCCCGTGACGAGCCCCACCGGCACGGTGCGCGCGGCCCAGTCATCCCAGTTCCAGATGTGGATGTCTGTGCCGCAAATCCCGGTTTTCTTGACCTTGATCAGCACATCCTCCGGGCCAATCTCAGGCACCGGGCGCTCCACCTGCCACAGCCCGATTTCTGGGCGCGTCTTCGCCAAAGCCTTCATCACAGCACCCCCGTTTCACGACCCGCCGCAGCAAAGGCCTCAAGCGCAAAATCCAAATCGGCTAAGGTCAGCTTGGCATTCATCTGCGTGCGAATCCGCGCCCGCCCATGCGGCACCACAGGGTAGAAGAAGGCCGAAACCATCACGCCGCGCGCATCCAAAGCCCGGGCAAAGGCCTGCGCCTTCGGCGCCTCCCCCACCATCACCGGAATGATCGGATGCTGACCAGGCAAAAGATCAAACCCTGCCGCCGCCAAGCCCGCCCGCCAATGCGCGGCATTGCGGAAAAGATCCGCCCGCAGATCGTCGGCCCCCTCCACAATCTCCAAAGCCGCCAGCGCCGCCCCCACCACCGCCGGGGGCAAGGCATTGGAAAAGAGATAAGGCCGCGCTCGCTGCCGCAGAAGGTCAATCACCGGCTGCGGACCCGCGATATAGCCGCCCAAAGCCCCGCCCAAGGCCTTGCCCAGCGTGCCGGTCAGGATGTCGACACTCACCCCGGCATGGGTCGGCGTGCCACGTCCGCCCGGCCCCATGAACCCCGTGGCATGGCAATCATCCACCATGGTCAAACAGTCATAGGCATCAGCAATCCGGCGGATTTCGCGCAGATCGGCCAGATAGCCGTCCATCGAAAACACACCATCCGTGGCAATCATCACAAACCGCGCGCCACCTGCCCGCGCCGCCTGCACTTGGGCCTCCAGATCAGCCATATCGCCGTTCTGAAACCGGAACCGCCGCGCCTTGCACAGCCGGATGCCGTCGATGATCGAGGCATGGTTCAGGCTGTCCGAGACAATCGCATCTTCCTCACCCAACAAAGGCTCAAACAACCCGCCATTGGCGTCAAAACAGGCGGCAAACAGAATGGCGTCCTCCATCCCGAAAAACCGCGCCAAGCGCGCCTCTAGGGCCCGGTGCAGATCTTGCGTGCCGCAAATGAACCGGACCGAGGCCATGCCATACCCATGGCTCGCCATCGCCGCCTCCGCCGCCGCCACAA
The DNA here is from genome assembly GCF_965194375.1 of Allotabrizicola aquatica (SeqCode). GTDB lineage: Bacteria > Pseudomonadota > Alphaproteobacteria > Rhodobacterales > Rhodobacteraceae > Tabrizicola_A > Tabrizicola_A aquatica. The sequence goes on from NZ_OZ239428.1 coordinate 12,139, forward strand.
GCCGCGGATCATCGGCCAACCCCAGATAATTGTTGGCACAGAGGTTCAACATCCGCCGCCCACCAATCGTAACATGGGCCCCCTGAGCGCCCTCGATCAGCCGCTCACGCTTCATCAACCCATCGGCCTCAATCTGGGCCAAGGTTGCACTCAAATGGTTCAAAAATCTGGAATCTGTCATGGCGGAAATCCTCCAACTTAACGGATAATTCATTTGATCGGCGCGAATGTCAAGATAACGGAATAAATCCATCAAAACGGAATACGCCTTCAATGCGGCCCAGATATCCTCGGGGGGTCCGGGGGGCGAAGCGCCCCCGGGGCGTCAACTGTCCTGAACGATCAAAATGGCGCGCGACGGCCCGCCCTCAGCCCGAATGGCATGGGGTCGGTCAGCCGGATAGCGCGCCGTGTCACCGGGGCCCAAAAGGCTTTCCTCGTCCCCCGACACCACCCGCAGCGCGCCCTCGACCACGGTCAGGTGCTCGCGGCATCCGGGGCTGTGCGGCTCGCTTTCCAGCGCCCCCCCGGCCCCAAAGCTCAGATCATAAACCTCATGTTCACCCACCGCCTCGGCGGGCGACAGGATGCGGATCGACACCGCTATGCCGCGACCCAAGATAACTGGCGCTGCCGCTGCACGGATCACCACGATCCCCGGCTCGGGCTTGCCTTCCAAGAGACCTGCAAAATCCACCTGCAAGGCTTGGGTCAGGTTCCACAAAGTCGCCACCGTGGGCGAGGATTCGCCGCGCTCGATCTGGCTGACCATGCTGCGCGACACGCCCGAGAGCTTGGCCACCGCATCAAGCGACAGCCCACGCGCCTTGCGCGCCTCGCGCAAGGACGCCGCCAGCCGGTCATGGATATCGGAACGCGGATTCATGGCAGCACCCTGCCCAAGCTCGGGGCGGCTCGTCAACCGCAACTTCGCCCTCGTCGTCGACTTCGTCGCTCCTCGGCCACGCCGACGAGACGCCGCAGGCGCACGAGGAGGCTCAGGTGCCACAAAATGTTACATAATCGCCAAAGCCCTCGGGCGCGGGCAAGGCAAAGGCCTCACGTCCCATGGCAGGCTCAAACGGACGGCGGATCTCGGCCACAAGGGCATGAAACGGCGCCATGTCGCCCGATGTGGCGGCCTGCAAGGCCGCCTCGACCAAATGATTGCGCGGAATGATCGCCGGGTTCACGGCCCGCATCGCGCCAAGGTCAGGACCCATCGCCTGCCAGCGCTCCAACCAGCCCGCCAACCCCTCTGCCATGCCGCGCACCCCGTCGGACCCCGTCTCAGACAGGCGGCGGAAGAACAGTGTCCAGTCCAGCCCCGGCATCAATCCCAGCAAATCGCCCACGAGCCCCGCATCAGGTGCCGCAAGCCCGAGCTTCGCCGCCATCACCGCCTGAAACTCGGCCTCATAAATCTCGGCAATCGCGCCCAGCCGCTCATTGGCCAAAGCCACCGCGCGGGCCTCATCAGGATCAAAGAAGGGCAGCAGCGTTTCGGCCAGTCGCGCCAGATTCCACCCCAGAATCAGCGGCTGGTTGGCATAGGCATAGCGCCCCTGCCGGTCGATGCTGGAAAACACCGTGCCCGGCGCATAGGCTTCCATAAAGGCGCAGGGGCCATAGTCGATGGTCTCCCCCGACAGCGCCATATTGTCGGTGTTCATCACCCCATGCACAAAACCCACGCCCATCCACTGCGCAATCAACCGCGCCTGCGCCCGCGTCACGGCATCAAACAAGCCCAGCGCGTCACCGGGGGCAAGATGCGGGTAGTGGCGGGCAATGGTGTAATCCAACAGGGCGCGCAGCTTGTCCGTCTCACCCCGCGCGGAAAAGAACTGAAAACTTCCCACCCGAATATGGCTCGCCGCCACCCGCGCGACGACGGCACCGGGCAATGGACCAGCCTCACGCCACACCGTCTCACCCGTCGCCACCACGGCCAGCGCGCGAGTCGTGGGAATGCCCATCGCCGCCATCGCCTCAGAAATCACATACTCCCGCAACATCGGGCCAATGGCCGCCTTGCCATCGCCGCCGCGCGAAAACGGCGTGCGGCCTGATCCTTTCAACTGGATATCCCAGCGCCGCCCTTGCCCATCCAGGAATTCGCCCAAAAGATGCGCCCGCCCATCGCCCAACTGGGGTGAAAACCCCCCAAACTGATGGCCCGCATAGGCCAGTGCAACAGGCTCTGCCCCCGGCGGCAGGGCCGCACCAGAAAACCACTGCGCCGCGTGGGCCTTAATCCCCGGGTCCAACCCCAGATCGGCGGCAAGGCTGTCATTCCACGCCACCAGCACCGGCGCGGGGGCCGCATCAGGCGCCAGCCGCAGGAAACTGCCCGGCAAGTCCCGCACCCAGCTGTTGTCAAACCCGATCATCGCCGCCGCCCCCGTTTGCACCTGTGCCAGATATGCCCCGCTGAGGGCACGATGCAAGACCATGGCACAAGACAGCACTGCTGGGGCTGCGCCAGAGTTACGCCCATTGAGGGTTTGACCCGGGGTTATTCAGGTCTCAGAGTATTGAAAACTGGCCGGGGCGACAAAATTCCCGGCCTCCAGCCGACAACGCAAAAAGCCAAACCCATCAATTTTCGTCCATCAAGACCACGAAATAATAAATAAAATCAGAAATTTATGTGAAGAAGCTTCGCGACGACAAGTCACCTTCAAGCCCTCACCCTCCCGTTGGATGGGTTAAACACCACAACACCAGATATCGACAGGAACATGAGGACCCACACAGGGAAAGCGACGTCGATGAACCTTAGGTTTTCATCCCCCGTTTCGACAATAGTGGCAGCGGCTCGGCGGAAACGGTCTTCTCAGTCGGCGCTTGGCTGTCCGACCGATTTTGCTGAGTGCCCGTGCTAGACGGATCGGGCTCCTCGATCAGCGCTAAAGGTTGCCAACATGCGGACAAGATTTTCATGATCATCTCGGCAGAAACCGCGAAAACTGACACGGCAAAAGGGATGCGTGCCTTGGCTCCAATGGTTCTGAAAGTGGCCCATCATCAGGTGGTGTTTCTTTGGGTTCATGGACAGGCGGAGATGACCGAAGATGAAGCCGGGGTGCCATAAGCCGCCCCACCTCCCGTCACGAAGGAAGACGCAAATGCCCATCGCAATCGCAATCGACACTGGCGGAATCATCCCGGTAATCTTTCAATGTGACAGCGCCGCCGACCTCTTGGCAAAGCTGCGCGAGATGGTCTTTGCGCCCGACCTGCAGGATGTTGATGCCGCTCGGGCTTGGTTGGCCAGCCTGCCCGGACCCTTTGGTTGGTATGAGACCGCCGGCGAGGCGCAGGCCGTGTTGGCTCGCATGCAACACGGGGCCGACATGACCCCCACCCAGATCGCAGAGGCGCGTGCGCGCCTTGGCCTATCGCGCGCCAGCTTTGCAACTGCCATTGGCATCGGGGGCAACGCCAACACCCGCCACAAGCGTATCTTTGAGATCGAGATCGGCAAGGTCCAGCTTAACCCATCTGCGACCCGAGCACTGCGGGCTTTATTGGTGGCTCATGACATGCGCGACAAAAAGGATCCCCAGTCCTGACAAAAGCCCTCTGAGCGAACCGTGGGGCGTGCAGTAAAGGGTCGATGATGGAGCTTGAATTCGCGATCGAGCCGCAAGAGTGGACTCTACTCTTCCCACCGGCGGCCCGCATCAAACGCGCGCCGATGGATAAGTCTTAGCAAGACCAGCTACACCTGGGCAGATAGGCCGAACGGTCACCAGAAATGTTGGACACAGCCACCGCGCACACGGCACATGCAAAGAGCGCACCTTGACGAGACGACAGACCTGCCAACCAGACATTGCGCGAAAACGGGTTGGGGCGAGAGGGTTCGCCCTCCCCACCTAAGGCTCCCAGAACCGGGCTGACCAAATGAAATACCTAAGGCCGACATGAAAGCCTTGGCATACAATATATATTTCAATGCCTTACTTGCAGTTCGCAAACCAAGAATGCCTCCGGGTTCCCCGAAGGGCATTGCATTACCAGTACTGGCGGCACCATCCATGTTCCAGCCAGCAGGGCCACCTTCCAACGACGAAGCCCGAGAGCGTCTCGCGCCCTGCGGATCGCAGAGACCTTAGCAGCGCAACCTTACGCGCCCACGCTCACTTAATCGCTGTCGTTTCCTACGTCACTAAGCAAGCGGCGTATCTTCTCCATCGCCGCCGCGCTCTCCGCCAGATGAGATGCGAAGACGGCGTCCGACAACCGGTCGCCGCGAGAAGCGACGTGGCGAACCTGCCAAACAGACAGAAAACCGCGGGCCATGGTTTTTGATAAATGATGGTCGGGGCGAGAGGATTCGAACCCCCGGCCTACGGTACCCAAAACCGTCGCGCTACCAGACTGCGCTACGCCCCGACGCGCGCTTCCTAGCTGGCTTTTTCAGGAATGAAAAGGCTTAGGGTGCCTCACAAGGCCAAACGGCAAAATTGGCGGCAACCGCGGGGTGGCGGAGCACGGCACCGGGACCAATTCCCATGCGACTAGCAAGCCCTCCATTGATCTCAAACGCAAAGGCCACATCCGGGCCACCATCGATCAAGGCCTCGCTCAGCGGCACGGCGTTTTCATGCACCCGAGTCACCAACCCGGCTTGATCGACAAAAAGGATGTCCAACGCCAAGGGCGTATCCTTCATCCAAAAGGTCGCATGTTTGGGTTCGGGAAAGACGAAGAGCATGCCAGAGGCCATCGGCATCTTTTCGCGGAACATCAGCCCGCGCGCGCGCTCATCCGGGTCATCGGCCAATTCGACGGAAAAGCGGTGGACGGTGCCTGCGGTGTTGCGCAGTTCAAGGCTGTCCGGCGCGCATTGTGCAAAGGCGCTGCCCCCGACCACGGCGGCAGCGCAAACCACATTCAGACCCGCAACGCGCTGTCCCATGATACAACCTGCACCGCCATACGCCCACGTTTGCCGTCTACGATGCGCAAACCAACGGCCTCGCCCGCTTGCAGATCGGCAAAGCCAGAATGGCGCAGAACCTCGATATGCACAAACACATCCTCGGCGCGGCCGAACACATTGGCAAAGCCAAAGCCCTTGCCCTTGTCGAACCACTTGACCCTTGCCGGTTCCACCGGCAGCGCGGCCAAATCTTCCAACGAGCCGTGGACCGCGTCGTCCTCCAAGGGGAACGGCGCACCCACCGGCGGCTCGATCTTCAAAACCTCAACCGCCTGAATTCCGCGCTGCGTGCGCTGAACGCTCACCGTAATGCCAGCCCCGTCGGCAATCGAGCTTTGCCCGAAGTTGCGCAGGATATTGGCATGCAACAGAATGTCCGACGGCTCACCCTCGGCAACGATGAATCCAAACCCCTTTGAGGGGTCAAACCATTTGACGCGTCCCTGAACGGTGTGCGTCGTACCTTCTTCTTCCATCATAGCCGAGCCGTTTCCCCAGATAGAGCCCATCCGTGTGACATGCTCCCAAACCTTTGGCGGTTGCAAGTCAAATCCGCCATTCTTTTGGGCTAACGCGGGGTCTCTTCCGTTCACGAAGCGCGAATTTCAGGGGTTTAACCGCTGCACGTCCCAAGCGTCTTTTGCCGACTTGCGGGTCCAACGAAAGCGGTCATGCAGCCGAAACGCGCCGTCCGCCCAGAACTCAATTTCCACCGGTTCAATTCGGAACCCACCCCAGAACGGCGGGCGCTTTGGGGTCGGCCCATGGGTCACGGTGATCTTGGCAACATCGGCCATCAAGGCGCCACGCGACGACAAGGGCTGCGACTGCTGGCTTGCCCATGCCCCGAGCCGGGATTGCAAGGACCGCGAGTTGTAATAGGCATCAGCCTGCGGTCCCTCCTCACGGGTGACCGTGCCGCGCACTCGGATCTGGCGGCGGAGCGACTTCCAATGCATCACAAAAGCGGCCTTGCCCGATTGCGTCAGCTCTTGCCCTTTGGCGCTGCCGTAATTGGTGTAGAACACAAAGGCCGCGTCCTCGATGTCTTTCAACAGCACCATGCGCACATTCGGCAGGCCATCGGCATCCACCGAGGCCAGCGCAATCGCGTTGGGGTCATTGGGCTCGCTCGCCTCAGCCTCGCCCAGCCAAGCCCGCGCAATGGCAAAGGGATCCTCGCCCGCAAAAATCCCGCTCCGGTCGCTCATCTGTCCGCATCCTTATGTTCCCGACGCCGCAGCCCGCCCCGCCCGCACCCTTGCGAGCGGCGGGGCTTTGGCCTATTCGTCTCATTCACAATCAAGGGTGGGCGGGGAAGACAAAATGTCAACCGGACTGATGGCAGGAAAGCGTGGCCTCATCATGGGGCTGGCCAATGACAAATCGATCGCTTGGGGTATCGCCCAGCAATTGGCGGCCCATGGCGCAGAAATCGCCTTTTCATATCAAGGCGAAGCGCTGAAGAAGCGGGTCGAACCTTTGGCCGCATCGATTGGGATGAATACCTTTGTCGAATGCGATGTCGCAAGCGACGACAGCATCAATGCGCTCTTTGACGAACTGTCGGCCAAATGGGGCAAGATTGATTTCTTGGTTCACGCCATCGGCTTTGCCGACAAGAACGAACTGCGCGGCCGTTATGTTGACACCTCGCGCGCCGGGTTCGCCATGGCCATGGACATCTCGGTCTATTCCTTCACCGCCGTCTGCCAGCGCGCCGCCGCCATGATGCCCGAAGGGGGCAGCCTTTTGACCCTCACCTATTACGGCGCCGAAAAGGTCATGCCGCATTACAACGTGATGGGCGTGGCCAAGGCCGGGCTTGAGGCGTCGGTCAAATATCTGGCCGAAGACCTTGGCAAAGACGGCATCCGTGTGAACGCCATTTCCGCCGGCCCGATCAAGACACTTGCCGCCTCTGGCATCGGCGATTTCCGCTATATCATGCGCTGGAATGAGTTGAACTCGCCCTTGCGCCGCAACGTGACCCAAGACGAGGTTGGTAAGGCCGCGCTTTATCTGCTCTCCGATCTGGGCTCCGGCACCACGGGCGAAAACTTGCATGTGGATGCCGGCTATCATGCGGTCGGCATGAAGGCTGTGGATGCGCCGGATATCGATGTGGTCACCGCCAAAGCCCAAAAGGGTGAGGCATGACACTTGCCGCCTTCACGGCAGCTTGGTTTTTGCACTTGATCGCCGCCGCAAGCCCGGGGCCTGCCGTGTTAATGGCCGCCCGCACCGGCGTGCGCGAGGGCTTTCGAACCGGGGCTTGGCTTGCCGTAGGCATCGGCATCGGCGCGGTGTTTTGGGCCGTGGCAGCGTTGTTTGGGCTTGCCATACTGTTCAAGGCGGCCCCTGCCCTCCTGTGGGGATACAAGATTGCGGGCGGTATGTTTCTGTGCTGGATTGCGTGGCACATGTGGCGCCACGCAACGGACCCTTTGGTTATGGATGCAGAAGGCCAGACACCCCGCTCGGCACAGTCGGCGTTTCGCTTGGGGGTGGTGACGCAACTGTCAAACCCGAAACCGGCAGTCTTCTTTGGGGCCGTGTTTGTGGGCACCGTGCCACCGGGCACAACATTGCCTTGGATTGGCCTGTTGCTGATCGCGATCTTTCTGAACGAACTGATCTGCAATATTGTCGTCGCGCGTGCGTTTTCCTTTGACGGCCCACGTCGGGCCTATGCCCGCCTGAAAACCGGAATTGACCGGAGTTTTGGCGGTATCCTCGCCCTGTTGGGTGTCAAAATAGCTGCAACTTGAACGGAGCCTGCCATGAATGACCGTCTGCCCCACGAAAAAGGCTTTCACGTCTCTTGGGACCAGATCCACCGCGATGCCCGCGCGCTGGCGTGGCGGCTGGATGGCAAGGGTCCGGGCGAGGGCGGCACGTGGAAGGCTGTGGTCGGCATCACCCGTGGTGGCCTTGTGCCCGCGATGATCGTCAGCCGCGAGTTGGACATCCGGGTGGTCGACACCATCTCGGTGAAATCCTATCACGCCGGCGGCGGGGCCGCCGATCAGCGCCAAGAGGCGATGGTCATCAAATCCCCGCAGGCCGATCTGATGGGCGACGGCACTGGCGTCTTGATCGTCGATGATCTGGTCGACAGCGGCAAGACGCTGGAACTGGTGCGCAGCCTGTATCCCAAGGCGCATTTCGCCACGGTCTATGCCAAACCCAGCGGCAAGCCGATGGTGGACAGCTATATCACCGAGGTGAGCCAGGACACATGGATCTTCTTCCCGTGGGATATGGCGCTGCAATACGTGCAGCCCTTCCGCGGCAAGGACTGATCCCTCCTCGGGCGCCTTCGGCTTCTCGTCGAGGGGCGCCTTCGCGAAGAGCGGCGCAGCCGACGATGAGCAAGGACATAAGATGACCCACCCCCTGAACCCCGCCATGGCCGCCACATTTGCCCCGCCCGTCATGGAGGCGCGGCGCTGGTTGACCGGGGTCACCTTCTCGCCAGAACGCCCGCTCATCAACGTCAGCCAAGCGGCCCCGGTGGAGAGCCCGCCCTTGGGTCTGCGCCAGACCATCGCGGATGCGGCGCTGAACAATCCTGACGCCCATCTTTACGGCCCCGTGCTGGGCCTGCCGGCCCTGCGCGCCGAGATTGCATCACAATGGTCGGCCGCTTATGGCGGCGCCATCCAACCCGATCAGGTCGCCATCACCCAAGGCTGCAATCAGGCTTTCTGCGCTGTCATGGCCACGCTGGCTGGCGCCGGGGATGAGGTGATCTTGCCGACCCCGTGGTATTTCAACCACAAAATGTGGCTCGACATGCAGGGCGTCAAAACCGTGCCCCTGCCCGCCGGGCCCGGCCTGATCCCCTTGGCCGAAGATGCCGCCAAGCTGATCACCGAGCGCACCCGCGCCATCGTTCTGGTCTCGCCCAACAACCCCGGCGGCAGTGAATACCCCGCGGAAACGCTCACCGCCTTCCACGCCCTGGCCCGCCGCCACGGCCTTGCCCTGATCGTGGACGAGACCTATCGCGATTTCGACAGCCGGTCCGGTCGCCCGCATGAACTCTTCACCGATCCGGACTGGGCGCGCGACTTCATCCACCTTTACTCCTTCTCGAAAACCTACCGCCTCACCGGCCACCGCGTGGGCGCGGTTGTCGCAGGCGCTGACCGTCTGGCCGAGATTGAAAAGTTCCTCGACACCGTCGCCATCTGCCCCAGCCAATTGGGCCAGATCGGCGCGCTTTGGGGCATGCAGAACCTGTCGCAATGGGTTGCAGGCGAGCGGGCCGAAATTCTCGCCCGCCGCGCGGCGATGGAGGGTGGTTTCTCTGCCCTGCCCGACTGGAAGCTTCTGGGCTGTGGCGCCTATTTCGCCTATGTCGAACACCCCTTCCCGCTCGCCTCGGATGCGCTGTGCAAACGGCTGGTGGCAGAAGCTGGCATCCTGATGTTGCCCGGCACGATGTTCCAGCCCGAAGGGTCTGAGGCCGGGAAACGCCAGATCCGCATCGCCTTTGCCAATGCCGATGCGGCCGGGATCGCGGAAATGTTCCGCCGTTTGGCGGCGTGGCGGGCCTAAGCCCATCTTGCCCCCTCGCCCTTGACCCCTTAGACAGTCTTGCAATTCATTCATCCCCTCAGGGAAAGCCATACCGATGTCAAAAGCGCCGCAATCCACCGATCACGACGACACCCCGCGCAAAAAGAAGGGCGGCAGAAGCCTTGTGGTCTGGGTTTTGGTCGCCATGCTGATCGCGGGTCTCAGCGGCTTTGGGGTTGAAAACTTCGGCGGCGCGACGGCCAAGATCGGCCGCGTCGGCGAGATCGAGATTGAAGCGAATGACTATGCCCGCGAAATGCAGGGCCAAATCAACACCCTGACGCGGCAGTTTGGCGCCCCGGTGTCCATGGCCGATGCACGTAGCTTCGGCGTTGACCGCCAAGTGTTGGCAGGCCTTGTCAACCGCGCCGCCCTCGACAATGAGGCCGCCCGGTTGGGCCTGTCGGTCGGGGATGCCACGGTGGCCGCCGAACTTGGTAAAATCTCGGCCTTCCAAGGCATCAGCGGCACATTTGACCGCGAGGCCTATGCCCTGACCTTGCAGCAAAACGGCACCAACGAAGCCGCGTTTGAGGCCAACCTGCGCCGCGACGTGGCGCGCGCGCTCTTGACAGGGGCTGTGGCGGGTGGCGTGGTCTCGCCCGCGCCGCTGACCGATACGCTGGTTGCTTACGCGGGCGAAAAGCGCGGCTTCAGCCTTTTGGTGCTTGACGACACTGCGCTGGAGGCCCCGCTTGCCGCACCGACCCCAGCCGAAGTGCAAGCCCATTACGACGCCAATATCGCCACTTACACCCGCCCCGAGGCCAAGCGCGTCGAATACGCGGCCCTCTTGCCCGAAACGCTCGCGGCCAACATGGAAGTGCCCGAGGATGAGGTGCAAAAGGCCTATGACGCGCGCCTTTCTGAATTCATGATCCCCGAAAAGCGCCTTGTCGAACGGCTGGTCTACCCCGACGAAGCCGCAGCCCTTGCAGCCAAGGCTCGGCTTGACCAAGGCACGAGCTTTGACGATCTGGTGGCCGAACGCGGCCTGACCTTGGAAAATGTCGACCTTGGCGATGTCACCCGCGAAGAGCTTGAGGGCGCAGCCGATGCCGTGTTCGCCCTGACCGAACCTGGCACCGTCGGCCCCTTGCCCTCGGCTTTGGGCCCAGCCCTTTACCGGATGAACGCCATCTTGGCCGCGCAGGAAACCACGCTTGAGGCCGCGCGGCCGGAACTGCTGCTAATCCTGCAGACCGAAGCTGCGGCGCGCGCCATTGCCGACAAGGTCGAGGCGATTGATGACGCCTTGGCCGGCGGGGCCACGCTGCAGGATCTGTCCACCGAATTCGGCATGACCCTTGCCAGCACCGACTATGCCGCCGGTGCCGAGGACAATGACGCCATCACTGGCTACACCGCCTTTCGCAGCGCGGCCGATGCGCTAGCCGAGGGCGACTTCCCCGAGGCGATCCTTTTGGAAGATGGCGGCCTCGTCGCCATGCAGCTTGTCGAAATCCTGCCGCCAAGCCCGGTTCCCTTGGATAAGATCACCGACAAGGTAACCGAGGCGACCCGCGCCGAGGCGCTGGCCCGCGCGCTGGCGGCCAAAGCTGCCGCCGCCAAGACTGCCGTCGAGGCAGGTGCGGCATTAGAGAGCCAAGGCACTGTCACCGCTGTCGCCCCGACCGATCGTCAGGCCACGCTGGATGTTGGCCCTGCGGTTGTCTTGGAGACCGCCTTCCAAATGCAACCGGGCGAAATCCGGGTGATTGAGGCGGGCAGTTTTGTGGCGCTCTTGCGCCTTGACAGCATCACCGCCGCCGAGGTCACCAGCGAGGAAGGCCAAGAGATGCAGGACGCTATCCGCCAGAACCTTGACCGCTCCATCGCCGAAGATATGGCCGCCCTGTTCACCGCCACCGTTGGCCAACAGGCTGGCATCGCGCTTGATCAGGCCGTGATCGACGCGGTCAACACCCAGCTTGGCAATTGAGGGCTCTTAATGCGCCTAGAACCCAGCTTCGAAGCCTTTGAGACAGCCTGGGAGCAAGGGCACAACCAACTGGTCTATGCCCGGCTGGCTGCCGATCTGGATACGCCCGTCAGCCTGATGCTGAAACTGGCCGAGGCGCGCACCGATACGTTCATGCTGGAATCGGTCACCGGCGGTGAGGTGCGGGGCCGCTATTCCATCGTCGGTATGAAGCCTGATCTGATCTGGCACTGCCACGGCACCCAAAGCCGCATCAACCGCGAGGCGCGCTTTGACAAGGCTGCCTTCACCGATCTGGCTGGCCACCCGCTTGAGACGCTGCGCGCGCTTTTGGCCGAGTGCCGCATCGATTTGCCCGAAGGGCTGCCCGCCGTCTCGGCCGGGCTGTTTGGCTATCTCGGCTATGACATGATCCGTCTGGTTGAAACCCTGCCAAATGTGAACCCCGACCCATTGGGCCTGCCTGATGCGGTCTTGATGCGCCCCTCGGTCGTGGCGGTGCTCGATGGGGTCAAGGGCGAGGTGACACTCGTGGCCCCAGCTTGGGTTGCCTCCGGCCTCTCCGCGCGCGCGGCCTATGCTCAAGCGGCGGAACGGGTGATGGATGCGCTGCGCGACCTTGACCGCGCGCCCGCCGCCCCCCGCGATCTGGGTGAGGCCGCGCAGGTCGGCGAGATGCAATCGAATTTCACCCATGACGGCTACAAGGCCGCGGTGGAAAAGGCCAAGGACTATATCCGCGCGGGTGACATCTTTCAGGTCGTCCCCTCACAGCGCTGGAAACAGCGCTTTGAACTGCCCCCCTTCGCGCTCTACCGCTCACTGCGGCGCACCAACCCCTCGCCCTTCATGTTCTTCTTCAACTTTGGTGGCTTTCAGGTGGTGGGCGCCTCGCCCGAAATACTCGTCCGTCTGCGCGACGGCGAAGTGACGGTCCGCCCCATCGCCGGAACCCGCAAGCGCGGCGCGACACCCGAAGAGGACAAGGCACTTGAGGCCGATCTTCTGGCCGACCCGAAAGAACGCGCCGAACATCTCATGCTCTTGGATCTGGGGCGCAACGACGTGGGCCGCGTCGCCCGCCTTGGCACTGTGCGCCCGACCGAGACCTTCATCATCGAACGCTATTCCCACGTCATGCATATCGTGTCGAACGTGGTTGGCGAAATCGCCGAAGGCGAGGACGCACTGTCGGCCCTCCTCGCGGGCCTGCCCGCCGGCACCGTCTCGGGCGCGCCCAAAGTGCGCGCGATGGAAATCATCGACGAGCTGGAGCCCGAAAAGCGCGGCGTCTACGGCGGCGGCGTGGGCTATTTCGCCTGCAACGGCGAGATGGACTTCTGCATCGCGCTGCGCACGGCGGTGGTCAAGGATGAAACGCTGTACATTCAGGCCGGCGGTGGCGTGGTTTATGACAGCGACCCCGAGGCCGAGTATCAGGAAACCGTGAACAAATCCGGAGCCCTGCGCCGCGCCGCCGAAGATGCGGGCCTTTTCACCCGTCGTGGCAACGGCTGACCCCGCAAACCTGTCAGACTCGCAAAGCTGCCTGAGGGTCCGCGCTTGGCCAGCGCTTGGGGGCCAGCCCCCAAACCCCCGGAGTATTTCAAAAGGCGCAAATCCAAAGCAGGCCCAACATTATTGGCTTGCGCCTTGCCAAATACTCCCGGGGGTCCGGGGGCTGGCGGCCCCCGGGGGTTGGGCACAGGTCAAACGCCACAAATCAGGGCGCCTGCATCACCGCAGAGATTGGCGCAAGCGCGACCGAGGCGGAGCGACCTTCGACCGCCCACTCCATCAGCGCCGTGATCGTCGCCTCTCGCGCCGAGCCAATCACCACAACACGGCCTTCCTGCGCCGCCTTAAATGCGGCCCGGTCCAGATAGCGGCGAATAAGCGGACTGTCCTCGCCCTCATCATCCAAACTGCGGAACACGATGGCAGAAGGCAGTCCCTCACGGCGTGCCACCTGATCGGCCGCATTCAGGCCACGGTCAAAGGTGACAAGGCCCAACCCTTGGCTATCAAGGTGTGTCACCACCTCAGCTGACAGGCCCCGATTGTCTTGGAAGGTGGCATCGGCGGTGTCGATTAGGCCAACCGCCTCGGGCAAGATCTGTGCAACAGCGGCAAAGCTCTGCTCGAGGTCCGCGGCCTTAGCGCCCCTAGGGATCGCGGTGGCCAGCATCACCACCTCTTGCCCCGCCGCGCGGTAGATCGCCGCCGCCTCCGCCGCACCCGGTTGCATCGGGTCCACGACAAAGCTTAACGGCAAGGGCAGGGCCGCGAGTTCCGCGCGCCGCACCTCCGGACCGCCCGGGTCCAGCAGCAAAATGGCAAAGAGTGGCTTGGCGCTCGGATTTTCAAAGCTTCTTGCAAAACGCTGCAAAGGCGGCAGATCGCCTGCAATCTCGGGCAGGTCGGTTCCCGCCACAGGCGGCTCAACCGGGCTTGTCTCAGCGCTCGCCACAGAGGCCTCAGCCGCCGGATCAGGGGAGATCGTCGGCAACCGCCCCGTTGTCACACCATCGACTGTGTTCTGTTCAAGCCCACCATCGGGGCTCAGGGTCGAGGGGGCCGGGGCAGGCTCGGCCTGGGCCAGGCTCGCAGCCTCGGCGTCCTGCGCGCCCGTCGCGTCGTCTTCCACCGTCTCAGCCGGTATCGCTGGCACCGCGGCGCCTTCGGCCGCCGGTTCGGCCGCGTCAGTCACCTGAGACCCCGCCTCTGGGAGAGGCTGCGGCGTCGATTCTGAGGCGGCGGGCTCCGTCGGCGCGGCAGATTGTGCTGCCGGAGCGGGATCACTCACCGGCTGATCAGGCGAGGCGACGGCGGCATTGGTTTGCAAATCCGGTACGATGGCTGCCGCCGGCGGGGCCTCAGGCTCCGTCATCGGCCGCAACAGCGGCTCATCTTGCACGGCCTGCTGCCCATCCAATCGCGCGGGCTCCTCCACCGTCACCGGGGCTTCTGCCGTGCCAACGGGCGCCTCATCGGTCGCGTCCGGCCCCGCGCTGCCCGCCTCGGCACCAGCTTCCGCCGCGCCAGCTTCTGTCAACGCATCCGCCACCTCGGTCTCAATCCCGGCCTCTGCCGGCGCCGTCCCCGGCGGCAATGTGCTTTGGCTCACCACCGCAAGACCGGCTGTCACCAGCACCGCGCCCGACATCAGACCCTTCAGATACTCCAACACCACGTTCCGCCTCCACACCGCTGCGGCTTAAGGCCTTGACGCCCCTCGCCCGCTCTGACCATCTATAACCCGACCGTTCGCGCCCTTCATCCCCTTTCCGCCAAGGCCAAGCAAGATGCTGCTTCTGATCGACAACTACGACAGCTTTACCTACAACCTTGTGCATTATCTGGGCGAGCTTGGCGCAGATGTGAAGGTTCTGCGCAATGATGCATTGTCGGTGCAAGATGCGTTGGCGCTTAAACCCGAATTGATCGTCCTGTCTCCTGGCCCTTGTGACCCGGCACAGGCTGGGATCTGCATCCCGCTGACCCGTGCTGCCGCCGCCGCCAATGTGCCGCTTCTCGGCGTCTGCCTTGGTCATCAGACCATCGGCGAGGCCTTTGGCGGCGATGTGATCCGCTGCCACGAGATCGTGCATGGCAAGATGGGTGCGATGCACCATGAAGGAAAAGGCATGTTCCGCGGCCTGCCCTCACCCTTCCTCGCCACGCGCTATCACTCACTGGTGGTTGATCGGACAACCTTACCAGACTGCCTTGAGGTCACGGCCTGCCTGGAGGACGGCACCATCATGGGCCTGCGGCATCGCGAAAAGCTTATCGAAGGCGTGCAGTTCCACCCCGAAAGCATCGCTTCCGAACATGGGCATCAGCTGTTGAAGAACTTTCTTGATGCAGCACAGGCGCGGGTCCCAGCATGAGCGACATCCTCAAGCCCCTGATTGGCATCGCCGCCACCCGCCCCCTGACCAGGGGAGAGGCCGAGGCCGCCTTCACCGCGCTCTTCGAGGGGGCGGCCACCCCGGCCCAGATGGGCGGATTGCTGATGGCGCTGCGCGTGCGCGGCGAAACGGTCGATGAATACGCCGCCGCCGCAAGCGTGATGCGCGCCAAATGCAATGCGGTGAAGGCACCGGCGGGGGCCATGGACATCGTCGGCACCGGCGGTGACGGCAAGGGTACGCTCAACATCTCCACCGCCACCGCCTTCGTCGTCGCAGGCGCAGGCGTGCCGGTCGCCAAACACGGCAACCGCAACCTCAGTTCCAAATCTGGTGCTGCGGATGCGCTGACCGAGATGGGTCTCAACGTCATGGTCGGCCCCGAGGTGGTAGAGCGCTGCCTGAATGAGGCCGGCATCGGCTTCATGATGGCCCCCATGCACCACCCCGCGACCCGCCATGTGGCACCGGTCAGGATGGAGCTTGGCACCCGCACCATATTCAACATCCTTGGCCCCCTCACGAACCCCGCAGGCGTCAAACGCCAACTCACCGGCGCGTTTTCTGCAGCCCTGATCCGCCCTATGGCCGAAACGCTGCGCGCCCTTGGGTCGGAAAAGGCATGGCTCGTCCATGGCGGTGATGGCTCGGATGAGCTTTCCATCGTCGCCCCCTCGCCCGTGGTGGAACTGAACGCGGGCGAGATCTGCGATTTTATCGTGCACCCCGAAGATGCAGGCCTGCCCGCCTACCCGTTTGAGGCCATTCAGGGTGGCACCCCGGCCGAGAACGCTGTGGCCTTCCGCGCACTTCTGGATGGCGCTACTGGCGGTTTCCGCGATGCGGTGTTGTTGAACGCCGCCGCCGCCCTCGTGGTGGCAGATCGGGCAAAGACGCTCAAGGAAGGCGTTGAAATCGCGCGCGAAAGCCTAGATTCCGGCAAGGCAAAAGCCAAGATCGAGGCGCTGGCCCGGCTGACGAATGGCTGAGATCCCGGCCCCGCCCGAGACGTGGGCCGACCTGCCTTTCTTCACCACCCACTGGCCCGCCCTTCGCACGCGCCTCGCCACAGCCCCCGCTTGGCAACCAGCCGACCCGTTCCGCGCCCTGCGCCTGACATCGCGCGCCGCCACCCGCGTCGTGATCTTGGGTCAAGACCCCTACCCCACCCCCGGCCGCGCCACTGGGCTCGCGTTCTCCTTCCCAAAGGACGCGCGTCCGAGGCATTCCCTGAAGAACATCCTCACCGAACTGGCCGCCGATATCGGCCAGACCAAAGCCGATGGTGATCTCACCCCTTGGGCGGACCAAGGCGTTCTTCTGCTCAACACCGCCCTGACTGTGCCGCTTGATCAGGCAAACGGCCACAAAGGCTGGGGATGGGAGCCCCTCATCACCCAGATCCTCACCGCCCTTGCTGCCGATGGATCCAAAGCCTTCCTCCTCTGGGGCGCACCCGCCCAAGCCCTCTGCGCGCGCCTGCCCCGCGACAGCCACCTCTTCCTCCAAAGCCCCCACCCCTCGCCACTCTCGGCCCATCGCGGCTTCTTTGGCTCACGGCCCTTCTCGGCCACCAACCGCTGGCTCCTCGCCCAAGGTCAGCCCCCTATCGACTGGGCGGCCTAAGGCTTCCCTTCCGCCTCCCCAAAGGCTAAACCCACACTGGACCCGGCCTTCAATGTGGCCCAAATATCCCACGGGGGTCCGGGGGTGTGAAACCCCCGGCCGCCAGCCACAGGAACCGGCCGGAAGGAAGCTGCCCATGTCAACTATTCTTGACCGCATCAAGGCCTACAAGCTCGAAGAGGTCGCCGCCCGCAAGGCCGCGCGCCCCTTGGCCGATGTCGAGTCTGCGGCCAAGTCTGCCCCGGCCCCGCGCGGCTTTGCCCGCGCGCTGTCGGATGCGGCCGCCAAGGGTTATGGGCTGATCGCCGAGATCAAGAAGGCCAGCCCCTCCAAAGGCCTGATCCGCGCCGATTTCAACCCGCCAGACCTGGCCCGCGCCTATGAGGCGGGCGGTGCCACCTGCCTGTCGGTCCTGACCGACACCCCCTCGTTCCAAGGCGAGGACAGCTTTCTGGTGGCCGCCCATGACGCGGTCAGCCTGCCCTGCCTGCGCAAGGATTTCCTCTACGACACCTATCAGGTCGCCGAATCCCGCGCCCTGTCGGCCGATTGCATCCTTATCATCATGGCCTCGGTCAGCGACGCCCAAGCGGCCGAGCTTGAAGCCGCGGCCTTTGCCTATGGCATGGACGTGCTGATCGAAGTGCATGACCGCGCCGAACTTGACCGCGCGACGCGGCTGAAATCGCCCCTGATCGGCATCAACAACCGCAACCTGCACAGCTTCGAGGTCACGCTGCAAACCACCCGTGACCTTGCGCGCCATGTGCCCGAGGATCGGCTGATCGTGTCGGAATCCGGCCTCTTCACCCCCGCCGATCTGGCCGATGTTGCCGCTTACGGCGCGCGCTGCTTCTTGATCGGCGAGGCGCTGATGCGGCAAGCCGATGTCACCGCCGCGACCCGCGCCATCTTGTCCCGCCCCCTCACCGCCGAGGGCGGCGCATGAGCACGCCCACTGCCTCTGGCCTCACCCATTTCGACGATCAGGGCCAAGCCCATATGGTCGATGTGTCGCAAAAGCCGGTGACCGACCGCGTCGCCGTGGCGCGCGGCCATGTGGTGATGACGGCCGAGACCCTTTCGCTTATCACCGAGGGCCGGGCGAAAAAGGGGGATGTCTTGGGCATCGCGCGGCTTGCCGGCATCATGGCGACCAAGAAAACCGCCGATCTGATCCCGCTTTGCCACCCTCTGCCGATCACCAAGGTCGCGCTTGACCTGACCCCAGACCACAGCCTTCCCGGCATCGTGGTCGAGGCAACGGTGAAAACCGGCGGCCAGACCGGGGTCGAGATGGAGGCGCTGACCGCCGTGTCAGTCGCCTGCCTGACGATCTATGACATGGTAAAGGCCGTAGAAAAATCCATGCGGATCGAGGGGATTCGCCTGATCCTGAAAGACGGCGGCAAATCCGGCCGCTATGAGGCCGAGGCATGATCACCGTCGAGGAGGCGCTTCAGCGCTGCTTTGCACTTGTCACCCCGCTGCCCTCAGAACCCGTGCCCTTGCGACAGGCGGCAGGCCGCGTGCTTGCCACCCCCGCCTCAGCACGGCTGACCCAGCCGCCCTTTGACGCCTCAGCAATGGATGGCTACGCCCTTGGGCGGTCGGGCGACGCCGGCGCCGCCTTTACCGTCATTGGCGAGGCCGGTGCAGGCCATGGATTTGCCGGCACCCTTGCCCCCGATCAGGCGGTGCGCATTTTCACGGGTGCGCCCCTGCCGAAAAGCGCAGAAACCATTGCGATTCAAGAGGATGTGACGACTTATTCAACCAATATAACCCTCACCGCACCCGCCCGCCCCGGCGCCAATATCCGCAAACGCGGACAGGATTTCGCGCAAGGTGACACCCTTTCGGCCCCCCGTCGCCTGACGTCCAAGGACCTTGCGCTTTTGGCGGCGATGAACATCCCCGAGGTCAACGCCAGCCGCCGCCCCGTCGTCGCCCTCATCGCCACCGGCGATGAGCTGGTAATGCCCGGCGATCAGCCCGGCCCCGATCAGATCGTTGCCTCCAACCTTTTCGCGCTTGAGGCGATGGCCCGCGCCGAAGGGGCCGAGGTGCGGATGCTGCCCATCGCCCACGACACCGAGGACGACCTGCGGCAGGTCTTTCAGCTTGCCGAAGGGGCCGATCTGATCGTCACCATCGGCGGCGCGTCGGTCGGGGACCATGACCTTGTGGGCAAGGTCGCCGCCGATCTTGGCCTTGAGCGGGCGTTTTGGAAGATCGCCATGCGGCCCGGCAAACCGCTGATGGCCGGGCGGCTTGGCGCATCCCTTATGCTGGGGCTGCCCGGAAACCCGGTCTCGGCCATTGTTTGCGGCCACCTCTTCCTCTTGCCCATGCTGCGCGCGATGCAGGGTCTTCCCGCCACGCCCGCCCCCACCGCTCAGGCCATCCTCGCCGAAGATGTCGGCCCCGCTGGCCCCCGCGTGCATTACATGCGCGCCCGCCTGTCACCGGGTGACGGCCTGCCCCGCATCACCCCCTTTGCCTCGCAGGACAGCGCCCTTCTGCGCATCCTGACCGAGGCAGATGCGCTCCTGATCCGCCCCCAAGACGACGGGCCGCGGCGTGCGGGTGAGCGGGTGGAGTATCTGCCGCTTTAACGTCCGCGCAGGGATTTGCTTGACACAAGCCGGGAACAAGGGCAGAACATAAGGGAAACAACAGGCCACGGGGTGTGGAATGCTGACGCGCAAACAGTTGGAACTTCTCGACTTCATCAAGACGCGGATGGACCGCGATGGTGTGCCGCCCTCGTTTGACGAGATGAAGGATGCGCTCGACCTGCGGTCGAAATCCGGCATCCACCGGCTGATCACCGCACTGGAAGAACGCGGCTTTATCCGCCGTCTGGCCCACCGGGCGCGAGCGCTGGAAATCGTCAAACTGCCCGAGGCGATGGAAAAGCAGGGCTTTTCGCCTAAGGTCATCAAGGGCGACAAGGTTGATCCGCCGCGCGGTGCCATGCCGCTTGAGGCGGTCCATGCGCTGGAGCTGCCCGTCATGGGCCGCATCGCCGCCGGTGTCCCGATCGAGGCGATCAGCCACGTCTCGCACCATGTGGCCGTGCCCGGCAGCATGCTGACCGGACGCGGACAGCACTATGCGCTGGAAGTCAAAGGCGACTCTATGATTGAGGCCGGGATCAACGACGGCGATATCGTGGTGATCCGCGAACAGGGCAGCGCCGAGAACGGCGATATCGTTGTGGCCTTGGTCGAAGATCATGAGGCGACGCTGAAACGCTTCCGCCGCAAGGGCAACATGATCGCGCTGGAGGCGGCCAACCCCGCTTATGAAACCCGCGTTTTCCCCGACCATATGGTCAAGGTGCAGGGCCGTCTTGTCGGTCTGATCCGCAACTACTGACCGCCAAGACCCGGCGCAGCTGCGGCCGCCGTCACGGGCGGCCGCGCTTGGCCTGCCAGCAGGCGTGGCAAAACCGGTGGCTCCTTAGTCCCCATCCAGATGCGCGCGCCGCGTGCGGCGGGTTCAAACTCCCATGCGCCCGAACGGTGCCACAGCGCGAGCGCACCGGTCCGGCGCAAAAGACCCGCGTCGACCAGCGCGCAGCCCTCGGGTGGCACTGCCGTCACCCGGCCCGACACGATCACCAGATCCACCTCGGCGCAGGCCGCAGCTACATCGCGCTCTTCGTCCACCAGAACCATACCGCGCAAATCGTCCGCCCCGGCGGACCCCGGCGGTTTCAAAGCAAATGCCCGCGCGCCCCTTGGCCCCGAAAAACCCGCGCGGTTAAAGGCCGCGGCCTGCGGGGCGAGATCGCCATCCTTCTCCAACCAATTCGTCGCCGTGAACCCCGCGCCAGTTTTGGCCGACAGGGCCCGCCCCTCATCCCCCATCAGCCCCACGAGCCGCCCATCGCTGCTGATCAGCAAAACCGGACGCTCGGCCAGCGCCCAAAGCCCCAGCCCCGCCACCAAAGGCAACACGGCGCAGACCTGCGCCCGCCCACGCATCAGCACGGCCCAAACCCCTGCCGCCGCAATCAACGGCACCGCCCAAGGCCCCGGTGCGGGGATCGGGGTCACCGCCCCGTCAAGCCCCGCGACCCAGTGGGCCACAAACAAGATCCAACGCGCGGCCAATTCCATCAGCCAAAGCGCCGGCATCGCCAGCCCAAAGGGGGCCAAAAGCGCGGCCATCGCACCGGCCGCCATCAGCACACTCATCATCGGCACGGTCAGCAGGTTCGCCAAAAGCCCGTAATCGGTGAACCGGTTGAAATGCGCCGCCGCAAAGGGCGCGGTTGCCAAGCCAGCCACCACCGAGGACAGCACCAGCGTGAAAAGTGGCATCACCCAGCGCGGCAGACGCTCGCGCATCACCCGCCCATCCAGCGCATCAAAGGCCGCAATCAGCGCCACACTGGCGGCAAAAGACAGTTGAAACCCCGGCTCTGTCAGGCTTTCCGGCTGCCAGATCAAGAGCACCGAGCCCGCGAGCGCCACCGACCGCAGGCTGAGCGCGCGCCGATCCAACAAAACCGCCCCCAGCATCACCGAGACCATCAAAAAGGCCCGCTCGGTCGCCACGTTGGACCCCGACAGCATCAGGTAAAACAGCGCCACCCCAAAGGCCACCACCGCCGCCAGCTTCTTTGTGTTCACCCGCAGCGCCAAGGGCGGCACCAAAGCCAACCCATAGCGCAGGAGCAAAAAGACAAAGCCCGTGAGAAAGGCCATGTTCATGCCCGAAATCGCCAAGAGATGCGCCAAGTTCGAATCGCGCAGCGCCTCGACCGTTTCGCGGGAAATGCCGGAGCGGTCGCCCGTCATCGCACCGCTGGCAAAGGCCCCGGCATCCCCCGGCAGGGCCGCCATGATGCTGCGCGACAGATGCATTCGCAGCCGGTTGACGAGTTCGGTCCCCGGCTCCGGCTCCTGCCACAACACCAAGGGCGTGCGGGTATAACCGACCGCGCCCAAGCCGTCGAAAAACGCCATGCGCCGAAAGTCGAACCCGCCGGGTTCCGCCGGCCCTTCGGGTGCTGCCAGCCGCGCGGAGACCAACACCACCTGCCCCGGATCCGGCGGATCGGCCCCCGCCATCAGCGAGACGCGAACCCGCTTGGGCGTCTTCTCTTGTGCAATGTCCAGCACCACATGGTCCAGCGTCAGCCGCAAAGCGTCCGAGCCTGACCGGTCGATCTGCACGATCCGTCCCTGCACTGGCCCATAATAGGGCCGCTCCAGCATGGGGGCTGCGACCCAATGCGCCCGCGCGCCAACGGCGAGAAACCCCACGCAGAGGCAGGCCAGCACCACCGCCACCGGCCGCACCAGTTCTGCCCCCCAGCGCCCAACCAGCGCGCCTAGGCAGAGACCCAGCGCCGCAAGCATATAGGCCAGCCCCCCGGGCTCTCGCTCCAACGCAAACCACAGCCCGATCCCCACCGCCAGAAACACCGGCACCCAGGGAAACAGCATGCCCCGAAGCTGCAACAGGGCCTCAAGCGGCCAGATCAGCCAGCGCGTCATGCCCACCTTGTTTTGCGCCCCCGTATTGCCTAAAGCTCTGCCGATCCTAGCCAGCCCATGGTTTCCGAAAGGTTAATCCCGCATGTCCGCCGCACCCGCCGCTCAGGTTGTCACCCGCTTTGCCCCCTCGCCCACCGGCTATCTGCACATCGGCGGCGGACGGACGGCCCTGTTCAACTGGCTTTACGCGCGCGGTCGTGGCGGCAAGTTCCTGCTCCGTATTGAGGACACCGACCGCGAGCGGTCGACCCCCGAGGCAACCGCGGCGATTCTCAAGGGCCTGACATGGCTTGGCCTTGACTGGGACGGCGATGTGGTCAGCCAGTTCGAACGCAAGGACCGCCACGCCGAGGTGGCCCATGAAATGCTGGCGCGCGGCACGGCCTATAAGTGTTTCTCCACGCCCGAAGAGATCGCCGCCTTCCGCGCCGAGGCCGAGGCCAAGGGCGCCAGCTATGCCGTCTTTCAAAGCCCATGGCGCGATGTTGACGCAGCTAACCACCCCGATGCCCCCTATGCCATCCGCATGAAGGCCCCCCGCACGGGTGAGACCGAGATTCATGACGAGGTTCAGGGAATCGTAACCATCAAGAACGAAACTCTCGACGACATGATCGTTCTGCGCTCGGACAACACGCCGACCTATATGCTGGCCGTGGTGGTGGACGATCACGATATGGGCGTGACCCATGTGATTAGGGGGGATGACCACCTGAACAACGCCGCGCGTCAGCAAATGGTCTACACCGCCATGGGCTGGACCGTGCCGGTCTGGGCCCATATCCCGCTGATCCACGGGCCGGATGGCAAGAAACTCTCCAAACGCCACGGCGCCACCGGGGTCGAGGAATATCAGGCCATGGGCTACCCGGCCGCGGGCATGCGCAACTATCTCACCCGGCTTGGCTGGGCGCATGGCGACGCCGAGATTTTCACGACCGCCGAAGCAATGCAGATGTTTGACCTCAAGGGAATCGGTCGCGCGCCGGCCCGGCTTGACTTCAAAAAGCTGGAAAACACCTGCGGCCATCACATGGCCATGACGCCCGATGCTGCACTGCTGCATGAATTGGACGGATTTCTGCAAGCCGCAGGCCGCCCCGCCCTGACTGACGCGCAGCGCGACAGGCTGTCGCGTGGGCTTTATTGCATCAAAGACCGCGCGAAAACCTTTCCAGAACTGCTTGAAAAAGCTCAATTTGCCATGGCATCGCGCCCTGTCGTCGCCGATGAGGCCGCTGCCAAGGCGCTTGATACGGTATCCCGTGGTATACTGAAATCATTGACGCCGCGACTGCAAAATGCTAGCTGGACAAAAGAGGGCTTGGAGTCGATCCTCAACGATGCTGCCGCAGAAAATGGGATCGGCTTCGGCAAACTCGCCGCCCCTCTGCGTGCCGCTTTGGCGGGGCGCACTGCAACGCCCAGCGTGTTCGACATGA
This sequence comes from Allotabrizicola aquatica (SeqCode), assembly GCF_965194375.1. Taxonomy (GTDB): domain Bacteria; phylum Pseudomonadota; class Alphaproteobacteria; order Rhodobacterales; family Rhodobacteraceae; genus Tabrizicola_A; species Tabrizicola_A aquatica. Next base: position 36,120 of record NZ_OZ239428.1, read on the forward strand.
TGCTGGTCATCGGTCGGGATGAAACGATTGCCCGGTTGACGGACGCTGCGGCCTAACAAGGCCCAGGCCGACAGCCTGACGGAACGCCGCGCGGTCCGGGCCACAGGCCCACCGCGCCATTGATGGGGGACGGAAGATGGCCGAACAGATCAAGACCGCAACGCTCAACCTTGACGGCAAGACCTATGATCTGCCGGTCTATGCTCCAACGCTTGGGCCCAATGTGCTGGACATCGGCAAGCTCTACGCTCAGGCCGATGTCTTCACCTTCGACCCCGGCTTCACCTCGACGGCCGCCTGCGAAAGCGCGATCACCTATATCGACGGCGACAAGGGCGAGCTTTTGCACCGCGGCTATCCGATCGAGCAGCTTGCCAAAGAATCGCACTACCTCGAACTGTGCTACCTGCTCTTGTATGGCGAACTGCCCACCGCCGCCCAGCAGGCCGATTTTGAGGCCCGCATCACGCGCCACACTATGGTGCATGAACAGATGCACAACTTCTTCCGCGGCTTCCGCCGTGACAGCCACCCAATGGCCACCATGGTGGGTGTCGTGGGCGCAATGTCAGCCTTCTACCACGACAGCCTTGACATCAACGACCCGTGGCAGCGCGAGGTCGCGGCGATCCGGATGATCGCCAAGGTGCCAACAATCGCCGCCATGGCCTATAAGTATTCGGTCGGCCAGCCCTTCGTTTATCCCAAGAACAGCCTGAGCTACGCGGGCAACTTACTGCGTATGTGCTTTGCGGTTCCTGCCGAGGACTATGTGGTCAACCCGGTCCTCGAAAAGGCGATGGACCGCATCATGATGCTCCATGCCGACCACGAGCAGAACGCCTCCACCTCCACCGTGCGTCTGGCGGGCTCCTCGGGCGCCAACCCCTTTGCCTGCATCGCTGCCGGCATTGCCTGCCTCTGGGGCCCGGCCCATGGCGGCGCCAATCAGGCCTGCCTTGAGATGCTCAAGGAAATCGGCACAGTTGACCGCATCCCCGAATATGTCGCCAAGGCCAAAGACAAGAACTCCGGCTTCCGCCTGATGGGCTTTGGCCACCGCGTCTACAAAAACTTTGACCCCCGCGCCAAGGTGATGAAAGAATCCGCGGATGAGGTGCTCAGCCTCCTCGGCGTTGACAACAACCCGCTGCTGCAGGTCGCCAAAGAGCTTGAGCGTATCGCCCTGTCGGACGAGTATTTCATCTCGAAAAAGCTCTACCCGAACGTCGATTTCTACTCAGGCATCATACTCGAGGCGATGGGCTTCCCCACCTCGATGTTCACACCGATCTTCGCCATCTCGCGCACCGTCGGCTGGATCTCGCAGTGGAAAGAGATGATCGGCGAAAAGAACCAAAAGATCGGCCGCCCGCGTCAGCTCTATGTCGGCTCGGCCAAGCGCGACTATGTCGATCTGCGCCACCGCTAAGTCCTCTAGAACCAAATCCAAACGGGCGGCCAGATCAGGCCGCCCGTTTGCTTTTTCCCTTGCCTTTCCAACGGGCCCTGCCTTCAATGCGGTCCAAATATCCCACGGGGGTCCGGGGGTGTGAAACCCCCGGTCGCAACGCTTGACCCATCCTACCGAACGCCTTCTCGGCCTCGACATCGCCCGAAGCGCCGCCCTTCTGGGGATGGTGTGTTTTCACATCGTCTTTGACCTGCAGATGTTCGGTTACCTGCCCTTTGGGACCACGCTGCACCCAGTCTTTTATTGGCATGCACGCCTCGTCGCAGGCAGTTTCTTGTTTCTGGCCGGGGTGTCGCTTTGGCTCGCGCATGGCCAAGGCATCAGCTGGCCCGCCTTCTGGCGCCGATGGATCAAGCTCGTGGCGGCGGCGGCGCTGGTGACAGTCACCACCTATGTCGCCTTGCCCGAGTATTTCGTCTATTTCGGCATTCTGCACTGCATCGCCGCCAGCAGCCTGATCGGGCTCTTTGCCCTGCGCCTGCCCGCCGCCGCTGTGGCAGCCCTTGGCGCGGTCATTATGGTGGCCAGCTACATCCTGCCCGACCCGGCCTTCAATGCGCCCCTTCTCCGCTTCATCGGCCTCGCCACGGAACCGGCAATGACCGTGGACTTTGAGCCGCTCTTCCCTTGGGTCGGCCCCTTCCTCTTGGGCCTCGCAAGCGCGAAATGGGCCAGCGCGCGGGGTCTTTTGCATCGGCTCGCCCTGCCTGACACACCAGTGCTGCGCCGCCTCGCCTGGCCCGGACAGCACAGCCTTGTGGTCTATCTTGTGCACCAGCCGATCCTCATCGCGCTGATCTGGGTGGCAAGCTATCTCTCCTCCTAGGCCTGCGGCCTGTCGTCGAAAGCCCGAGGAGGGCCGAAGGCTCCGACGAGGCGCTGAAGCCTCAGAACAGCCGCGTCAAGGGCCAAGGCATCCAGCTCCACGGACGCTCCCCTTCGGCGCTGGGGTGGATGGCCTCGGAGACATCTCGCCCCACCACACGCGGTCGGCGCAACAAGAACACCTTGGCCCAGCCCCGCGTCGTGCCCATCATGGGTGCCTTGGGGTCACACGGGTAGCGTGCTCGCCACCCCGGCGGCAGAGCCAAGCCCACTGCCTCGGCCCGCTCCAGCATCCAGACGAGGGGAATATTCGCCAAAGGCCGCGCCGCCGGAAAAGTGCCCACCTGCCCGCCCACATCCGAATGGCCACCACGAAACCACAGCTGCTGCACATTGCCCTCCCAGCCCGGCGGACACTCCCACATCACCGGCTCAAAGACCGCCCGCGTCTCATTCAGCGCCAGCGCCTGAAAGCCGTGGCGGATCGAGGATCCCAGATGGTGATTGTGAAACCGATGCTGCTTGTCGGTCAGCATCCACAGCAAGGGCAGCCGCAGCCCCAGTGCCTTGACCGTGTCCCAGACCCCGACCATCTCAATCGGGGCCTCCTCATGACAATAGGCGCGCGAGAACGCCTGCGCGGCGGGGGACATCGGACCCTCGCGATAGTGCCGATAGGCCTGCCGGATCACCCGCTCGGTCGCCTCCTCGCGCCGTACCAACCCCACGCGGTCAATCACCCCAGCCAGACTGCGCACCGCAAAGGCCCCGCGCGAATAGCCGAAAAGGTAAATCCGGTCACCCGGCCGATACTGGCTGGCGAGCCACCCATAGGCCCGGGCGATCTGGCGGTTGATGCCACGCCCCTGCACAAAGCCAAAGGCGCGCCGCATCCCCTCCCATTGCAGGCCCTGTTCGTAATAGACCCGCCGCTCCACGCCCCGCTGATCGCCAAGCAAAAGCTTCAGCACCAGCCCCGCATTGGTTTCATACCCCGGCTCCAAGAGTGACAGGGTGCCATCCAGAATGATGACATGATCGACAACGCCCCGCCTGCGGCCCGGCACCGGCGGCGCGGCCGGCTCCACCGTGGCAATGGGCTTGCCCTTCCACCAGCGCGACAGTCTTTCAATCAGCGACGTGACACACCCCCCGCACAACAGACCCTGTGACCAACAGGCTAAAGCTCACAAGGTTAACAAGACGATGCAAAACGGGCGCCCACAAGGGACGCCCGTTGAAAAAGCCGATATGGGCCAAAGGAGTTACAGCTGCAGGCCCAGAACCGTGACCAGCCCCAGCTCCCCAAAGCCGTTGAACCGGCTGTTGGTCACCGTGGAATAGGCGCCCATCCCTTCAAAGATCACGAAATCACCCTCGGCGATGTCATCCGGGAAGGGCAGATCGCCCGGCAGACGGTCCACCGAATCGCAGGTCGGGCCAAAGCAGATGCGGCCATGCACCGCGCCCTTGCGGCGCTGACCTGCCGGGGTCAGCACCGTGATGCGGTCGATGATGCCGATCTGGCCAAGCTCAAAGAGTGAGCCATAAAGCCCGTCGTTCAAGAACACATGCGTGCCATCGCGCACCGCCTTGACCCGGGCGGCCAGCGTGAAGGCATCGCCGCACATCGCGCGCCCCGGTTCGCAGACCAACTCGGGCCGCTCGGCACCGAAGGCCTCATCCGTCACGCGGTCGATGGTGGCAAAGGTCTCTTCCAACTGCGGCAAGACGCCAACCGCGCGGTGGTTGGGGAACCCGCCCCCAACGTTCAGCCGCGCAATCTTGACGCCCGCCTTTTGCGCAATCACAGCCGCCGCACGGATATAGGACGCCCAAGCCGCCGGATCGGTGCATTGCGTGCCGGGATGGAAGGTGATCGAGGGGATGAACCCTGCATCGGCCACGGTTTTCAGAAGCTCAACGGCGACCTCCTCGGTCGCACCGAACTTGGCGCCAAAGTTATAGGCCGCACCCGCCACCGGCAGCTTGAAGCGCACCGAAATCTCACAGCCCTTGACCGGCACCATCTCGATCAGCTTGGCCAATTCGCTGTGGCTGTCCACCGACCACGACTTGACCTGCCGCGCCACGCCATGGGCGATCTCGGCGCGCGAGCGCACGGGGTTGTTGTAATGAATGGCCGCATCCGGCGCGAGGCGGCGGATCAGATCAATCTCGAAGGGTGAGGCGCAATCAAAGCCTTTGATCCCCGCCGCAACCAAGTTCTCCACGATCTCTTCGCCCGGGTTCGACTTGACCGCATAGGTCACAAGGCCGGGAAACCCCGCCAAGAACCTCCGCCCCACGGCCTGCACGGCGCTGGGGGCGAAAAACAGCACCGGGTTCTCCGGCTGCTGATGTTTCAGGAATTCGGTCGGATTGGTCCAGATTGTCTTAGACAGTCCCATCGGCGTGATCCTTTCTGCCAACAAGATGCGTGACCTCCTCCGTTGCCATACCAAATATGGTATGAACGGCCTCGGCACCCGCGCGGTTTTTCCAAACCAGGCCAGGTGCGTATGAGCCGCCCTTTTCCTGCAACTGAGGATGCCGCATATGAGTGACAAACTCACCGAACAAAACTATATATTCGTCGTGAATCATCGTCATAATGACGAAAAACATGGGCAAAATGCATGGATGACCTCGATCGCAACATTCTGACCCTTCTGGGGGCCGATGCACGGATGTCCGTGGCCACCTTGGCGCGGCGGTTGAAGGTGGCACGCTCCACCATTCAGGCCCGGCTCGAGCGGCTCGAGACCTCGGGAATCATCGCCGGCTACACGCTGAAACTGGGCGAGGCGGCACGTCAGGGACGCCTGCGCGCCAGTGTGCTCCTCACGATCGAACCGCGCAGCCAAGCCGCCATTCTGACGCGGCTGAAGGGCATCAGCGAGGTTGAACGCGTATTCACCACTTCAGGCCGCTTCGACCTTCTCTTGCAGGTCGCGGCCTCGAACACCCAAGTGCTGGATTCAGTTCTGGACCAAATCGGCGCGCTGACCGGGGTGAAATCGTCTGAAAGCCTGATTCACCTCTCCACCCGGCTGGACCGGGCGGTGTAACCCGACCAAAGGAGCCACCTCGGGGGGCATTGAGCCCCCGCTCGGCGGCGGCGGTGCCAGCATGGGCCTGACACGCAGCGCCTAGAGCCTAGCGTGGATGCCTCCGGCGGGAGTATTTGGGCCAAGATGAAGATCAAAGGGCGCGCCGATCCATGGCTTGCGCCTTTCAAAATACTCCCCGCGGAGCGGAGTTCAGCGGTGCCAAGTGCTTGGCCTTTTTCCCTTGAGCGGCTAAAGCAGGTCCAAGACAAAAGGATGCCTGCGATGCCCATGGAAAAGAACTTCACCCCCGCCGAAGCAGAGGCCCGGATTTCAAAGCTTTGGCTGGACGCCAAAGCCTTTGCCGCTGGGGCCAATGCCAAGCCGGGGCATCCGGCCTTTTCCGTGATGATCCCGCCGCCGAATGTCACCGGCAGCTTGCACATGGGCCACGCCTTCAACAACACGCTGCAGGATATTCTGGTGCGTTGGCACCGGATGAAGGGGGATGACACCCTTTGGCAACCCGGCACCGACCACGCAGGGATCGCCACGCAGATGGTGACCGAGCGCGAGATGGTCAAGAATGGCGAGCCTTCGCGCCGTGATATGGGGCGGGACAAGTTCCTGTCGCGCGTTTGGGAGCAAAAGGTCAAATCCCGCGGCACGATCATCGGCCAGCTGCAGCGGTTGGGCGCGAGCGCCGATTGGGACCGCGAAGCGTTCACCATGTCGGGTGCGCCCGGTGCGCCCGCTGGTGAGGATGGGAACTTCCACGACGCCGTGATCAAGGTCTTCGTCGAGATGTACAACAAGGGCCTGATCTATCGCGGCAAGCGGTTGGTCAACTGGGACCCCCATTTTGAGACCGCGATTTCCGATCTTGAGGTCGAGAACACCGAAGTCGCAGGCCATATGTGGCACTTCAAGTATCGCCTCGCCGGGGGCGAGACCTATGACTACATCGAGAAAGACGCCGACGGAAATGTGACCCTGCGCGAAAAGCGCGACTATATCTCTATCGCCACCACCCGGCCCGAGACGATGCTGGGCGATGGTGCGGTTGCCGTACATCCCAGCGATGAACGCTATGCGGCGATCGTGGGCAAGATGGTGCATCTGCCGCTGTGTGACCGTCTGATCCCGATCATCGCCGACGAATACCCCGACCCGACCTTCGGCTCGGGCGCGGTGAAAATCACCGGCGCGCATGATTTCAACGATTACGCCGTGGCAAAGCGCAACACTCTGCCCTGCTACCGGCTGATGGACACCCGTGGCCAGATGCGGGCCGATGGCGCGCCTTATGAGGTGGCCGTGGCCCGCGCCCGCGAGATTGCTGCCGGCTCTGCGACGACCGAGGCCGAGGTGGACAGCCTGAACCTTGTCCCCGCCAAGTATCGCGGTCTTGACCGGTTCGAGGCGCGCAAGCTGGTTGTCGCCGACATCAACGCCCAAGGTTTGGCGGTGGTGACCAAGGTTGTGACCATCGACCCCGAGACCAATGCCGAAGACTGGAAGAACGTTCCCTACGTCGAAGACAAGAAGATCATGCAGCCTTTTGGTGACCGATCGAAAGTGGTCATTGAGCCGATGCTGACCGACCAATGGTTCGTCGACACCGCAAAGATCGTGGAACCCGCGCTGGAGGCGGTGCGGACCGGGGCGACCAAGATCATCCCGGAATCGGGCGAGAAGACCTATTACCACTGGCTGGAGAATATCGAGCCTTGGTGCATTTCCCGCCAGCTGTGGTGGGGGCACCAGATTCCGGTGTGGTATGACGCCGAGGGCAACCATTACTGTGCGCCGAATGAGGCTGAAGCTCAGGCCATGGCGCCGGGCAAGGCACTGACGCGCGACCCCGACGTTCTTGACACCTGGTTCTCCTCTGGCCTCTGGCCGATCGGCACACTTGGCTGGCCAGAACCCACGCCGGAGCTGGCCAAATACTTCCCCACCAGCGTTCTCGTGACCGGGGCGGATATCCTCTTCTTCTGGGTCGCCCGGATGATGATGATGCAGCTGGCCGTGGTGGACCAAGTGCCGTTCCACACCGTCTATCTGCACGGGCTTGTCCGCGACGCCAAAGGCAAGAAGATGTCGAAGTCCTTGGGCAACGTTATCGACCCCTTGGAAATCATTGACGAATTCGGCACTGACGCCCTGCGCTTTGCCAATGCGGCGATGGCCTCGCTGGGCGGGGTTCTAAAGCTCGACACCCAGCGCATCGCGGGCTATCGCAACTTTGGCACCAAGCTGTGGAACGCCTGCCGCTTTGCCGAGATGAACGGGGTTTGGGAGGGTCATGCCACCCAAGCCACGCCCCCCGCCGTCCAGGCCACCGCCAACCGCTGGATCATCGGCGAAACCGCCCGCGCGCTGGTCGAGGTGAACACCGCCCTTGACGACTTCCGATTCGACCAAGCCGCCGACGCGCTCTACAAATTCGTCTGGGGCAAGGTTTGCGACTGGTATGTTGAGTTTGCCAAGCCGCTCTTTGACGGTGAGCACGCCGACGAAACCCGCGCCACGATGGCTTGGGTCTTGGACCAGTCGATGATCCTGTTGCACCCCTTCATGCCCTTCATCACCGAAGAACTGTGGGGCACCACCGGCACACGCGCCAAGCTTCTTGTCCATACGGACTGGCCTGCCTTCGCCAATCTTTCCGACCCGCAGGCCGATGCCGAGATGACCTTTGTCACCTCGCTTATCGACGACATCCGCTCAGCCCGCGCGCAGTTGCATGTGCCGGTCGGCCTGAAATGCGATCTTGTGGCGACCGAGCTTTCCCCCGCAGCCCGCGCGGCATGGCAGCGCAATGAGGCGCTGATCCGCCGCATGGCCCGTGTCGAAGGCTTTTCCGAAGGCCCGGCCCCCAAGGGCTCTATCGCGCTGGCGATGGACGGGGCGGCCTTTGCCCTGCCCTTGGCCGGGCTGATCGACATTGCCGAGGAAAAGGCGCGGCTCTCCAAGGCTTTGGAGAAGCTTGGCAAGGAAGTCGGCGGACTGAAGGGGCGTCTCGACAACCCCAATTTCGTCAAATCCGCCCCCGAGGATGTGATCATCGAGGCCCGCGCCAACCTTGAAGCGCGTGAGGATGAGGCGGCCAAGGTTTCAGCCGCCATCGCGCGACTGGCCGAAATCGGCTAGCCCGCCAGCATCGGTTTCCAAATTGGAAACCGATTGTGCAGCGTCTATCCGCCCAACCGCCCCGGCCCAAACTTGACGCCGGGGTCGGGCTTGCACAAAAAGCACGTGTAAGGGTGAGGGTGTGTGATGACCGACGATGTGCTGTTTGTGGGACATTCCCTTGTTGGCCAGACCATGCCGCGCATGCTCGATGCGCTGTTGCCCGCGTCGATGCTTGTGCGCGCCCAAGTCATCAACGGCTCCCCCCTCATTTACAATTGGGGCAACGGGGCCGGGGCCGAAGGGGTGAACGCCCGCGCCGTGCTGCCCTCGGGTGCTTTTGGCACGCTTGTCCTGACCGAAGCCATCCCGCTGGCCACGCATCTGCAATGGTCCAACACGCATGGGATCGCGCGCGCCTATGCCGAGCTGGCCTGGGCGGCCAATCCATCGGCGCGGGTGATGATCTATGAAACCTGGCACGAGATTGGCGCCAGCGCCGCCGCGTGGCGCGCGAGCCTGACCAGCGATCTGGCGCTGTGGCAGGGCATTGCGACCCATGTCAATGCCGTGAAACCAGCCGCTGCGCCGCAGGTCGGCATTGTGCCCGGCGGGCAGGCCATGGGGCTTTTGTATGATGCCATCGTCAGCGGACGGGGTCAGGGGCTCACCCAGATCACCCAGCTTTTCACCGATCAAATCCATCTGAACGACGCGGGCAACTATCTGATTTCCCTTGTCCAATTCGCAGCCATTTCCGGCCGCAGTCCCATCGGGCTGACCGACCGGCTAACCGGCGAATGGGGGCAAGCCTATGGTGGCTGGACCACAGACCAGACCATCCTATTCCAGCACCTCGCTTGGGAGGCCGCCACCCGTACCCTTGGCGCGCGTCTGGCACCGGGAACCGTCCTGCCGCAACTTGTGCTGGGCACCACCGCCAATGAGACCCTGAACGGCGGCCAAGGCCATGACCGGGTTTACGGCAACCGCGGCGCTGACACGATCAATGGCCATAACGGCAATGATCTTCTGTCGGGTGAACGCGGCCATGACAGCCTGAACGGCGGCGCCGGCAATGATTTCCTGTTGGGCGGCAACGACCGCGATTTGTTGATCGGCGGCAGTGGCAATGACCGGCTGCATGGCGAGGCGGGCAATGACACGCTCACCGGGGGCGCGGGGGCTGATGATTTCGTGTTCTACCGCCGCGGCGGGGCAGACCGCATCACCGATTTTACCCGCACCCAAGGCGACCAGATTTTCCTGGATGATGCGCTCTGGACCGGCACGCGCAGCGCGGCACAGGTGGTCACAAGCTTTGCCACGGTCACCGCTGACGGGGTGCTGTTCAACTTTGGCACCAATGGCACGCTCTTGCTGCAAGGGGTGACCAGCACCGCCGGCCTTGCCGCCCTGATCGAGATTTACTGACACCCGTCAACCCGCGCCGCCTTGTAAAGCCGCCCATCGTCGCCCACTTTGGATCTAGGTCCCCGACCGAAAGGTGCCGCGATGTCTTGGCTCAACCGACTTGCCGAACGCCGCATGCAGGCCGCCCGCCTGAAAGGCCAGTTGCAAGGCTTGGCCGGTGAAGGCAAGCCGCTTCCTGACCGCACCGGTGCCGCCTTCATCACCCCCGGCGAGGCGGTGGGCTTTCGCATCATGGCCGAGGCTGGGGTTTTGCCCGAAGAGATCGTGCTCAAAAAGGCGGCTCAGGCGCAGCGCGACAAGCTGGCCACGCTGACAGATCCGGCCGCGCGCAAGGTCGCGATGGCCGAATTGGCCCAGATTGAGATGCGGCAGGCCATGGCCGAGGAGGCACGCCGCGCCTTTCTGCGCGGCTGACATCGCGCCGTGGACAGGCGTCGAAGTGGGGCAACGAGAGGTTTGAAGGTCGCTCTTTTTCAAGGCGTTACGATTTTGTCCCCCCTCGGCCCATCTCCCCCCTTGCCAGCCGCACAGCCTTGACGCCAAATCTGCCCCATGACCGCGCCCCTCTACACCCCGCTCGCCGCCTCGCTACCCTCAACCGTGCCGTTTGTGGGCCCGGAAACCCAAGAGCGCAGCCTTGGCCAACCCTTCCGCGCCCGCCTTGGGGCCAATGAATCGCTGTTTGGCCCCTCGCCCCATGCCATCGCCGCGATGGCGGCGGCAGCGGCCGAGGTGTGGATGTATGGCGACCCGGAACTTTACGATCTTAAGGCAGCCCTTGCCGCCCATCATGGCTGTAGTCCAGAGAATATCGTTGTGGGCGAAGGGATTGACGGGCTTTTGGGCTATCTCGTGCGGCTGATGATTGGCCCCGGCGACAAGGTGGTGACCTCACTGGGGGCCTACCCGACCTTCACCTTCCATGTTGCGGGCTTTGGCGGCGAGATCATCCGGGTGCCGTACAAGGCCGACCATGAGGACCCCGAGGCCCTCATCGCTGCCGCATGGGCACATCGGCCAAAGCTGGTTTACCTCTCCAACCCCGACAACCCGATGGGCAGCCACCACCCGGCGGCGGCCATCACGGCGATGATCAACGCCCTGCCCCCCGAAACCCTGATGATTCTGGACGAGGCCTATATCGACCTTGCGCCCCCCGGCACCACGCCGCAAATCGCCGCCGATGACCCGCGCGTGATCCGCTTTCGCACCTTTTCCAAAGGTTACGGCATGGCGGGCCTGCGTGTGGGCTATGCCATTTGTGCTGCGCCCTTGGCCGTGGCCTTTGACAAGATCCGCAACCATTTCGGGATGGGCCGCATTGCCCAAGCCGGGGCCTTGGCCGCGCTGGCCGATCAGGCGTGGCTGGCACAGGTGCAGACCCGCGTGGCATCGGGCCGCGCGCGGCTTGCCGCCATCGCACGCGCCAATGGGGCCAGCCCCCTGCCCTCGGCCACCAATTTCGTGACGATGGATCTGGGCCGCGACGGTGATTTTGCCCGCGCCACCCTGCGAGCACTTACCGGCCTTGGCGTCTTTGTCCGCATGCCCGGGGTTGCCCCACTTGACCGCTGCCTGCGCGTCAGTGTCGGCGATGACGCGGCCTTGGATGTGTTTGAAGAGGTTTTGCCAAAAGCGCTCAAGGCTGCGGGCTAGGCTCGGCCTTTAGCCCGCTGCATCCGGCCTTGCCGGACCAAGCAGCGGAGCCGTGCCCGCCACACCCGCAGCATCCGCCGGACCGATGCGCCGCGTGGCGACAAAGCCGGGTTCCTCGGCGCTCAGGCCCTCGCGCCCGCCCGCCACCTCAAGGCTGCGCCGAAACACCAGCATGTTTTGGAAGCTGGTCTTGGTCCCCGTCAGGCCGGACCGTTCGTCGACGGGTAAGGTCTCGGCGCGCAGATAGTCCCAGCCTTCTGCCGCCATCGCGTTCAAAAGCTCGGTCAGCGCAAGCGCAAAGCGATCCTCGGTGGTTTTCGCCCCCCGCGCCTTTTCTCCCCGACGCGGAGCCGGGATGACCTTGTATTCAGAATGCGCCGCTGCTTGGGCCATCTTGAAGTTCCCTCAATCCCCGGTGCACAGCCTAGACAGGCCCGCACCCCAGTCCAATTCCACAGGTCCGACCGCCGCAAGGCGCCGGCTTACAACCCCAGCTTCTGCGCCACCATCGCGTTGACCACAGCCGGATTGGCTTTGCCGCCCGTGGCCTTCAAGACTTGGCCCGTGAACCAACCCGCCAGCTTGGCATTGACCTTGGCCTTTTCCACCTGATCGGGGTTGGCCGCGATCAGATCATCCAGCGCCTTTTCAATGGCGCCCGTATCAGTCACCGCCTTCATGCCATGCTTGGCCGCCTGTTCAGCCGGATCGCCGCCTTCGGTCCACAGGATCTCGAATAGATCCTTGGCCATCTTGCCGGTGATCTCGCCCTTGGCCAAAAGATACAGCATCCCGCCCAGCTGCGCGGCTGATACTGGGCTGTCGGCAATCGCACGGCCTTCTTTGTTCAGCCGACCAAAGAGTTCGTTGATCACCCAGTTGGCCGCCGTCTTGCCGTCGCGGCCCTGCGCCACGGCCTCAAAGAAGCCTGCCGATTCAAGGTCTGCGGTCAGGACATTCGCGTCGTAATCGGTCAGGCCAAAATCGCCCATGAAGCGGGCCTTCTTGGCATCGGGCAACTCGGGCATGGTGGCCGCGATCTGGTCCACCCAAGCCTGTTCGATTTCCAAAGGCAGCAGGTCCGGGCAGGGGAAATAGCGGTAATCATGCGCCTCTTCCTTGCTGCGCATCGATCGCGTCTCATTGCGGTCGGGGTCATACAGCCGGGTTTCCTGCACCACCTTGCCGCCATCCTCCAGAATGGCAATCTGACGGCGCGCCTCATAGTCAATCGCCAGCTGGATGAACCGCATCGAGTTCATGTTCTTGATCTCGCAGCGCGTGCCAAGGTGGCTGAAATCTTGCGTCGCCTGATATTTCTCATACTGGCCCGGCGCGCAAACGGACACGTTCACATCGGCCCGCAGGTTGCCGTTTTGCATATTGCCATCGCAGGTGCCCAGATACCGCAGGATCTGGCGCAGCTTGACGACATAGGCCGCCGCCTCTTCGGGGCCGCGAATGTCGGGGCGGCTGACGATCTCCATCAGCGCCACACCCGTGCGGTTGAAATCGACGAAGGACATCGTCGGGTCCATGTCGTGAATGGACTTGCCCGCATCCTGTTCAAGGTGGATCCGCTCAATCCGAACCAGACGCGCCACACCGGTGCCCATTTCGACCAGCACTTCACCCTCGCCCACAATGGGGTGGTAAAGCTGGGAGATCTGATAGCCCTGCGGCAGATCTGGGTAGAAGTAATTCTTGCGGTCAAAGGCCGAGCGCAGGTTGATCGCGGCCTTCAGCCCAAGGCCGGACCGCACGGCCTGTTCCACGCAAAACTCGTTGATGACAGGCAGCATCCCCGGCATCGCGGCGTCCACGAAGGCCACGTTCGAGTTCGGCTCGGCCCCGACTTGGGTTGACGCCCCTGAGAAGAGTTTGGCGTTAGACGACACCTGCGCATGGATCTCCATGCCGATGACCAGTTCCCAATCCTGCTTGGCCCCGGCAATCACCTTGGGTTTGGGCGTGGTATAGGTCAGATCAAGCATGGCGGAACCCCTTGGTGCTGGCTGGGTCGTTTCTCCGCCTTCTTAGGGTTCAGGCGCGGCGCGGGCAAGCGGCAAGCGGCGGAAAGCTGCGCATCCTGCGTGTCTTTGACCGCCAAGCCTTGCCCGAATCCACACCGCCGGGGACACAAACCCGCCGGGGTTATTTCGCCCGGAGCCATTCCAGTTGTTGTGTATGTCATTGTTTCGTTCGTTCTTGGGCTTTGGCCTCTGCGCCGCGCTGGCGTCTTGCACCCCCTCGGTGGTCCGCCAACTTGATCCTGTCACCCCACCTGTCATGCGCTGGGATCACCGGTCCGAAGGGGCCGAATGGACCCGCCGCAACCTTGCAGCCCTTGCCCGCCACGATGCGGTGCTGGCGGGCAGCGTGCCCACCGACATTGAGGCCTGGTGTCCGGGCTATGCCAAGAACAGCCTTACAGAACGGCGGGCCTTTTGGTCGGGGTTGATGTCGGCGGTGGCGAAATATGAAAGCGCGTGGAACCCGCAGGCGGTGGGCGGTGGCGGCAGATGGATCGGCTTGATGCAGATTTCTCCGAGTTCGGCAAAAAACTATGGCTGCGCGCAGACCAGTTCTGGCGCGTTGAAAGATGGCGCGGCCAATTTGGAATGTGCGGTCGAGATTCTGGCCTATCAGGTCGCCCGAGACGGGCAGGTGGCGGGCAAGGGCAACCGTGGGATCGGGCGCGACTGGATGCCCTTGCGCAAGGCCAGCAAGCGGGCGGAAATGGCCGATTGGACAAGATCGCAAAGCTATTGCCAGTAGCCACCCGCCGGGGGCCGCCTGCCCCCGGACCCCCGGGAGTATTTCGAAAGGCGCAAATCCTTGGGTCTAGGCCCCGCGCATGCGTCCTGCCATTTCGGAAAGATCACGGCTTAGCCCGGGCGTCGCCAAGATGCGATCCAAGGCGGCGCGGATCATGGCTTGGCGGTCCGCATCATAGCGCGGCCAGGTCTCGAACGCGGTGGACATCCGGGCGGCGGTTTGCGGGTTCAGCGGGTCGAGCCGGATCAGCCAATCGGCCAGCGTGGCATAGCCCGCGCCGCTCTGGTGGTGAAAGCCCGCGTGGTTGGCGGTCAGCGCGCCCAGGACCGCACGGAAGCGGTTGGGGTTCTTCATGTCGAAGGCAGGATGTTCGGTCAGCCGGGCCACCGTGGCTGCTGCTTGATCGGGGGCCGCCATTGCGACCTGGACGGCGAACCATTTGTCCATCACCAGACGGTCATGGGTCCAACGTGAGCCAAAGGCCGCAAGCTCTTGCTCACCCTGTCCATTTTCCAACAGGATCGCCAACGCGCCAAAGCTTTCGGTCATGTTGTACGCCTGTGCGAAGGCAAGTTGTGCCGCCGCGCCCCCATCAAGGCGCGCCATCAGCGCCAGCGCGGCAAGACGCAGGGCGCGTTGGCCTGCTGGCCCTGCGGCGGGCGAGAACGGGCCTTCGGTACGGCAGGTCCTCTCCAGATCGGGAAGGCCGGGGGCGAGCTTTTCGGCCAGCGCAAGGCCCAAGGCCCGCCGCGCGGCATGGATGCGCGCGGGGTCGGGCACCTGACCTGCGGCATGGAGCGTCGCGGCCATGTCGTCTTCAGACGGCAGACGCAGCGCAAGCGCGCGGAAGGCCGGATCAAGGCTGTCGTCAAAGGCGAGCCGCGCCATGCCATCCAGAAGATCGGCCGAGGGGGTGGCACCCTTGGTCACCATCCGCGCCAAAACGTCCTTGGCCAGCGCGCGCCCCGCCTCCCAGCGGTTGAAGGGGTCGGTGTCATGGGCCAGAAGGAAGGCGCGTTCGGATTGGGAAACCTCACGCTCCAAGACCACAGGCGCGGAAAACCCGCGCAGGATCGACGGGATGGGTCGCGCCGAAAGACCATGAAATGCAAAGCTTTGCACAGGTTTGTTCATCTCAAGAACCGTGGTTGGCACCACCTCGTCGCCGTTGGGGTTCAAGAGACCCACGGCAATCGGAATGACCTTGGCGTCTTTCTCAGGTTGCCCCGGTGTTGGCGGGTTGGTTTGGGTGAAGGTCAGCGTATAGGTGCCACCCTCTGCCCCTGCCGCCCAAGCCTCATGCACGCCAAGCCGCGGTGTGCCAGCCTGCGAATACCAGCGTTTGAACTGCGTCAGATCGCGGCCGGTGACATCCTCGAACACCATAAGCCAATCCTCGATCGTGGCGGCCTGCCCGTCGTGGCGGTCAAAGTAAAGATCGAGCGCGCGGGCATAGTCGGCATCGCCCACCAGCCGCTTGAGCATGCCGATCACCTCGGCACCCTTTTCATAGATCGTGGCGGTGTAGAAATTGTTGATCTCGACAAAGCTTTCGGGCCGCACCGCATGGGCCAAAGGCCCCTGATCCTCGCGGAATTGGCGGGCGCGCAGCATCAGGACATCTTCAATCCGCTTGACCGCATGACTGCGCAGATCGCCCGAAAACTGCTGATCGCGAAACACCGTCAGACCCTCTTTCAGGCACAGCTGAAACCAATCGCGGCAGGTGATGCGGTTGCCGGTCCAATTGTGGAAATACTCATGCGCGATGATCGCCTCGATCCGGGCGAAATCATCATCCGTCGCGGTTTCCGGGCTGGCGAGAACCACCTTGGAGTTGAAGATGTTCAGCCCCTTGTTCTCCATCGCGCCCATGTTGAAATCATCCACCGCCACGATGTTGAAGATGTCCAAGTCGTATTCGCGCCCGTAGACCCGCTCATCCCAGGCCATGGACGCCTTCAGCGCCTCCATCCCCCAGGCGCAGCGGTCCTCATCGCCGGGGCGCACCCAGATGTTGAGGTCCACCTTGCGCCCTGATGCGGTGGTGAAATGGCCCGGATGGGCCATCAACTCACCCGCCACCAGCGCGAACAGATAGGCGGGCTTTGGCCAAGGGTCGTCCCATTCCGCCCAGCCCGGCCCCTGCGCCACCGGATTGCCGTTCGACAGCAAGACCGGCATGTCACCTTCGACCCGCACAAAGAACCGCGCCATCACATCGGGGCGGTCGGGGTAATAGGTGATTTTGCGGAAGCCTTCCGCCTCGCATTGCGTGCAATACATGCCTTTTGACATGTAAAGCCCCTCCAGCGCGGTGTTGGTCTCGGGGCTGATCTCGACCTCGGTCTCCAGCACAAAGGCGCCTTCGGGCAGATCGGCGGCGGCAATCGTCAGCCCCTCGCCGTCCACGACAGGGTGCAGCGACCGCCCGCCCGTCGCCACCGAAATCAGCGCCAGCTTTTCACCATGGAGCCGCAAGTCATGCCGCCCTGGCCGCGCCGGGTTGGGGGCAAAGGACAGCCGCGCCAGCACCCGCGTGGCGCGTGGCGCCAGCCGAAAGGTCAGATGAACCTGATCCAGAAGAAAGGGATAGGGCTGGTAATCGGCGAGATAAACCGTACGGGGGTCGGCGGCGGGATTGGCGGACATGAAGGGCACTCCTTTGGCCCCAAGCTAGGCGATGGGGGCCCAAGCGCAAGTGGCCACAGCGCAAGTGGGGGCTTTACGAATCTGCGGCACAGGCTACATAAATGTTCCATGAATGTTCTCATTTGGCTCAAACGCGATCTGCGCCTGCACGATCACCCGGCGCTGACCTATGCGGCGGCTCTTGGCCCCGTGCTGCCCACCTATATCGTGGAGCCGGAGCTTTGGGCTGAAAGGGATGCCGCAGCCCGGCACTGGGGCTTTATCGCCGAAAGCCTTGAGGTGTTGCGCGCGGATTGTGCCACCCTTGGCCTGACCTTGGCCCTGCGCACCGGCGACGCGGTTGAGGTTTTGTCGCGGCTTTGCCTGCGCCACGGCATCACCCGCATTGTCAGCCATGAGGAGACCGGCAACCTTTGGTCCTACCGGCGCGACCGGCGTGTGGCGGCTTGGGCGCGGGATGCGGGCATCGACTGGATCGAGCTGCCGCAATCGGGCGTGATCCGCCGCCTGCCCCGGCGCGATGGCTGGCAGGCTCGGCGAGATGCCTTCATGGCAGGGCCAGTTTTGGGCCTGCCTCAGGGCCTGCGCGCGGTTGAGGGGGTTGAGGCCGGGCCCATCCCCACCGCCCGCGCCCTGCGGTTGGACGAGGATCGCTGCCCCCACCGTCAGCGCGGCGGTCGGGATGAGGGGCTGCGGCTATTGGACAGCTTCCTGACCCATCGCGGCGCGCCTTACCGGGCCGCCATGTCCTCGCCCCTGACGGGTGAGCGCGCCTGCTCGCGCCTCTCGCCGCATTTCGCCTTTGGCACGCTATCTGTCCGCGAGGTGGTGCAAGCCACTACTGCACGGGCCGCCGAACGCCCGGGCGGGCCATGGGCTGGTGCCTTGGCCAGTTTCCAAAGCCGTCTCGCTTGGCGCGATCATTTCACGCAAAAGCTGGAAGATCAGCCCAGCATTGAAAACACCTGCCTGTCGCGCGCCGCTGAATCCCTGCGTCCCCGCACCCCCGATCCGGCGCGCCTTGCGGCATGGTCGGCAGGCGAAACCGGGCTGCCGTTTCTGGATGCCTGTATGCGCTATCTGGCCGCCACCGGCTGGCTCAATTTCCGGATGCGGGCCATGGTGATGTCGACGGCCTCTTATCATCTGTGGCTGGATTGGCGGGCGACAGGGCCGATATTGGCGCGGCTGTTCACTGATTACGAACCCGGCATCCACTGGCCACAGGTGCAGATGCAATCGGGCGTCACCGCCATCAACACGCCGCGCATTTACAACCCGGTGAAACAGGGGCTGGACCAAGACCCAACCGGCGCCTTCACCCGCCGCTGGCTGCCCGAACTTGCCGCAGTGCCGGACAGCTTTCTTCAAGAACCGTGGAAATGGCCAGCGTTTCAATCGCTTACCGGGCGACGTTATCCTGAACCGATCATCGATCCGGCCGCAGCCCAAAAGGCCGCGCGTGATGCGGTCTGGGCGCTCCGCCGCGCTCCCGGCCACAAGGATGAGGCCACCGCCATCGCCACCCGCCATGCCAGCCGCAGCCCCCGCCGCGCGGCAAGCCCGCGCGCGAAACCCGATCCGCAGATGAGGTTTGACCTGTGAAGATGCGCCGCAAATCCGACTTGCCGGTCAAGACCTGCACCGCCTGCGGCCGCCCGATGGTCTGGCGCAAGGCATGGGCCAAGGTCTGGGACGAGGTAAAATACTGCTCGGACGCGTGCCGCAAGAAAAAGGGGGGCGCGCAGCCCCCCGCGCAGTCTGACTGACGCCAATCATCCCGGCGAGGCTGTGCTCAGATGGATGAAGGCTCTAATCTGCCCCGATAAAGCGGGCCAGTTTGCCAAGGGTTTGCAGGCCCAGCGCCTCGGCCCCAAAGCCCTTGGCCTCAGTCCATTCCTTGGCCGTTGCCATGGCCATGCCAAGCGTAACCTCGGTTCCGCCCTCAACCTCAGAAAATTCGACCCAT
Source organism: Allotabrizicola aquatica (SeqCode) (assembly GCF_965194375.1). Lineage (GTDB taxonomy): Bacteria > Pseudomonadota > Alphaproteobacteria > Rhodobacterales > Rhodobacteraceae > Tabrizicola_A > Tabrizicola_A aquatica. The sequence continues at coordinate 55,093 of NZ_OZ239428.1, forward strand.
GCATCGGCATGTTTTGGGCCATTCTCACCCCAAAGGAGCATGTAATCGATACGCTTTTGCCGCTCGATGCGGACATAGCGGTGATGGTTCGGAAAGACCGTGCCATCGGGCGCAATCATGTCAAACACCCATTCGCCCCCCGTACGCAGGTCGATCCGACGGGTCTTGCAGGAAAAGCCGTCCGGCCCCCACCAGTGCGGCAGCGTTTCAGAATTGACCCAAGCGCCCCAGACGGCGGACACCGGCGCCTTGATTATGCGCCGGATCGTCATGCAGCGTGCCGCAAGATCGGACAGGTTCATCAATCCGCCGCCAAAGCCGTGGCGATATCCATCGGCCATATCCTGCACGAGGGACGACAGTTGCACCGTCACCGTGATCTGGCTGCCTGCGCCGGCCGCCTGAAAGTCGGCCGTCACAAGTGCGGCAGACATGGTGCTGCCCTCGGCTGAGACCACTTCGTAGCTCACGCTGCGGGCATTGGGCTGCAGCATGAGCCAGCCCGCGTCCACCTGCACGACGGGCTCACCGTCGACCTTGCACAGCGAGGTTTCCCGCTCACCCACCTTGGTCGCGTGGGAAAGGTAGTCCACCGTCACTTCGGGCGAGGGCGCGGACCAAAGGGCGCGCGCGCCCGGAGTGACCCACGCCTGCCAAAGCGTTTCAACCGGGGCGGCGACCGCACGTTCAAACGTCAGCGTGACAAAGCGGTCAGTCATGGATCAGCCTTTCATCAGACTTTGGGCATAGGCCTCAAGCTGCGTTGCCACCGTGCCCCAGCCGTCCTGAAAGCCCATATCGGCGTGCTGCTTGGCCGTCTCGGCGCTGCGATGCCGCGCCACCGCGCGATAGCGGGTGTGGCCCGGCCCCGCGTCCTCAAAGGTCACGATCGCCGTCATGAAGGGCTCGGGCGCGGGTTTCCAGCCAACGGTATAGGTGTCGGTGAACACCAGCTTTTCGTTGGGGATCACCTCAAGATAAACGCCGTTGTTCTCCATAATGGTGCCCTCCACGTCGAAGGTCGTGTTAAAGGCCCCGCCGACGCGCACGTCCAGATGGCAGGCCGTCACCTTGTTCGGCTTGGGCACAAACCACTGCATGAGATGCTCAGGCGTGGTCCAGCAGCTGTAGACCAGCGCACGCGGGGCGGCGATGTCACGCTCCAGCACCAGATCAAGGGCGGGGTCCAATGTCTCGGTCATTCGTGCGTCTCTTTCTCTGTCAGGGTTTGAACATAGGCCTCAAGCCGATCCAACCGGCCGTTCCACTGCGCCTTCTGGGCGGCCAGCCAATCGGCAACAGGGGCCAAAGCGGCAGGTTCAACCCGGCACATCCGCACCCGGCCCGCCTTTTCGGTGACAATCAACCCCGCCGCTTCCAAGACCGACAGATGCCGCATCACCGTGGGCAAAGCGAGTCCCGTGGGCTGCGCCAAGGCACTCACCGCCGCCACGCCCTGCCCCAGCCGCGCCAGCATCGCGCGCCGTGTCGGATCAGACAGCGCCTGAAAGATCAGATCAAGATCGGGATCATGCTTAGCCATATGGCTAAGTAACATAACCCCGCATCCCGTTAAAGCGCAGAGATCGCACACACCATTTTCTATCGACGATGGAAGGTGCTTTCTGCAAATAAATGAAAAAGGCACCCGGCTTTCATTTGCCCCGCGGGGGCGTGGAGCCTATTGTATTCCGCAGTATACCTCAGGAGGGTCCATGACCGCGCGAACCCAAATCAACGGCTTGCACGTCGACAGCGCGCTGGCCACCTTCATCAACACCCAAGCGCTGCCCGGAACCGGGGTTGACCCAGCCGCCTTTTGGGCGGGCTTTGCCGGGCTTTTGGCGGACCTCGCGCCGAAAAACCGCGCCCTTCTGGCCAAGCGCGAAGATCTGCAGGCCCGCATTGATGCCTGGCATCGCGACCACCGGAAGCAGGTCCATGATCATGAGGCCTACAAGGCCTTCCTCACCGAGATCGGCTATCTTCTTCCCGAAGGCCCTGATTTCCAGATCGACACCACCCACGTCGACCCCGAAATCGCCTCAGTTCCGGGGCCGCAACTGGTGGTCCCGGTCACCAACGCGCGTTATGCGCTGAATGCGGCCAACGCCCGCTGGGGCAGTTTGTATGACTGCCTCTACGGCACTGACGCCATGGGCTCTGCCCCCCCGCCCGGCGGATACGAGCGGGGACGCGGCGCACGCGTCATCGCCCGCGCCCGGGTGTTTCTGGATGAGGCCTTCCCGATCGACGGCACATCCCACGCCGATGCGCGGCGCTACATCGTCAAGGACGGTGCGCTTTTGGTTGATGACATGCCTTTGGTGCAGCCCGCGAAATTCGTCGGCTACAAGGGCAACCCCAAGGCCCCCGATGCGATCTTGCTGAAAAACAATGGGCTCCACGTCGAACTGGTCTTCGACCGCGCCCATTTCATCGGTGGCCGCGATCAGGCTTTGCTGGCCGATGTGCAGATCGAAAGCGCGATGTCCGCGATCATGGATTGCGAGGATTCCGTGGCCTGCGTGGATGCCGCCGACAAGGTGCAGGCCTATGCCAACTGGCTGGGCCTCATGCGCGGCGATCTGACCGAGACCTTCCTCAAAGGTGGCAAGCCCCTAGAACGCCGCCTGAACCCCGACCGGACCTATACAGCTCCGAACGGTGGAACGCTGACCATCAAGGGCCGTGCGCTTTTGTGGGTGCGCAACGTGGGCCACCTGATGACCAACCCGGCCATCTTGCTGCCCGATGGGTCTGAAGTGCCCGAAGGCCTGATGGACGCGATGCTGACCACGCTGATCGCCTGCCACGACCTGCGCAAGACCGACGGGCTGCGCAACTCGACCCAAGGCTCGGTCTATGTGGTAAAACCGAAAATGCACGGGCCGGAAGAGGTGGCCTTTGCCGCCGAAACCTTTGACCGCGTCGAAGAGATCCTCGGCCTGCCGCGCCACACAGTGAAACTCGGCATCATGGACGAGGAACGCCGCACCTCGGTGAACTTGAAAGAGTGTATCCGCGCTGCAAAATCGCGCGTCGCCTTCATCAACACCGGGTTTCTTGACCGCACCGGCGACGAGATTCACACCTCGATGGAGGCTGGCCCCTTCAGCCGTAAGGATTTCATCAAGCGCAAAGGCTGGATCGGCGCCTATGAGGTGCTGAACGTCGACATCGGGCTGGAATGTGGCCTGTCAGGCCGCGCCCAGATCGGCAAGGGCATGTGGGCCATGCCCGACCTGATGGCCGCCATGCTGGAACAAAAGATTGACCACCCCAAGGCCGGGGCCAACTGCGCTTGGGTGCCCTCGCCCACCGCCGCCACCTTGCATGCGTTGCACTACCACAAGATCGACGTGATGGCGGTGCAGGCGAAACTTGCCAAGGGCGGGCGTCGCGCCCATGTCGATGCGGTTTTGGAAGTCCCCTTGGCCACCTACCGCCGCTGGAGCGACGATCAGGTTCTGCGCGAGGTTGAAAACAACGCACAAGGCATCCTTGGCTATGTCGTGCGCTGGATCGATCAGGGCGTGGGCTGCTCCAAAGTGCCCGACATCCACGATGTTGGGCTGATGGAGGACCGCGCCACCTGCCGGATTTCCGCTCAGCACATCGCCAACTGGATGCATCACGGCATCGTTTCGCAGGCCCGGGTGATGGAGGCGATGAAGAAAATGGCCGCCGTGGTCGACCGCCAGAACGCTGGCGATCCAGCCTACAGGCCCATGGCGCCGGGCTTTCAGGGCATCGCCTTTCAGGCCGCCTGCGATCTGGTGTTCAAAGGGCGCGAGCAACCCTCGGGCTATACCGAGCCTTTGCTGCACCGTTACCGCCTGATGGCTAAGGCCGGCTGATCCCGTCTCCTCGGGCGCGCGCTGCGCGTCTCGTCGAGGGCCCCTGACGCGCGTCGCGATGGGCGAAGGCGATCAGCCCGCGTCAATCGCCATGGCATGCACCCGCGTCGTCAAGTCGCCCAGCGCCTTGTGCACCGCGCGGTGCCGCGCGACGCGGCTCAATCCAGCCAGCGCCTCGGCCCGGATCAAGACGGCAAAATGGCTCTCACCCGTGCCGTCATCGCCCGAATGTCCGGCGTGCTTGGCGCTGTCATTCACCACTTCCAGCTGCACCGGCTGGAACTCTGCGGTCAGTCTTGACCGGATTTCGCTCTCGATAGACATCGGACCCCCTTCACCTTGCCGTACAAATCCCTAAACTCATGGCCCCGAGTCGGAAAGGCCTGAGACGCATGGTAAAACCCCCGTTCGAATTTGACCTTCGGGTTTCCTCCGACAAGGCAAAGCGCAAGACCGTGCGCCGGGGCGGCATGTCTGGCGCCTTTGAAACCTCACAACGTGCCTGCGATTTCCCAGACTGCAAGGAAAAAGGCGTCTACCGCGCGCCAAAGTCGCCCGATCATCTGGACGAGTTTTTCTGGTTCTGCCGCGACCATGTGCGCGAATACAATCTGCGCTGGAATTTCTTCGGCACCGCCAGCGATGAGGAATTCCAGAAGCTTCTGGAAAAAGACCGGCTGTGGGAGCGTGAAACCCGCCCCTTCTCGAAAAAAGACGACGGGCGCGCGTGGCAGCGGCTTGGCGTCAATGACCCGATGCAGCTTTTGGGCGAAAAGGCCACGCAAAACCCCGGCAAAGTGGTCTCCACCGCGACCCGCAAACTGCCCCCGACCGAACGCAAGGCCATTGAGATCCTGGATGCCCGAGACACCTGGACCAAGTCTGACATCCGCAAATCCTACAAGGCCTTGGTCAAGGATCTGCACCCCGACATGAACGGCGGCGACCGGCGCGATGAGGAGCGGCTGCAAGAGGTGGTCTGGGCCTGGGACCAAATCAAGGACAGCCGCTTTTTTAAGGAATGATCGGCAAATTCCCCTCAAACTTGGCTAAAATTGCTTTTCATCTTGGCCCAAATACTCCACGGGGAGCGCGGGTTTGCCTTGGCAAACCCGCGTGGGGGTGTGAAACCCCCGATTTTCACATTCGGCGGATGAAATCGTATTTCAAAAGCCACATCGCAATGCGCTCGATCACATGTGGCGGCACGCCCAAGCCCGTGGCCAGCGGCGCGATCCGCGCGCCCTGCGCGCCAGCCCCTTCAATCGCCTGAAACACCGCCAAGACCTGCGCCTTGGGTGCAAAGACCCGCTTGACCCCGGCATAGTAGCGCAGATCCATCGTCTCGGCCGGACCAAGCCGCCCGGTTAGATCCCGCGCCACCAGCACCACTTCGGCGAAACTCGCAAACCCCGTGGGATAGCTGCCAAACAACCCCGTGGGAGAGGGCGCAATCGGCAAGGCATCGGCGGCATAGCGCGCAGGCCGCGCCTCGGCCGCAGTGCGCCGCGCCTCCTGCTCGCCCCACAGATCTTGCATCTGTGGAATGATCCGCGACCAATCGTAAAGTGCCCGCGCCCGCGCCTGCCCCGCCGCCCCCATCTTACGGCGCAAGCCGGGGTTCTGCGCCAAATCCACAATTCGTGCTGTCAACTCGCCCATATCAATCTCGGTCATCGCCGAAGCGATCGAGCAATACTGCACATAGCTGTCATAGCCGCCCTGATAGCGCAGCGCCTCTTGCGCAAGATGCGGACCGGGCAAGGTGCGGCTGGTGATCCGAAAACCGACATCCGGCGTCACCGTGTCCTTCATACCATCCCAATCTGACACCAAAAGCGGCACCCCAGCCGCCATCCCCTCAAGTGGGGCCAGACCAAAGGTTTCCTGTATGTTGTCGATCAGTAACATGAACACATCTGCCCCTGACAAGACTGCCTTGCGTTCAGCCGCATTCGCCCCATCCAAAAGCGCAAAGCTCACATCCGGCATCAACCGCCGCGCGCCTTCTTCAAAGACCTTGCGCGAATACTCTTCGCGGAACACCCCGCAAAAGGCGACATGCAGCTTTTGCCCCGCCCCCAGCTTTTTCTGCGCCGCCTGCATGGCCAGATAGATCGGTAAGGGGTCAAACTTTTCATGCGGAGTTAGCCGGGCGATGGTGGTGAAGACCACATCCGTCTCCCCCGCCCCCAAGCGCGCGCGCAGCGCCTTGCCTGCTGCAGCATCTGGCACAAAATCGTCGCAATGAATGCCCAAGGGGATCACCGGCAACAGTGGGCGCGGGCGCAGATTGGCATCCAGCTGGCGCTTCAGATGCGTATCGATCAGATCCAGCTGATAGCGCACGCTAGACTGCACCGATTGCGAGGTGCAGATCACCGCGTCCCATTCTGCCACCGGCGCGACGCGCAGGTTCAACCAGCCCTCCATCACGGCTTGGGTCGAGGTGGTGTGCGTGATCCCCGTGAGGGCATAGGCCCCCGTGCCATAGGGCGCGCGCCGCCATGCCTCGGCGGCGAAGTTTGGGCTGGGATAGAACACGGCGGACACAGGGCCGATGCTTGTCGGCCGCATCAGGCTGGCATGGCGCAGCGGCACGCCGGGCCGCAGCTCATCGGCCAGCGCGCGCACCGGTTCCACATCCTCGGGCAGCTTTGACAAGAGAACGAACTCGTCAACCTCGGCATGGCGCAGAAAACCCTTCAAAAAGCTTTCCCCCGCCACGCGCCGCCCGTTGATGCCCTTGGCGGCGGGATCAAACCCGTCTTGCGCATACCAGATCGCAGCGTTGCGCGGGCCCATCACAACGCCTCCATCCAGAGCCACGGGGTCGGACCGCTGCGCCACTCCCACAGCGCCAGCAGCCGATCAAGATCGGACAGCTCCTGCATCCACTCGGGCAAGGCGGCGTCATCCAGCTTGCGGTCAATCCGGGTGATCCGGTGGGTCGCGGCAAACCGCGCCGTGATCCGCTCGGTCACCCCCGCGGCCAAACCGGGGTGACATTCCACCAGCACATCGGCCCGCAACAGGCCGGGCGCTGCGACCGGGTCAAGAAGCGCATCTTCGCCCCCCTCGATGTCGCAGATTACCACCGCGCGGCCCGCAGCACAGATGTCAAAGTCGCTGTGACCAAAAAGCCCGCCCACTTCGACCCGCTCGGCCAGCCCATTGGCCTCAGCCAAGCTGCGGCAAAGCGCCTGCGCGCGGTCATCAGCATCGCGGGCCAAAATGCGCGTGCGCTCCAAGCGCCGCGCCAGACCCACGGCGTAATAGCCCTCGGCCGAGCCGATATCGATCACAAGATCCGGCGCGCGGGCGATGATCGCCTCGATCACCGGATGCAACACGGCCTCATAAGCCCCCAGAAGACGCGCTACGCGTGACCCTTCCGAGGCGCGCACCGGATAGGCCATCCCCTTGAACGGCCCCGATTGGACCACCGCCCCGGACCGCGCCAAGACAGTATTGGCCACCAACTCAGACCGCCATTTGGCCAGATGCCGAAGCGCAGAGTTCAACGTGTTGGGGGTGACGGGCGGGGCCAAAAGGCTTTGCACACGGTCAGCAACAGCCTCGCTGAAGGACAAGGCAGGCGGGTTCGGCATCAAGGCCAAGACAAGGCTCCGGGACAAAAAGGGTTGGATCGAAAAGGGGTATGCAATCCCCCGACCCTAGCCCCGCCCGAGGCCCCTGTAAACCAACGTCAGGCGCAGCCTGATCCTGGCGCGCCGTCTTTAGCCGTCAGTCCTTGTCCCTAAGCCGTCAGCCCGGCACAAAAGCCAGCGACACCCCGTTCATGCAATAGCGCAGACCCGTTGGTTGTGGCCCATCTTCGAACACATGTCCCAAATGCCCGCCACAGCGGCGGCAATGCACCTCAATCCGGTCGCCAAAGATGCCCGGATCCGCCCTTGTGCGTATGGCATTGTCCAAAGGCTGCCAGAAGGACGGCCAACCCGTGCCGCTGTCGTATTTGGTGCTCGATGAGAACAGCGGCAGATCACAGCCCGCGCAATGAAAGGTGCCTGCCCGCTTTTCCCTGTCCAAGGGGCTGGTGCCTGCGCGTTCGGTCGCCTCATGGCGCAAGACCTGATAAGCCTCGGGCGAGAGGCGCGCGCGCCACTCCTCATCGGTCAGAGTGAATTCAAAGCTTTCGGCGCGGGCGGCCTTGCCCAATCCCAAAGCGGCAAGTGCGGTCGATACGAACAGACGGCGGTTCATCGGCAAATCTCCTTCTTCGGGCTATCTTAGCACATCAAAGCGCGCCAAGGGGCAAAGGTTACAAGCGCTCACCAAGTTGCGAAAACCCGTGAGTCCAGCCCTTGCAGCCCCTGCCGATATGCTCCACTACTTCACTCCCAAAGGGGGCCCCACGGCCCCGAGGCTTTCGATGATGGACCACGACAATGGCTGAGACCCTGCAAAAACCCACCGAAGAGATCTCGGTCCGCGACGTGTTCGGCATCGACACCGATATGAAGGTCAAAGGCTTTGCCGAAGCGACCGATCGCGTGCCGGCCATCGACCCGACCTACAAGTTCGATCCTGACACCACTTTGGCCATTCTGGCGGGCTTTGCCTATAACCGCCGGGTGATGATCCAAGGCTATCACGGCACGGGAAAATCGACCCATATCGAACAGGTTGGCGCGCGGCTGAATTGGCCGACAGTGCGGGTGAACCTCGACAGCCATATCAGCCGGATCGACCTGATCGGCAAAGACGCGATCAAGTTGCGCGATGGCAAGCAGGTGACCGAGTTCCACGAAGGCATCCTGCCTTGGGCGCTGCGCAACCCTGTGGCCATTGTGTTCGACGAATATGATGCCGGGCGGGCGGATGTGATGTTCGTGATCCAGCGCGTGCTGGAACATGATGGCAAGCTGACACTGCTCGATCAAAACGAGATCATCACCCCCCACCCGTCCTTCCGCCTGTTTGCCACGGCCAACACCGTGGGTCTGGGCGACACGACCGGGCTTTACCACGGCACCCAGCAGATCAACCAAGCCCAGATGGACCGCTGGTCGCTCGTGGCGACGCTGAACTATCTGAGCCATGATGCCGAAGCCGCCATCGTTCTGGCCAAGCGCCCGCATTACAACACCGAGAAAGGTCGCAAGACCATTTCGCAGATGGTCACCGTGGCCGACCTGACCCGCACGGCGTTTATGAACGGTGACCTTTCGACCGTGATGTCGCCCCGCACCGTGCTGAACTGGGCCGAAAACGCCGAGATCTTCCGCAACGTGGGTTATGCCTTCCGGCTGTCCTTCCTGAACAAATGCGACGAGTTGGAGCGCCAGACCGTGGCCGAATTCTACCAGCGCTGCTTTGGCGAGGAACTGCCGGAAAGCGCTGCCTCGATGGCGATGAAGTAACCCCCCACCCCAGCCCTCCCCCACGAAGGGGGAGGGAGGCACCGGGACGACAAAAGGCAATGACCTGCGGCAAGGGGCGCCTCCTCCCCCCTCGTGGGGGAGGATGGGAGGGGGGCCGCCAGCCAAAGGCAAAACGGGGCAGATCATGACCAAACCCAACGACAACCCCGCCGATCCGTTCAAAAAGGCCCTTGCCGAGGCCACCCGCGTCATGGCCGATGATCCGGAGATGACCGTCACCTATTCGGTCGACCCCTCGGGGATGACCAAAGACGGCGTGCGCCTGCCGCAGGTGTCGCGCCGCATGACGCGCGATGAGGTGCTTTTGGCGCGCGGCACCGCCGACGCCTTTGCACTGAAGCGCAAGTATCACAACGAGGCGACCTCCAACCGCTATGCCCCCACCGGGCAACTGGCGCGCGAAATCTACGACGCGATGGAGACTGCCCGCTGCGAGGCGGTGGGTGCCCGCGTCATGCCCGGCACGGCCACCAACATTGACGCCAAGATCGCCCATGAGGCTGATCGCAAGGGCTATGCCACCATCACAAGCCCCGGCGAGGCGCCGCTTTCGGTCGCCGCAGGCTACCTTGTGCGCCATCTGGCCATCGGCAACCCGCTGCCCAAGGCCGCCGAAAACGTCATGAACCTGTGGCGTGGCTTTATCGAAGAACAGGCCGGCGGCACGCTGGACAACCTCGATCATGTGCTGGCCGATCAGGCCGCTTTTGCCCGCTTTGCGCGGCAAGTGATCTCGGATCTCGGCTATGGCGACCAATTGGGCGATGACCCGGACGCGCCAGATGAGGATGAGGCCGGCAACGAGGCCGAGGAAGATCAGGACAACCCCGACAGCCAAGGTTCGGAAGACCAAGAAAGCGACGAGTCCGAGGCCAGCCCCGAGCGCAGCCAAGACGAGCAGGAAGACCAGTCCCAAGCGCAAGTCACCATGGAAGACAGCGCCGACATGGAGCAGGGCGACGAGACCGAACTGCCCGACGGCGAGGCTCCGCTGGAGCCCCCTCCGCCCGCGCCCTATTCCGATGCCGACCCGAACTACACCGTCTATACCACAGATTTCGATGAAGAAATCCGCGCCGAGGAACTGGCGGAACCGGCCGAGCTGGAACGCCTGCGCGCCTATCTGGACCAACAGCTTGAACCGCTGAAAGGCGCCGTGTCGCGGCTGGCCAACAAGCTGCAACGCCGCCTTCAGGCCCAGCAAAACCGCTCGTGGCTCTTTGATCTGGAAGAAGGCACGCTGGATGCAGGCCGTTTGGCCCGCGTCATTGCCAACCCCACGACACCCCTGTCGTTCAAACAGGAAAAAGACACCGAATTCCGCGACACCTGCGTGACGCTTCTCATCGACAACTCCGGCTCGATGCGCGGTCGTCCCATTTCGATTGCTGCCATTTGTGCCGATGTGCTCGCGCGGACGCTGGAACGCTGCTCGGTCAAGGTGGAGATCTTGGGCTTTACCACCCGGGCGTGGAAAGGCGGCCAGTCGCGTGAACGCTGGCTCGCCCAAGGCCGCCCGCAGGCTCCGGGACGGCTGAACGATCTGCGCCACATCATCTATAAATCCGCCGATGCGCCGTGGCGGCGGGTGCGGCCCAATCTGGGGCTGATGATGAAAGAAGGGCTCTTGAAGGAAAACATCGACGGTGAGGCGCTGGAATGGGCGCACCGCCGGTCCATGGCCCGCCCCGAGGCGCGCAAGATCCTGATGGTGATCTCGGACGGCGCGCCGGTGGACGATTCGACGCTGTCGGTCAACGCGGCCTCGTTCTTGGAAAAGCACCTGCGCGACGTGATCTCCATGGTCGAAAAGCGCCGTGCGGTGGAACTGATTGCCATCGGCATTGGCCATGACGTGACGCGCTATTACCAACGCGCCGTGACGATCACCGATGTCGAGCAATTGGCGGGGGCCATGACCGAACAGCTTGCCGGGTTGTTCGAGGTGGACCCCAAGAAACGCGCCCGGGCCTTGGGGATGCGCAAGGCGGGGTAAGGGGGACAGTCTGTCCCCCTCTTGGCTGCGCCAATTCACCCCCTTGAGGATATTTTCACCGCATTGAAGGAGCCCTCGATGTTCCAGACGTTTGAGACCACCGCCAACCCCGCCCAAGGCCCGGCCCGTCTGGCCGCGCTGCGCGCCGTTCTGGCCGCCGAAGGGCTGGCGGGCTTTATGGTGCCGCGCGCCGATGTGCATCAGGGGGAATATGTGGCCGCACGCGATGAGCGGCTGCAATGGCTGACCGGGTTCACCGGATCTGCGGGCTTTGCCATCGTGCTGCAGGGGGTGGCCGGGGTCTTTATCGACGGTCGCTATCGCACCCAAGTGAAGGGTCAGGTCGATCTGGCCCATTTCACCCCTGTGCCTTGGCCCGAGGTGAAGCCTGCCGATTGGATGAAGGCGCAGCTTGAGACGGGCGTGATCGGCTTTGATCCGTGGCTGCACACCGCCGATGAGATTGCACGGCTGGAGGCGGGTCTGCAGGGCAGTGGCCTGTCGCTTCGCCCTTGCGACAATCTGGTGGACCGGATCTGGGCCGATCAGCCTGAGGCGCCCATGGGCCGGGCCTTTGCCCATCCGGATGCGCTGGCAGGCGAACCGGCTGCCGCCAAGCGCGCGCGGCTGGCAGAAGGGCTGGTGAAGGCGGGAGAGCGGGCGGCGGTGCTGACCCTGCCCGACTCCCTGTGCTGGCTTTTGAACATCCGCGGCGCCGATGTGCCGCGCAACCCGATCCTGCATGGCCATGCGATCCTGCATGACGATGGCGGCGTCACGCTTTTCGCGGCGGCTGAGAAGTTTGACGAGGCCACGCGCGCCCATCTTGGCCCCGAGGTGACCTTGCGCCCGGTTGCGGCCTTTGTGCCCGCGCTGCGCACGTTGCAAGGCCCCGTGCGGGTGGACAAGGGCACCGCCCCGCTTGCGGTGTCAATGGAGTTGGAAGAGGCCGGGATTGCCGTGGCTTGGGGCGATGATCCCTGCCGTCTGCCCAAGGCCTGCAAGAACGCGGGCGAAATTGCCGGGATGCGGGCCGCACATCTGCGCGATGGCGCCGCGGTGGTGGAGTTTTTATGCTGGCTGGACGACCGACTGCCCCAAGGCGGCATGACCGAGATCGATGTGGTAACCGCGCTTGAGGGCTATCGCCGCGCGACCAATGCGCTGCATGAGATCAGCTTTGACACCATCTGCGGCGCGGGCCCTAATGGCGCCATCATGCATTACCGGGTGACTGACGAGTCCAACCGGGCGGTTGAGGCCAATTCATTGCTCTTGGTGGATTCGGGCGGCCAGTATCTCGATGGCACCACCGACATCACCCGCACCGTGGCGGTGGGCGATCCGGGCGATTATGCCCGCGCCTGCTATACCCGCGTCTTGCAAGGCACCATCGCCATCTCGCGCGTGCGCTGGCCCAAGGGGCTGACGGGCCGCGATCTTGACCCTTTGGCGCGGGCCGCCTTGTGGATGGCGGGCCAAGACTTCAACCATGGCACGGGCCATGGTGTCGGGGCGTTCCTGTCGGTGCATGAGGGCCCGCAGCGCATCAGCAGGGTCTCTGAAGTGCCGCTGGAAGTTGGGATGATCCTGTCGAATGAGCCGGGCTATTACCGCGAGGGCGAGTTTGGCATCCGGCTGGAGAACCTGATCGTGGTGGAACCAGCCCCACACCTGCAAGGCGGTGACAGCGAGCGCGAGCAGCTGCGGTTCGATACGCTGACCTTTGTGCCCTTTGACCGCCGCTTGATCGTGGCCGAGATGCTCGCCCCCGGTGAGCGGGAGTGGTTGAACGCCTATCACGCCGAGGTGCTGGAAAAACTGACCCCGCGCCTGTCGCCCGCCGCGCTGGACTGGTGCCGCGCGGCCTGTGGGCCGATCTGACGGTCGGCGCGATTTTTCGCGCTCAGGCCGCCTCAGCCGCCACTTTGCGGATGCGCTCCACCATGGCGCGCACGCCGTTGGACCGCTGGGCCGAGAGATGCTCGTTCAGCCCCAAACGGCCGAGTTCGGCGAGCGCATCCACCGCGCCCACCTGCCCGACCGGCACGCCTGAATACAAGGCATGCAAGACCGCGATCAGCCCGCGCACGATCATCGCATCCGAATCGCCCTGAAAATCGAACCGCCCGCCCGCGATCACCGGGCGCAGCCAGACCTGACTGGCACAGCCATCCACCTTGTAGCCCGGCACCTTGAAGCTGTCGTCCAAGGCCGACATCGCCTTGCCCATGTCGATGACATGGCGATAACGATCCTCCCAGTCGTCGAGAAACTCGAAGGTTTCGGCAATCTCCTCAAAGGCGGGGGTGGCCATGGTGCAACTCCTTTATTCCCGTGTCAGCTAATTCGCCCCTGCCCCCCTGTCCAGCCCCTGCCCCACAAACGCTGCGGCCTTTTCAAAGGGGCCCTGATCGGATAGCCAAAGGAGAGTGCTTGCAAGGACCCTGCCGATGCGCCTTTCCCTGACCCTCGCCCTGACTGCCGTGATGGTGCTGACCGCTTGCGGCTCAATGCGCGAGTCGCGGTTGAACCCGCTGAACTGGTTCGGCGGCTCACGCGAGGCGCAGGCCGATGAGTTCGGCATCCCCGCCATGATTGAGGCGCGCCCGCTGGTCGATCAGGTTCTGTCGATGAGCATCGAGCAAACGCCTTACGGCGCTATTGTGCGCGCCACGGGCCTATCGCCCACCCAAGGCCATTACGACGCCGAATTGGTGGCGCGCCCGCTGGATGAGAACGGTGTCTTGGTCTATGACTTCCGCCTGATGCCTCCGCCCGGCCCAACGCCTGCTGGTGCCCAGCGCACGCGTGAGGTGACCGTGGCTGCCCATCTGTCTAAGATCAAACTCGACAGCATCCGCGAAATCGTCGTGCAGGGCGCGCAGAACGCCCGGTCTAGCCGCCGCTAAAGGCGGGGCGGCGTTACAGCCGCACCACCCGCACTTCGTTGCCCTTGGCCGAGAGCGCAATCTCGCCCCGGCAGAGCCGCATCGCGTCATCGCCAAAGGCTTCGGCGCGCCAGCCATTCAGCGCATCTACCTTGCGCTCTCCGGCGGCAATCGCATCAAGATCTGCCGCCGAGGCAATCAGGCGCGGTGCCACGCCCAGACTTTCCGACTTGGCCTTGAGGAGCACGCGCAAGAGATCGGCCAAGGCCGGGTTCACCTGCAACTGCTCACGCTCAAGATCCGGCTTCGGCATATCTTCGGGCCGCATCTCAAGGCCCGCCTTGATGGCTGCGATGATGCCTTCGGCAATCTCGGTCTTGCGCCCTTCGCGCTGCAATAGCCGCGAGCGGCCCAGCTCTTCCATGGAGGTGGGTCGGGTTGAGGCCAGCTCCAACAGTGCGTCATCCTTCATCACGCGGCTGCGCGGCACATTGTTGCCTTGGGCATAGCCCTCACGGAACCGCGCCAGCTCCTTGACCACCGCCAAGAACCGACCCGAGGTGGTGCGCGTTTTGACACGCATCCAAGCCTCATCGGGCCGTGTGATATAGGTTTCGGGGTCGGTCAGAAGCGAAAGCTCCTCTTCCACCCAGCCCTGCCGGCCATTCTTGGCCAGTTGGGCCGCCAGCCATTCATAAATCACCCGCAGATGCGTGACATCGGCCAGCGCATATTCGCTTTGCGCCGAGGTCAGCGGACGGCGCGACCAATCGGTAAAGCGGCTGGTTTTATCAAGGTTTTCCTTGGCGATCTTCTTGACCAGCGTCTCATAGCCGACCTGTTCGCCAAAGCCGCAGACCATGGCAGCGACCTGCGTGTCAAACAAGGGATCGGGAAAGACATTGCCCTCGACGAAAAAGATTTCCAGATCTTGGCGCGCCGCGTGAAAGACCTTCACCGTCGCCTTGTGGCGAAAGAGGTCATAGAGCGGCTCCATCGACATCTGCGACCCTTCGATCGGGTCCACCAGAACCGCGTCGCCGTCTTTGCCCGGCAGCGCCATCTGGATCAGGCAAAGCTTGGACCAATAGGTGCGTTCGCGCAGAAACTCGGTGTCGATGGTGACATAGGGATGATCCTTGGCCGCAGCGCAAAAGGCGGCAAGGTCTTCGGTCGTGGTTATGGTCCGCATGGGCGGCCTTTCACAGCAAGGGGCGCGGGGGCATCCCGCCATAGGCCCCTATAGGCGGGGGGGCGGGAAAAGAAAAGGCCAAGCGCAAAAGGCCCGGTTTTGCCATATGACTGGCGCGGTTAGACGCCCCCGCGCCCTCGACAGGGGCGAGGGTCTGTGAAACACCCGAACCCATGCGTCTGCTCTGGATCAGCCTTGGCCTTGTCGCCCTTGCCCTTGGTCTGGCCGGGGTTGTGCTGCCGTTGGTGCCGACCACGCCTTTCATGATTTTGGCCGCCGCCTGCTTTGCCAAATCCTCGCCACGACTGCACAACTGGTTGGTCTCACATCCCAGTTTCGGCCCTGCCATCCACAACTGGCGCGCCCACCGCGCCATCGCGCCGAAGGCCAAACGCCTGTCCTTGATCGCCATGGCGGTGGCTTTTGTGATCAGCCTGGCACTCGGCCTTAGCTGGCAGATGCTCGCGGTGCAGGGAGTTGTGTTGGTGGTGATGGGCGCTTGGATCTGGACCCGGCCTGAGGGGCCATAGCAGCGCTGACACATCCCTCGCCTCCCCTCCCCCCCTCGTGGGGAGGGGCTGGGGGTGGGGGGCCTGCCGCAGCTTATCCCGCGACGAACAGGCCCTCGTCCTTGACGATCTTGTAGGCCTCATCCAGCGATTTCGTCGCGCGCGCGATCAGAACGTCAATCTCGTCCGGCGTGATGATCAGCGGCGGCGCAATGATCATGCGGTCGCCTACATGGCGCATGATGATGTTGTTGGCAAAGCAGCGCTCGCGCACCTTAAAGCCGACCGTCCCCGCCTCGGCTTTGAACTTGGCGCGGGTGGCTTTGTTTGGCGTCAGCGCGATCGACCCCATCAGGCCCACCAGCTTTGCCTCACCCACCATCGGATGCTCGGTCAGCGCGTCCCATTTCGCCTTGAGATACGGGTGCGCGACGTTGCGGACATGGTCGATGATGCCCTCTTCCTGAATGATCCGCAGATTCTCCAGTGCCACAGCGGCGGCCACCGGATGGCCGGAATAGGTATAGCCGTGATACAGCTCGCCCCCCTCGGCCACGACCTTGAACACCTCGTCGTGGATGATCGAGCCACCGATCGGCTGATAGCCCGACGACAGGCCCTTGGCGATGGTCATGATCTGGGGGCGAATGCCGAAGGTGGTGGAGCCGAACATATTGCCGGTGCGGCCAAAGCCGGTGATGACCTCGTCGGCAATCAGCAGGATCCCGTATTTGTCGCAGATGCGCTGGATTTCCGGCCAATAGGTCGAGGGCGGAATGATCACCCCACCCGCGCCCTGAATAGGCTCACCGATAAAGGCTGCGATCTTGTCGAGACCGATCTCGTGGATCGCGGTTTCCAACTGCCGGGCGCGCTCAAGCCCGAACTCTTCGGGGGTCAGATCGCCGCCCTCGGACCACCAGTCAGGCTGGTCGATGTGGTGAATGCCGTCGATCTTGCCGCCATGGGCGTGGATCGGCGACATGCCCCCAAGGCTGCCGCCCCCCATGGTCGAGCCGTGATAGCCGTTCTTGCGCGCGATGATCACCCGCTTTTCGGGCATGCCCTTGACCTGCCAATAGCGCCGCACAAGGCGGATATTGGTGTCGTTGGCTTCCGAGCCGGACCCGGCAAAGAAGGTGTGGTTCATCCCCTCAGGCGCGATCTTGGCCAGCTCAGCCGCCAGCGCGATGGCAGGCACATGGGTGGTCTGGAAGAAGGTGTTGTAATAGCTCAGCTCATCCATCTGGCGCTTGGCCACATCGCCAAGTTCGGTGCGGCCATAGCCGATGTTGACGCACCACAGCCCGGCCATGCCGTCGATGATCTTGTTGCCTTCGCTGTCTTGCAGCCAGACGCCCTTGGCCGATTTGATGACCCGCGCGCCCTTGGCCGCAAGGCCGTTGGCATCAGTGAAGGGGTGCATGTGGTGCGCCGCGTCCAGCTTTTGCAGCTCGGCCGTCGACATGTGGTTGGTGATCATGTTCATGGGATGTCCCTTCGGTCACGGGCCCTGAATCCTTTGGGAATCCTCGGGCGCTTTGGCGCAAGATATGATCAAACGCGGGGGCTGTTCAAGAAATTTGATCAAATTATGCAGGCGCTGCCGAAAAGCGAACTGGGGCAGGCCAAACTGGCCTGCCCGAGGGTCAGACGTGTATGGCTATTTGGTCTGCATCTTCTCGATCATTTTCAGAACCATCCGGCGCGGCATGACGGGGATAAGCCAGTTCATCATTAAGGACAGCTGAGGCTCGTTGATCGCAATCAAGGCGCCCTTCATCATGGCGTCGTAGCCGCATTTCGCAACCGAAGCCGCTGTCGCGCCCTTTTGGTTGGCAAGCCCGGTGCCTGCCAAATCCGCCGAGGCCACAAATTCCGTGTGGACAAGGCCCGGGCACAGCGCCGTCAACGTAATGCCGTCTTTGCGCAACTCTTGGTCAATCGCCTGGCTGAACGAGGTCACAAAGGCCTTCGTTGCATAATAGACCGCTTGATAAGGCCCGGGCAGGAAACCGGCGGTCGAGGAGACCTGCAACATCTTGCCGCCCTTTCGCGCTTTCATGTCCGTGCCGAAAAGGTGGCTCAGGGTCACAAGGGCCGAGATATTCAGATCAATCATCGCCTGATCTTTCGCAAGATCACGGTCAAGAAACCCGCCATGCCCCCCAAAACCGGCATTGTTTATCAAGATGTCCACTTGGATCCCTTGGGCTTTCACAGCGTCGTAAAGTGCTGCGGCCTGTGCCGGCGTGCCAACATCTTGGGCGAACACCGTCACGCGCACGCCATGCGCCGCTTCAAGCTCTGTCTTCAGCGCCTGCAAAGGTTCTTTGCGGCGCGCGACGACGACAAGATCACCGCCTTTTCGAGCATGATAACGGGCGAATTCCGCACCGATGCCGGAAGAAGCACCGGTGATGAGGGCCGTGTTTGACATGATGTTCTCCATAAACAGGTCAACAATCGTTGACACCCACCCAGGGCGACCCTGACGCATTGTCAACGATTGTTGACCAGCGTTTTTTTGTTCATTAGACAAAGGACAATGACAAAACCCATCTCGACCAAAGAAAAACTGCTGCAAGCCGGGCGCGGACTTTTCTGGACGCGCGGGTATTCCAATGTCTCGGTTCGTGACATCACCGGGGCGGCGGGCGTGGATGCGGCGCTGGTTTCGCGCTATTTCGGGGGCAAGCAGGGGCTGTTCGAGGCGACCTTGGCGGATGTTCCGCCTTGGGACGTGCTGGCATCTGATCGTGAAGATCTGTTGACCAAAGCCGTCGAAAGCTTTTCTCGACCCTACGATCCGGAGACGGATTCGGTAAACCCGTTCATGATGCTGTTGGTGAATGTCATTGACCCGGTCATGGGCGACAGTATTCGTACGTTTGTGCAGCAAGTGCTGGCAGCACCACTTGCTGAGAAGCTTGGCGGCCCCCAAGCACAAGAAAGGGCCGCGATGCTGTTGGCGGTTCTGTTCGGGATCGCCTTGATCCGGAAAAACTTTCAAGTTCAGGGGCTTGCAGAGAAATCCTCAGAAGAACTTTGCGCCCAGATCATGGCTTTGGGAAAGGTCGCGCTGCTGTTTGAACCTTAGCACAGGCACAGATGGTGCTTTTGCTGGCAGTCTTATTCGTGGCAGTCCACCGCGATCCATCGCAGCTCTTGCTGCAAGAGGGTGCTTGGGCCGACCTGGCAGACCTGGCCCGTTAAACCTCGCCCCTCGCCAAAGCCGCGCGCACCTCTTCGACGCCCTGAGCGATATCGTCTTTCACCGCCCGCGCCAGCCGCGCGCCATCGCCCGCGCGCATGGCGGCCAGCGCCTCGGCGTGCTGATCCGGCAGGCCCGACGCCCCAGCCAGCGTGGCCACAACCCGCAGGGAAGGGCCAAAGCGCAGCCACATGGACCGCGCCATGTCCAGAAGAACACCCGCGCCGGACGCCTCATACAAAGCAAAGTGGAAGGCATGGTTGGCGGTCAGATAGGCGGTCACATCCCCGCCCCGGATCGCGTCATTCACGGTGGCGTCCAACCCCTGCAGCCGGGCAATCAGCGCAGGCGTCAGGTTCGCGGCGGCAAGCTCGGCAAGCCGGGGCTCAATCGTCAGGCGGGCAAAGGCCAGCTGCTCCAAGACCCCCGGCTCCAGCCTTGGCACAGTGACGCGGCGGTTGCCCTGCGGTTCCAGCGCGCCCTCGGCTGTCAACCGCCGGATCGCCTCGCGCACCGGGGTCATGCCCGCGCCCAGATCGCTGATGAGGCCCTGAATGGTCACCGGCTGTCCGGGCGCCAGAGCTCCAAACAACACCATGTCGCGCAGACGGACATAGGTCAGCTCGTGGCTTGGAACTTTGCGGGCGTCGTCGGTCATCGGCATGCTCATCCATAGGCTGGGCCCAGTTATGCCCTTGAGGTGCCACGTTGCAAGGGTTCAGATCGCAGCCGTGCGCAGGGTCGGACGCTCGCGCGCCAGCCACAGGGCCGACAAAAGCGTGGGCGCATTGCCGACCTCGCCGCTGGCGCACAATTCCATCAACCGATCAAAGCTGACCAGATGCACCCGGATATCCTCAGACTCGGTCGCCAGCCCAAAGGTGCCCGTGGTACTGTCGGGCAAATCGACCAGCGCAAGGTAGGAATAGAGAAACTCGGTCACCGCCCCCGGCGTTGGGTAATAACCCGCAATCGGCACAAGGCGGTTGATCTCGATCCCCGCCTCCTCTTTCGCTTCGCGGATCGCGGTGGCCTCGGCGGTCTCGCCGTCATCAATACGCCCGGCAATCGCCTCAAGCTGCCAAGGATTGGCATCCCCCCGCAGATGCGGGCCGACGCGGAACTGTTCAATCAACAAGACCCTGTCGCGCACCGGGTCATAGGGCAGCACCGTCACCGCATCACCTGACACAAAGGCCTCGCGGTTGACCGGATCTGACAGCGTGCCGTCAAACCGGCGAAAGCGCAGGCCCTGCTCCTCGACGGCAAAAAAACCGGCAAAGCGCTCGGCCCTTGTCAGTACGGCCACATCGCCCGGCAGGGCCACGCGCCGTTGGGTGGCGGGGACGATCTGGGCCGCGCGGGCGCGAATGTGTTGGTCGTCGGATCGCATGGAAACCTGCCCCCTTGGCCGCCCACAAGGGCCTTTGCGCTGATATCGCAGGGCAAGGCTAGGGTAAAGCCGCGGCCGGAGAAGCCCAGCCGCCCATAGGCTAATTCCAGCGCCGACCGATCCATTCGGCCGCAACACCGCCCAGAACACCACCGCTCACCAAAACCACGGGCGTCGCCGGGTGGCGCAAGAGCGCACCATATTCCAGCATCATCTCAAAGATCCCCAAGACGGCTTCCATCGGCCCGTCGTACATCATCCGGGTCGATTTGCGGACCATGAAGTAAATCGAGAACAGCAAGAGACACCAAAACAAAACCGCCACCGCGGTGATAAGACCCCGGTTGAGCGCCTCGGTCATACCCCGCCCGGTGGACCGTCCCATGATGAACCAGCCGCAGAACAACCCGATCACCGCCGAAAGCTCGCGGAACAGCTTGGTCTGCGTGCCCTCAGGCAAGACCGGGATGAACATGTGAGCCGCTAGCGCGGCCACAAGGGCGAAGAACACAGCGGAAAACAGCTTGGGCGCAGTTGGCATGAAATCCTCAGTCAAAATCGGCAGACGGAAAAACGGCGCGTTCAAAAAATGGCAGGCAGAAAAGCAGCAGGATGCCCTTAGGGGCGCTTGAGCGTCACTTGCGTCACATCGCAGTTTCCACCCTGAAACGCCCCCGCACAAGAGGTCAGATACATGTTCCACATCCGCCGGAACCGATCATCAAAGCCCATGGCCTGCGCTTCGGACCAGCGGGCGTTGAATGTGTCATGCCAGCGCCGCAAGGTCTGGCTGTAGCTTTGGCCAAACTCGATCGAGCCGGTAAACTCCAACCCCGCCCGCGCAATCTCCGCCTTGAGCGCCGAGGGTGAGGGCAGCATGCCGCCCGGGAAGATGTATTTCTGAATGAAATCAACCGTTTTTCGATACATCGCAAAGCGGTCATCAGCGATGGTGATGATCTGCAAGGTGGCCTGCGCCCCGGGTTTGAGCCGCTCGCGCAAAGTGTTGAAATAGGTGGGCCAGTATTTTTCGCCCACCGCCTCAAACATCTCGATCGAGGCGACGCCGTCATAGACGCCCGTTTCGTCGCGGTAGTCCTGCAGCTTGATTTCAACCCGGTCCGACAGACCCGCCGCCGCAATCCGCGCCACGGCATAGTCATGCTGGGCCTTGGAAATCGTCAGCCCCGTCACCTTAAGCCCGCGCTTGGCGGCGGCATATTCCGCAAAGCCGCCCCAGCCACAGCCGATTTCCAGCACATGATCGCCGGGCTTTGCGCCCATCTGATCCACCATGCTGGCGTATTTCTGCTCTTGCGCCGTCTCAAGGCTTTCTTGGCCAGTGCGAAACAGCGCGCTGGAATAGGTCATGCTGTCATCGAGCCACAGCCGGTAAAAGTCATTCCCAAGATCATAGTGATAGGCGATGTTCTTCTTGGCCTGCCGCTTGGAGTTCGATTGCAGCCAAAAGCGCAAACGCTCAAAGGCGCGCACAAGGGTGACACCGATCATGCGGTCCAGCGCATCATTGTTGCCGCCTTGGGCCAGATCCATCACCGCCTGCAGATCGGGGGTGGACCAGCCGCCCTCCATATAGGCCTCGCAAAAGCCGACATCGCCTTCGCGGATCAGCCGGGCAAACACGTCGGGGTCATGCACATGCACTTCGGCCACCGGGCCCGCACCCGGGGCCTCAACCCGAAACCGCCGACCATCTGGCAACAGAAAATCCACCCGGCCATGTTGCATCCGGCTGGCCAGATCAAAGGCGGCAGAAAAATAGCGCGGCAGGCCGGTTTGGCCTTTCACCGACGTCAGGACGTCCATCGACACACCCCCCACGGGTTCTTTTTGCAGCAAGCTATTCAGATCACGCGACATCACTCAAGTCTTTCCTTGCTGCAAAGCCGCCAAAGCGCGGGCGCGCCCCTCGGCCAGATCGATGCGCGGTAGCGGATATCGCCGCACGGGGTCAAGCTGCCATGTGCGGGGTACGGCGGCGAAATAGCTTTGCGCCTCGGGTCCTGGCTGGCGGGTTAATTCAGAAATCCAGCGGCGCCTATAGGTTTGATCGGTATCGAATTTCTCCGCCTGCCCCGCAGGGTTGAAGATGCGGAAATAGGGGGCCGCATCCGGCCCGCAGCCCGCCACCCATTGCCAGCCCATGGCATTGGCGGCCGGGTCCCAATCGGTCAGACAGTCTGCAAACCACTGCAGACCCACGCGCCAGTCTGTCAAAAGATGTTTCGTCAGATAGCTGGCCACGATCATCCGCGCGCGGTTGTGCATGCGGCCTGTCACATACATCTCGCGCATGGCGGCATCGACAAAAGGCTCGCCCGTCATGCCGCGCCGCCACGCCTCGGCGTCCGAATTGTCGGCGCGCCAAGGGAAGCTTTCCCAGCCGGGCTTCCAGCTGGCGCGGTCGAGTTGCGGGTAGTGATACATCAAATGCCAAGCAAACTCGCGCCAGACCAGTTCCTTGAGAAAGGTCTCGGCCCCGGCATTGCCCTCGGCCATGGCACGCCAGCCGCGATGCCAGATCGCGCGCGGGCCGATCTCGCCCCATGCAAGGTTTTCCGACAGACCGCTGGTCGCACGCGTCAGCCCCGGCAGATCGCGATCCGCCGCATAGGCGGCCATCGGTCCTGCTGAAAATTCCTCGAGCCGGGTCAGGGCTTTGTCCTCACCCACGCGCTGATAGGCCGCCACAACAGCACCGCCGCGATTCATGGCGGCAGAAAGCTGCCAGTCGTCCAATCGGTCTGAGGCGGGCCAGACGGACGGTGCAGGCAAAGTGGCGGGCGCTGGTGATGCCTCGGCCACCGGACGGCCCCGCACCGCGCGCCAGAAGGGCGTGTACACCCGGTAGGGCCCACCCTGCCCGGTCTCGACCTCCCAAGGCTCGAACAATAGGGAACCGGGGTGGCTTTGGGCCAGAAGCCCCCGCGCCTTTAGGGCCGTCTTCACCGCCTGATCGCGGTCGCGCGCGGCGGCGTCATAGCTGCGGCTCCACATCACACCCGCGGCCCCGGTTTCGGCCACCAGCGCCTCAAGGACCGCCAGCGCCGGACCCCGCCGCAAGATCAACCGCGACCCATGGCGAGCGAGAGTGGCGGCAAAAGCGGCAAGCGCCAGATCCAAGCGGAATTTTGGTGCCGCCCCCAGCGCCTCGGTCTCGGGGTCCAGAATGAAAACGGGCACCAGCGGCCGACCGCTGGCCACGGCAGCCGTCAGCATCGGATGGTCCCCAAGCCGCAGGTCACGGCGGAACCACAAGATCAACGGCGCGTCTGACATTCTATCCCCATTTCAACAAGATACGCAGGAAACCGGCAACTGGTTCAGTATCGGTCCAGAAATACCTTGTGGGCGCGGTAAGGCAGAGGGCTGCCCCCCTGCCAAAGACCGCTTGGCCAGCGGCCAAAGGCCACCGACCCAGCGTTCATACCGCTTGCGCGCGGGGCTTACAGCACAAGGTCCAAAGCCGCGATCAGGCGGCTGACGTCCTCGGCACTGGTGTAATGCGCCGCCGACATCCGAAGGACACCCTTTTCGCGGTCAATGCCCAGCGCCGCCAAAGGCCGCACGGCATAGAAATCGCCCGCCCAGCAGGCAATGCCGTTGCGACCCAGCTCTTCCGACACCGGAACCGCAGCGCGGTCCAGTTCCACCGCCACGGTCGGCGCGCGCTTACCCGCATCGCGCGGGCCCAACAGCCGAACATCGTTGCGCCCCGCAAGATAGTCCAGCAAGGGCGCAATCACCGCCACTTCTTGGGCGCGCATCAGGTCATGCACGGCGCTGTTGCGGCTGGCGGCATCACCACCAATGCCATGGGCGGCGGCAACGGCATCGACATAATCCGCCATGCCCGCACAGGCGGCAATCTGCGCGTGATCCGGCCCGGCAGGGGTGTGCCGCTTGTACAGCGTAGCTTGGTTGAAGAAATGCGCCTGCCCCGGCAGTTCCATCCCAAAGGCCTCGCGCAGGACCATGATGCCTTGGTGCGGGCCAAAGGTTTTGTAGGCCGAGAACAGATACACATCGCAGCCCAAGGCGGTGACATTGGGAAAGCCATGCGGGGCATAGCTGACGCCGTCGACCACCGTGCGCGCGCCCGCCGCGCGGGTGATCTCGCAGATCGCCGCCACGTCGTTGATCTCGGCAATCACGTTTGAACAATGCGGAAAGGCCACCAGTTTCACGCGGCCATCGGCGAGAAGCTTTTGAAGATCGGCCGGATCAAGGCTGCCGGTCGCCGGGTCAAGCTGCCATTCGCGCACCTCGATCCCCTCATCGGCCAGACGCCGCCAGACACCCGAATTAGCCTCATGGTCCTGATTGGTCACCACAATCGCCCCATCGGTGCCGCGCAGCCACTGCCGCACCGCTTGGGCCAGCACATAGGTGTTGGCACTGGTCGAGGGGCCAAAGCTGACCTCTTCGCGCTTGACGCCCATCATCGCCCCAAGCCGCGTGCGCGCCTCATCCATTTCCGCCCCGCCTGCCTGCGCCCCCGGATAAGGGCCATAGGGCTGCACCTTGCGGTCGGTGTAGAACCGGTGCAACCGGTCCACCACTTGCGCGCAAGGGTATGACCCGCCAGCGTTTTCAAAAAACGCATGGCTCGACAACACGGGCGAGGCAAAGGCCGGAAACTGGCTGCGGACAAAATCAAGGTTCAGCGGGCTGGTCATCAAGGTGTCCTGTCGATCTGGTTTGAACGGGAACGAGGGCAGCCGCCCCCGTGGCAGGTCTTCCCGCCAAGCCCGCACAGCCCGTTTGGGGCCAAGGGGCAGACCTTGTTACGCTGTCGCGCGGCCAAGGATCACGAAAATGCTATGCGGCGTCCGCACGAAGGTAAAGCCCGCCCGTGCCCAAAAACCGGGCAAACTCGGCGCTTTTTGCGCCGCAAATGGGGTTCTGCCCTTGCATCCTACAAAATCACACGCATCTCTAGGGGGCTTGAGCCTGACAAGACCAGCCGCTAGCGTCCTGTCATCGTTTGACACCTTCTTCCGGGCAACGACCCCGCCGACACCAACAGCAGAGGACCCGCATGAAAAAACTGTCCCGACTTCTTCTTTCGACCGCGACCGTGATTGGCTTTGCTTCGATGGCCTCGGCCGCCGATCCGGAGCTGACCGTGTTTGATTGGGCTGGATTTGAAAACCAAGCCCTGATCGAAGGCTATGTCGCCAAGCATGGCCAGATGCCGACCTATGCCTTCTTCGCCGATGACGACGAAGCCTTCCAGAAAATGTCCTCGGGCTTCAAGGCCGATGTGGCGCACCCCTGCTCGCAGATGGTGTCCAAGTATCGCGACGCAGGCCTGATTGAGCCTTGGGATGTCAGCCGGATTCCGGAATACGGCAACATCGCAGCGCGCTTTAAGGATTCCAAGATTTTCGCCGATGATGGCGGCGTCTGGTACATCCCGACCGATTACGCCTACACCGCGATTGCGTGGAACACGACCGAGGTCCCTGAGGCCGATGTTGCCTCGCTCAACGTGTTCAAGGACCCGAAATACGCGGGCCGCATCTCGCTGCCCGACAACACCGACGACGTCTGGGCGCTGGCGCTTCTGGCGACCGGTGTGACCGATTGGACCTCGATCACCGACGAGCAGTTCGCCGCTGCCGCGGCTTGGCTGCGTGAAGTGCACCCCAATGTGCGCGCCTATTGGTCCGACCCGTCGGAACTGTCGCAGCTGATGGCGTCGGGCGAAGTTCTGCTGGCGTGGTCGTGGAACGACTCGATCGCGTTGATGCGGGCTGAAAACTTCCCCGTTGGCTTCCAGCGCACGGCAGCCGAAGGTGCCACGACCTGGTTCTGCGGCTATGTGAACTTCAAGGACGCGCCGGGCAGCGAAGACAAGGCCTATGACTTCATCAACGCTTGGCTTGAGCATGGCTCGGCCAAGGGCCTGCTGGAAAACTTCGGCTACGCCCACAGCAATGATGCCGCGATGACCTCGATCACCGCAGAAGAACTCGCGGCGGCCGATGTTAGCCCGGTGGACGGCACCCTTCTGGCCCAGACGCCGATCGACCACGGCATGCGCGAGAAGATGCTGGAAGAGTTTGAGATGATCAAAACCGGCTTCTAATCGCCGCAGCGCAAAGATCCTGAAACGCCCGCAAGCCCCGCTTGCGGGCGTTTTGCGTTTGGCCAGCCCTTGCGTGTCGAGCCCTGCCCTCTTATATCTTGACCTGTTCGGGGCTTGCTCCGGACTATGGTGATAAACGCACCTGTAATAAACGGCTCGGACCCGGGGGCGGTACCCGGCGGCTCCACCATCTCACCCGACATTGCGGGGGTTTGGGGCCGAAATAGGATCGACGGACGTCTAAAGAGGCCAGCTTTTACCCGGTAGGCACCACCGTTATCGGACCACAAGTGTAGTTGCCAATGACAACCACGCTCCGATGGCTCTGGCTGCGTAAGCGGTCCGAACATCGAAACCTAAGCCCTTCCGCTTAGCCGCGTAAGGCGGGGCCCGCCGGAGCCTGGCAACAGAATCCGGCACTTACCCCCCCTCACTGCGCAAAGGCTCCGGCGAGTTTCTCAATTGGGGGTGGAGCCTGGCAACAGAATCCTGGACCTTCCCCCCTCGCAGCGCAAAGGCTCCAGCGAATTCCAGCTTTTGGGGGCGGAGCGCGACCAAAGGCTCCGGCACTTTCCCACCTGCGGCAGCATGACAGGCCGATTGGTCGCCCCGTCTTGTCGCCTTCCCCTTTCCTTCGAGAACGAATCCCCTATGCTGGCCGCGTCAAAGTTCAAGGGGCAAGCATGGCACGGACCATCGATTACGGAAATCTGATGCACCGCGCGATGCGTGGGCTGATCCAGACCGTTCTCAAGGATGTGGCCGACAACGGCCTGCCCGGTGCCCATCATTTTTTCATCACCTTCGACACCACGGCTGAGGGCGTGGAAATCGCCGACTGGCTGCGCGCGCGCTATCCGCAGGAAATGACCGTGGTGATCCAGCATTGGTTCGACAACATGGTCGTCACCGATGAGGGCTTCTCGATCACGCTGAATTTCGGCAATCAGCCCGAACCGCTGATTATCCCCTTCGACTCACTGCGGACCTTTGTCGATCCTTCGGTGGAATTCGGCCTGCGTTTTGAAACTCACGAGAGCGACGAAGACGACGCCGAGGATGAGCCCGAGGACGACCCCGAGCCGCCGCAGCACGATGCGCAGGTGGTCCGGCTGGACAAGTTCCGAAAGACCTAGACAGCCTGGTCACGAGGATACGGTTTACCCTCGCAGCGCCCGTTTCCAATAAACCCCAACTCCGTCAATCTCATGAATTTCCAACGGCTCGGCAGGATGTTCGGCCGCAACGAAATCATGCACGGCCTGACGACATCCCGCAACCGCGTGATAGTCGTCAACAATCACATAGCCACCATCGCTGACCTTAGCATAAAGCGCGCGCAGGGCGTCCATTGTGGATTCGTACATGTCGCCATCCAGACGCAGCACCGAAACCGCTGAAATGGGCGCGCCGGGCAAGGTGTCCTTAAACCACCCTTTCAGAAACTGCACCTGATGGTCCAAAAGCCCATACCGACGGAAGTTGTCCTGCACCTGCTCCAGCCCGACAGCAAGCAGGTTGTTCTTGTAATGCTTGTCGCCCTTGTCGGCGGCGTATTTTTTGACGTCCGGCGGCGGCAGGCCTTCAAAGCTGTCGCAGACCCAGACTTTGCGGGCGCTGTCGCTGTAAGCCCGCAGGATGCCGCGCGCCAGAATGCAGGCCCCACCGCGCCAGACTCCGGTTTCCACGAAGTCCCCCGGCACGCCGCGTCCGATCACATCGGTCAGGCACTGGCGTAGGTTGTCCATCCGCTTGCGCCCAATCATCGAATGGGCAACAGACGGCCAATCAAGCCCGCTTTCCCGCTTGGTCGCGTCGAAGCCCTTGACCCGGTGCTTTTGCCCGGCCAGCGATTTCAGCACCTGCCACGGCTTCAGTGGCGCCATGCCCGGATCGTCGTAAATTGCGTTGATGATTGTATCTCGCAAAAGATCGAGATAGGCGTCCCGCAGAGTATCGATTTCGGTCATTTTTTGCTGCCCTTGATTGTCGCACATGCGATTCGATGTTTGTTTGCGCAATTCAAATCGCATAGCAGTGGCGCACATCCAAGTTAATCCGGGAAGACGCCATGACAATTACCCGCACAGAAACCGACAGCTTTGGCCCGCTGGAGGTTCCCGCCGACAAATACTGGGGCGCGCAGACCCAGCGGTCGATCATCAACTTCCCCATCGGCTGGGAGCGTCAGCCCGTCGCCATCATCCGCGCGCTGGGGGTCATCAAGAAGGCCTGCGCGCTGGTCAACGTGGCGCAAGGTGATCTGGATGCGGATCTGGGCAAGACCATCTCAGCGGCGGCCCAAGAGGTGATCGAGGGCAAGTTTGACGACAACTTCCCGCTGGTGGTCTGGCAGACCGGATCGGGTACCCAATCCAACATGAACGCCAACGAGGTGATCTCCAACCGCGCCATCGAAATGCTGGGCGGGGTGATGGGATCGAAAAAGCCGGTCCATCCCAATGACCATGTGAACATGGGCCAATCCTCGAACGACACCTTCCCCACCGCGATGCATGTCGCCATCGGGATGATGGCGCGCGATGTGCTGTTGCCGGGGCTGGAAAAGCTGCACCGCGCGCTGGCCGCGAAATCGGATGAGTTCAAAGACATCATCAAGATCGGCCGCACCCATACGCAGGATGCAACGCCGCTGACCTTGGGGCAGGAATTCTCGGGCTATGCCAAACAGGTCGAGCGCGGGATCGAGCGGGTCAAGATGTGCCTGCCGCATATCTATGAATTGGCCCAAGGCGGCACCGCCGTGGGCACCGGCCTGAACACGCGCGTCGGCTTTGACACCCGCGTGGCCGCCGAAATCGCCAAGATCACCAACCTGCCCTTCGTCACCGCCCCGAACAAGTTCGAAGCACTGGCAGCCCATGACGCCATGGTGATGTTCTCGGGTGCCTTGAAAACCGTGGCGGCGAGCCTGTTCAAGATCGCCAATGACCTGCGCCTTTTGGGCTCGGGCCCGCGCTCGGGCCTTGGTGAGTTGATCCTGCCAGAGAATGAACCGGGATCAAGCATCATGCCGGGCAAGGTCAACCCGACACAAGCCGAGGCGCTGACCATGGTCTGCGCCCATGTCATGGGCAACGACGCCGCCGTGGGCTTTGCCGGATCGCAAGGCCACTTTGAATTGAACGTCTACAACCCGATGATGTCCTACAACGTCCTGCAATCCATGCAGCTTTTGGGTGACGCGGCCGGGTCTTTCACCGACAATATGGTGGTCGGCACCCAAGCCAACACCGCGCGGATTGAAAAGCTGATGAAGGAATCGCTGATGCTGGTCACAGCGCTGGCCCCCACCATCGGCTATGACGCAGCGACCAAGGTGGCCAAGACCGCCCACAAGAACGGCACAACCTTGCGCGAAGAGGCGATTGCCTTGGGCTATGTCGATGGCGAAACCTTCGACCGCATCGTGCGGCCCGAAGACATGATCGGCCCCAAGGGCTGATTTCAGGGGGCTGGCATGGCCAAGATCGTCAACCTTCGCGCGGCCCGCAAGGCCAAAGAGCGGGAAACATCCCGCGCGACGGGCGATCAGAACGCCGCGAAGTTCGGTCGGACCAAGGCTGCGAAAGATCTTGAAAAAGCCCGGGCCGAAAAGGCCCGGCGCGATCTTGACGGGCACGCGCGCGAATGACCGGGCGGCCCGTCAAACACTCGCTCACCCTCAAGGGCCACCGGACCAGCGTCTCGTTGGAGGCCGAGTTTTGGGAGGCGTTTCAAAGCCTTGCCCGCGCACGGGGACTGTCGCTGAATGAGCTGGCCGCCGAAGTGGATGCGGGGCGAAGCGGCGATGTGGGACTGGCTTCGGCCATTCGGGTTTGGGTTTTGCGGGCTTTAACGGCGCGTTAACGGTGTATCGGCAACACTTGATGCAGGAGGTGTGCCATGAAGGATTTGCCTGCACCCATTACGCCAGATCGCTGGATCATTCAGTTGTTCAGTGCCCGCGCCGCCGCCGAAGGTGGAATACTGCGCCGATCTGTTGAGGATGTAGAACGCTTGGTTGGGCGCCAGCGCTTTTGCTTTGAAGTGCGCCGACGTGGATTTCGTGCTGTGGAAAACGCCGGGCAATTCGTGATCTTCTGCAACCGTGATGCCATTTCCATCGTTGTCTGAAAGCAAATTTCTTCGAAGAAATTTGCAAGAGTTTTCGAAAACTCTTGCTGTTTCAACCGAGCAAGCGTCGCGACAGGTCCAACCATATCCCATCCTTCGCCCGCACCGTCAGATGCGCCACCGGCACCGGATCGCGCCCTTCGATACGCGCAAACTGCCAATCCCGGACCAGCATTGCCAAAAGAAGCGGCCCTTCCACCATGGCGAACCCAGCCCCTGTGCAGACCCGTGGTCCGGTCGAAAACGGCAGATAGGCATCACGCGCGCAGGCGCGGTTCTCCTCGGTTTGCCAGCGGTCGGGATCAAAGGCGTCAGAGTTCGGCCAGATCCGTTCATGGCGGTGCAGATGCCATGGCGACAGCACCATCTGCGCACCCGGGGCCACCTTGCGATCACGCATCGTTTCAGGACAGCGGTTTTCGCGCACCATCATCGGCACCGGCGGGTAAAGCCGCAGCACCTCACGAAACACATCTCGGGTGTATCTCAGCTTTGAAAGCTCTGCAAAATCAGGCGCTTGGCCAAGGCTCACCGCTTCGGCTGCTACCCGATCCTGCACCTGCGGATAAAGCGCCAAGAGATAAAGCGCCCAAGACAAGGCCGAGGCGCTGGTTTCATGGCCCGCAAGGAAGAAGATCGCCACCTGATCGATCATTTCTTCCGTCGTGAACGTCTCACCAGATTCAGGGTCGCGCGTCGTCATAATCTTTGTGGCCAAATCATCCGGCGCGGTGCCTGCGGCAATCGCCTCAGCGCGCGCCTCGCACAGCCGCGCGATCAGCCCCCGGATCACCCCCGCGGACCGCCGGGTCGCCGGTTTGTGAAACCGTGGCATCCAGCCGGGCAAGGGCAAAAAGGCCGCAAGGTTCAAAAGCGGCTGCGTGCGCTGATAGGTGCGAAACTCCCGAAACATCGCCGAGGCGATCTCGTGTTCGATGGGAATGGAAAACAGCGTGCGAAAGATCACATCGGCCGCCGCGTGGCTCATGTCCTCTTCGATTTCGGTCACACCGGGCGACATGCGCGTCGCGCTTGCCGCCCCGGCCGCCACCATGGCCGGAAAGGTGTCGCGCAATCGGCCCCCCTCAAAAGCCGGATCGATGATCCGGCGCTGACGCTTCCAGACCTCACCATTGGTGACAAAAACCGAATTGCCCAAAAGCGGGCTCAGCCCCTCGCGGATGCGGTTGGACTTCGGGAAATCCTCCGGCCGTTCTGACAGGATCCGCGCCACAAGTGCGGGGTCGTTGCACAGATAGCTGCGAAAGAATGGCGTGCGAAACTCGGCCATCCAAGCCCGGTAAAGCCGGGCGGGCTGCGAGGACAGGATGTCTTGACGAAAGAGCCGCAGATGCTGCCAAAAACCAGCCTTGTCCGGACGGGCCTGTGGCTTGGGCGGGATCATGCGACCGACCGAAAGCCTGAAAGCGGCGTCTCGATCCGGCTTTTCGACGGCGCCCGCCCTGCATAGCGCGCGCCGAGCGTGACCGGGCCTGCCGTGATTTGGAAATAGTCGTAATGCCCGGGCCGATCAAAGGCGCACATATACTGAAAATGCAGCCGAAAACATTGCCGGCGCAGCAGCTGCCAGCGCTCGGGCGACAAAGACTGCGAGAAGGCCGCCGACAAGACCAAGGGCCAGAGCTTGCCTTCGGGCGCGACACCGCTCACCGACACCGGATCACACAGTGCAA
The DNA here is from genome assembly GCF_965194375.1 of Allotabrizicola aquatica (SeqCode). Classification (GTDB taxonomy): domain Bacteria; phylum Pseudomonadota; class Alphaproteobacteria; order Rhodobacterales; family Rhodobacteraceae; genus Tabrizicola_A; species Tabrizicola_A aquatica. The sequence goes on from NZ_OZ239428.1 coordinate 87,502, forward strand.
AGGCGCAGCCATCGCCGGGGGCGGTCACATCGACCCAAGTCACTTCCTCGCGCGTCGACAGATAGGCCAGATCCCGCCGCAGGCGCCGCGCCTCGGGCAGAAAGGACACCATCGGCACCACCTGCCCCAAGGTCAGCAAAGCCAGTGCCGGGCGCTTTTCCGGCAACCCCTCACGGATCAGGTCCGACAGGATCGACACCGCCAGATGCGCCCCCGAGGAATGGCCGACCACCAGCACCTCATCCACCGGCTCGGCCATCGCGTCGGCAATGCGGGCGCGAAACTCGGCCATCCGTGCCTCCAACTCGGGCGGGTTCGCACCACGCGCTTGGGCCGAATAGGCGTAATCATGCATCAGGTAATAGGCCAGAATCCGGGCATCCCGGCGCTTAAAGGCCAAAAGTACCGTCCAGACGGTCGCCCCACCCGCCAGAAGGCCAAGGGCCCAATGGGACAGTAACGCCCCCAAAAGCGCAACTGCCCCCCCCAGCACCAGCGCCAGCACGAGTTGCAGGATCAACATCGCGATCGGATAGAGCGCGGCCACCATCGGCCCCCCGCGCAGCTTCATCAGCCGAAAAAGCGCGCCCGTGCCGATATAGGCCCAAGCTGTGCGCACCAGTTGCAGATAGGTGCCCGCAATGCCGCGCTCCATCGAGGTTTTCACAATGTCAGACCAGACCAGCACCTCGACTTCGGCTTGACAGGGGCGGTTGTCGATCCGCGCAGTGACCTGCCAGCCATAAGACCCCGCAAGGGATTTCGGCTTTAGATCAATCGCATAGCCTTGGATCCGCGCCTGTTGCGCACCTTCCTTGCGGTACAACTCGCGGTAGCGGCGGGGATGCACCGGGTCATAGCCGGGGATGTAGAACACCCGCCGGCGAAACACCGCCTCTGCGCCCTGATCCACCAATTCACCCATCACGCCCTCACAGATTTCTCTGCACACTGCCATGAAACCTTGGCAGAATTAAGGGCGATCACCCCAAAAGCGGCAGGCCCAGCGCGGTCAAGATGTCCAAAAGCCAGCCCGAAAACACCGAGAAGGTGCCGGTGAACAAGGTCAGCCCCACGATTACCAGCAAAAGCCCCATCGCCATTTCGATCTTGCGCATATGGGGCTTGATCCGCCGCATCAGGCTCATGGATTGCGCGATGAAGATGGCCGACAATAGGAAGGGCAGTCCCAGGCCCATGGCATAAACGCCCATCAAATACATCGTGCGGCCCATGTCATTGCCCTGCATCGCCATGGTCAGAATGCCCGACAGGATCGGCCCGTTGCAGGGTGTCCAGCCAAAGGCAAAGGCGAGCCCCAGCACATAGGCGCCAAGCGCCGATCCGCCGCGATCCCCGGCATCCAGCCGCGCCTCGCGGTCCAAGATGCCAATCCGGAACACGCCTAGGAAATGCAGGCCGAAGACGACCACCACAGCGCCTGCAATCTGGTTAAAAAGCTCAAGGTTCGACAGGAAGAACCGGCCAAAGGCCGAGGCGGCAAAGCCCAAAAGCAAGAAAATCGTCGAGAGGCCCAGCACAAAGAAGAGCGCCGGCAAGATAACGCGGCGGCGCGCCGTGCCGGGGCTGGTCATCTCGCCCATCGAAATGCCGCCCATATAGGCCAGATAGGGCGGCACGACGGGCAAGACGCAGGGCGACAGAAAGGACAAAAGCCCCCCGGCAAACGCCAAGAGGCTGGCCAGAACCAGACCTGCATCCAAAATATCGAAACCGAACATGGGCGTCTCCTTGCCGCCGTGATAGCGGGCACGGGCAGGTCCGTCACCCCCCCGCAGTGTCACATCCCCGTCAGATCAGGGTTACATGCGCCGCCAAGGGGCTGGCGTATAGGCCACAGACAAGGGTATCTGGGGCCGAACCAACGCAAGGCCGGACAATGGAATTTGATGCCGAGATAGATTGCGAGGGCCTTTTGTGCCCCTTGCCGGTGCTGCGGGCGCGCAAGCGTCTGGCAAGCATGGCGCCGGGTGCGGTGCTGCGCGTGCGGGCCACCGATGCCATGGCGGCAATCGACCTGCCGCATTTCTGCACCGAAGCCGGGCACGAGTTTCTGGCCGCCATGAATGAGGGTTCGGTCGCGTTGTACCTGATCCGGGTGGGCCGCGGCTGATCCCTCAGCGCAGGCGCTTTGCGCCTTAAACTCAAAAGGCGCGACCGGGGTCTCCGGCCGCGCCTTTTTGTGTTTAGCGGCCTGCGGACCACCAGCCCTTTTTGCGGGGCTTCGGCGGGCCATCCTCGGGGGGCGGGGCCACGGTATCCTGCGGATCGGGCACCAGCGCCGCACTTGGCGCGGGTTCGCTCAGAACGGGGTCCGCCGGAAAGCTGGCCTCAGCAACTGTCGGCTCGGCGACCGGCTCTGCCGCTTTGGGCTTGGCGCGGCTGCGGGTGGCCTTGGGCTTGGCGGGTGCCTCTGCAACGGGCTCCGCAACCGGGGCCTCAGCAACCTCGGCAACCACCTCGGCGGCGACCGGCTCTGCGTCTGCCTTCGGCTTGGCGCTGCGGCTGCGGGTGCGCGGCTTCGGCGCAGCTTCGGCAGCAGCCTCCACCTCGGCCTTTGCGGCCTTCGGCGCGGCAGCGGGCTTGCGGCTGCGGGTGACACCACGCTTTGCAGGAACAGTCGGCTCTGCCGCTGCCTCGGTCACCGCATCATCTGCGCCGCCGTCAGCTTCGCCTTCGCCGTCCTCTTCATCGGACCCATCATCTTGGCCATCATCCTGGCCACCGTTGTCAGAAGCCTCACCTGCGGCCCCTGCCCCACCGGGCTTGCGGCGACGACGGCGACGGCGGCGCTTGCGGTTGCCGCCATTGCCTTCGGCATTGTCCGACGATGCAACCACCTCAACGGCTTCGCCTTCGGCCTCGGCCTCTTCGACGATATCGTCTTCGACAATATCCTCATCGGCCTCATCCACCGGATCACCCATCAGCCCCGCATGGCCCGAAATCACCGGCGCATGTTCCGGCACAAAGCGGGTGGCAGTCTTGAACTTTTCAATCGCGTAATCGGGGCTGATCAGCGAAGGATCGGCCTCGATCCGCACGCTCATCCCATAACGGGCCTCGATCAGCGCGATATGTTCGCGCTTTTGGTTGAAGAGGAAGTTCACAATCCCGATCGGCGCCTTCAACAGCACCTCTTTCGAGCGTTTGCGCGTGCCCTCTTCTTCCAGCGCGCGCAGAACCTGCAACGCCATGCTGTCATCCGACCGGATCAACCCGGTGCCGTGGCAATGCGGGCAAGGCTGGGTGGTGCTTTCCAGCATCCCCGGGCGCAGGCGCTGGCGGCTCATCTCCATCAGGCCAAAGCCCGAGATGCGGCCCACCTGAATCCGCGCACGGTCGGTTTTCAGCTTGTCCTTCAGACGCTTTTCGACGGCCGCGTTGTTGCGACGCTCTTCCATGTCGATAAAGTCGATGACGATCAGACCCGCAAGGTCACGCAGACGCAACTGGCGGGCCACCTCATCGGCGGCCTCAAGGTTGGTCTTGAGCGCGGTGTCCTCAATCGACCCTTCTTTCGTGGCGCGACCCGAGTTCACGTCGATCGCAACCAGCGCTTCAGTCACGCCGATCACGATATAGCCACCCGATTTCAGCTGCACCGTCGGGTTGAACATGCCCCCAAGGTAGCCTTCCACCTGATAGCGGGCAAACAGCGGGGTCGGGTCGGTATAGCGGATCACCTGCCGGGCGTGGCTCGGCATGATCATCCGCATGAAGTCTTTGGCGGTGCGATAGCCGGCCTCACCCTCGACCAGCACTTCCTCAATCTCTTTGGTGTAAAGATCGCGGATCGACCGTTTGATGAGGTCACCCTCTTCATAGATCGGGGCGGGCGCAATGGATTTCAACGTCAACTCGCGGATCTGTTCCCACAGACGCATCAGGTATTCATAGTCGCGCTTAATCTCGGGCTTGGTGCGCTTGGCCCCCGCCGTGCGGATGATCAGGCCAGCACCTTCCGGCACTTCGATCTCGCCCGCGATTTCTTTCAGCTTCTTACGGTCTGCGGCTTGGGTGATCTTGCGGCTGATACCGCCACCGCGGGCGGTGTTGGGCATGAGAACGCAATAACGGCCTGCCAGCGACAGATAGGTGGTCAGCGCCGCGCCTTTGTTGCCGCGCTCTTCTTTTACCACCTGCACCAGCATGATCTGGCGCATCTTGATGACTTCTTGGATCTTGTAGCGCCGCGCACGCGGACGGCGGGGCTGGCTGATTTCCTCGGCCACATCCTCTTCGGCGATGGATTCGATGTCGTCATCGGTGTCCGAGGCATGGTCGATCGCGTGATAGGCGTGGTCGTGACCATGGCCCTCGTCAGCCTCATCGCCGCCGCGCGTTTCGGCTTCGGTGGCCTGATCGGCATAAGACTCGACGCTCGACTCGGTTTCGGTCAGATCGACCACATCCATCGAGGAAATCTCGCCCGTGGCCACTTCGTCGCTGGACGTGGCGCGTTCGGCCTTCGGGCCGGGCTTTGGCCCCCGGCGCGGACGCGACCGGCGGTTTTCTTCCTCTTCCTGCGCGCGGTTATAGGCGCGCTCTTCCTCGATCAACGCCTGACGGTCGGCGACCGGGATCTGATAGTAATCGGGATGAATTTCGGCAAAAGCCAAGAACCCGTGACGATTGCCACCGTAATCGACAAAGGCAGCCTGCAAGGACGGCTCAACGCGGGTGACCTTGGCCAGATAGATGTTTCCTGCAAGCTGGCGCTTGTTCAGGGTTTCAAAGTCGAATTCTTCAACCTTGTTTCCGTCGACCACAACCACGCGGGTTTCTTCCGCATGTGTGGCATCGATGAGCATTTTCTTTGACATATCAATCCATTGCGCCTTGAACGCAAGATGTCCCCCGGCGGACCGGAGGGGGTGTCATACGAAACAAGGCGGCTTGTTCGGGCGGGCGCGCGCAAGACATGCTGGCGGGACATGCCCTGTGGGCACTCCTCACCTGTCCATGCAATCACAGCACGCGCCATCGCGGTTCACGTCTGAGCGGCTTTTGGGGCCGCCCACCTGTTTAAGCGCGTATTCCTTTGAAAACAAAAGTTTACGCGCAATTTCGCGGCCAATCGGGCCGATCCGACCGCCCTTGCCCACGGCGCATAAACGCATCAAGTGAGTTCGGGCAGAGAATTTCGCGGCGATAGAGATCGCCTAACAGAACCCTAGCGGCAAAGGGGCGGCAAATACAATGCCTTTCTGCGGAAGGTCTGGACGGCCAATCGCACGCCACGCAACCCTGCGGCGAAGATCAGGTGTAATCTTGCCGCTGCAAGCCGTATTTCGCCATCTTTTCGTTCAGCGTGCGGCGCGGCAGACACAGCTCGTCCATCACCGCTGTGATGCTGCCCTTGTGGCGGCGCATGGTGTTGTCGATCAGCATTTTCTCAAAGCTTTCAACATATTCCTTCAAGGGCTTGCCCTCGGTCGTCATTGCCGGCCCCGAGGCCTCATTGTCCGCCATCAAAAGGCTCGCAATCGACCCGGACCCCCGGCGGTTTTGCAGCACGGCGCGTTCGGCAATATTGACCAGTTGGCGCACATTGCCCGGCCAAGGGGCCTGCAACAGCTGGGCCGCCTCTTGCGCCGTCACCTGCGGTGCGTCGCAGCCATATTCTTCGGCAAAAGACTCAGAGGCGCGGGCGAAGAGCGTCAAGATATCCTCACCGCGTGACCGCAAGGGCGGGCAGATAATCGTCATGGCCCCCAGCCGATAGAACAGATCGGCGCGCAACAGGTCTTCCAGCGTCTTGTCCGGCGCGTGTTCGTTACAAATGCCGATGATCCGGGTTTCGGGCGGGGTCGACTGATCATTGATCAGCGTCAACAGCCGCGATTGCAGCGGATGGCTCAGCGCCTCGATATCCTCAAGGCATAGCGTGCCGCCCCGCGCCTCTTCGACCAAGGGCAGGTTCCCATCCTCGGAGGGGCCAAACAGCTTGGCCACCAGCTGCTCTTCACCCCAAGCCGCGCATGAGATGCTGACAAACTTCTTCGACCCGCGCGGCCCCACCGCATGGAGCGCATGGGCCACCAGCGTCTTGCCGGTGCCGGTCTCACCGTCGATCAGCACATGGCTGTCGGCTTGGCCCAGATCCAAGATATCCTCGCGCAGCCGCTCCAGCGCCGGACTGGCACCGATCAGCTTTTTCATAATCGTGCTGCCATCCGACAATTCCTTGCGCAGCGCACGATTGTCCAAGGTCAGCCGACGCGACTGAGTGGCCTTTTTGGCCAGTTCAGTCATCCGGTCGGGGTTAAAGGGCTTTTCCAGAAAATCGAACGCCCCGACCCGCATCGCCTCAACCGCCATCGGCACATCACCGTGGCCGGTGATCATGATGACCGGCAGGCCCGAATCCATCCCCATCAGGCGTTTCAAAAAGGCCATGCCATCCATGCCGGGCATCTTGATGTCACTGACCACCACACCGGGAAACTCCGGCCCGATCACCTTCAGCGCCTCTTCGGCACTCGCATAGGTTTCGGTGTCAAAGCCCGACAAGGCCAGCCACTGGCTGATCGAGGCCCGCATGTCCGCCTCGTCATCGACGATCGCCACCTTCATTGCCCGTGCCATGCTGCCCTCATTATTCTGCTGCCTTGGGGGTGCGACCGGAGGCCGAGGCCAGAACCGGAAGCTGCATTTCAAACACCGCCCCACCATCTTCGGCGTTGTGGGCGGTCAGACGGCCGCCCAGATCGGTGACAATGCCCGACGAAATGGCAAGGCCCAAGCCCACCCCCTCGCCCGGCTTTTTCGTGGTGTAGAACGGTTCAAACACAGAACCGATATCGGTGATGCCATGACCATTGTCGCGCACCGCCAGCGTGGCCAGATCACCCATGGTCATCAACAAATCAATCTGCGGCTTGGCCACATCTTTCGTCGCATCCAGCGCATTTCGCAAAAGGTTGATGATCACCTGCTCCAGCCGGATACGGTCGGCCATCACCATGACCGGCTGGCGCGGCAAGGTGCGGGTGATCTGCACCACTCGTTGCTTTAGCTGCGGTTCCATCATTGCCAGCGCCGAAGAGAGGCAGGCGCGCAGATCGACCGGCTCAAACGCCTCGCCGCCCTTGCGGGCATAAGATTTCAACTGCCGCGTGATCGCGCCCATCCGCTCGATCAGATCATCAATCCGCTGGAAGGACGACAGCGCCTCCTCGGGCCGTTTGCGCTGCAACAAAAGCCGCGCGCCGGCCAGATAGGTTTTCATCGCGGCCAAAGGCTGATTCAACTCATGGCTCACAGCCGCCGACATTTCGCCCAAAGCGGCGAGTTTGGACGACTGCGCCAAGGTCAACTCGGCGACCTCAAGCGTCTTTTGCACCTTCTCCCGCTCAGCGATTTCGCGGTTCAACCGGGCGTTCAACAGCCGCAACTCGGCCGATTCCCGTTGCAAAGACTGGCTTTGCGACCAGGCTCGGCGCGACAGCATGTAAAAGGTCAAAGCGGCCAGAATGGCAAAGGCCATGATAACCAGCGCAATCACACCGTTCACCCGCTCGCGCACCGAATCATAGGCGGTAAAGGCCACCATGCGCCACCCCCGGAACGGCACCCGCGCCTCGGTGCGCAACACCGCCTCACCGGCCACATAGGCATCGGGCGGGTTCTGCGCCCAATCCGCCGCCCCCTTCAGGGCCCGCCCAAAGGCCGAAGACTCCTCGGCACTCATCAAGGCCTCATCCAAGGGCTTGCCACGCCAGATGGTCTCGGTCGCCAAGAGCACCGTGCCCGTGCTGTCGGCCACAATGACCGCATCCTGCAACCCCGCCCAAGCGCGTTCATGCTTCATCAGATCGGCCCCGACGACGATCACCCCCAGCGGGCGGCCATCGGCAAAAATCTGGCGCGAATAGGTGAATTCATAGCCACCACCTGCGCGCGGGACGGCGGCAAAGACCGTGTCACGGCTGCGCATGGCATCTACGAAATAAGGGCTGGTGCGGTGGCTTGTGCCCAGAAGATTGCGGTTCGTCGCCCCAACCGCCCGCCCATCCTTGTCCAACAACAGGATCGAGGCGACGCCAATCTCGCCCTGCACCTTGATCAGGCGCAGCGTGGTGTCCGAAAACCGGCCGCGCACCAGCGCATCGCGGATCGCCGGGTCATCCACCAAAAGCAAGGGCACAACCGAGGTGCGCTGCAACTCCGACAGCATGTTGCCCGAATAAAGCGCCAAGCGCAGTTCGGCCCGGTTGCGGGTGGTTTCGGTGAACCGCTCAGACAGCCAGCGATTGGTGACCAAGACCACGCCGATGGCCAGCACGATCAAGAGACCGATCGCCAGACGCATGCGCCACGACCCGCCATAGGGCGCGGGCTTAAGGCTGTCAGGATTGGGCAGATCGGTCATGGCGCAAATCTAGGGCCCCGGGCGGCGCGCCTCAAGCACAAGCGCGTCAGGCCAGCGCCATCCCGCGCATCAGACCGGCGAAGAGCCCGGCGCCGTCCGTGCCCCCCAAGACAGGGTCATTGGCACGTTCCGGATGCGGCATCATCCCCAGCACACGGCGGTTCTCCGAGAGAACCCCAGCAATATCCGCCATCGCACCATTGGGGTTTTGGCCATAGGTGAAGGCAATCTGATCCTCCCCCTTCAGCCGCGCCAAACCCTCAGCATCGATGGTGTAATTACCGTCATGATGGGCGATCGGAATCATCAAAGACTGGCCCTTGGCATAGCTTTGGGTAAAGGCGCTTGCGGTGGTCGCCACCTTCAACTCCACCGTCCTGCAGGCGAATTTCAGCCCCGCATTGCGCATCAAGACCCCCGGCAACAGCCGCATCTCGGTCAGAACCTGAAATCCGTTGCAAATGCCCAAGACATATCCGCCCCGCGCGGCATGGGTCTGAATGGCACCGGCAATCGGCGATTGGGCGGCAATCGCCCCGCAGCGCAGGTAATCACCAAAGGAAAAGCCCCCCGGCACGCCCACCACATCGACGCCTGCGGGCAAGCTGCTGTCCTTGTGCCAGACCCGCACGACCTCGAAGCCCGCCCGTTCAAAAGCCAGCGCCAGATCACGGTCGCAGTTGGAACCGGGGAAGGTGACGACAGCGGCTTTCATGGCCATGGCCTCCGAAGATTGGGAATGGTCGCCCCATAGCGCAAAGCCCCCCAGCCTTCCACCCCGAAATGGCTTTCATCTTGGCAAAAATACTCATTCCAACGCTTGTCAGAAGCCCTGCCCTGTCAGAACGCTCACCCCGCCATCTGGGTGATCACGGCCACCCCGGGCGGCATCGGCCCGCCAAAAGCACGCAGCTCAGCCGAGGCGTCCGACAGCGCCACGTGCCGCGCCACGATCGGCGCCACATCGACGCGCCCCATCTCAATCAGTGTCAGCAAAGACGGATAACGCCACGACGGCATCCCACGCGACCCGAAGAGCGACAGCTGCTTCATATAGACCGCGTTCATGTTGATCTGCATCTTGGCAGTATGGCCCACCGGCAAGCCCACCTGCACATGCCGCCCCATCGTGCGCAGACATTCCAAGGACCCGTTGGCCGTGGCCTCAATCCCCAAAGCCTCCACACTCACATGCGCGCCGCCGCCGGTGATCTCGATGATCTTTGCCGCCACATCGCCATCCTTGGCGTTGATCGCAGCCTCGGCCCCCAAGGACAGCGCATGATCCAGCCGCTCTTGCACGACATCGACCACGACCACCCGCGCGCCGAGCGCGCGGCCCAAGATCAACAGCGACAATCCCACCCCGCCGGTGCCATGCACGGCAAGCCACTCGCCCGCCTGCAAGGCTGCCCGGCCGGTCAGCGCATGAAAGGCCGTGGTCACCCGGCAGCCCAATCCAGCCGCAAGGGCCGGCGTCAGGCTTTCGGGCAGGCGCGCAAGGTTATGGGCATGGGGTGCGCTGACATATTCGGCATAGGCCCCCGGCTCGCCAAAGCCCGGCACCCGCTGGGCCCGGCAGGTGGTGGTCTGGCCCGACTGGCATTCCGGGCACTGGCCACAAGACAGGATAAAGGGCGCAATCACCCGATCCCCCACCCGCCATTTCGCCAAAGGCCCTGCCTCCATCACCTCGCCGCAATACTCATGGCCCGGGATGGCGCCCAGCTTCACCTTGGGATGCTCGCCCACCCAGCCATGCCAATCGCTGCGACAAATACCGCAGGCCAAGACCTTCAGCACCACCCCATCCGCTTCACAGACCGGATCGGGCACGGTTTCCAAGGACAGATCGGCGTTATACTCACGGATGACAGCGGCGCGCATGCGGCACTCCTTTGGATTTTGGCCCATCAGACCAAAATCGCCCAGCCTGTCAGACAGGGAAACGACAGCCGATGTCGGCTGTCACAAATTTCTTCGAAGAAATTTGCCAAGATTTTTGCAAAATCTTGGTGCGCGCCGCAGCGCCTTACAGGATCTCGACCCGGTAGCTTTCGATCACGGTATTGGCCAAGAGCTTTTCGCACATCGCCTTCACAGCGGTTTCAGCCGCCGCAGGGTCGGTCTCGGCCAGATCCAGCTCGATCACCTTGCCTTGCCGCACGCCATTCACACCGCCAAAGCCCAAGGCGCCCAGCGCATGACGCACCGCCTCGCCCTGCACATCCAGAACTCCGGCCTTCAGCATGACAGTGACACGGGCTTTCATGGCATCCCCCAAGTTGCGATTTGCCGCCCCCTTACCCTTGCCGCCTCAGGCCGACAAGGGGGCACGGCGGTCAGTTGATCAGTGTCGGCTTCGTCGTATGGGTCACGTTGGACGGCAAGACGCCCAAACGGCGGGCAAGTTCAGTATAGACGTCCGGCAAAGGAGCCGGGTCGACCGCCGGTTGGCCCTCCCGCTCACCCGCCGCGCGCAGGTCCCACAATCGGCAGCTGTCTGGCGTGATCTCATCGGCCACGATCAGCCGCATGAACTCACCCTCCCAAACCCGGCCCATCTCCAGCCGGAAATCGGCCAGCCGGATGCCCACACCCAGCATAACACCTGACATGAAATCATTGACCCGCAAGGCCAGCGCCACCATGTCATCCAAATCCTGCTGATTGGCCCAACCGAAGGCCACGATATGTTCTTCGGCCACCATCGGCGAATTCAGCCGCTCGTCCTTGTAGTAGTATTCGACAATCGGGCGCGGCAGCGCCATGCCCTCGGGAATCCCGAGACGGGTCGACAATTCGCCCGCGGCAAAATTGCGCACCACAACTTCCAACGGCAGGATTTCGGCCATCCGCACCATCTGCTCGCGCATGTTGACGCGGCGGATGAAATGGGTGGGCACGCCGATGGCATTGAGGCCGGACATAAAGAACTCGGACAGGCGGTTGTTCAGCACGCCCTTGCCATCCACGGCCGCAGGCGTCGGCTCTTCCGCGGTGGGTGCGCTGTCGTCCTTGAAATACTGGATCAACGTGCCAGGCTCGGGCCCTTCGTAAAGGATCTTCGCCTTGCCCTCGTAGACCTTTTTCCTGCGCGCCATGAATGCCTCAATCACAATGGGAAATAGGGCGGCGACTGCCACCCTTCCCGGTCTGCCCGGCTATACGCATTGCACGCGCCGCATGCAACCCGGCCAAGCCGGACAAGCCCTGCGAAGCGGCCTTTGCACGGCGGCAATCGCAGCCGGGGGCTTGAACGCGCCCGCCCCTGCGGGCATATGAGATGAAAGCATTCTTGAATAGGAGGTCCAGTCCATGACCACGTTTGACGATCGCGAAAACGCGTTTGAAGCGAAATTCGCCCATGACACAGATATGCAGTTCCGCGCCGAGGCCCGCCGCAACAAGCTGGTCGGTCTTTGGGCCGCCGGGCTTTTGGGCAAGTCGGGCGATGACGCTGCCGACTATGCCATGAGCGTGGTCTCCGCCGATTTCGAAGAAGCCGGTATCGAGGACGTCGTGCGCAAGGTCGCAGGCGATCTCGCCGGCAAGGCCAGCGCCGATGAGGTCCGCGCCAAGATGGCCGAGCTGCTGCCGGTCGCCAAGGCCCAGCTGATGTCCGAGGTCTGAGACCAGAGCCAAGCCAGCACGGCCAAGGCCGATGTGTTCAAAAGGCCGCGCCGGGGCAACCGGCGCGGCCTTTTTGCTTGGGTGACCCACCGCCGATCATGACGCAGATCGAACGAGATCATGCGGAATATGAATTTGCCTATCCTGCCCAGCCGTGGCACATCGCGGATGTATGCAATTGTTCCTGCCAAAATTGCCCGGAGACAGACCATGGCCCTTGACGCTCTTTCCAAACTTCTGGCCAGCCGTGACTGGCTGATGGCCGATGGTGCCACTGGAACCAACCTGTTCAACATGGGCCTCACCGCCGGTGAGCCGCCCGAGTTTTGGAACGTCGACTACCCCGACCGCATCCGAACCCTCTATCGCGGCGCAGTCGAGGCGGGGTCGGACATTTTCCTCACGAACACCTTCGGCGGCAACGCCAGCCGGTTGAAGCTGCACGGCGCACAGGGCCGGGTGCGCGAGTTGAACCGCATCGGCGCCAGCCTTGCCCGCGAGATTGCGGACGCCGCAGGCCGCCCGGTCGTCGTGGCCGGCTCTGTTGGGCCGACGGGCGACATCTTTGAACCGATGGGCACTCTGACCCATGCCGCCGCCGTGGAGATGTTCCACGAACAGGCCGAGGGCCTGAAAGAAGGCGGCGCCGATGTCTTGTGGATCGAAACCATCAGCGCCGCAGAAGAATACAAAGCCGCCGCTGAGGCCGCCAAGTTGGCTGGCATGCCCTGGTGCGGCACCATGAGCTTTGACACCGCCGGGCGCACCATGATGGGCCTCACCTCGGCTGGGCTGGTCGAGATGGTCAAAGGCCTGCCCTATCCGCCCTTGGCCTTTGGCGCCAATTGCGGTGTCGGCGCGTCGGACCTGATGCGCACGGTGATGGGCTTTGTGGCCGCAGGTCCTGCGGTGCCCTTGATCGCCAAAGGCAATGCGGGCATCCCGAAATACCATGACGGCCATATCCATTACGACGGCACGCCCGAGTTGATGGCCGAATATGCCGTGCTCGCGCGCGACGCAGGTGTGCGGATCATCGGCGGCTGCTGCGGCACCATGCCCGAGCATCTGAAAGCCATGCGCGCGGCCCTTGAAAGCCGCCCCCGAGGCCCGGTCCCCAGCCTTGAGGACATTCAGGCCAAGCTTGGCACCTTCTCCTCAACCTCGGATGGCACCGACGGCGCTGGCCCCGCCGCACGCGAACGTCGCGGTCGGCGCGGCTAAGGCAGTCTTGGCCTAGAGCAGCGAAAGCTGATCGCCTGCCCTTGGCGGCAGGCGAAAGAGATCGCACCGCAAGGGCGGCATCTGCGTGGCCAGCCCTAGCCGCGCCACCGCCTTGGCAAAGCGCTGCGCCAAAAGATCGGCCCACAGCCCCTCGCCCCGCATGCGCCGCCCAAAGGCCGGGTCATAATCCTGCCCGCCATGCATCTCGCGCACCCGCGCCATGACCTTGGCCGCGCGGTCAGGCACATGCGCCGCCAACCAGTCTTGAAAGAGCGTCGATACCTCGCGCGGCAACCGCAGCGCGATATAGCTTGCCGCCACCGCCCCCGCATCCTGCACGGCCGCAAGGATCGGCTCCAGCTCAAGGTCTGTGAGCCCCGGCACCACCGGGGCCAGCATGGCGCGCACCGGAATGCCCGCCTCAGCCAGCCGACGGATGGTCGCCAAGCGCCGCGCAGGCACCGGGCAGCGCGGCTCCATCGTCCGGCTCAGGCGCGCATCCAGCGTGGTGACCGAAATCCCCACCCGCAACAGCCCCGCCGCCGCCATGGGCGCCAAAAGGTCGATGTCGCGTTCGATCAGCGTGCCCTTGGTGGTGATTGCCACCGGATGTCGATAGGCCCAAAGCACCTCCAACACCTCACGCATCAGGCGATGATCGGCCTCAATCGGCTGATAGGGGTCGGTGTTAGTGCCAATGGCCACCGTTGCCACCTGATAGCTTTTCGCCCGCAACTCTTGCGCCAGCACAGCCGCAATACCGGGACGGGCGATCAGCCGGGTTTCAAAATCCAACCCCGGCGACAGGTTCAAGAACGCATGGCTTGGCCGGGCAAAGCAATAGACGCAGCCATGCTCACACCCCCGATAAGGGTTGATCGACCGGTCAAACGGCAAATCGGGCGAGCGGTTCCACGCCAGCGCGGACCGTGGCCGCTCAACCCGCGTTTCGGTGCGCAGCAAACGGTCGGTTTCCGGCAGATCCCACCCATCATCCACCGCGACCCGCGCCTCAGGCTCAAACCGGCCCGCGACATTCGACGACACTCCGCGCGCGCGCAGGCGTTGGCCCTGTTTCAAACTCTCATGATGCTGTTGCATGAGTGAGAAATAGAACATTAAGGGAACAAATGGAACGATTAATTTACCCCCTTCCCCTTGCTGTCGGCTTTCGCTTGGGGCATGTCGGAAACCGGAAAGTGCCAAACGGCCTTTCACCGCATCACGGGCCCAAAGCCCCGAAGGAGCGCAGCATGTCAGACGACGAAATCAACTTGGCCGAATTGAGCGACGAAGAGCTTGTCCTGCAGATGCACGACGACCTCTACGACGGTCTGAAAGAAGAAATCGAAGAGGGTGTTAACATCCTGATCGAGCGTGGCTGGACGCCCTATGACACGCTGACCAAAGCCTTGGTTGCCGGCATGACCATCGTGGGCGCTGACTTCCGCGACGGCATCCTGTTCGTTCCCGAAGTGCTTTTGGCCGCCAATGCCATGAAGGCCGGGATGCACATCCTCAAGCCGCTTCTGGCCGAAACCGGCGCGCCCCGCATGGGCAAGATGGTGATCGGCACTGTCAAAGGCGACATCCACGACATCGGCAAGAACCTTGTCGCGATGATGATGGAAGGCGCTGGCTTTGAAGTGCTCGACCTTGGCATCAACAACTCGGTTGAAAAGTACCTCGAGGCGCTGGAAGCCGAAAAGCCCGATATTCTGGGCATGTCGGCGCTTCTGACCACCACCATGCCCTATATGAAAGTCGTGATCGACACGATGAAGGAAAAGGGCCTGCGCGAAGACTATATCGTGCTGGTGGGCGGTGCGCCCTTGAACGAAGAGTTTGGCAAAGCCATCGGTGCAGACGCCTATTGCCGCGATGCGGCCGTGGCCGTGGAAACCGCCAAGCAGTTTGTGGCGCGCAAGCACAACCAGCTGGGCGCCTAAGTTCACTCTGCTGCTTTACATCGCAAACCC
Source organism: Allotabrizicola aquatica (SeqCode) (assembly GCF_965194375.1). GTDB lineage: Bacteria > Pseudomonadota > Alphaproteobacteria > Rhodobacterales > Rhodobacteraceae > Tabrizicola_A > Tabrizicola_A aquatica. The sequence continues at coordinate 102,736 of NZ_OZ239428.1, forward strand.
CGGGCCATCGTGCCCGGGGTTTTCGTTTTGCCCCTTGGCATTTGCCGCGCCTGACCCCAAATTAGCTGGGAAGGAGACGATCATGCCCCTGCCCCATTTCCTTGCGCTTATCCTCGCCGTGGTGGCAACCGCAGGTCTAACGATCTGGGCGGCCTCTGGCCTTGGCGTCTCGATGGGCGCGCTGGCGATTGCGGCGCTCTTGGCGGCTTTGGCCATTCGGGCCTTTGCATGGCCGTGACGGCCGCATTGCTGCCCGACGACGCCACGCTGACCGAAGAGGGCCTGCATGTGCCCGGCGCGGGCCCCGTGTTGTTGATCGCCTGTGGGGCCTTGGCGCATGAGGTGCTGGCGCTGAAACGGTTGAACGGCTGGGATCATCTGCATCTGCAATGCCTGCCCGCAAAGCTGCATCTTTACCCCGACCAGATTACGGCTGAAGTCGCCCGCACCGTGACCGAACAGCGCGCCGCTTTTGACCAAATCTTCGTGCTTTACGCCGATTGCGGCACGGGCGGGCTGTTGCAGGCCAAATGCGCCGAACTGGGTGTCGAGATGCTGGCAGGCCCGCATTGCTATTCCTTCTTTGAGGGCAATGACACCTTCGCCGCCCATGCTGACAGCGAATTCACCGCCTTCTACCTGACCGATTTTCTGGTGCGCCAGTTTGATGCTTTTGTCTGGAAACCCATGGGGCTGGACCGCCATCCGCAGCTGCGCGACATGTATTTCGGCAATTACACCAAGCTTGTCTATCAGGCGCAGACCGAAGACCCAGCACTGGACGCCAAGGCGCAGGACTGCGCCGCGCGGCTGGGACTGGCCTATGAACGTCGCTTCACCGGCTATGGCGATCTGGCGGTTGAAATGGCCCGCGTCGCCACGCGCAGCCCCGCCGCCTGAGCGCGCGTGATGGCGTTGCCCGGCCCTCTCCTGACCGACCTTGCAGCCCTCCTCGGTCCCCGGCTCTCGACCACCGCAGCCGATCGCGCACTGCACGCCCAAAGCGAAAGCTACATGACCGCAGGCCAACCCGATGCCGTGGTCTACCCGACCTGCACCGCAGAGGTCGCGCAGATCGCCGCAGTCTGCGCCCAGCACGGCGTGCCCCTCGTGGCCTGGGGCGCGGGCACTTCGCTCGAAGGGCATGCGCTGGCGGTCAAGGGCGGGGTCACTGTCGATTTCCGCGACATGAACCGCGTCATCTCCGTGCATCCTGAGGATATGCTCTGCACCGTGCAACCCGGCCTGACGCGCTTGGCGCTGAACCACGCCCTGCGCGACACCGGGCTGTTCTTTCCTGTCGATCCCGGTGCCGATGCCAGCCTTGGCGGCATGGCCTCCACCCGCGCCAGCGGCACCACGGCCGTGCGCTATGGCACGATGCGCGACGCGGTTCTGGGGCTTGAGGTGGTTCTGGCCGGAGGCGAGGTGATCCGCACCGGCACCGCCGCGCCAAAATCCTCTGCCGGCTATGACCTGACCGCGCTTTTCGTCGGGGCCGAGGGCACGCTCGGCCTCATCACCGAGCTCACATTGCGCCTGCACGGCCAGCCCGAGGCGACTTCGGCCGCGAGTTGCGGCTTTGCCGATATGGCCGCTGCCGTCGATTGCGTCATTGCCACGATCCAGACCGGCCTGCCCATGGCGCGGATCGAGTTTCTCGATCCTGCAACCGTTGCGGCCTGCAATGCGTTTTCCGGCACCGACCTGCCCTTGTGCCCGCAGCTTTTGGTGGAATTCCACGGCTCGCCCGAAGGTGTGGCCGAACAGGCCCAACGCTTTGGCGCCATCGCGGCAGACTTCGGCTGCACCGGTTTTCTTTGGGCTAAGGCCACCGAGGACCGCAGCCGGTTGTGGAAGATGCGCCACGACGCCTATCGCGCCATTCTGGCCAGCAGACCGGGCGCGACGGCGGTTGTCACCGATGTCTGTGTGCCGATTTCAGCCCTTGCCCAAGCGGTCGAGGAAACCCGCGCCGACATTGCCCAAAGCGACCTGCCCGGCCCGATCCTTGGCCATGTCGGCGACGGCAACTTCCACGCCATCCTGCTAATCGATCCAGCCAATCCGCAGGAAACCGCCACCGCCAAAGCACTTGCCACCCGCATGGCCGAACGCGCCTTGGGCTTGGGCGGCACCATCACCGGCGAGCATGGGGTGGGGATGGGCAAACTGCCGCTCATGGAAGCCGAACATGGGGCTGCTTGGGCGGTGATGGGCCAGATCAAACGCGCCCTTGACCCGCAGAATCTGATGAACCCCGGCAAGCTGGTGCCGCAACCCAAGGTGGGCTCATGACCCCTGACGATTTCTCCCGCGCCTTTGCCTATGCCTTTGGCGACCGTGACGCAAAGGCCATGGCCGAACTGATGACCGAGGAAGCCACGGCCCACACGCTGACCGGCATCTGGGCTGAGGGGCGCGAGGCCGCGCGCCAGGCGTTTGAGGCTGAGGCGACCGGCATCTTCGTCCGCGCCCGGCTGGTGACGGGTAAGGGCACCGTCGTGCCGCTTGGGCCCGATGTCGCCCTGTTGCGCCAGCGTTATGTGGTCACCGGGGCGATTGAGGAAACTGGCGAGGAAATGCCACGGTTTGGCGCAATGCTGATTGCCGTTCTACAAGCAGACGGGCTGAACTGGCGCGCGATCAGCCTGACCTTCACCGTTTTGGCCTGACAATCCTCGTCGACTGCGTCGCGCGTCGTCGCGACGACGAGAAGCCGAAGGCGCCCGAGGCGTTAGCCAAGAAGCGCCCGCGCCGCCTCACGTGCGGCTTGGGTCACCGTATCACCCGCCAGCATCCGGGCGATTTCCTCGACCCGCTCATCGGCAGACAAGGTTACCACGCTGGACAGCGTCGCACCGTTCTCCACGCGCTTCGACACCTGCCAGTGATGCGCCCCCTTGGCGGCCACCTGCGGGCTGTGGGTCACCACCAGCACCTGCGCGCGGTCTGACAGCGATTTCAGGCGTCGGCCCACCGCATCCGCCGTGGCCCCGCCAACGCCGCGGTCGATCTCGTCAAAAATCATCGTCATGCCGGGGCTGTCGCCCATCAGACAGACCTTCAATGCCAAGAGGAACCGGCTGAGTTCCCCGCCCGAGGCAATGCGGTTCAAGGGCCCCGCTGGCGCGCCGGGGTTGGTGGCCACGGTAAAGGTCACGCTGTCCACCCCATCAGGCCCCGCCTCGGCCAAGGTCATCTCGGTGGTAAAGACCGCGCGTTCCATCTTGAGCGGCGCAAGTTCGCTCGCCATGGCCAGATCCAGCCGCTTGGCCGCCGCCCGCCGTGCCAGCGTTAAGGCGGCCGCCTCGCGCAGATAGGCCGCGTCGGCTTTGGTCACCGCCTCATGCAACCGCGCCAAACCCGCCGCCCCACCATCAATGGCGGCCAGCCGTCCGCGCAAGCCTTCGGCAAAACCGCCCAGATCATCGGGCAAGACGCCATGCTTGCGGGCCAGCGCCCGGATGGCAAACAGCCGCTCCTCCAGCGCCTCCAACTCGGCCGGGTTGAAATCCAGACTGCGCAGCGTCTCCTCAACCCCGCCCACCGCATCGCCCAGTTCGATCAAGGCCCGGTTCAGCGCCCCAAGCGCACCGTCAAGCCGCCCCTCGGCCCGGTCCGACGCGCCCTCCATCCAGCGCAGCGCGTCGCGCATCGCGCCCTCGGCCCCGTCAGACAAGGCGCCATGGGCGCGGACGATATCGGCGCGGATCCGCTCGGCCCCTTGCATCAGGCGGCGGCGGGCATCCAGCGTCGCCTCCTCGCCCGGCTCAGGGTTCAGCTTGTCCAACTCCTCCACGGCATGGCGCAGATACTCTTCTTCCACCTGCGCCCGCTCCAGCGCGCTTTGCGCCGCCTGAAGTGCCGTCCGCGCTTCGGCCCGCGCGCGCCAAGTCGCGCGCATCCCGGCCAGATCCAGCCCGGCGAAGGCATCAAGGAGCTGCCGATGCCCGCGCGGGTTCAAGAGACCCCGGTCATCATGCTGGCCATGCAGTTCCACCAGCGCATCCGACAGATCGCGCAGCACTTCGCCGCTGACCCGGCGGTCGTTGACCCAAGCCGTCTTGCGCCCGTCCGCCGTGTTGATGCGGCGCAAGATTAACTCACCCTCTTCTGCCTCGATCCCCGCCTCGGCCAGAACCGCATGGGCCGGATGGAGCGCATCCAGATCAAAGACCGCCACAACTTCACCCTGCGCCGCCCCTGCGCGCACCAGATCGGCCCGGCCCCGCCAACCCAGCACAAAGCCCAAGGCATCCAGCAAGATCGATTTGCCCGCCCCGGTTTCACCGGTCAGCACATTCAACCCCGGCCCCAAGGCCAGAGAGAGCCGATCGATGATCAGCACATCACGAATTTCAAGCGTGCGCAGCATTTGGGCCCCGTCGGCGCGGCACTCCGCCCCTCTTGCTTACAACCATTCGCCCTTGATCATCTGACGATAGATCGTGGACAGCCAGTTGCTGCCTTTCGCCTCGGGCGCAAGGCCCTGACCTTTCAGCAGACGGAAGCTGTCCTCATAAAACGGGCTGGACTGGTAATTGTAACCAAGGATCGCGGCCGCAGTCTGCGCCTCATCGGCGAAGCCAAGCGCAAGATAGGCCTCAACCAACCGATGCAGCGCTTCGGCGGTGTGGGTCGTGGTCTGGAAATCCTGCACCACAACTTTGAACCGGTTGATGGCAGCCGGATAATTCTTGCGCTTCAGGTAGTAGCGCCCGATCTCCATTTCCTTGCCCGCCAGATGGTCGAAGGCCAGATCGAACTTCATCATCGCCGACTTGGCATATTCGCTGTCCGGGTATTGCTCGATCACCACGCGCAGCGATTGCAGCGCCTGGAAGGTCAGACCTTGATCGCGGCCAACCTCGTCAATCTCGTCGTAATAGGACAGCGCCATCAGATACTGGGCATAGGCCGCATCTTCATCGCCGGGATAGAAGTCGAGATAGCGCTGCGCTGCGACGCGCGCCTCTTCGTATTCTTTCGATTTGTGCAGCACAAAGGCCTGCATAATCAGACCGCGCTTCGCCCATTCCGTATAGGGATAAAGCCGCTCCACTTCGGCGAAATAGCGCAAGCTGTCGCCCGGCTTACGCGCGGTTTCCAACGTCAGCTCACCGCGTTTGTAAATCTCTTCGGGCGGCAGTTCGTCAAGCGGCGCTTCTTTATTTCCGCCCAATCCCCCTGCACAGGCCCCAAGCGACCCGGCCAGAAGCGCCACGCACATCCCCCGCCGCACCGCTGTGAAGAAATCGCCTGCCATCTTCCGAATATCCTGTGCTCACCCTGTGCGACACCGCTAGATCACGCGGATGCGCAGCATTCACCGATCCTCGTAGCACAGAAAAATCCAAGGCGCAAAACGGCTTTCACCACCCCGAGGCATTGATTTTCAGGCCGAAAGCGGCAGATCACCCCGATGCACGCCGACGCCGGGCAATTTGCCGCTGGCAAGGCCCACACAATCCTGCGCGCGCCATGCGCTCGGATCGGCGAAAAGAGCGCGCAACAGCCGGTTGGTCAGGGCGTGACCCGCGCGAATACCGGTATAGCGGCCCAAGATCGGCCCCCCTGCGAGTGCCAGATCCCCCAAGGCATCCAACATCTTGTGGCGTACCGGTTCGTCCGCATAGCGCAGACCGCCAGGCGACAGGACCTTATCGCCTTCAAACACCACGGCGTTTTCCAGCGTGCCACCCAAGGCCAGCCCACGTTCGCGCATCGCCACCACTTCGGCATTGCGGCAGAAGGTGCGGCTGTCGGACAATTCACGCACGAAGGCGCCATTGGCCATGTTCAGAACCTTGTCCTGCCGGCCAATCGCCGCCTCGGCAAAGTCGATCTGAAAGGCGATTTCCAGCATGTCAGACGGCTCCAGCCGTGCAACGGCCTCGCCCTCACGCACCTCAATCGCCTTCAGCACACGAATCGCGCGCACAGGCGCGCCTTGCGCCACGATGCCAGCATCAAGAAAACCAGAGACAAAAGGGGCGGCCGAGCCGTCAAGGATTGGAACTTCGGGACCATCAATGTCGATCAGCGCGTTATGGATTGCAGAACCAGCCAGCGCGGCCATGATATGCTCGATGGTTGACACCGAAACCCCGGCGCCATTGGCAACGAGGGTACACAGGCGCGAGGGCACCACCGCATCCCACTGAGCAGGAACCTGCGCATCGCCGGTCACGACGTCAGTGCGGCGAAAGCAGATCCCGTGATCTTCTGCGGCAGGATGCACCGTCATCGTCACCGGCGCACCCGAATGCAGGCCAACGCCTGTGAAGGTAACCGAACGGATCAACGTGTTTTGCACCTGGACCGACTCCATAGCACGCGGGGCAGATAGAGCCCCATTGCGTCAAGTTTTACCTAAGCGGGTAGGCCCCATATCTCAATTCACAGTTTGTGACGGTTTATGACAGAGCCCGCGCCACTCAAGGCGTTGATTCAAAAGAAAAAGCCCGGCTCACACCGGGCTTTGTAACACAGTTTGAAACCGACTCAGTTTGCTTGGCGCCGCAGGAAAGCCGGAATTTCGATGCGGTCATTGTCGGAGGAATGCTCTTGCTCGTCGTCATAGGCAGTGACGGGCGGCTGGGCGCGGCCTGCCGAGGCACGTTCTTGCGGCTCAGACTGGCCACCACCTGCCATGCGGCTGATCAGGCCACCGATCCCAAAGCGCGGACGGCTTTCGGCGGGTTTGGCGGCAGGTGCTGCGTTCCGCGCAGGCTGTGCCTGGGCAACGGGACCACGGGCAGGCTGCTGGCCCTTGGACAAGGCCGCTTGCAGACGGGCAATCGCCTCGGGCGACGGCGCACCGGGTGCACGTGCGCTCGGTGCGACAAAGCTTGCAGCGTCGGCATCAAGGGCGGCACTGCCATAGGACCGGGGCGCAGCGGCTTGAGGGCGATAGGCCGGGGGCGGCAGATCGTTGTCGATCATGTCCTCCGGTTCCGCCGCATAGGTTTCAGGCTCGTGCGACCGGTCGAACAACGACGGCTCAGGTGCCACTTCGGGTTGCGGCACCGGTGCGGCAGCCGCGACTGGGGCCATGGTCAAAGGCATCGGCGCCTCGCGCCGGGTGTCGGCGACCGGGGCAGCAGCGGGGGCAGCAAAGCTGGCCGGAAGCGGCGCGCCCATCGGACGACGGGTCAGCGGGGTTTCCGACTTGGCCTGCATAACGTCGATGCCCGTGGCCACAACCGAGACCCGGATCGACCCTTCCATGCTGGTGTCGAGCGTCGAGCCCACGATGATATTCGCATCGGGATCGACTTTTTCGCGGATGATGTTCGCCGCCTCGTCCAGTTCAAACAGCGTCAGGTCATAGCCGCCGGTGATGTTGATCAGCACGCCCTTGGCGCCGTTCAGGCTGATTTCGTCCAACAACGGGTTGGCAATCGCCTTCTCAGCCGCCTGCACGGCGCGATCCTCGCCCGAGGCCTCGCCAGTGCCCATCATGGCCTTGCCCATCTCGTCCATCACCGAGCGCACGTCGGCAAAGTCAAGGTTGATGAGGCCGGGGCGAACCATCAGATCGGTCACACCCTTGACACCCTGATAGAGCACGTCATCGGCCATTGCGAAGGCTTCGGTAAAGGTGGTGCGCTCGTTGGCCAGACGGAAAAGGTTCTGGTTCGGAATGATGATCAGCGTGTCGACAACCTTTTGCAGCGCGGCAATGCCCTCTTCGGCCTGACGCATCCGCTTGTTGCCTTCGAACTGGAAGGGCTTGGTCACGACGCCAACGGTCAGCACACCCAGCTCACGCGCGGCTTGCGCGATGATCGGGGCGGCACCCGTGCCGGTCCCGCCACCCATGCCGGCGGTGATAAAGCACATATGTGCGCCAGCCAGATGATCGACGATTTCCTCGATGGTTTCTTCGGCGGCGGCGGCGCCAACCGTCGGACGGGCCCCAGCGCCCAGACCCTCGGTCGCTTTGACACCCATCTGGATACGGGCAGCGGCCTTGGACTGCTGCAGCGCCTGCGCATCGGTGTTCGCCACCACGAATTCGACGCCCTCAAGCTGCTGGTCAATCATGTTATTGACCGCATTGCCCCCTGCCCCGCCGACGCCAAACACCGTAATCCGGGGCTTCAGCTCTTCGCGAGCGTCATTCATGATCAGATTCAATGCCATGTTCTATCCGCCTGTCATTTTTGAGCGGGCGCCCCGCCAGTTGCCGTTATCGGTCTTGTCGCCCCCGTCCCTGAGCTGCGATTTGCCGATTTATCCACGATTCTATCCACAAGCCGTCATAAGGTCACGCGAAAAACGCGTGCGACCACAAAATATGGGCCGAATTAGGGCCGCCTTAGCGGGATATTGCCGGTTTGTCTGAATATGGGGGGTCACCAGTTGTCCTTGAACCATCTGAAGGCCCTTTTGATGGACCGTGCAGGGTAACGCTCGGCGGGAATGTCGAAATCCCACCACTCATCCTGCGGATGCGCGGCGAAAAGGCACAGCCCGACCGCGCTGGAAAATGCTGGGCCCGTAGCAGCCTGCGGCAGACCTTGCACGCGCAAGGGGCGGCCCATGCGAACGCGGCTGCCCAAGATGCGGCTGGCCAATCCGTCCAGACCGGGGATCTGGCTTGCCCCGCCCGTCAGCACGATCTGCTGGCTGGGCAGGGTGTCAAAGCCCGCCACGTCCAGCCGCGCGCGCACCTCTTCCAGAATTTCCTCAACACGCGGACGCATGATGCCAATCAGCTCGGTGCGGCTGACCTGACGGCGGTCTTTTTCCCAATCGCCGCTGTCGCTGCCGATCTCGATCATCTCGCGGTCATCCATGCCCGTGGCATGCACGCCGCCGTGCTTGGTCTTGATGCGCTCAGCCACCGCCATCGGCACCTGCAGGCCCTTGGAAATGTCCGAGGTCACATGATCGCCGCCCATGCGCACGGCATCGGCAAAGATCATGTGCTTTTTCATGAAGATCGACAGGCCGGTCGCACCACCGCCCATATCGATGCAGGCCGCACCCAGTTCCTGCTCATCCTCAACCAGCGACGAGATCGCCGAAACATAGGACGAGGACGCAATCCCGGCCAATTCCAGATCGCAGCGCTTGATGCAGTACAACAGGTTCTGGATCACATCGGCATCAACCGACAGCAGATGCATGTCACAGGTCAGCCGGTTGCCGATCTGGCCACGCGGGTCACCAAGGCCAGAGCGATGATCCAGCGCAAAGTTAACAGGCTGGGCATGCAGCACCTCGCGGCCATCACCCAAGGGCGGCACGTCGCAGGCAGCCAGCACCGAGGCCACGTCCTGTTCGGACACCACGGAATCTTGCAAGTCCCACTCGCCCGCCAGCCCATAGCTGCGCGGCTCGGCCCCCGAGAAGCAAGCCACCACATGGTCCACCCGAACATTGGCCATCTTCTGCGCCGCCTGCACGGCGGTGCGGATGGCGCGCTCGGTTTCGTTCATCATCGAAATTTCACCAAAGCGCACCCCGCGCGACCGGGTCGTCGCCGCCCCGATCACCCGAAAGCCTGCCTGCCCCGCCATCGGACCGACGCCGTCGAAGTCCCCATCGGGATCGGTTCCGTCGAAGCTCAGGACAAGGCAGGCAATCTTGGATGTGCCAACATCCAAAATGGCCACCACACCGCGATGCATCGCGGCACGCCGCAAGGCGCGCATGGCGCGCTGGGACTGGTAGAGGTCGGTCATAGGTCGCTCTCCGTCTTCTTCTTTTCGTCAGGGATCAGGCCACGGGCACGCCGGGCCGCCATAAGGGCATCTTCGCCCAGTCGCAGGACCGGGCGTTTTTCATCTCGAAGGTCAATCGCAACTAGGTCACGCGCCAGAAGGTCCTCGGCCTGGTCCAGTGCCAAAAGCCGTTCCAGCGCCTGCACCGGGCGATCTGAGGGCAGCAAGAGCCGCTGGTCGCGGTCCAAGACCATGTCCCAGCGCCGGTCACCCACCCGCACCAAACCGCGCAAACGCTTGGTCAACGGACCGGCGGCATCCATCAAGGCCAGCGCCTCGGTCGCGGCCAGATCAGCCCCTTCGCCCGCAATCAACGGCAAATCAGGCCGGTCGCCCCGGGCTGCCAGCCCCGCAACGCGGTGCCCAGTGGCATCCAAAAGCGTCAGCCCGTCTTCGGTGCGCCACACCAGCGCCGGTTCGCGTTCCTGAATGGCGACATGGAGCACACCACCCGAGCGCACCGCCAAATCAGCCTGCGCCACCGCATCAAGGCTTTCCGCCTTTTCGCGCAAAGCGTCGAGATCAAGTTTGAAGGACGAGACCGGAAAGCTCACCCCCAACTGTGCCCGCACCGCATCGGCCAGATCAGGCGAGGCCCCATCAACCGACAACAAAGAGACGCGAAACTCGGGACGGTCCTGAAACTGCCCCACGACATGGGCAACGCCCCCTGCCACCGCCGTGCGGCGGCTTTCGCTGGCCAGCACCAATGCCGAAATCAGCGCCACAACCATAACCGGCAGGCCAAAGCGGAACAACACACGGAACTGCGGTGTCAACCACAGCCGCTGCATCTTGTAATCCCAATAGCTGGGCGACGGATCGTGCCGACGGGCGCCTTTGGGCGCTTGCGTCTGCGCCTCACCCGAGGCCCCCATCGCAGCGCCGCGGGCGGCCCCCATAACCGCACCCTTGGCAGCCCCGATCACCGCGCCGGTAATCCCACGGCGCGGCGCTTGCAACGGTGGCGGGCGGCGGTTCAGCGGTTGCATGACGCGTCCTCCACCATCCAGCGGCAGAGCTCGGGGAAGGAAATTCCACAATAGGCCGCCTGCTCCGGGGCCAGCGACGTCGGGGTCATGCCGGGCTGCGTGTTGGTTTCCAACAGGATCAGCCCCGCCAGCCCACGCGCCTCGTCCCAGCGGAAATCGGTGCGGCTGACGCCCCGGCAGCCCAGCGCAGTGTGGGCGCGCAGCGCATAATCCATGCAAGCATCAGTGATCTCTTGCGGCACTTGCGCCGGGACCACATGGCGCGAGCCGCCGACCGAATACTTGGCGGTATAGTCATACCAGCCTTCGGTGATGATATCGGTCAGGCAGAGCGGCCGGTCACCCATCACAGCCACCGTCATCTCGCGCCCCGGCGCATAGGTTTCGACCATCACCACCGGCGGCATGCTGTCCGACAGGCGCGGCGCATTGCTGCCGGGATGCACGATATAGACCCCAACGGACGAGCCTTCGTTGTTGGGCTTCACCACATACGGCGGTGGCAGCACGTGGCCTGCCTCAACCTCGTCACGGCCCGCGAGCTTGCTTTGCACAATCGGAAGGCCCGCGGCGGCATAGACCTCTTTGGCCTTTTGCTTGTCCATCGCAAGGGCCGAGGCCAGCACGCCCGAATGGGTGTAAGGAATGCCGAGCCACTCAAGAATGCCTTGCACACAGCCATCCTCGCCCCAGCGGCCATGCAGGGCATTGAAGGCAACGTCGGGCTTCACTTCGGACAAACGCAGGGCGAGATCGGGGCCGCAATCGACCTCGACCACCTGATATCCGGCCTCCCGTAGGGCTTTGGCGCACTCACGCCCAGATGACAACGAAACCTCCCGCTCTGCGGAAAGCCCACCCATCAACACCGCCACTTTGGAGACCACCCGCTCGGAGGTTCCCGCCATCATTTACTGCCTCATCCCGGGGGTTGTCCCCCGTGGTCGTGTTATTCGGGCAGTGCTTCGCCCACCCGCATGATTTCCCACTCTAACGTGATACCTTGCTGTTGGAAAACCTTTTTTCGCACCTCTTCCCCCAGATTTTCCAAATCTGCGGCGGTGGCACCCCCTATGTTGATCAAAAAGTTGGAATGCATCGGGCTCATCTGCGCCCCGCCAAGGGTCGCACCGCGCAATCCGGCCTCGTCAATCACCTTCCAGGCCTTCAACTCATGCGTGTCATCGGCCTGCCCGGTGCTGGAAAACCCAGCCGGATTGCGGAAGGTGGACCCGGCGCTGCGGTCTTTCGTCGGCTGGCTTGCATCGCGCTTGGCGATCTGGTCGACCATGCGCGCCTCAAGCGCTGCCGGGTCACCTTTGGCGGCGTGGAAGGTGGCGGACACAACCACCCAGCCTTCCGGCATAACCGACGAACGATAGGCCAGCTGCAAATCAGCCGCGGCAATCTCTTTGATCGCGCCCTGCCGGGTGATAACCCGCACGCTGACCAGATGATCGGCCACATAAGACCCATAACAGCCCGCGTTCATCCGGACCGCCCCGCCAATGCTGCCCGGTATGGTGCGCAGGAAGGTCAAGTCCAGCCCCGCCTCAGCCGCCTTCTTCGCCACATGCGCATCCAGCGCCGCCGCCCCTGCGGTCACCGTGTCGCCGTCGATCTGAATGGCGTTGAACCCGCGCCCAAGCCGGATCACCACCGCCCGGATCCCGCCATCCCGCACGATGAGATTGCTGCCCACGCCCATTGGAAAGATCGGCAGGCCCGGATCAACTGCGGCCAGAAAATTGGCCAGATCCGCCTCATCTGCGGGGGAAAACAGCCAATCCGCCGGTCCGCCAACCCGCAGCCAAGTCAGATCAGCCAAGGGGCGGTTCGGGGTCAAAGTGCCGCGCACGGGGGGAAGGGTCTGGGTCATGGCCGCATCAGATACGGGGATTTCGCCCCTCGGGCAAGTTTGGCCGCTCCGCCAAGCGTGATTTCACCCAGCGCCACAGCGAAACCACCGGCCAGCGCAGCACACTGGCCCCAGCGGGCAGAAACAGGGCCGCCTCAGGCCGCCTGCCCCATCAGCTTGGCGGGCAGCGCATTGGCCCAAGCGCTGATCGTGCCTGCGCCAAGGCAAACCACCATGTCACCGGGGCGTGCCTGTTCCTTAACCAGCCGCGCCAGATCCGCCTCGTCCAGCAAAGCGCGCGCATGGCGGTGACCGTGGGCGATCAGGCCCGCCACCAGATCATCGCGGCTGGCGCCCGGGATCGGTTCTTCGCCCGCCGAATAGACATCGGCAATCGCCACCACATCAGCCTCGTTAAAGCAGGTGCAGAAATCGTCAAACAGGCTCGACAGCCGGGTAAAGCGGTGCGGCTGATGCACGGCAATGATGCGCCCCTTGGTCGCCTGACGCGCGGCCTTCAAGACGGCGGCAATCTCCACCGGGTGGTGGCCATAGTCGTCAATGATGGTCACGCCATTCACCTCGCCCACGCGGGTAAAGCGGCGGTTGACGCCCGAGAATGCGGCCAGCGCCTCGCGGATCTCGTCCTTCTTCATACCCAGATGGCGGGCCACGGCCACCGCCGACAACGCGTTGGACACGTTATGATCCCCCGGCATCGGCAGCGCACAATTTTCAATTTTCGAACCTTGCTCCTCATTTTGAAGCAAGATATCGAAGTGTCCTACGCCATTTTCGAACCTTAGGTTCACCGCTCGTACATCTGCCTGAGCGTTAAAGCCAAAGGTCACCACCCGGCGGTCGGTCAGCTTGCCAACCAGCGCCTGCACCTCGGGATGGTCGGTGCAGCACACCGCCAAGCCGTAAAACGGAATGTTCGAGACAAAATCGAGAAAGCCTTTGCGAAGCGCATCAAAGCTGCCCCAATGCTCCATATGTTCGGGGTCGATGTTCGTGACGATGGCAATGGTCGCGGGCAGACGGTTGAAGGACCCGTCGCTTTCATCAGCCTCGACCACCATCCACTCCCCCGCCCCCGCGCGTGCGTTGGAACCATAGGCGTGGATCACCCCACCGTTGATCACGGTCGGGTCAAACCCGCCCTTGTCCAAAAGGGCGGCCACCATCGTGGTCGTCGTGGTTTTGCCATGTGTCCCAGCAATCGCGATGTTTGACCGCAGGCGCATCAGTTCCGCAAGCATCTCGGCCCGGCGCACCACGGGCAGGTTGCGCCGCCGCGCCTCTTCCAATTCGGGATTGCCCTTCTTGATCGCCGAGGAAATCACCACCACCGAAACATCAGCCCCGATATTCGCGGCACTTTGCCCCTCAAAAACTGTCGCGCCCAGCTTGACCAGCCGATCGGTGATTTTTGACGCCTTGGCATCCGACCCTTGCACCCGGTAACCCAGCGTCATCAGCACTTCAGCGATGCCCGACATCCCGATGCCGCCGATCCCGACGAAGTGGATGGGCCCCAGTTCCAGCGGCAATTTGGTGGCGTTCATCGATCAACCTTTCCCTGAAAGACCTTCCACCAGCGCAACAAGCCGCTCGGTGGCATCTGGGCGTCCCTGCCCCAAAGCGTTGCGGGCCATTGCCTCTGCCTTATTGGGCTGGCCCAGAATGGCCGCCATCTGCGCGGCCAGCGTGTCGGCGTCAAGCGCCTTTTCCGCCATCTCGACGGCAGCACCTGCCTCGACCAACCCACGTGCATTGGCGGTTTGGTGATCATCGGTCGCGGCAGCAAAGGGGATCAGGATCGCAGGCCGCCCGATCACCGAGATATCGGCGACCGATGAGGCGCCCGAGCGGCTGATGACCAACTGCGCCTCAGACAGACGACGCGGAATATCGGCAAAGAAGGGCGCGACCTCAGCAATGATTCCAGCGGCCTCATAGGCCGCGACAACGCGATCCAGATCCTCGGGGCGCGCCTGCTGGGCCACGCGAACGTGGCGGCGCAGGCCGTCGGGTAGGCGTACCATTGCCTCAGGCACCACATCCGACAGGATGCGCGCGCCTTGTGAGCCGCCGATCACCACCACCGACATCGGATAATCACCCGGCGCGATATAGCCCGCGCCTGCCCGCTCCAACACCGCCGCCCGCACCGGGTTGCCCGTGTGCTCGCCCTCAATGCCCAAAGGCAGCGCCGTGGGCCAAGTGCCACAGGCGACCTTGTGCACGCGGGGGGCGAATATCTTGTTCACCCGTCCAAGAACGCCGTTCTGCTCGTGGATCATCCGTGGACGGCCTGTCAGGAACGCCGCCGAAAGCGCTGGTATCGTTGGGTAACCGCCAAAGCCCACCACGACGGCGGGCCGGTCGATCAGCATCCGCGCTGTCGCCCCCAGCACTCCGCCCAGAATGCGAAACGGCACCGCCACCTTGGCCAGCACCCCACCGCGCGCAAAGGTGGCAGAGCCGGACACCACCACCTCAACCGCCTCAGGAAAGCCGCCCGCATAGCGCGCGCCGCGCGCATCGGTCGACAGCTTCACCCGCCAGCCACGCGCAATCATGGCCTCGGCCAGCGCTTGGGCCGGAAACATGTGCCCCCCGGTGCCGCCCGCTGCAATCAGCAGCAAGCGCCCGGTCATCTGCGGCTCCGGAAGAGATCGCTCATCTGGCCCTGTGGCCGGTTGCGCGTCAGGGCCAAAAGCATTCCCACCGTGATGCCCGCCGCAATCACCGAAGAGCCGCCATAGCTCACGAAGGGCAGCGTCATCCCCTTGGCCGGCAACAGCCGCACCGCCACACCCATATTGATCATCGCCTGAACCCCGAAGATGCAAGCCAACCCCGTGCCCGCCAGACGGGTGAACACGTCCCGCTCACGCGTCAGCCGATACAGCGAGCGCACGGTAATTGTCATGTAAAGTGCGATGATCACCAAGACGAGCACGAGGCCATATTCTTCGGCCGCCACTGCAATGATAAAGTCGGTATGGGCATCAGGAAGCGTCCACTTAACCTGCCCTTCGCCAACGCCGACACCAAAGAAGCCGCCCTCTTGAATGGCATTGGTGGCATAGCCAAGCTGACTGCGCGGATCGACGTCCGAGGCCAGAAAGCCGTTGATCCGGCGCGCGAAATGCTCGGACATATTGTAAGCGGCAAAACCACCCACGCCGATGAAGGCCAAGATCACCGCGATCAGCACCATCGGCGCACCGGCGACGAAATAGATCACGCCCCAGCCAAACAGCACCAGCATCGCCTGACCAAAGTCGGGCTGCATGGCCAGAAAGCCAACCACCGTCAGCGCAACCCCAAACGAGATCATCCGCCCTGGCGGTCCGTTCAGATCATGCGCCGCCGCAATCAGCCACGCGGTCAAGATCATCAAGCCGGGCTTAAGAAACTCCGACGGCTGCACCGATGCAAAGCCCAAGGAAAACCACCGCACGGCACCTTTGCCAAAGTCGGTCCCAAGAACGGGCAGCAAAGCCAGCGCGACGAAGGACGCAAGGAACCCCAGAACCCCAATCCGGCGCACCATCTCGGGCGACATCATGGAAAACAGCACCATCACCACCATCGCCACGCCGCCAAAGAAGGCCTGACGTTGCACATAGTGGAACGGGTCCAGCCCGTTGCGCTCGGCCAAGGGAACCGAGGCGGCAAGCCCCAGCAAAAGCCCGATGGCAAACAAGATCAGGATTGCGGTCAGCGACCATTTGTCGATCGTCCGCCACCAGCGGGGAATGACAGGCTCTGCCACCCTGCCGGGCATAGAGCCGTAGACCATCTCAGTCATGGAATATCCGCCTGTTCAACGCCTGCTCGAAGACCGCCCGGGTTGGTCCCGGATCAGTAGGGGTGATTCTATCCAATGCGTGGGCATTTGGCCAGCACAAAGGCAGGGTGATTCGTCACCCACGCAGGCATCGGCGTCTTGCCGCGAATCGAAGGGGTTAAGCGCCCGTTCGATGGCTTGGCGCGGGGGGCTTGAGCTACTTGAAACGACGCGGCCACAGCCAAGACTTCGCCCCTAAAGCAGCGCCTTCACACGCGCCACGAAGTCGTCGCCGCGCTTTTCGAAATTGGCGTATTGGTCAAAGCTGGCCGCCGCCGGGGCCAACAGCACCACATCGCCCGGCTCGGCCTCGGCCGCGGCACGGGCCACGGCGCGTTCCATCGTCTCGCAAATCTCTTGCGGGGTATCCCCGATTTGGACCGCAAAATCGCGCGCCGAATGGCCGATGAGATAGGCCTTGCGGACCGCGCCCAGATAGGGCTCCAACCCCGCCAGACCGCCATCTTTGCCCATGCCGCCCACGATCCAGCGGATATTGTTGAACGTCTGCAAGGCCTTGGCAGCACTGTCCACATTCGTGGCCTTACTGTCGTTCACGAACTTGACCCCGCCCTTTTCGCCCACCAGCTGGCTGCGGTGCGGCAAGCCCGCGAAAGACTGGAACGCGCCCTCAATCATCTTGGGGGCAATCCCCACAGCGCGGCAGGCCGCATAGGCAGCACAGGCGTTTTGGTGATTGTGCGCGCCGGGCAGGCCCGCCACCTCGCGCAGGTCGATCGAGGCCATCTGCTTGCCGCGCCGCCACTCGGCCAGAAACCCCTTGCGCGCAAAGACCGACCAACCGAACCCGTCAAGCTTTTGGCCCGAGGAGATGCGGATCACCCGGTCATCCTGCGGCCCCATGGCCAATTGGCCCGCCATGAAGCGGCCCTCCAGCTCATCCACCCCGATCACCGCCCGATCCGGCCCACCTTCGACAAAGAGCCGCCGCTTGGCGGCAAAATAGCCGCCCATGCCGTCGTGCCGATCCAGATGATCGGGCGAGAGGTTGGTGAACACCGCAACATCGGGGGTCAGGGCGCGGGCCAGCTCGGTCTGGTAGGAGGACAACTCCAGCACCACCACCTCACCATCTTGCGGCGGGTCAATCGACAACACCCCCGTGCCGATATTGCCCGCCATCTGCGTAGGCCGCCCGGCCACCTGCAAGATGTGATGGATCAGCGCCGTCGTCGTCGATTTGCCATTCGACCCAGTGACACAAATCACCTTGGGCGGCGTTTCGAAATCGGCCCAGTCCTGGCTGCCAAAGGACTGGAAAAAGAGACCAATGTCATTGTCGACCGGGATGCCCAGCTCTATCGCCCGCGCAATCACCTTGTTGGGTTTGGGGTAAAGATGCGCGATGCCGGGAGAGGTGATCAGCGCCACCACCCCCTCCAACACGCCTTGGCGCGTCAAGTCCACGCAGGCATAGCCTGCCGCCTCGGCCTTCTCGCGCGCCTCGGGGCTGTCGTCCCAGACCACAGGCTCCGCCCCGCCCGCCACCAGCGCTGCCGCCGTGGCCAGCCCCGAACGGCCAAGGCCCAGAACGGCGACCTTTTGGCCGGAATAACCTGTGACGGGAATCATGGTGCCGCATCCTCCTGAATTGGGTGGCAGAATGCACCGGAGCCGCCGATGGGCGCAAGCCGGGGTGCCACGGGGCGGGCGCAGACGCGCCCCTTTGCCGCCGCCCCAGTTTGCGCTATAGCACCGCGCATGAGCCAGAACCCCCCGAACCTCCGCCCTGATCTTGCCCCGAAACCGGTGTTTGACACCGACCGCCGCGCGGGCCAGCCGACCATTGGCATGGTGTCCTTGGGCTGCCCCAAGGCGCTGGTGGACAGTGAACGCATCCTGACGCGCCTGCGCGCCGAAGGCTATGCGATCAGCCCCGATTACAAGGGTGCTGATGCGGTGATCGTCAACACTTGCGGGTTTCTCGACAGCGCCAAGGCCGAAAGCCTTGAGGCGATTGGCGAGGCTTTGCGTGAAAACGGCAAAGTGCTGGTAACGGGCTGCCTCGGGGCGGAACCCGAATACATCACCGGCGCGCATCCCAAGGTTCTCGCCGTCACTGGCCCCCATCAATACGAGGCGGTCTTGGACGCCGTGCACAAGGCCGTGCCGCCCGCGCCCGATCCGTTCATCGACTTGATGCCAGCGACGGGCGTCAAACTGACCCCTCGGCATTACAGCTATCTGAAGATTTCCGAAGGCTGCAACCACGCCTGCAAATTCTGCATCATCCCCGACATGCGCGGCAAACTGGCCAGCCGCCCTGCCCATGCGATCTTGCGTGAGGCGGAAAAGCTGGTGGATGCGGGCGTGCGGGAGCTTTTGGTGATTTCGCAAGACACCTCGGCCTATGGCGTGGACCGCAAGCATGACCTGTCGCCTTGGAAAGGCGGCGAGGTGCGCGCCCATATCACCGATCTCGCGCGCGAGTTGGGCAGCTTGGGTGCTTGGGTGCGGCTGCACTACGTCTACCCCTACCCCCATGTGCGCCAGTTGGTGCCTTTGATGGCCGAGGGGCTGGTCCTGCCCTATCTCGACATACCCTTCCAACACGCCCACCCCGAGACCCTGCGCCGCATGGCGCGGCCTGCGGCGGCGGCCAAGACGCTGGATGAAATCGCCGCATGGCGCCGCGATTGCCCTGAAATCGTGCTGCGCTCTACCTTCATCGTCGGCTATCCGGGTGAGACGGAAGAGGAATTCCAGACGCTTCTGGATTGGATGGACGAGGCGCAACTCGATCGTGTCGGCTGCTTCCAATACGAAAACGTCGCCGGGGCCCGGTCAAACGCCCTGCCCGACCATGTCGCGCCCGAGGTGAAGCAAGAGCGTTGGGATCGCTTCATGGAAAAGGCCCAAGCCATTTCCGAGGCGAAACTGGCGGCCAAGGTTGGCAAGGTCATTCAGGTGATCGTCGATGAGATCGACGACGAAGGCGCCACCTGCCGCACCAAAGCGGACGCGCCGGAGATCGACGGCAACCTCTTCATTGATGAAGGGTTCGAGGGTATGGCCCCCGGCGATCTGGTGACGGTGACGGTGGAAGAAGCCGGGGAGTATGATCTCTGGGGGCGGGTGGTTTAACCCCTACCCCAGCCACCGCCCCACATCGCGGCTTTGGTGCAGGATCCGGATGATCAGGACGCGGTCTGTCTCATGCCTGAACCAGATCACATGCGCGCCCGATACTTGCCGCCGCAGTCCAGCGGTCACGTCATCTGCGGATTGGCCTGACAATTGACCGACTGCCAAAGCCTTCAGCCGCCCACGCAGATCATTGGCATAGCGGCGTGCGCGGGCCGCGCCCCATTCCGCCTTGGAAAACTGATAAATCTCGACGATGTCCAGCTTGGCAAGCGGCGTGATATCAAGGATCACGCAGCATCCCCGGCGATCACTTTGTCAAACCAGTCATCAACATCAAACCCTTCTGCGACGCCGCTCGCCTCACCTTTGGCGATCTCGGCGCGCAGGTCTGTCAAAGCCGCCTCGCGTTCTTCCAGCAAACGCAAGCCCGCGCGCACAACCTCGGAAGCGCTGCCATAGCGGCCCGAGGCGACCTGCTCGTTCAGAAACTCGGCAAAATGGTCACTCAGGGCGATAGAGGTGTTCTTGGTCATGTCCGCCTCGGCACGTTACCAACAAATGGTAACACGCCGCCTCGTCACAGGCAAAACCTACTTCTTCCCCTCAAGCGCCGCGATCCGCGCCTCCAGCGCCGCGTTCTCTTCACGCGCCTTTTGCGCAATCGCGCGCACTGCATCAAACTCTTCGCGTGTCACGAAATCGCGGTCGGCCATCCAGCGGTCGATCAGGCTTTTCATCGCCGTTTCGGCCTCGGTCTTGGCCCCCTGCGCCACGCCCATGGCGTTGGTCATGAGCTTGGACATATCGTCAAGAAACTTGTTGCCGGGTTGCATGGCGCTCTCCATTCCGTTTCGCCCTATATGGTCCGACACGCCCCCCGCCGCAAGCCTGCCAAAGATTGACAAGGCCCGCCCCCTGCCGGAGAAGACGACATAGCAAAGGCAGATCCTATGACCTACATCCCTTTTCCCGATATCTCGCCTGAAATCTTCGCCATCGACATCGGCCCGGTGACCCTGGCGCTGCGCTGGTATGCGCTGGCCTATATCGTCGGGCTGATCTCGGGCTGGAAGCTGATCGTGCGCATGATCACGACGCCACGGCTTTGGCCCGGCGCGGCACCTGCGCGGCCCGAGCAGATTGAGCGGTTGCTGACATGGGTCATCGTCGGCGTCATCTTGGGCGGGCGTGTGGGCTATGTGCTCTTTTACGACTTGGCCGGTTTTGCCATCGACCCCGCCCGCATTTTGCGGGTCTGGGAGGGTGGCATGTCTTTCCACGGTGGCTTCCTTGGCGTGGTTGTGGTCGGCATCCTGTTCTGTCGGCGCGAAAACATCCCCATGCTGCCGATGGCCGATCTGATGGCAGCCGTCGCGCCGATCGGCCTTCTCTTGGGCCGGATCGCCAATTTCATCAACGCCGAGCTTTGGGGCCGCGCCACCACCCTGCCTTGGGGCGTGGCCTTTCCGGGTGATGCGGCGCAATCCTGCGCGACCACCGACTTGCCCTGCATCCGCCACCCCAGCCAGCTTTACGAGGCGGGGTTAGAGGGGTTGCTGCTCTTGGTTTTGCTCACTTACCTGATCTGGTGGCGCGGTTGGTTCCGCTTTCCCGGCGCGATTGCGGGGCTGTTCTTCATCGGCTACGGCGCGGCGCGCTTTTTCGTGGAGTTCTTCCGCCAGCCCGACGCCCAGTTCGTGACGGCCGAGAACCCGCTGGGACTTTATCTCCACTTGGGCGGTGTGGGCCTGACGGCGGGGCAGCTCCTCAGCCTGCCGATGATCATCGCCGGGCTTTGGGTCTTGGCGCGGGCCCGGCAGACCCCGCCGCAAGCATGACCGCGCTGGCCGAGATCCTGATCCGGCGCATCCGTGAGGATGGGCCGATGACGGTGGCGAGCTACATGGCCGAATGCCTCATGCACCCCGAGCATGGCTATTACACCACTAGGCCGCCCTTTGGCGCCCAAGGCGACTTCGTCACCGCCCCCGAGATCAGCCAGATGTTCGGCGAGTTGATCGGCCTTTGCTTGGCGCAATCTTGGCTTGATCAGGGTGCACCCGCGCCCTTTACGCTGGCCGAATTGGGCCCGGGTCGCGGCACGCTGATGGCCGATGTCTTGCGCGCGACGCGCGGCGTGCCGGGATTTCATGCGGCCATGCGATTGGTGCTGCACGAAGCCTCTCCCGCCTTGCGCGCGGTGCAGGCGCACGCCCTGCGGGGCTTTCATCCGCAGTGGATCGCAGAGATCGACGCCCTGCCCGACCAGCCCCTCTTTCTGATCGCGAACGAATTCTTCGATGCCCTGCCGATCCACCAATACCAGCGGACCCAAGGCCAGTGGCACGAACGGCTGATCGGGCTACAGGCGGACCATCTGGCCTTTGGTATCGCGCCAGACCCCACCAACGGCGGCCCCGGCCCACAGTTTGCGGCGGAACCTGAGGGGACCGTCGTGGAAACCTGCCCGCAGGCGCGGCCCTACATGGCCACGATCCAGCACCGCCTGCACGCCCATGGCGGCCTTGCGCTGATCGTCGATTACGGGGGCTGGCGGTCAAAGGGCGACACGCTGCAGGCCCTGAAATCCCACGCCTTCACCGACCCCTTGGCCGAACCGGGCCGCGCCGATCTGACCGCCCATGTCGATTTCGAGGCGCTGGCCGCAGGCTGGGCGCCCTATCGCTACACCACCCAAGGCGCGTTTCTGACCGCGCTCGGGATCGAGGCCCGCGCGGCACGGCTGGCGCAGGGTCTGACCGGACCAGCCTTGGAAAATCACCGCGCCGCGCATCACCGCTTGACCAATGACGCCGAAATGGGTTCGCTGTTCAAAGTGCTGGCCCTTTACGGCCCCTCTGCCCCACCGCCGCCCGGTTTTGCCTGATTGCCTGAAAGACGCAGATGCTGGAAATCATTACCTCGGATGCCCTTGCGCCCCGTCATGGCTTTTTCACCCGAAAGGGTGGCGCGTCCTCGGGCATTTTCGCCGGGCTGAATTGCGGCACTGGCAGTTCGGATCAGGCCGAGATCGTCGCCATCAACCGCGCCCGCGTCGCCGATGCGATGGGTCTGGGGGTGGAGGGCTTGGTCAGCGTGCATCAGGTCCATTCGCCCGATGTGGTGACCGTCACCGCCCCCCTTGCCGACCGGCCCCGCGCCGATGCGATGGTGACAGCCACGCCGGGCTTGGCGCTGGCGGTGTTGACCGCCGATTGCCAGCCGGTGCTTTTTGCCGATGCCAAGGCGGGCGTGATCGGCGCGGCCCATGCGGGCTGGAAAGGCGCGCGCGATGGGGTGATGGAGGCCACGCTCGATGCCATGGAAGTCCTTGGCGCGCGGCGCGGGCAGATCACCGCCGTGATTGGCCCCTGCATCAGCCAGACCGCCTATGAGGTGGGTCAGGAGTTTTTTGAAAGCTTCACCGACGATGCCCCCGAGGCCCGGCGGTTTTTCGTGAACGGCAATGGAGACCGTTATCTCTTTGATCTGCCGTCCTATGGGCTGTGGCGGCTGCGCGAGGCCGGGGTGGGCCATGCCGACTGGACGCGCCACTGCACCTACCGCGATCCGGCCCGGTTCTATTCCTACCGCCGCACCACCCATGCCGGTGAGGCCGACTATGGACGGCAGATTTCAGTCATCCGGCTGTGATCGGGGCAAGACTGCGGCGGGCTTGCCCGATGATTGCCACCAAATCAGAAACAATCCGGGGCCATTGTTTCGATTTTTGCTGATTTCTTGGAGTTTTCAGGCCCGTGTGGGTGGGGGTGGGCTTGCCACAATTGCCCCATGCCGCGGGGCAAAAAAACCTCAGCCGGGCAAGACAGGGCCAAATCCCTGCCGCAAACTGTGGCGAAACTGGTCCCAAGGTCGGGCCCATCCCCGACAGGTTCGCAGTTGGAGCATCGCCATGAAAAAAGACCGCCGCTGGATGAAATCCGTCATCGCCGCCTCGAACGAGGTGCAGGTCAGCCTGCCTTGGGCGCGGGGCACCCGCCGCCGCCCTGAAGCGATGAAACCCGCCGCAAAAGCGGCCCCGCGCGCCCAGGCGGCCCGCTGATCTACCTTCAGACCGCGCCACCGCGCGCAACGACAAGGGCCGCGGGGGCACGCCCCCCGGCCCTTTTTGCATGCCAATGCGCCGAAAGCGGGTGCGTCACGGGGCTGACGAATCACATTTGCCCCGCTTGGGTGGCCGATTGTTCGCAGGGGCAAAAACAATCCGGCCTTCCTGATGAAGATCGGGGCGCAAACCTGCCCAATTAAGGATAAATTTTGACAGCCCGTCCCGATTGCGCCATCTTCTGCCTCACAGATGTCCCTCTGTGAAACCAGCGGTGGCGGCGCGGTAAGACCTCAACGGCTCCCCCCATCGCGACCCAGATCGGCCCCATCGGGCCATCACGGGATTGCGCACGGTCAAGGCCGCCCCGGTGCTCCTCTGGCACCATCACGGGGCGGCCTGAGCTTTTCCGGGGTCGCGCTTCTGATCTCAGGCGTTCTTGGCCAGCCGCGCCTCAAGCACGTCAAAGGGCAGGCCCGGCTCGTCCTTGGCGCAGCGGATCACAAGGCTGGTTTTCACCGAGGCCACATTGTCCGCCGAGGTCAGCCCTTCGGTCAGAAAGCTTTGAAAGGTCGACAGATCAGGCGCCACGCATTTCAGAATGAAATCGATCTCGCCGTTCAGCATGTGACACTCGCGCACCAAGGGCCACTCGCGGCAGCGCTGTTCAAAGGCCGACAGGTCCACCTCGGCCTGACTACGCAGCCGCACCATGGCGAAAACCTTCACCTCAAAACCCAATTCGCGCGCGTCGATATCGGCGTGGTAGCCCTTGATATAACCCTCTTCCTCCAGCGTGCGCACGCGGCGCAGGCAGGGCGGGGCCGAGATTCCCACGCGGCTGGCCAGTTCCACATTCGTCATCCGCCCATCGGCCTGCAACTCGGCCAGAATGCGACGATCGATTGGGTCCAGCTTTGAGGTGGCCATGCGTGTCTCCCTTTTGGACTGCTTATTAGGCGCAAGGGCAGCTCTGCGCAATAATATTTCGCACCTGCGCAACTTTTCGTCATGATCCCCCAAAGCCTAGGGGTTCCCCGTGCCGCGCGGCGGGCCTATATGAAGGCAAGCAAGAATCCGGGGGATACCATGGCCAACACCAAGCACACGCGCGTTCTGATCATCGGCTCGGGCCCGGCAGGCTATACCGCCGCCGTCTATGCCGCGCGGGCCATGCTGAACCCGGTTCTGGTGCAGGGTCTGCAACCCGGCGGGCAGTTGACCATCACCACCGAGGTGGAAAACTGGCCAGGCGAGACGCATATCCAAGGCCCGGAGCTGATGGTGAACATGCAGGCCCATGCCGAGGCGATGGGGGCCGAGGTGATTTCGGATTACATCACCTCGCTTGATCTGCAAAAGCGCCCCTTCACCGCAGAGGCCGACAGCGGCACCACCTACACCGCTGATGCGGTGATCCTGGCCACCGGCGCACAGGCCAAATGGCTGGGCCTGCCGTCGGAGGAAAAGTTCAAGGGCTTTGGCGTCTCGGCCTGCGCCACCTGTGACGGGTTTTTCTACCGTGGCAAGGAGGTTGTGGTGATTGGTGGCGGCAATACGGCGGTGGAAGAGGCGTTATTCCTCACCAATTTCGCCTCGAAGGTGACGCTGATCCACCGCCGCGATTCTTTGCGGGCTGAAAAGATCATGCAGGATCGGCTGTTCAAGAATCCCAAGGTTGAGTTGGTGTGGAACTCGGAGGTGACCGAGGTGCAGGGCACCGAGGCCCCCTTGGGCGTAACCGGCGTGAAAACCCGCAACCTGCAAACCGGGGCCGAAGCCGTGATCCCCTGCGCAGGGTTCTTTGTGGCCATCGGCCACGCGCCCGCGTCGGAGCTGGTGAAAGACCAGCTGGAACTGCACTCGGGCGGCTATGTGACGGTCGAGCCGGGCTCGACCCGCACTGCGATTCCCGGTGTGTTTGCGGCGGGCGATCTGACCGATCACATCTACCGTCAGGCCGTGACCAGCGCCGGGATGGGCTGCATGGCCGCTTTGGACGCCGAGAAGTTTCTGTCAGGGCACTAAGCCCTTTTCCCGCGCCAAGACCGGCGCGGGCCCCCACCCCACTGTGCCATTTCTGCCGCGCAGCACCTGCGTGAACGGCAGAATGCGCCCATAAACCAAGGTTTGGCTTGGCTTTGGCTGCGCGCCATGAGATATGTTCATCATTGAACAAACTTTTGACGCCGCGATGAACGCCCCACAAACCCCTGCCTTTCTGCCCGATGAGGACGCGCTTTTCCGCGTTCTGCGGCAGCTTGACCGGGTGCCAGAGGCCTCACAGCGCGCCACCGCCGAAACTCTGGGCCTTTCGCTGGGCAAGCTGAATGCGCTTTTGCAGGCAGCTCAAGCGGCGGGGTTCATCCGCATCACCGACCGCGACAGCACCGATCGCCGCCAGCGCTTTGCCTATGCGCTGACCGCGAAGGGTGGGGCCGAAAAGTCCCGGCTGGCCGATCGGTTTCTGGCAGGAAAGCTTGCCGAATATCTTGCGCTGCACGCCGAATTGACTGGGCAAGCAGCAGGAATAGTGACGCTTAAACAAAGGACTGAGGTCATGCAGAACAACCATGCTCCATTGCCGGAGCTTTATGTTTCCTACGACTCCGCACAGAAACTGAAGCATGAGGCCGCCACGCTGCCCTCGTGGGATCTGACCGCGCGTCAGGTCTGCGACCTTGAACTTCTGATGAACGGCGGGTTCTACCCGCTGAAGGGCTTTCATTCCGAGGCCGATTACAACGGTGTTGTCGAGAACATGCGCACGGCGGACGGCCATCTGTGGCCCATTCCGGTGACGCTGGACGTCAACGAGGCCTTTGCCGAAAAGGTCGCCCCCGGTCAGGACATCGCGCTGCGCGACGCTGAAGGCGTGATCTTGGCCATCATGTCGGTGACCGACAAATATGTGCCGAACAAGGCACGCGAGGCCGAGATGGTGTTTGGCGCCGATGATCTGGCGCATCCGGCGGTGAATTACCTGCACAATCAAGCGGGTAAGGTCTATCTGGGCGGCCCGGTGACGGGTATCCAGCAGCCAGTTCATTATGATTTCAAGGCCCGCCGCGACACCCCCAATGAATTGCGCGCGTTCTTCCGCAAGGTGGGCTGGCAGAAGGTTGTGGCCTTCCAAACCCGCAACCCGCTTCATCGCGCGCATCAGGAACTGACCTTCCGCGCCGCCAAAGAGGCGCAGGCCAACCTTCTGATCCACCCCGTTGTGGGCATGACCAAGCCGGGCGATGTGGACCACTTTACCCGCGTGCGCTGCTATGAGGCGGTGATCGACAAGTATCCGGCCTCGACCACCACCATGTCCTTGCTGAACCTTGCCATGCGTATGGCTGGCCCGCGTGAGGCGGTCTGGCACGGGCTGATCCGTCGCAATCATGGCGTGACGCATTTCATCGTCGGCCGCGACCATGCCGGCCCCGGCAAGAACAGCGCGGGCCAAGATTTCTACGGCCCCTATGACGCGCAAGAGCTGTTCAAAAAGCACGAGGCCGAGATTGGCGTGACCATGGTTGATTTCAAGCACATGGTCTATGTGCAGGAAAAGGCACAGTATTATCCGGCCAACGAAGTGCCGGAAGGCTGCACGGTTCTGGACATTTCCGGCACCGAACTGCGCCGCCGCCTGCGTGAGGGACTGGATATCCCTGAGTGGTTCTCGTTCCCCGAGGTGGTGACGCAGCTGCGCAAGACCTCTCCTGCGCGCGACAAGCAGGGCTTTACGGTGTTCTTCACCGGGCTTTCCGGTTCGGGCAAATCGACCATTGCCAATGCGCTGATGGTCAAGCTGATGGAGCAGGGCGGGCGTCCGGTGACGCTGTTGGACGGTGATGTGGTGCGCAAGCATCTGTCGTCGGAGCTGGGCTTTTCCAAAGAGCACCGCGACATCAACATCCGCCGCATCGGCTATGTCGCCAGCGAGATCACCAAGAACGGCGGCATCGCGATCTGTGCGCCCATCGCGCCCTATACCGCCACCCGCCGCGCTGTGCGTGAGATGATCGAAAACTACGGGTCCTTCCTTGAGGTCCATGTCGCCACCTCGGTCGAGGAATGCGAACGGCGCGACCGCAAGGGGCTTTACAAGCTGGCCCGCGAAGGCAAGATCAAGGAATTCACAGGCATTTCAGACCCTTATGAAGCGCCCACCAATGCCGAACTGGTGATCGACACTGAAGGCACCCAAGTGGATTCTTGCGCCCATCAGGTGATCTTGATGCTGGAGTCGATGGGCCTGATAAAAGCCTAACAGCCCAGCTATTCGGGAAAGTTAACGCGCCGTCCCGAAAGGGGCGGCGTTTTCGCTGTCTGCGGGGGGGAGCCCTTAGTGAACGTTCACCGGATCCATCTCATGCTGGCGCGCCAGCACGAAGGCCAGGTTGCGGTCGGCCACCAAAGCCAGCCGCGCGCCATCGGGGCGGTTGACGGAATAGACCGTGGAAAGCCCGCCCACCTTGGCCTGCACGTCGGCCGGAAGATCGGCGACTTGCACCGCGCGGATATAGACGATGCTGCGTTCGGCTGCCGGCAGCGCGTCGAATTTCACGTTCATGACAGCCCTCCTTACTTGCGACCGATCTTGATCGTTTGCACAATGGTTTCCGGCACTTGGCGGCGCAGGTCGATGTTCAAAAGCCCGTGGTCAAGCCCGGCCCCCGCCACTTCGACCCCGTCGGCCAGCACGAACGAGCGCTGAAAGGCGCGGGCGGCGATGCCGCGGTGCAGGAAAACACGGTCGGCGCCGTCATCGCCTTGGCGGCCACGCACGACCAATTGGCGGTCTTCGACCGTGATCGCCAGATCTTCCTCGCGAAAGCCCGCGACGGCCAGTGTGATGCGATAGGTGTTGTCCGAGGTCGCCTCAATATTAAAGGGCGGATAGCCTTCGGAGGCGGTTTTGGCGGTGCGTTCGACCAGTCGTTCCAACTGTTCAAACCCCAACAGGAAAGGGTGGGCACCGAAGCTGAGTTTCGTCATGATCCATGTCCTTGATCCAAGCGACATCTGTGGTCCGGCCCCGGAGTGCGGCGGCCAGTCTTGACAAATATGGGGCGGGCAAGGACGCGGCGCAAGACCCGGTAGGCCGCGAAAATCAACCGGGTTCTGCGTAAAAATAATGCGAGAGATCAAGATTCTTGCCCATGCCAAGGCCGAATCGATGTATCCTTTATAAAAGCAAGAATGATCGGACCAAGATCCAGCCATGAACATTTCCAGCGAGATGAACTTTGAGGAGATGCTTCGGGTGAAACTCGAGGTCTTGAAGCGCGAGCATCGCGATCTGGATGAGGCGATTTCAGCGCTGGAACTGTCGGGTCGGCCCGATCAGTTGACGCTGCGGCGGCTGAAGAAGCAAAAGCTGTCGCTGAAAGATCAGATCGTGAAGTTCGAAGATCAGTTGATCCCCGATATCATCGCCTGAGTGGTTTGGGCGGGGTGATGGTCTGACGCCCGATCTGCGGCGGCAAGTCTCTGAAACTGCAAGAAAAGGCTGTCTGGTATCCGTCGGATTTGCGTCTGGCCTGCGTCTGGCATCCGTCCCGACATTTGGCCCGCCCTTCGGCCAGCGCCTTGCCCCCTGCCCCGCCCCAGTATATTGCCGCCCTATCACCGGATGGAGGCGCGCGCATGGCTGTCGATGTGGGGATCATCATGGGAAGCCAGTCCGACTGGCCGACGATGAAAGAGGCCGCGCTGATCTTGGATCAGTTGGGCATTTCTTATGAGACCAAGATCGTCTCGGCCCATCGCACGCCGGATCGGCTCTGGGACTACGGCAAGGGTGCCGCTGGCCGGATCAAGGTTATCATCGCAGGCGCGGGCGGGGCGGCGCATTTGCCGGGCATGATGGCGTCAAAGACCCGCGTGCCGGTGATTGGGGTGCCGGTGCAGACCAAGGCGCTGTCGGGCGTGGACAGCCTGTATTCGATTTTGCAGATGCCCAAGGGCTATCCGGTCGCCACCATGGCGATTGGGGCGGCGGGGGCGGCCAATGCCGGGTTGATGGCGGCGGGGATTTTGGCGATTTCTGACCCGGCGCTGGCGGCGCGGCTGGACGCGTGGCGCGCGGCTTTGTCAGACTCGATCCCGGATGAGCCGAAGGATGAGTGAGATGTTGAAACCGGGCGCGACCATCGGAATTCTGGGCGGCGGGCAGTTGGGCCGCATGCTGTCGGTTGCGGCCAGCCGTTTGGGATACAAGACCCATATCTATGAGCCCGCGGCCAACCCACCCGCTGCGGATGTGGCTCATGCCTGCACCACGGCGAGCTATGACGATCATGCGGCCCTTGCCGCCTTTGCGGCCTCGGTCGATGTCATCACCTATGAGTTTGAGAACGTCCCGACGGCTGCGCTGGATTTGTTGGAGGCGGCCAAGCCCATTCGCCCGAACCGCCGCGCCTTGGCGATTTCGCAAGAGCGGATTGCGGAGAAGGATTTTCTGACCGGACTTGGCCTGACCTGCGCGCCCTATCGGGCGGTGAATTCGCTGACCGATCTGGAGGCGGCGATTGCCGAGATCGGGACGCCTGCAATCTTGAAAACCACCCGGCTGGGATACGATGGCAAGGGGCAGGCGCGGATCATGTCTGCCGCCGATGCGCCGGGCGCCTTGGCCGCGATGCAGGGTGCGCCTTCGGTGCTGGAGGGGTTTGTGACCTTCAGCCATGAGGTGTCGGTGATTGCGGCGCGGGGGCTGGATGGGTCGGTCGCGGCCTATGATCCGGGCGAGAATGTCCACAAGGACGGGATCTTGGCGACCACCACCATTCCGGCGCGGCTGTCGCCCGGCCAGCGGTCGGATGCGGTCTTGATCGCGGCGCGCATCCTGAATGCGCTGGATTATGTCGGTGTCATGGGGGTGGAGTTGTTTGTCACCCCGCAGGGCCTTTTGGTGAATGAGATTGCGCCGCGGGTGCATAACTCGGGTCACTGGACGCAGAACGGCTGCGCGGTGGATCAGTTTGAGCAGCATATCCGAGCGGTGGTGGGCCTGCCTTTGGGCGATGGGGCGCGGCATTCGGATGTGGTGATGGAAAACCTGATTGGCGATGATATCGACAAGGTTCCGGCCATTTTGAAAGAGCGTCATGCGGCGCTGCATCTCTATGGCAAGGCCGAGGCGCGGCCGGGCCGTAAGATGGGTCATGTGAACCGGGTGCAGGTCAAGGGCTGAGGGTTTGCGGGGGCGGCTCATCGTCGCCTTCGGCGCTCTTCGCGGGGGACCGCAAGGCGCGGGTCTAGCGTTTCAGCGAGGACACCAGCCGCATCACGGCGGCGGGCATGGTCAGGCCCTCTTCAAACTGGCCTTCGCGCAGGAAGGCCAGCACTTGCGAGATGACCAAGGGGTTGTTCATGAGGAAGGTATGGCTCACGGGCATCGTGAGATGCGCGGCCCCTTCCAGCCGGGTTGAGGCGACCGAGACCTTGCCGTCATTCGGCCCCGGAATAAGCCCGCCCATGAAGGGGTTGAGCGGGACGGACCCGGCGATCACCCCCACCTCATATTCGGGCAGGCCAAGGCGGTTGGGATAAGAGCCCGGCCCGGTGCCAAGCTCCATTCCGGCCGGGCCCATCAGCCATTGAAAGGCGCCAAGGTCGCTGAAGCGGTCCACGAGTTCTGAGCCGCCATTGGGGGGCGCCAGCATCACCATCCGCCCCATCAGCGCCGGGCGATTTTCGGCAAGCCAAGCTCGGGCCAGAATTCCGCCCAAGGAGTGGGTGACGAAATGCACGCGACGCGCGCCACAGGCCGCGACCCGGCGGCCGATGCCTGCGACAAGGTCAGCCATGGGGGCGCGGGTCGAGGCGTAGCCGTGGTTCATCACCCCGTAGCCGGCCTGCATCAGCGCCTCTTGCATCACCCGCAAGGACCGGGGCGTGCGGCTGAGGCCGTGCAGCAGGATCACCACCTCATCGCCTGCGCCGGGCTTTGCAAAGATCTTCATGGCGAGAATTCCTTTTCCCCAGCCTACGCCTTGCGGGGTCGGCTTGAAAGGGTGGACATCGCCCGGCCAGCCCGTAAAGTCGGGCGCATGGCCACCCGCACCCCCCGACTTGCCGCCCGCGCGTTGATCTTGCATCAGGATCGGCTGCTTTTGGTCAACGCCTTTCCGGGGGGTAAGTCGGATTTGTGGTGCGCGCCGGGGGGCGGGGTGGAGAGCGGATCGTCGCTGCCCGACAATCTGGCGCGTGAGGTGCATGAAGAATGCGGGTTGCGGATTGCGGTGGGGGCGCCTGCGCTGGTGAACGAGTTTCACGACCCGCGCAGCGGCTTTCATCAGGTGGATCTGTTCTTTCGCTGCACGATCCTGTCGGGCACGCTGGATGCCGCCTGGCGCGACCCTGAGGGGGTGGTGACCGAGCGGCGGTTCTTTGCCCGCGCGGATCTCGAGATGGGCCGCATCCGGTTCAAGCCGGACAGTTTGGCGGAGGTGGCTTGGGGGACGGGCTGTCATTATGACCCGTTGGAGCCCTTGGTGCTATGAGCCGGGCCTTTGTGAAAGAGGGCATGGGCGAGTTGGAGCCGTTGCCCGATCTGCCGATATCGGCGCATCCGAATTATGTGACGCCGCGGGGGCTTGCGGCGTTGCGCGCGCGGCTTTTGGCGCGGCAGGGCGATTTGGCGGTGTTGCGCGGGCGGGCCGAGCGGTTGGACAAGCTGCCCGAGGCGGCGGCGGAGCGCGACATTCGCTATCTTGAGGCGCGGCTGCGGTCGGCGATTGTGGTGGACCCGGGCGCGCAGGACTGTGCGGAGGTGCGGTTTGGCTTGCGGGTGACGGTGGTGGATGAGGGCGGGGTCCGGTCGGCCTATGAGATCACCGGCGAGGATGAGGCCGAGGCCGCCCTTGGCCGGATTGCCCCCCAGTCGCCGCTGGCGCGGGCTTTGATGGGGGCCATCGTGGGGGATGAGGTGATGTGGCACAAGCCAGCGGGGGCGGTGGCCTTGGAGATCGTGGAGATTGCATATGCTGATCCGCGCGCTTGATCCTATCGCTGATCTGGATGCGGTGGAGGGGCTTTACACCCGCGCCGCCGATTACTGGATTTTGGCGGATCGCCGCGCGCCGGACCGTCAGAAGGCGTGCGACTTTTTCACCGACACGCCGCCCGGCTGTGACCCCATGCTGTCGCATCGGTTGGGGATGTTTGTGGAGGGCGGCCTGATGGGGGTGGCGGAACTGTCGTTCGGCTTTCCGGCCCCGGGGGACGCCTATCTGGGCCTGCAGATCCTTGCGCCCGAGGCGCGGGGGCGCGGACTTGGCCGGGGTCTTTTGGCCGAGGTGGAGGCGCGCGCGCGTGCGGCGGGGGCTGGGGTGCTGTATCTGGCGGTTTTGGCGGAGAACCCGCGGGGCTGGGCGTTTTGGGCGCGGGAGGGGTTTCGGGACACCGGGCTCAGCCGTCACGATGACGAGACCGGCCATGTGCTGCACCGGCTGAGCAAGGGTCTGTAACCCGCGCGCGGGCGGCGCCGGGGGGTTTTGAGTATTTATGCCAAGATGAAACGGCGGATCAGAGGCCCTGAAAAGCGGCGGGATAGATCAGGGGCGCTTCGGGGCTGTCGTCGCCGGGGCGGGCGATGAGGGTGTGGTCTGTCCCATAGGGGGAGGCTAGCCGCGCCGCGCGGGGGTGGGAAAAGCCGCAGCGGGTGTAGAAGCTGGGTTTGCCGAGCACCACGAGGGTTTGGCCCTTGATCGCCGCGAGTTTTGCGACCCCGGTTACGAACCGGGTGCCCCAGCGCTGGCCTTGCCAGTCGGGGGCGATGGCCACGGGGGCGAGCGCCAGCCAGCCTTCGGGCGCTGTGAGGCGGGAGAGGGCGAGGTATCCGGCGAGCCCTGTGCCCCAAGGCAGGACCATTTCCAGCTCTATCTGCCCTGCGGCGCGCAGGGCGCGGACCAAGGCGGCCTCGGCCGGGCCAGGAAAGGCGTCTTTGAGAAGCGCTTCGGCCATTTCTTCTTCGCCAGCGCGCAAGGGGCGCATGAAATCGGGGCCTGCGGGCATGGGGCGCGTCCTTTTCGATCTGGTCTTCGGATCAGGTTTCTGGCGTGTCAGTGTCGGTCTCGCCGCGCGAGAGGCGACCTCGGGCATCTGCGGCCAGGGTTTGGAACTTGGCGCGGAACTCGGCGAGGCGGGCCTCGTCCAGCTCTTCAAGATCAAGGAGCGCGTTATGCGCACCTTGGGTGGCGCGGATCAATTCATCAAGCTTGAGCTGGATCGCCGCAGTATCGCGGTTTTGGGTGTTCTGGATCAAGAACACCATCAGGAAGGTGATGATGGTGGTGCCAGTGTTGATGACGAGTTGCCAAGTGTCCGAAAAGCCAAAGATCGGCCCGGTTAAAATCCAAGCGGCGATCACCGAAAGGGCGAGCAGAAAGGTGCTTTGATGACCGCACCAATGCGCGATTTTCTTGGCGATGCTGCCATATGCGTCGGCCATAATGCCTGTCCTAACATGGTGGTGCGAATGAAAAAGGGCGGCCACTAAGGGCCGCCCTTTTCTTATCATGCCGGTGGGCAGATTACATCATGCCATCCATGCCGCCCATGCCGCCCATGCCGCCGCCAGCGCCGCCTGCGGCCTTGTCAGCCGGACGGTCTGCGATCATGCATTCGGTGGTGATCAGGAGCGAAGCCACCGAAGCGGCGTCTTCCAGAGCAGTGCGGGTCACTTTGGCCGGGTCGATGACGCCAAACTTGAACATGTCGCCATATTCTTCGGTCTGGGCGTTGAAGCCAAAGTTCTTGTCTTTCGACTCGCGGACTTTGCCAGCAACCACAGCCCCATCAACGCCCGCGTTCTGGGCGATCTGGCGCAGCGGTGCTTCGAGCGCGCGGCGAACGATGTTGATGCCGTTGGTCTGATCGGAGTTTGCCCCGGTCATGCCTTCCAGCACTTTGCCAGCCTGGATCAGAGCGACGCCGCCGCCGACCACGATGCCTTCTTGCACGGCGGCGCGGGTGGCGTTCAGCGCGTCATCAACGCGGTCCTTACGCTCTTTCACTTCGACTTCGGTCATGCCACCGACGCGGATGACGGCAACGCCGCCCGCCAGCTTGGCCACACGCTCTTGCAGCTTTTCGCGGTCGTAGTCCGAGGTGGTTTCCTCGATCTGGGCGCGGATCTGGCCGACGCGGGCTTCGATCTCGGCCTTGACGCCAGCGCCATCAACGATGGTGGTGTTGTCTTTGGTGATCGAGACTTTCTTGGCGCGGCCCAGCATGTCGATGGTCACCGATTCCAGCTTCATGCCGAGATCGTCGGAGATCACCTGACCACCGGTCAGGATCGCGATGTCCTGCAGCATGGCCTTGCGACGGTCGCCGAAGCCCGGTGCCTTGACGGCAGCGATCTTGAGGCCACCGCGCAGCTTGTTGACGACGAGCGTGGCCAGAGCCTCGCCTTCGACGTCTTCAGCGACGATGATCAGCGGGCGCTGCGACTGGATCACGGCTTCCAGCAAGGGAACCATCGGCTGCAGCGACGAGAGTTTCTTTTCGTGCAGCAGGATGTAGGCGTCTTCCAAGTCGGCAATCATCTTGTCGGCGTTGGTGACGAAGTAGGGCGAGAGGTACCCACGGTCGAACTGCATGCCTTCGACAACGGTGGTTTCGGTCTCAAGACCCTTGTTTTCTTCGACGGTGATCACACCTTCGTTGCCGACTTTCTGCATCGCGTCAGCGATCTGGCGGCCGATTTCGGCTTCGCCGTTGGCCGAGATGGTGCCGACTTGCGCGACTTCAGCCGAGTCTTTGACCGGGCGCGAAGCTGCCTTGATGGCGGCCACGACTTTGGTGGTCGCCATGTCGATGCCGCGCTTGAGGTCCATCGGGTTCATGCCCGCGGCCACGGCTTTCATGCCTTCTTTGACGATGGCTTGGGCCAGAACGGTGGCGGTGGTGGTGCCGTCACCCGCTTCGTCATTGGTGCGGGAAGCGACTTCCTTCACCATTTGTGCGCCCATGTTCTCGAACTTGTCAGCCAGTTCGATTTCTTTGGCGACGGTCACGCCGTCCTTGGTGATGCGCGGTGCGCCAAAGGACTTGTCGATCACCACGTTGCGGCCTTTGGGGCCGAGGGTAACCTTCACAGCGTCGGCAAGGATGTTGACGCCGCGCAGCATGCGGTCGCGGGCATCGGTGTCAAAACGTACTTCTTTCGCTCCCATGGGGGAAACTCCTGTCTAAGATGTTGAAAAGGAAAGCGGTCCCGTAGGGTGCGCATTTATTGCGCACCGCCGGTCCTTAGGAGATGATCCCGAGGATATCGCTTTCTTTCATGATCAGCAGATCTTCGCCGTCAAGTTTGACTTCAGTGCCCGACCATTTGCCGAACAAGATCTTGTCGCCAGCTTTGACCGACGGTGCGATCAGCTCGCCGCTGTCCTTGCGGGCGCCGGGGCCTGCCGAGACAACCATACCCTCTGCGGGCTTTTCTTTGGCGGAATCGGGGATGATCAGCCCGCCCTTGGTTTTATCTTCGCTTTCGATGCGACGGACCAAAACGCGGTCGTGAAGCGGTGTGAATGCCATCTGGTAACACTCCCTTAGGTTTCCAGGTTTGATTGGGATTAGCACTCAGCAAGGGTGAGTGCTAACGAGGCTTGAGTTAGGCACTTGGAGGGCCACTGTCAACGGCAGGGATGCGAAATTTTCTTGACGCCGGTGCCCGGCTTGGCCCTTGGCCGGTGGGGCGGGGCGTGCCAGTCTGTGGGGATTGGCGGTTTTCGATTTGAGTGAGCGATTGATGTTGCAAGGTTTTGCGCGGATGGCCGCTGTTTCTTGGCTGTATGTGCCGGTGATTGCCGGGTTTTTAGGGCTGGCTGGGCCGGCCTTTGGCAGTTGCGCCGGGCGCAATTTGATTGATGCCCTGCCCGAGCCTGACCGGCAGGCCTTGTTTGAGCGCGCCCATGCGGTGCCCTTTGCCCAAGGAAACCTGTGGCGCGCAAGGCGGGAGGGGGAGGAGATCACGCTGGTTGGCACGCTGCACATGGACGATTCGCGCCATGATGCGACGATGGCGGCGCTGGGGCCCGCGATTGCGGCGGCCAAGGTTGTGCTGGTTGAGGCGGGGCCTGAGGAGATAGCCGCGCTGCAAAGCCGGTTGGCGCGCGACCCGGCGTTGATGGTGCAGGTCGATGGCCCCACCCTGCCCGAGCGGCTGACGCCCGAGATGTGGGACAAGCTGGCAGGCGCGATGCGGGCGCGCGGGGTGCCGCCCTTTATGGCGGCCAAGTTGCAGCCTTGGTATCTGTCGATGATCCTGTCGATCCCGCCCTGTGCCTTGGAGGCCATGGGCGAGGATCGCGGCCTTGATGCGCGGGTGATCGAGGCGGCTGAGGCACGCGGTCTGCCGGTGCGGGCGCTGGAGCCTTATGACACGGTGTTTTCGGTGTTCGACAAGATGTCGGATGCCGATCAGTTGTCGATGATCACCTCAAGCCTTGCGATAGAGGATCGGTCCGAGGACATGTCCTCGACCCTGATCGACAGCTATTTCGACGAAGAGGCGCGGGTGATCTGGGAGTTCAGCCGCGCGGTGGCGCTGACGATCCAGGGCTATAGCGCCGAGCGGGTGGACCGCGAATTCGCGCTGATGGAAGAGGCGCTGATGGTGCGGCGCAATCAGGATTGGATCCCGGTCTTGACACGGGCGGCTGCCGATGGTCCGGTGCTGGCGGCCTTCGGGGCGTTGCACCTGTCGGGCGATCAAGGGGTTTTGGCTTTGTTGCAGGCCGAAGGTTTCACGCTGGAAAGGCTGCCGTTTCGATGACCCCTGCCAAAGACCTGTCCAGCCAGCGGCTGATCCGTCTGACAGTGCTGGATTTTGGTCTGTTTGATGTGGGCCCCGGAAAGCGGGTGATTGGCATCCCGGGATTTCTGTTGGAAACCGAGGATGGGCAGGGATCGGGGGCGAAGATCCTTTTCGACACCGGATTTGACCCGGCCTATGCCACCGCGCCCGAGGCGACGGCGGCGCGCGATGGGCTTGCGAGTTTCGGGGTTCTGGTGGGATTTGGGCCCGTGCAGACCGCCGCAGGGCAGTTGGCAAAGCTGGGTCTGACGGCGGCGGATATCAGCCATGTGATCCTGAGCCATGGCCACATTGACCATGTGGGCAGTCTGCCGCTTTTTGCCCATGCCGAGATGATCCTGACCGCGACCGAACGGGCCGATCCGAAACCGTGCTATTTCGGGACCGTGCAGCCGATGGCGTGGCCCGAGGCGCGCTATCGGACCCTCACCGAGGAGACACAGCTCTGCCACGGGATCACCCTGATCCCGACGCCCGGCCATACGGCGGGGCATCTGTCGGCGCTGCTGGCGCTGCCTGATGGGCGGCAGGTGCTGCTCGCCGCCGATGCGATCAACCGGATTTCGGAACCTGATGAGGGCTTTGCCGATGCCCGCGATCCCGGCGCGGCGATGGAAAGCTATCACCGCCTCATGGCGCATGTGGCGGCCACAGGGGCCACGGTGATTTACGGCCATGAGCCGAGCCAATGGGCCGGGCTGCCCAAAGCGCCGGTGGCCTTTTGATGGACCGCAGCGCGCTGATCCTTCTCTTCGGGGCCACCCTTGCGTGGAGCACATCGGGGCTGTTTGCGCGGTCGATTCCGCTCGACACCCCGACGGTGATCTTGTGGCGTGGGCTTTTTGGCGCGGCGGGTCTGGTGCTGACGCTTTTGTGGATGAAGGGCCCCGCCGGATTTGCCGATTTCACCCGGCTCGGGCGGGCGGGTTGGCTTTATGCGCTGATGTCGGGCATCGGGATGCTGTTCTTTGTCGGTGCGCTGAAGGCGACCACCATTGCCAATGTGGCGATCATTTACGCGACTGTGCCTTTTGCCGCCGCCGGCCTTGGCTGGCTGGTGCTGCGCGAGGTGCCGTCGCGGGTGGCGATCTATGCCTCGACCTTGGCGCTGGTGGGCGCGGTGATCATGGTGGGCTTGGGCGGCGATGGGCGCTGGCAGGGCGATCTGATGGCGGTGGGGATGGTGCTGGCCATGGCCGCGATCATCGTGATTGCCCGCGCCCGGCCCGAGATGCCAGCCTTGGCGGCGGGGACAATCTCGGCGATTTGGGCGCCCTTGGCCTGTTTGCCCTTTGCCACGATGGTGGGCGTGACGCCGGGCAATGTCGCGCTGATGGCGGCCTTTGGGCTGGTGAATTCCACCCTTGGATTTGCGCTGTTTGTTTATGGCTCGCGCCGTGCGGCCCCGGTGGTGACCGGGCTGATGGGGGCTTTGGAGACGCCGCTGACGCCCTTGTGGGTTTGGCTGATCTTTGCCGAAACCCCTTCGGCTGCGACGCTGGCCGGAGGGGCGGTCGTGATGCTGGCGGTGGGCTGGTTCATCGTGGTGGAAAGCCGCAGGCCTGCACCGCCGAATCCCCCGGCGCACCCCAGTTGATCCAGCTGTTGCTGCAACGCAGCATTCCGCCCCTAACCCGCCCCGCCCCCCGTGACAAAGCCCGCGCCCGCGCCTATAAGCCGGGCCAAATCGCAACCCATAGGCAGTTCCATGACCACGCTTGTTTTCGGCCACAAATCCCCTGACACCGACTCCACCGGATCACCCATCATCTGGGCTTGGTATTTGAACGAAGTGAAGGCCACCAAGGCCGAAGCCGTGCTTCTGGGTGAGCCGAACACTGAGGCCAATTTCGTGGTCAAGTATTGGGCTTGCCCGAAGCCGCGCATCGTGACCGAGATTGCCGATGGCACCAAGGCGGTGATCGTCGACACCAACAACCCGGCCGAGCTGCCCGCCAACGTCAACGCGCTGGATGTGGTGGCGATCATCGACCACCACAAGCTGGTGGGGGGCTTGGAGACCAAAGGCGTTATCGACATCACCATTCGCCCGCTGGCCTGCACCGCGACCTTGATGCATGACCTGATGGGTGCCGATGCGGCGAAGATGCCGAAATGGGTCAAGGGGTTGATGCTGTCGTGCATCTTGTCGGACACGCTGGAATTCCGCTCACCCACGACCACGGCGCATGACAAGGCGCTGGCCGAGGCGCTTGCCAAGGATCTGGGCCTGTCGATTGCGGACTATGCGGCGAAGCTTTTTGAGGCCAAGTCGGATGTTGGCGCGTTCTCGGACGCGGAGCTTCTGCGGATGGATTCCAAGGAATACACCGTCGCGGGCAAGGAGCTGCGCGTCTCGGTGCTGGAGACCACTGCGCCGAAGGTTGTTCTGGACCGCAAGGCGAGCCTGATGAATTCGATGGTGGGCGTGGCGAAAGAGGACGGGGCCGATCAGGTTTTGCTCTTTGTCATCGACATTCTGAAGGAAGAGGCCACGCTTTTGGTGCCGAACGATCTGGTGAAGTCGCTGGCTGAGGCGTCGTTTGGGGTGAAGGTCACCGGCGATACCGTGGTGATCCCCGGCCTGATGAGCCGCAAGAAGCAGATCATCCCGGCACTGAAGCTGTAAGACCGCTGAGATTTCGTCGAAGATTAGATGAGGCCGGGTCTTGCGCCCGGCCTTTTTATTTGCGGGCGCTTAGGGCGCGGGCACTGGGCTGTAGCCGCCCTGCACCACCGCGATCATCCCGCCATCCACCGAGATGATGCGGTTGGCAATGACGCCCGCCAAAGCATCGGCCGCAGCCGCCGTGCGCCGACCTGACCGGCAAACGAGGATCAAATCGCGGCCCGAGGCCAAGTCTGGGCCGAGCGCGGCCAGAAAGCTTTCGGCCCCGTCAAAGGTGACCAGCCGCGCGCCTTCGATGACGCCGCTTTCGGCCCATTCCTCGGGCGTACGGATGTCGACGATCAGCCCGCCATTGGCCTGCATATCCGCCACCGCCATCGCCTGAGTGGCAAAGGTTTCCGCCCGCGCCACTCCGGCAAAGGGCAAGAGCGCAAGGCCGATCAACAGCGGACGTCTTGATGTCATGGGATGCTTCCTTTCAAATTCACATTTTCATATATGATTGCGCCGCCCCCTGCAACGCGTGATTTGCACCGCCGCCCGTGCCATGCCACAAGCGGCGAAACCACCGGAGGCCGCCATGACCGAGATCATTCCGTCGCTTGCCAGCATCGCCGCGCGCTATGACGCGGTGTTTTGTGATTTGTGGGGCTGTCTGCACAATGGCAAGACCCCCTACCCCGCCGCTGTGGCCGCGTTGCAGGGGTTTCGCGCCGGGGGGGGCAAGGTGGCGCTGGTGACCAATGCGCCGCGCCCCCATGCCGCGGTGATCGCCCAGTTGGACCGCATGAGCGTGCCGCGCGATGCCTGGGATCTGGTGGTATCTTCCGGCGATGCAGCGCAGACGGCGATGCTGCAAGGCGCGGTGGGCCAAAAGGTGTTTCACATCGGGGCGGTCAAGGATGAGGATTTCTTTACGATGCTGCCCGAAGGTGCCGTTGCGCCGGAACGGGTGGGGATGCTGGAGGCTGAGGGCATTGTCTGCACCGGGCTTGAGGATGATCTGACCGAGACGCCCGCCGACTATCGCGCCCAGCTGTTGCTGGGCAAGACGCGGGGGTTGCCGATGCTTTGTGCCAACCCCGATATCATCGCGGATCTGGGCGACAAGCGGCTCTACTGTGCGGGCGCGCTGGCGGGGGCCTATGAGGATATGGGCGGCACGGCCTTGTATTTCGGCAAGCCCCATCCGCCGATTTATGATCTGGCCCGGGCAAGGCTGGGGCTGCAAAGCGACGAGGCGCGGATCTTGTGCATTGGGGATGGCATCGGCACCGATGTGGCGGGCGGCATTGCCGAGGGTTTGGACACGCTCTTTATCACCGCCGGGCTTGCCGCAGATCAGTTCGGCCCCGATCCTGCCACCCCGGATGCAGGCCTGTTGACCGATTGGTTGGCTGAGCGGCAGATTTATCCGACCTTTGCGATGGGGTTTCTGGGCTGACCGCAGCCCCCTCGTGTAACAAAATTGCGCCTTAAGTCGCAATCAAGACCGAAAACTGCGCGGGGATGTTGTTCCGCAACGCAGCATCGCCTATGCTGCGGGGCGACATGAACGGGAATCACCTCATGCTGGACAATATGCCCCGCGGCACGATCTGCATCGAAGACCTTGAGATTGGCATGACGCGCAATCTGCGCAAGCTTGTCACCGATCGGGATATTGAGCTCTTTGCAGAGGTTTCGACCGACCGCAATCCGGTGCATCTGGATGATGCCTATGCCCAAGACACCATCTTTCAGGGTCGCATTGCCCATGGGATGCTGACGGCTGGGCTGATTTCGGCGGTGATTGGTGAGCAATTGCCCGGTCATGGCACGGTCTATCTGGGCCAAAGCCTGAAGTTCATGGCCCCCGTGCGCCCCGGCGATACGGTGGAGGCGGTGGTGAAGGTCACTGCCATTGATCACGCGCGTCGGCGGGTGACCCTTGAAACCCATTGTGCAGTGGGCGATACGGTGGTTCTGAAAGGTGAGGCGCTGGTTCTGGCGCCCAGCCGCAAGTTCGACTGACAGACGGGCGGGGCCTCCCCGTCGCACGGGGCAAGATGCAGGTTTTCAAGCACTGGAATGACATTCCGGCAGGGGCGCGGGGCGCTTCTGTGGCAATGGGCAATTTCGACGGGGTTCATTTGGGCCACCAGTCGGTGATCAGCCTTGCCCGCCGGGATGCGCCTTTGGGCATTGTCACCTTTGAACCCCACCCGCGCGAGTTTTTCTCGCCCGGCGCGGCGCCGTTCCGGCTGATGAATGCCGAGGCGCGGGCCAATCGGTTGGCCAAGATGGGGGTCGAGCGGCTGTTTGAGCTGCCCTTTGATGCCACGATGGCGGGGCTGTCGCCCGAGGCCTTTGCCCTTGAGGTTCTGGCCGAAGGTTTGGGCGTAAGCCATGTCGTTGTGGGGGCGGATTTCTGCTTTGGTGCTGGGCGCAAGGGCAAGGCGGCGGATCTCGTGGCCATGGGGCAGGAGATGGGCTTTGCGGTGACCATCGCGGATTTGGTCCAGCATGGCAGCCGGGAAATCTCCTCCACCGCGATCCGCCAAGCCTTGGCCGTTGGCAACCCGCGCGAGGCGGCGGCGATGCTGGGGCACTGGCACCGGATTGAGGGAGAGGTCATCCACGGCGAAAAGCGGGGCCGCGAGTTGGGGTATCCCACCGCCAATATGAGCGTGGCGGGTCTGCATTTGCCGCGGTTTGGGGTCTATGCGGTGAAGGTGGATGTGCTGAGCGGGCCGCAGACGGGCAGCTATCTGGGGGCGGCGAGCCTTGGGGTGCGGCCGCAGTTTGGCGGCGCGGTGCCGAACCTTGAGACCTTTCTCTTTGACTTTAAGGGCGATCTTTACGGCCATCACCTGTCGGTCGCCCTGGTGGACTATCTGCGCCCCGAGATGAAGTTTGACGGGTTGCAGGGGTTGTTGGACCAGATGGCCGCCGATTGCGACAAAGCGCGCGGGATTTTGGCAGGGGTTTGAGGGGCGGGCCCCAGACGCCCCCCACCCCCAGCCCCTCCTCACGAGGGAAGTATCGCCAACACAGGGCCGTGCCCGACCTCGGGATGGCGCGCCGAAGTTGGTTCTAGGCGCTTTATGGGTCAAGTTCTTCCCCAGAGTTTCTGCTGGCAACCGTTGCAAACGCGCCCTCCCGGGGGGAGGTCGGGCCATGCCATTGGTTTCTCGAACCAATGGCGCAACCAATGGCATACCCGGCGGGCTTCGCCCTTGATTCCGGGCAAAGTAGAAAGAGTTTTGCCCTGACTTGGTTTCTGAGCTTTAGCAATAACCGCCCCCCACATCCCCCCTTCCCTTTTCCCCCGCCAAAGGCCAGTTTGCCGCCATGGAAAATCTGCGCCCCCGGTTTTGGGAAACCATCCCGCTGAAGAAAATGACCGCCCCCGAATGGGAGGCCTTGTGCGACGGCTGCGGCAAGTGCTGCCTGAACAAGATCGAATATGAGGACACGGGCGAGGTGGAATACACCCGCGTTGCCTGTCGGCTGTTGGATGATGCGACCTGTCGCTGCGGCGATTATGCCAACCGCTTTGCCCATGTGCCGGAATGCATCCGGCTGAACCCGAAAACCATTCCGCGCATTGCCTATTGGCTGCCCGCGACCTGCGCCTACAAGCTGTTGCACAATGGCAAACCGTTGCCCGAATGGCACCCGCTGGTCACGGGCGATCCGCTTTCCACGCATAAATCCGGCAATTCCATGCGCAACAAGACGGTGTCCGAGGCGGCGGTGTCGGAGGACGACTGGGACGATTACGTGTTTCAGGAGGACATCTGAATGTGGTTCACATCGGACAATGCGAGCGGGGCCGCGCCTGAGGTGATGGCGGCGGTGACGGCGGCCAATGCGGGCTATGCGCGCAGCTATGGCGCCGATCCCTTCATGGACCGGGCGCGCGACCAGATCCGCGAGATTTTCGAGGCGCCT
This sequence comes from Allotabrizicola aquatica (SeqCode), assembly GCF_965194375.1. Classification (GTDB taxonomy): domain Bacteria; phylum Pseudomonadota; class Alphaproteobacteria; order Rhodobacterales; family Rhodobacteraceae; genus Tabrizicola_A; species Tabrizicola_A aquatica. Next base: position 146,752 of record NZ_OZ239428.1, read on the forward strand.
GAGGCGGCGGTTTATCTGGTGGCCACGGGCACCGTGGCCAATGCGCTGGCGCTGTCGCTTTTGACGCCGCCTTGGGGCGCGGTGTTTTGCCACCAGCATGCCCATATCGCCGAGGATGAATGCGGCGCGCCGGAGTTTTACATGCATGGTGCAAAGCTGGCGCTGGTGCATGGTGCGCATGGGCGGATGGACCCGGCGGCGCTCGAGGCGGCGATCGTCAAGGCCAAGGGTGGAGGCGTGCATGGGGTGCAGGCCGCTGCGGTGTCGATCACCAATGTGACTGAGGCGGGCACGGTTCATTCTGTGGCAGAGGTGGCGGCCTTGGCCGGGGTGGCGCGGGCGCATGGCCTGCCCGTGCATCTGGATGGCGCGCGCTTTGCCAATGCGCTGGTGGCCACGGGCGCCACGGCGGCCGAAATGACGTGGAAAGCGGGCGTGGATGTGGTGTCCTTTGGCGGCACCAAGAACGGCTGCATGGGGGTCGAGGCCGTGGTGATCTTTGACCCGGCCAAAGCTTGGGAGTTTGAGCTGCGGCGCAAGCGCGGCGGGCATCTCTTCTCAAAGCACCGGTTCTTGTCGGCGCAGATGGTGGGATATCTGGAAGATGGGCTGTGGCTGCGGCTCGCGGCCCATGCCAATGCCATGGGCGCGCGGCTGGTGCGCGGTTTGGCGCAGATGCCCGATGTCAGCCTTGTGCACCCGGCGGAGGCAAATATCCTGTTTCCCGAATGGGCGGTGGGCACCCATGCACGGCTTGAGGCGGCGGGCGCGGCCTATTACCCCTTCCCGGCCCCCATGGGGCGCGAGCGGGCGCGGTTGGTCGCCAGTTGGTCGACGACCGAGGCCGATGTGGATCAGTTCTTGGCAGCGCTGCGCTGACGGCACCTCCGCGTCGACGTCGTCGCTCGTCGGGAGGTCTCGACGAGACGCCGAAGGCGGTCGAGGAGGGTCAGCTGAGCGCGAGATGGGCGGTCGTCAGCTGTGCCAGATCATCCGCATGGGTCAAGGGCAGCATATGCCCAGCCCCGGCCACGCTGGCGCAGTGGGCGTTCGGCAGGCGGCGGGCGAGTTCGGCGTGATTGGCTGCGATGATCGCCGGGCTGAGCGCACCTTCGACCAAAAGAACCGGCACGCGCAGAGCCTCGAGCCCGCCCGCGCGCAAAAGGCCCTTGCTGTCGTCCAAAAGTACGGCGTTTTGCGCCGGGATCAGGTGGATGCGGTCGATGATATAGTCGCGGGCGCGATCGGGCAGGCTTTCCAAAGGCTCGCCCGTGCCCCAAAGCCCGTGGAAGAGCCGTGCGGCACCCAGACGATCGCCTGAGCACATAAGCCGGGCAACGCCGAGATGTTCGTCTTGAAACGCCGTCCAAGCCTTGGCCCCGGCGGCGCGGGCGGCGGCGAAGATCACGGGTTCAACCAGCATCAGGCTGCGCACGAGGTCAGGCCGGGTCAGCACCACGCGCAAGGCCACCGTGCCGCCGAAGGAATGGCCAAAGATGTCGATGGGCGCGCCCTGCCCCAAAGCCTCGGCCATTGCGATGGCATCGGCGGTGGCGGCGTCGTGGAGATCGGTCACGCCATCCCAATCGGGCGCGCGACCGTGGCCGATCTGGTCAAAGCCCGTGAGGGTAAGGTTCGTCAGCCGCTCTGCCAGACCTGACCACGCCCCGGCATGGGCGAGGCTGCAATGCAGTGCCAAAACCGGGCGGTCACCGCCGCGTGGCCAGTGCCGATGCGGGGGCAGCGGGTGGGCGTTGGCGGTAAAGGGCGTCAAAGGGCGAGAGGCGTCGAACATTCAGAGCTTTCCAGCGAGGTGCAGTTCGAGATCGTCCAACCGGTCCTGACCCCAAAATTTCTGCTCGCCTATCACAAAAAACGGCACGCCGAAAACCCCACGTGAGACGGCATCTTCGAGATTAGCGGCATAGGCTTCGGCCGCCATCAGCATGCCCCGGTCGGCGGTGCCCGCGTCAAAGCCATGGGCCACGAGGGCGGCGCGGATCACCTCATCATCCGAGATATCGCGCCCCTCGGCCCACATGGCGCGGGAGAGGGCAACGACCAGTCCGGCCAGATCGCCGCCGCCGACGGCTTGGGCCGCGATCACCGCGTAGGCCGCCGGTGCTGGGTTGGATGCTGCAAACATCGGCTGGGGGTCAAAAGGTAGGCCAAGCTTGCGCGCCTGCCGCGCGCGGTCTTGCGCGGAATACTCGTTGCGCGAAGGATGGCGTTCGGCGCGGACCTTGCCGCCGGTGCGGGGGAAGAGTTGCGCGGCGTCCAAGGGCTTGTAGACCACGGTCGCGCCGTGGCGGGCCGCAATTTCGGCCGGCCGGGTGCCCGCAAGATAGACATAAGGCGATTGGAGCGCCAAGAAGTAATCAATATGCGCCAATTCTATACCCTTTCGTGCGGTGAACTTTCCCAAAACCTAACCCGGTGGTAAGCGGTGTCAACGTCACGATTCCCGTGCGAATCCCTTGCCGAAGGTGCCCCATGCCGCCGATCAACGAACCGAAGCTTATCTCGGGCAATGCCAACCTCTCATTGGCTAAGGGCATCGCCCGGCGCATGTCGATGCACCGGGGGATGAGCGTCAATCTGGTGGATGCGCGGGTGGAGCGTTTTAACGATGGCGAGGTCTTCGTTGAGGTGTTCGAAAACGTGCGGGGGGAGGATATGTATATCATCCAGCCCACCTCGTCGCCGGCGAATGACAACCTGATGGAACTGCTCATCATGTGTGACGCGCTGCGCCGGTCAAGCGCGGACCGCATCACCGCCGTGATCCCCTATTTCGGTTATGCCCGCCAAGACCGCCGCGCCAAGGCGCGTACGCCGATCTCGGCCAAGCTGGTGGCAAACTTGCTGACCGAGGCTGGGGTGGACCGGGTGCTGACGCTGGATCTGCATGCGGCGCAGATTCAGGGGTTCTTTGATATTCCGGTGGACAACCTTTATGCCAGCCCGGTCTTTGCCTTGGACATTGAGCACCATTTCAAGGACCAGATGCATGATCTGATGGTGGTCTCGCCAGACGTCGGCGGCGTGGCACGGGCGCGGGAACTGGCCAAGCGGATCAACGCGCCTTTGGCCATTGTTGACAAGCGCCGCGAAAAGGCGGGCGAAGTCGCTGGCATGACGGTGATCGGCGATGTGTCGGGCAAGAAGTGCATCATTGTGGATGACATCTGCGACACCGCTGGCACGCTGTGCAAGGCGGCCGAGGTCTTGTTGGAGAACGGCGCGACCGAGGTGCATTCCTATATCACCCATGGCGTGCTGTCGGGCCCTGCGGTGGAGCGGGTGACAAACTCGGTGATGAAATCGCTGGTCATCACGGATTCGATTGAGCCGACGGAGGCGGTGAAGAACTGCCCCAATATCCGCATCGTGCCCACCGCGCCGATCTTTGGTCAGGCGATCTTGAACATCTGGGGCGGCATGTCGGTGTCGAGCCTCTTTGAAACGGACACGCTGGTGCCGATTTATGAAGGGTTCTACCCGCGGGGGTGAGGGGTGTCCTGACGGAGGGCATTTTTCGAGGCCGACCTTTTCAAGGGGTTGGCTTGGGCGGATTCAGGAATTGTTAAGGTTTGGGCGGGTTCTACGGGCATTTGGCTGTGGGCAAGCCAACTGTGCCCAAGCCCGTTCGGCGAGGTGTGGCGACCGGCAGCTTCGCGGACGAAGTGGTCATTGACCGGATCCAACACAGGGCCGCGCCCGACCTCGGGACGGCGCGCCGACAAAAGTTCTAGGCACTTTATGGTTCCAGTTCTTCCCCCGAATTTCTGCTGGCACCCGTTGCAGACGCGCCCTCCCAGGGGGAGGTCGGGCGCGGCCCGGCGGCGCATCCGCGCCTTGATTCCGGGCAAAAGAAGGCAGGCGGACTAACGTCCGCTCTGGGCTCAAACCTGCCATTTCCCGCTCACATCACATCCCAATCCTCTTCATCCCGGACAGCCCCAATCGCGGTCCAGTCGGCGCGGATGCGGGCGACGCGAGTGTCGGCCCAGGTGCGGAACACCAGATGAAAGCCCTTGGCGGTGATCTTTTCCGCCGTGAGGTCGGCGCGGGCGTTGTGGGCGTGGTCGGTGTCCCACATGGAAATGGCGAGCATAACGGCCGGCGGTTCGGTGAAGGGCGGCTTGAAGGTGATGACGTGGCGGCTTTCGCGGTCGCCCTGCCCCGTCCACATCACACCGCCATCGGCATAATCGGAAAACAGCACGCGGCTGCCTTGCAGGATGCCGACCCGGCCTGCGGAAATGCGTTTCATAAAATGCCTCATCGTCCTTTCGGCCAGTCTAAGCACAAAACAGCCGAAAGATTCCAGAAAATGAAAAGGCCCCGGACGAACCGGGGCCTTTTGAACAGATAAGGACCGAGATTACTGCGCGACCGAGGCGCGCAGAGCCACCAGATCGGCCATCGCCTTGTCGGCGGCGTCCTTGTCCGAAGCGACAGCGGTCGCCTCGCTGGCGTCGGCGATCAGTTGCTCCATCAGCGCGGGCGTCATGTCATCCATCGCCACAGCGCGTTCGGCCAGAACCGACACACCGGTGGCGGAGATTTCCGCGAAACCGCCGGTCACGACATAGGCCTTGGTGCCTTCGGACGAGACCGCCTTCAGAATGCCAGGGCGCAGCGTGGTGATGGTGGGGGCATGCCCCTCCATCGCCGTCAGGTCGCCGTCGGCGCCCGGGATCTGCACCTCGGACGCCTTGACCGAAGCCAAACGACGTTCCGGCGAGACGAGATCGAATTGCAGGGTGCCTGCCATGATCCCCCCTTACGCCGCAGCCGCAGCGAGTTTCTGGGCCTTGGCTTTCACTTCTTCGATGTCGCCGACCATGTAGAAGGCCGCTTCGGGCAGGTGGTCATATTCACCGGCCACAACCGCCTTGAACGAGGCGATCGTCTTGTCCAGGGGAACCTGCACACCGTCCGAGCCGGTGAAGACTTTTGCCACGTCGAACGGCTGCGACAGGAAGCGCTGGATCTTCCGGGCACGGGCCACGGTCAGTTTGTCTTCTTCGCTCAGTTCGTCCATGCCGAGGATGGCGATGATGTCCTGCAGCGACTTGTAGCGCTGGAGGATCCCCTGCACCGAACGGGCCACGTCATAGTGGTCCTGACCGATGACGGCCGGGTCCAACAGACGCGAGGTCGAGTCGAGCGGGTCCACGGCCGGGTAGATGCCGAGTTCCGAGATCGCACGCGACAGAACGGTGGTGGCGTCGAGGTGGGCGAACGAGGTGGCCGGCGCGGGGTCGGTCAAGTCGTCGGCCGGAACGTAGATGGCCTGCACCGAGGTGATCGAGCCAGCTTTGGTCGAGGTGATGCGTTCCTGCAGCGCGCCCATGTCGGTGGCCAGCGTCGGCTGGTAGCCCACGGCGGACGGGATACGACCCAGAAGTGCGGACACTTCGGAACCGGCTTGGGTGAAGCGGAAGATGTTGTCGACGAAGAACAGAACATCGGTTCCGGACTGGTCGCGGAACTGTTCGGCCAAGGTCAGACCGGTCAGAGCGACGCGGGCACGTGCGCCCGGCGGTTCGTTCATCTGGCCGTAGACAAGGGCCACTTTCGAAGCGGTCAGGTCATCAATCTTGATAACGCCGGATTCGATCATTTCGTGATAGAGGTCGTTGCCTTCACGGGTCCGTTCACCAACGCCTGCGAACACCGAATAGCCCGAGTGCACTTTGGCGATGTTGTTGATGAGTTCCATGATGAGAACGGTCTTGCCCACGCCGGCGCCGCCGAAGAGGCCGATCTTACCGCCCTTGGCGTAGGGTGCCAGAAGGTCGATCACCTTGATCCCGGTCACGAGGACCTGAGATTCGGTGGCCTGCTCCGAGAAGGACGGGGCTTTTTGGTGGATGGCGCGGTATTCTTTCGCCACGACCGGGCCCTTTTCGTCCACCGGCTCGCCGATGACGTTCAGGATGCGGCCAAGGGTGGCGTCGCCCACCGGAACCGAGATCGGCGCGCCGGTGTCGGACACGCCTGCACCGCGAACCAGACCTTCGGTCGCGTCCATGGCGATGGTGCGCACTGTGTTTTCGCCAAGGTGCTGGGCCACTTCGAGAACCAGCTTCTTGCCGTTGTTGTCGGTGATCAGCGCGTTCAAAATCGCGGGCAGCGCGCCTTCGAATTTCACGTCAACCACGGCGCCGATGACCTGGGTCACCTTGCCGGCGGCGGTGGCCGCTGCAGCAGTCGCTTTCGTTGCTCTTGCCATTTACGTTTCTCCGGTTCGTCAGAGCGCTTCCGCGCCCGAAATGATTTCGATAAGCTCTTTGGTGATCGCAGCCTGACGCGAGCGGTTGTAGATCGTCGTGTACTTGGTGATCATTTCGCCTGCGTTGCGGGTCGCGTTGTCCATGGCGGACATCCGCGCGCCCTGCTCGGAGGCGCCATTTTCCAACAGAGCCGTGAAGACCTGCGTGGCCAAACCCCGCGGCAGAAGGTCCATCAGGATGGCTTCTTCGCTGGGTTCATAGTCGTACTGAGCCGCCGCACCCGCATCTTCGAACACGGCAGGGATGACCTGCTGTGCGGTCGGGATCTGAGAGATGACCGACTGGAAGCGGTTGAAGAACAGCGTGACCACATCGCATTCGCCAGCTTCAAAGCGGGCGAGGATGTCGCGGGCGATGGTCTGGGCATTGGCATAGCCAACACGCTTCACTTCGCTCAGATCGACATGGCCCACGAAATGCGCGCCAAGGTCGCGGCGCAGCTGTTCGCGGCCTTTTTTGCCGACGGTCAGGATCTTCACCGTCTTGCCAGCGGCCAATAGCTCAATCGCTTTGGCGCGGGCAAGGCGGACGATGGTCGAGTTAAAGCCACCGCACAGCCCGCGTTCCGCGGTCATGACGACCAGAAGATGCACCTTGTCCGAGCCGTTGCCGACCAGAAGTTTCGGTGCGCTTTCCGATTTGCCAACGCCGGCCGCAAGGCCCGCCATCACGGCGGACATGCGTTCAGCGTAGGGACGGGCAGCCTCGGCGGCATCCTGCGCACGGCGCAGTTTTGCCGCAGAGACCATCTGCATCGCTTTGGTGATCTTACGCGTGTTTTTGACACTCGCGATCTTGTTTTTTAGGTCCTTAAGGCTGGGCATGTGCCTTCTCCTTCAGGGCCGGTTACGCGAAATCTTTGGCGAAAGCAGCGATTTCGGCTTTGATGGCTTTCTCCAGATCGCCCGCGACTTTGCGGTCGTTCTTGGTGATGTCTTCCAAAAGCGCCTTGCCGGTGGTGCGCAGGTGCTTCAGGAGGCCCGCTTCAAAGCGACCGATGTCCTTGACGGCGATCTTGTCGAGCGCACCCGAGGTGCCCGCGTAGATCACGCAGACGATTTCGGCGTTGGTCATCGGCGAGTACTGGTTTTGCTTCATCAGCTCGGTCAGACGCGCGCCGCGGTTCAGCAAAGCCTGGGTCGAAGCGTCAAGGTCGGAACCGAACTGCGCAAAGGCCGCCATTTCGCGGTACTGAGCGAGTTCCAGTTTCACCTTACCTGCCACCGACTTCATGGCGTTGGTCTGAGCGGACGAGCCCACACGAGACACCGACAGACCGGTGTTCACAGCCGGGCGGATGCCTTGGTAGAAGAGTTCGGTTTCCAAGAAGATCTGGCCGTCGGTGATCGAGATCACGTTCGTCGGAATAAAGGCCGACACGTCGCCGCCTTGGGTTTCGATGATCGGCAGAGCCGTCAGCGAGCCCGCGCCGAAATCTTCGTTCAGCTTCGACGAACGCTCCAAGAGGCGGGAGTGGAGATAGAACACGTCGCCCGGATAGGCTTCGCGGCCCGGCGGGCGGCGCAGCAAGAGCGACATCTGACGGTAAGCGACGGCCTGCTTGGAAAGATCATCATAGATGATCAGCGCATGGCGGCCGTTGTCGCGGAAGAATTCTGCCATCGCGGTGGCCGAATAGGGAGCCAAGAACTGCATCGGAGCCGGGTCCGAAGCGGTGGCGGCCACAACGATCGTGTAGTCGATGGCGCCGGTTTCTTCGAGCTTCTTCACCAACTGAGCCACGGTCGAGCGCTTTTGGCCGATCGCGACGTAGATGCAGTAGAGCTTCTTCGATTCGTCCGAACCGGCAGCGTCGTTGTACGACTTTTGGTTCAGGATCGCGTCAAGGGCCACGGCGGTTTTGCCGGTCTGACGGTCGCCGATGATCAGTTCGCGCTGGCCACGGCCAACGGGGATCATCGCGTCCACGGCCTTGAGGCCGGTTGCCATCGGCTCGTGCACCGATTTGCGGGGAATGATGCCTGGGGCTTTTTGGTCAGCCACGCGACGCTCGGTTGCCGCGATCGGGCCTTTGCCGTCGATCGGGTTGCCAAGGCCGTCCACAACGCGGCCCAGAAGGGCGTTGCCAGCGGGCACGTCCACGATGGACTTGGTGCGCTTGACGGTGTCGCCTTCTTTGATGTCCTGGTCCGAACCGAAGATCACGACGCCGACGTTGTCGACTTCGAGGTTCAGCGCCATGCCGCGGATCCCGCCGGGGAATTCCACCATTTCACCGGCTTGGACATTGTCCAGCCCGTGCACACGGGCGATGCCGTCGCCGACCGACAGCACGCGGCCAACTTCGGCCACCTGTGCGTCTTTGCCAAAGTTCTTGATCTGGTCCTTAAGGATCGCAGAGATCTCAGCAGCCTGAATTCCCATCACCCAACCTCTTTCATTGCATTCTGGAGAGCCGCGAGCTTCGATTTGACCGAGGTGTCGATCATGGTCGAGCCGAGCTTGACGATAAGACCGCCGATGAGGCTTTCATCCACGGTGGTGTTCAGTTTCACGGTCTTGCCGACCGAGGCTTTCAGCGTTTCGGCCAGTTTCTTGGCCTGAGCCGCCGAGAGTTTGGTGGCCGAGGTGACGTCAGCCGTCATCTCGCCGTTTTCAACCGCGATGCGCGCTTTCAGATCAACGATCAGATGCGGCAGCACGAAAAGGCGGCGGTTGCCGGCCATCAGCGCCAGCGTGTTGGCCATCAGGTCCGACAGGCCCATCTTGGCGGCCACGGCCGAAATGGCGGCGGCCTGCTCGCCCCGCGAGATCACCGGCGAGGCGATCACGTCGGACAGATCGGCACTGGCGGCCAGCGCGGCCTGCAGCGCATCGGCATCTGCCTCAAGCGATTTCAGGCCTTTGGCTTCTTTGGCGAGTTCAAACAAGGCCTGGGCGTAGCGCCCGGCGATACCTTGCGAGATCGAAACTGGTTCGGACACGTCATCCCTTCCGCTGTCTTTGACCCGCTTCTGTCCCGGGTCGGGCAGAACCCGACCATGGCGCAGGCGAGGTGCATGCGTCTTTCGATTGGGCGCGTCTCTAGCAGAGCCTTCCCCACCCCGCAACCGGGCAGAGGTGGGTTTTGTGCGGAAAAGCATGCGGCAAATGAGGCATTTCGCTGCGGCATGGCCGAGCAGATGGGGTGCAGATGGGCCGGGCAGAGGTCTTGGGGTCGGGGATCGGCGCTAACATCCGATGTTTTGGCCCCTGCCTCGCAACAGGCCGGGGTCTTGGCTGGATGCGGGGCTTTGACAGCGCACAGGGTGCGGGGGCGATTCCCTGTGGTCGCAGAGGCGCGATTCGAGGGGGCAGAGGGGGGCTTTGCCTGCCGAGCCAGCAGACCGATGTGGCGCTGTGAACCGGGGCGAGAGTGACGCAGCGTCACGTTGGGACTGGGGCTTTGTGGAGCGTGTGGAAACAATCCGGGCCAGCTGGCGCGGTCTTGCGGTGATTTCGGGGGATAAACCCGGCCGACACTGTCACCGCGATTGACACCGGTCGCGTCCCCTCGTCAGGGTCAGGGATAAGGTTTTCATTTTAGTAGTCTTTTCAAAAGGTGCCGCCGTGGAATTTGTTCTGTTGTCGTTGTTGCTGGTTGCCGGTCTTGCCACCTCCGCCGATGGCGGCAGCGGTGCGGATGGTGGGGGCGACGATGGTGGGGGCGGCGATGACAGCCTACAAGGCGCAGGCAATGACCAGATCGCGGGCGGGGCGGGCAATGACCTGTTGTCGCTTGCAGGTGAGGCTGTGGGCTGGGGTGGGTCAGGGGATGACCACCTGATCGCCGCAGATCGCGCCCAAGCCTTTGGAGGCGCGGGTGCGGACCGCTTTGATCTCTCCGGCGCAGCACAGGGTTTGGGCGGCGAGGGCAATGATCGGCTGACAGTCACCGATGGCGCGGTCGGCTATGGCTTGGGCGGCGATGACTGGCTGAGCGGCGATGAAAACGCCACCCTTCAAGGCGGGTCCGGGGATGACACGCTTTTGGCCGCAGATGAGGCCGTCGCTTATGGCGGGGTGGGCGATGATCAGTTGACCGCCACGGGCGATGCGGCGGTTTACGGTGGCGATGGCAATGACACGCTGAGTGCCAGCGGCGATGCGCGCGCCTATGGCGGTGACGGTGGCGATACGCTCTACATGCGCGGTGAGACGATTGGCGAGGGGTTTGGCGCCGGTGGGGCGGGGTTTGACCAGCTGATCGTCTCGGGCCGGGCCTTGGTGAGCGGCGGCGGCGGGAATGATGCCTTCATCGCGGATCTGGCACGTGACGATGCCTCGGACGGCGAGGCGCGGCTGACGGTGACGGATTTCCAACCCGGGGCCGAGCAGATTGCGGTGCTTTTGGGCAACCGCGAGGTAGATGGCGTCGAAATAAGCTCGCGGTTTGACACGGTGCAAAACGCCACCATCGTCGATTTGACCGAAGGCGCGGAGGGCCGCTTTGCCAGCTTTACCCTGCAGGGTGTGACCAGCTTTGATGTCAATGACGTGGTGCTTTACGGCACCGAGATCGGCGATGTGGTGGATTGGGCCCCTGCCCCCGATGTCAGCAACGAGACGTTGAGCGGATCGGGCAATGATGTGGTCACTGGCGGGGCGGGCAATGACCAGATCAGCCTGAGTGACAGTGCAGTGGGCTTTGGCGGCGCGGGCAATGACACGCTGATCGCCGAGGACGATGCCACCGCCTATGGCCGTGAGGGCAACGACAGCCTGACGGGGCCGGACAATGCCACGGTCTTTGGTGGCGAGGGCGATGACTATGTGCTGGCCGATGGCACAGGCGAGGCCCATGGCGGGGTGGGCAATGATTTTGTCTGGGCGCGCAATGGGGCTTCGGGCTTTGCGGCCGAGGGCAATGATGTGGTTTATGCCACCCAAGGGTCGGTTGCGAATGCCGGGGTTGGCGATGATTTCGGGGTGGCGACGGATCGATCTCAGCTTTACGGCGGCGATGGCAATGACAGGCTTGAGGTGGGAAGCGCGTCAACCATTTATGGCGGGGCTGGTGATGACAGGCTGACGGTGGATTTCACCAATTTCACCGGCGCGCCGACCGACCACTTTGTCACCATGGAAAGCGGCACGGGGGCTGACCGCATGACGATCAGCGATGGCTCATCCAACGAGACCATCCCGGCAAGCCGGACGATCATTACCGATTTTGATCCTGCGCAGGACCAGTTGGCGTTTGAGGTGCCGGTGAACGCCGAGTTTTCGCAATTCGATCTGCGGGTGACATCTGCCTTTGATGCGGCTGGAAACTTTACGCTGGTGACGGTCAATCAGGCGATGGCTGACGGGTCACAGGTTCCGCTGACGCTGATTCAGTTGAACGGCATCACCAGCTTTGCGCCCGCCGATTTGCGGCTGACTCAAGAACCGTTGGAGAATTGACGGGGCCGGTGGGCGGTCATGGGTGCGAAGCTTACGGCACGCTGCAAGACGCCCATTAGGCGGTGAGCGCGGCGAGGATCAGGGTGGTCAGGCCAAGGCCGCTGGCCATTTGCCAGCGCAAGCGGAGCCACCCGTTCGGCAGCGTGATGCGGCGCGACAGGCTGATATCCACCAGCGGGCTGGCCAAGAGGCACAGCGCCATCAGCCAAAGCCCGCCATCAGGCCAGAGCATCGCGCCCCAGCCCACAAGGCTGGGCAGCACCGCCACGACATAGGGGATCGGGTCACGCAAGCCGGACAGAAGTGCAGCCATCCACCAAAGCCCGCCCAGAAAGGACAAGATCACCGCCGCATAGGCCAGCCCCGCCTGCCCGGCGAAACTGCCCCCGAAGGCCAGCGTGTGGGCAATGCAGGCCAATTGCGGCAAGATGCCGGACAGGCCCAGAAGGCGGACAGCGGGCGGCAAATCATGGTTGGGGTGCGCTTTGGTCATGGCGCAAGTTTAGCGCGCGCCAAAACGCAGACAAGCCCGGCGGCGCGTCACTGCTTTGGGCTGGCCACTGGCTGGGCGGCGGGCTCCCACAGGCGGACGGGTTTGGTGGCGCGTTGCAAAAGGCCGCCGCGCGTGGGGGCGTAGACCTGTTTTGACACCTCGACCATCAAGACCCCACCCGAAAGCCACGGCAATCGGCGGCCCAGCCGCTCCCACAGGTTGGACGAGCGCAGCCAGAACGGGGCCTGCGAGGGTGGGGCGTGCAGCACGGTGAAGTTGCGTTCGGGCGTGAAGCCGTGGCGTTTGAGCTGCGCTTCCAGCTGGCTGGCGGTATAGGGGCGGCCAAAGCCGAAGGGGGTGGCATCCGAGCGCGACCAAAGCCCCGCGCGGTTCGGCACCACGATCAGCGCCCGGCCCCCCGGACCAAGCACGCGGTGCGCCTCATCCAGCACCGAGCCGGGGTTTTCCGAGGTTTCCAGCCCGTGCATCAGGACCAGACGGTCCACCATGCCGGTGGGCAGGGGCCAAAGATGTTCCTCACACAGGACCGAGACATTCTGCAGCCCTGCAGGCCATGGCATCACGCCTTGCGGCCCCGGCATCAACCCGACGACGCGCCGCGCCTCGGCCAGATAGGGGCGCAGGAGCGGGACGGCAAAGCCAAAGCCCGCCACCGTCTGCCCGGCCAAAGGTGGCCAAAGGTCAACCATCCGGTCGCGGATGGCGCGCTGGGCCACGCGGCCCAGCTGCGTGCGGTAGTAGAAATTGCGCAGGTCCAGCACATCAAGGTGCATTGCAGCTTGCCGCCCTTCTGGTCACAGTGGCGGCCAAGGATACCGGGATCGGGGGAAAAAGCCATGCCACTTGAACTTGTCACCCTGCCCTGTCTGGCCGACAACTATGCTTATCTGATCCATGATCCGGTGTCGGGGGCCACAGGCGTGGTGGATGTGCCCGACGCCGCGCCCATTCTGGCCGAGCTTTCGCGCCGCGAATGGGTGCTGAGCGATATCTTCCTGACCCATCACCATGACGACCATATCGCAGGCGTGAAGGCGCTGCGCGGCGCGACCGGGGCCAAGGTCTGGGGTGCGGCGGCGGACCGGCACCGGCTGCCGCCCTTGGATGTGGCGCTGGCCGAGGGGGACGCGGTGCCCTTTGGTCCCGAGTCTGGCGTGGTGATCGACGTGTCGGGCCATACGCTCGGCCATATCGCATATGTGTTTGCCGACTCCGGTCTGGCCTTTACCGGCGACAGTCTGATGGCGGCGGGCTGTGGGCGGCTCTTTGAAGGCAGCCCCGATCAGATGTGGTCCTCGTTGCAAAAGCTGGCCGCCCTGCCCGATGCAACGCAAATCTGCTCGGGCCATGAATACACCGCGTCCAACCTTCGCTTTGCCGCCGCGATGGAACCGGCCAATCCGGCGATTGCCGCGCGCACCCTGCGGGTGATGAAAGCGCGGGCCGAAGGGCGGCCTTCGGTGCCCTCGCGCCTCTCGGGCGAGCGCGCCACCAACCCATTTTTGCGCGCGTCCCGACCCGAAATGAAGACAGCCCTCGGAATGGAGGGCGAAAGCGATGCGGCGGTCTTTGCCGAACTGCGGGCGCGCAAGGATCGGTTTTAAGCCGTTAATGGGTTTATATCCTGCTCAATCAAAGGCTTGAGATTCTCAGCGGTGATTCAGAAATGTCACCCCCGATCACTTTTCTGTCCCCTGCGCAAAAGAGTTGGATTTAGGGCTTGAAACCCGCCCAAGAAAACCGATCCTTTACCTTATGAGGCCACGGTCGGATCGGGGGTTTTCTCCCTTCCCCGGCCCTGAAAACAGGAGCACAGGAACGTGCCGTCATTCTCGACCACACTGGAGCAGGCGATCCATTCGGCACTGGCCTTGGCCAATGCCCGCCGACATGAGCTGGCCACGCTGGAGCATCTTCTTCTGGCGCTGATCGAAGAACCTGACGCAGCCCGCGTGATGAAGGCCTGCGCGGTTGATCTGGATGAGTTGAAAAAGACCCTGATTGATTTCATCGATGACGATCTGTCGACGCTGGTCACCAGCGTTGAAGGGTCCGAGGCGGTGCCGACAGCCGCCTTCCAGCGCGTCATTCAGCGCGCGGCGATCCATGTGCAGTCGTCCGGTCGCAATGAGGTGACCGGGGCCAATGTGCTGGTCGCGATCTTTGCCGAGCGCGAATCGAACGCCGCCTACTTCCTGCAAGAGCAGGACATGACGCGCTATGATGCGGTGAATTTCATCGCCCATGGTGTGGCCAAGGATCCGTCTTACGGCGAGGCGCGCGAAGTGTCCGGGGCCGAAGAGCATGAGACTCCGAAGGCCGAGGCCGGTGAGGCCAAGGAATCCGCCCTGTCGAAGTTCTGCGTTGATCTGAACGTCAAGGCGCTGAAGGGCGACGTTGACCCGCTGATCGGCCGCGAGGCCGAGGTGGAGCGCGCGATTCAGGTTCTGTGCCGTCGGCGCAAGAACAACCCGTTGTTGGTGGGCGATCCGGGCGTCGGCAAGACCGCCATCGCCGAAGGTCTGGCCAAAAAGATCGTCGACAAGCAGACGCCGGATATTCTGTCGGGTGCGACGATCTATTCGCTGGATATGGGCGCTTTGTTGGCCGGAACCCGCTATCGCGGTGATTTCGAAGAGCGGCTGAAGCAGGTGATGAAAGAGCTGGAAGATCACCCGGATGCGATCCTCTTCATCGACGAAATCCATACGGTGATTGGCGCGGGTGCCACTTCGGGTGGGGCGATGGACGCCTCGAACCTGTTGAAGCCCGCGTTGCAGGGCGGCAAGCTGCGCTGCATGGGCTCGACCACCTACAAGGAATTCCGCCAGCACTTTGAGAAGGACCGCGCGCTGTCGCGCCGGTTCCAGAAGATCGACGTGAATGAGCCTTCGGTGCCCGATGCGATCAAGATCCTGATGGGGCTGAAGCCGCATTTTGAGGATCACCACGATCTGCGCTACACCAATGACGCGATCAAATCGGCCGTCGAACTGGCGGCGCGCTATATCCACGACCGCAAGCTGCCGGATTCGGCGATTGATGTGATCGACGAGGCAGGTGCCGCGCAGCATCTGTTGGCCGAAGGCAAGCGGCGCAAGTCCTTGGGCGTCAAGGAGATTGAGGCTGTGGTGGCCAAAATCGCCCGCATCCCGGCCAAGTCGGTCTCGAAGGATGATGCCGAAACGCTGCGCGATCTGGAAAAGACGCTGAAACGCGTGGTGTTCGGGCAGGACAAAGCGGTTGAGGCGCTGTGCTCGGCCATCAAACTGGCCCGCGCGGGGCTGCGGGAACCTGAAAAGCCCATCGGCAACTATCTCTTCGCCGGGCCAACGGGCGTGGGCAAGACCGAGGTGGCCAAGCAATTGGCCTCGTCGCTTGGCGTCGAACTTTTGCGCTTTGACATGTCGGAATACATGGAAAAGCACGCGGTCAGCCGCCTGATCGGCGCCCCTCCGGGCTATGTCGGGTTTGACCAGGGCGGCATGTTGACGGACGGGGTCGACCAGCACCCGCATTGCGTCTTGCTTCTGGACGAAATGGAAAAGGCGCACCCGGATGTCTACAACATCCTGTTGCAGGTGATGGACCACGGGAAACTCACCGACCACAACGGCCGGACGGTGGATTTCCGCAATGTGATCTTGATCATGACCTCGAACGCAGGCGCGTCGGAAATGGCGAAAGCGGCGATCGGCTTTGGCCGCGACCGTCGCGAGGGCGAGGATACGGCGGCGATTGAGCGCACCTTCACGCCGGAATTCCGCAACCGTCTGGATGCGGTCATCGCCTTTGCGCCCTTGGGCCGCGACATCATCATGCAGGTGGTGACCAAGTTCGTCCTGCAGCTTGAGGCGCAGCTGATTGACCGCAACGTCCACATCGACCTGACGACCGAGGCCGCCGCTTGGCTTGGGGAGAAGGGCTATGATGACAAGATGGGCGCGCGCCCGCTTGGCCGGGTCATTCAAGAGCACATCAAGAAACCGCTGGCTGAAGAGCTGCTCTTTGGCAAGCTGACCAAGGGCGGCACGGTGCATGTCGGCGTCAAGGACGGCGCGCTGCACCTGACCTATGAAGAGCCGCAAAAGCCGCGTCTGACGGGTCAAAAACCGCCGCTTCTCACGGCGGAATAACCGCAAAGATGATCCGGGCGCTTGCCCCACTTCTCATGGCCCTCGCCCCCCCGGCGGGGGCCTTTGACTTGGCGTTCCCGGCGGACTGCACTTTGGGTCAAGACTGCTATATCCAGCAATATCATGACCATGACCCGGGGCCAGAGGCCACGGACTATACCTGCGGGCCGCTCAGCTACGATGGACATGACGGCACCGACATTGCCTTGCCCACCCGTGCGGCCATGGCGGCCGGGATCGCGGTGCTGGCCGCCGCCCCCGGCGTGGTCAAGGGCCTGCGCGACGGGGTGGCCGATGCCGCCCCCTTCCCGACCGGACAAGACTGCGGCAATGGCGTGGTAATCGACCATGGCAATGGCTGGGAAACCCAATATTGCCATATGAAACAAGGTTCAGTCCGGGTCAAATCAGGCCAGCCTGTCACCGTCGGCACCGCCTTGGGCCAGATCGGCCAATCCGGCCGGGCCGAGTTTCCGCATCTGCATTTCGCGGTCCGCCACGAGGGCGCCAAGATCGACCCTTTCGCGCCCGGTGCCACCGCCTGCGACGCAGTGGGAGACGATCTTTGGACCCGCGACCTGCCGCATCAACCGGGCGGCATCCTTGGCCTTGGCCTGACCGATCAGGTGCCCGCATTTGACGAGATCAAATCCGGCCTGCCCTCACCCGATCTGCCCGCCACAGCGCCCGCCCTGGTGGTCTGGGCCTATCTCTTTGGCCCAAGGGCGGGGGATGCGATCCTGTTCGACCTTGTCGGGCCAGAAGGTGCCGTGGTGACCGAACGGGTGCAGATCGAAAAGACCCAAGCGCTCGCCTTCCGCGCGGTGGGCCGCAAGCTGACCCTGCCCGCCTGGCCACCCGGCCGCTATACCGCCACCGCGACCCTGATCCGCGACCGCGCAGAACTGTCGCGGCAAGAGATCACCCTGACGGTGACCCCTTAGGTTTCATCTTGGCCGAAATACTCTCGGGGGGGCTGCAATTGCCCGGCAATTGCAGCTTGGGGGGCAGACGGCCCCCCGAAAATTCTTGCGCCAAGAATTTTCTAGCGCTCGGTCAGTTTCAACTCGATCCGCCGGTTCTGGGCGCGGGCCTCGGGGCTGTCGCCTGCCGTCACGGGCTGAAACTCGCCAAATCCGGTGGCGGCAAGGCGGGCGGGGGGAAAGCCCAGATCATCGACCATGAAGCGCACGACCGACAGCGCGCGGGCTTGGGAGAGCTCCCAATTGTCGGTGAATTCTCCGGTGCCGGACAGAGGCACGTTGTCGGTGTGGCCATCGACGCGGATGATCCAGTCGATGGCGGGCGGGATCTGGTCGGCCACTTCGGAGAGGGTGGCTACGACCCCTTCGATCTGGGCGCGGCCTTCGGGGGCGAGATCGGCGGCGCCGGGGGTGAAAAGCACTTCGGAGGAGAAGACAAAGCGGTCGCCTACGACCCGTACCCCTTCGCGCCCGGCGAGAAGCTGGGAGAGTTGGCCGAAGAACTCGCTGCGAAAGCGCTCGAGATCGGCGTTCTCCGCCTCAAGCCGTTTGCGTTCGGCCTCTTCCAGCGCGGCGCGGCGCTTTTCTTCGGCGGCGACTTGGGCCAATGCGGCATTCAACTGGCTGCCAAGGTTTTCAAGCTGCACCTGAGAGGCCGCATCGCGCGCGGCGGAGGCATCGAGAAGCCCCTGCAAGTTCGCCAATTGCCCGCGCAGGGCGGCGATCTGTTCGTTCAAAAGCGTGAGCTTGCGCTGCGACTCCAGCGATCTTTCCTGCTCTTCGGTCAGCGTGGCCTTGGCCACATCCAAAAGCGTGCCCTTCTCGGCCCCTTCGGGCGGGGCCGCGCGGGCGGCGGCCAAAAGCGTCAGCACCTCTTCGGCCTCGCGCCGTTTGGCCTCAAGCGCCAGCGTCAGCGCGGCGAGTTCGTCATCTGACGCCTGAAGTCGCGCGCGCAGCGCTGCCAAGGCGGCTGCATCGGCCAGACGGGCGGCCTCGGCCGCGGAAATCTCGGTTTGGGCGGCGGCCAATGCCTCGGCGTCAGATTTGCCCTTGGCTTGCAGATCGGCCACCAGCGCCTCCAGCGCCTCGCGCCGTGCGGCGGCCAGACGCGCGGCCTCGGCGGCGGCGTCGATTTCGGTGCGGGCTGAGGCAAGGGCTGCATCCAGTGCCGATTTCTCATCGGTCAGCCGGGCGACATCGCCCAAGGCGGCGTCGCGTTCGGCCAAAAGCCCGCGCACCTGCACTTCGAAATCCCCAAGCCGGGTTTCGGCCTCGGATAGGCTGGCCTGCAACCCGTCAGCGCGGGCGCGTTCCAGCCCCAGCGCGGTGGCGAGTTGGGCCACCTGCGAATTCAGCTCATCCAGTTCGGTGCTTTGGGCGGTGATCGTCTCACGCAGGACCGATTGCATGACGGTAAAGATGGTGAGGACGAACATCATCACCATCAACAGCGTCGTCACCGCGTCGACGAAACCCGGCCAGATCATCGAGGAATCGCGGCGGCGCGACAGTCCCATGCTAGCGCGCCCGGCCCAATTGGCGCACAGCCGCCGTCAGCGTCGTCAGATCGGCGCGCAGATCGGCGGTGGTCTCGGTGCGGCCGGCGGCCATTTCTTCAAGGATTTTCAGAAGTTGCACATCAATGGAGCGCAGGCGCATCCGGCTTTCGGCATCCGAGGCCGCCCCGCCTTCGGCCCCGCTGAGGGCGGCGATCAGCCGCTCTTGCCCCTCGGCGATGCGGGCGAGCACGGCAGTTTGGTCGGCGGTTTGGTTTAGCGCCACCTCGCTTTGCGCGGCGAGATGGGCCAGCGTGGCATCGAGTGTGGCCAGCCGCTCTTCCAGCGCCTGACGGCTGTATTCGCCTTGGGCGGCAATGGTTTGCAGCACATCGACCTGCGCGCCCAGATGGTCGATCAGCCCCGCCATCGCGCCGCTGTCGCCTTCCCCATCGCCCGAGGTAAAGCCGACGCGGGTGATCGACGAGAGCCAATCCTCCAACTCGCGGTAAAAGCGGTTTTGCCCGTGACCGGCAAAAAGCTCCAAAAGCCCCACGACCAGCGAGCCGGCAAGGCCGAGAAGTGACGACGAAAACGCCGTGCCCATGCCGCCAAGCTGGCTTTCCAGCCCGCCCATCAGCTTGGAGAACACATCAAGCCCGGTCTCGCCCTCTTCGGGGGCCAAGCTGCGGATGGTGTCAACGACGGCGGGCACGGTGGTGGCAAGGCCGTAGAAGGTGCCCAAAAGGCCAAGGAAAATCAGAAGGTTGATCAGATAGCGCGTGATGTCGCGCGCCTCGTCGATGCGGGTGGCGACGGATTCAAGGATCGACCGGGTCGAGGAGGACGACAGGTTTGACCGCGCGCCCCGGCTGCGCAACAGCTGCGCCAAGGGGGCGAGCAAAAGCGGCGCTTCGGCATCAGCCGAGCCGGGTTCGTGGCGGGCAAAGGCCTCGATCCAGCTGACCGATTGCACAAGGATGAACACCTGCCAAAAGCAGGTGACCACGGCCAAAAGGAACACCCCCGCGATAAAGCCGTTCAGCCAAGGGTTCGTCTGGATGATGCCCAAGACGGTGTCATGGATGAGCCAAGCCCCGCCCATGACAAGGCCGGAGACCAAAAGCATGGTCACGATTTGGCGAATGGGTTGGCTGAAAAGGACGCCGCCCTGAGTTTCGGTCTTTGGCATATGTTGTGGCCGCATGCTGTGGTGCAACCTAACCATAGCAGGCGCGCGGGCCATGCCAAGCAAAACCGAGGCAAGGCGGCCGGTGCTGGGCCGTTAAAGCGCGCGGACGCGCTGGGAGAGCCATTCCAGATCGGCATCGGCAATGCCAAGGTCAGCCAGATGGGCGGCGGTGGCGTGCAGATAGTCGCGGTTCGGGCCGCGCCCGCCGATGGCTTGGGCAATGATCTGGGCCTGATCCTCAAGCGGCAGGCCACCGCAATACTGCACATGGTCGGGGTCGATGACAAAGACCAGTGAGGACACCTGCCGACCATCGGTCAACGTGACCGGCAGCCAGCGTTCGAGATAGGCCGACGAGATCAGCTCTCGGTCGCGAAGCACCTGCAGCGTGGCCGCCTCGGCGCCCGGGTGGACGCGAAAGGCCACCCCGTCGCAATGGGCCGCCGGATCGGCATCCAGCGCCAGCACAAGGCCGGGGGCAGCTTCAGTGCCGCGATGGTGGATCGAGCGCATGCAAAAGCTGCGGTGCCAGCCCGTGGCGCGGGCGACGTGCTGTTCGGCAACCGGAAACTCCGGGTTCCAGATCAGCGAGCCATAGCCGAACACCCACATGTCATCCGACATCTTTTGCGCCATCCCTTTGCGACGTGACCTGCCGTCACTGGCCCTTTGCATCGGCCATGGTGTAGAAAGGCGCGGGCAAAATGGGAAGGGGCCAAGATGCGCGGTCTGATTTGGCTGACGATGATCCTTGCGGGGCTGTGGGGCGGCTGGTGGCTCGTGGGGTCGCGCGGGGTCGAGGCGGCGGCGCGCGGCTGGTTTGACGCCGAAGTGGCGCAGGGCCGTGTCGCCACCTATGAGACGCTGGCGGTGCGCGGCTTTCCCAGCCGGTTTGATCTGACCATCACCGCGCCTATGCTGGCCGATCCGGCTGAAGGCATGGCATGGCGCGCGCCCTTTGCCCAAGTGTTCGCCATGAGCTGGAAGCCTTGGCATCTGATTGCCGCGCTGCCGGGGGATCAGGAGATGTCCGTTTTTGGCCAAGAGTTTGGCTTGGACACTAATCGGTTGATGGCCAGCCTTTTGCTGGTGCCCGGGCCTGATCTTGCGCTGTCTGAGGCGGTGGTGGAGGGCGATGCGCTGGTGCTCACGCCTGAGGCGGGCGCGGCTTTGGGGGCCAAGCGGGCGGTGGTGTCAATCCGGGCCGAGGAGGGCGCAGATGCGATCTATCGGCTGGGACTGGCGGTGGACAGTTTGGGCGTTGATCCCGCACTGGCCACTGCGGCTGGCCTTGGCGCGACGGTTGAGGCAGTGGCACTGGATGCCACGGTGACGCTGTCAGCCCCGCTTGACCGGCACGCGGGCCAGACGCGCCCTGCCCTGCGCGCGCTGGATTTGACCGAGGCGCGGGTGCTTTGGGGCGATCTGAAGGTCTTTGCCAAGGGGGCATTGGCCCCCGACGATCTGGGCTTTGCGGCGGGCGAGATTTCGGTGCGGGTCGAGAACTGGCGGCTGTTGCCGCCGCTTTTGGTGGCCGCGGGCGTGATTGCGCCGGGGTTTGAGCCTTCGCTGACGCGGGGCCTTGAGATCATGGCGGCGCAGGGCGAGGACCCTGAGGTGCTGGTGGTGCCTTTGGTCGCCAAAGGGGGGCGGATGAGCTTTGGGCCGCTGCCCCTTGGTCCGGCCTTTGTGATGGGCGATTGATCTCAGCCGTTTGACTGGGGCTTAGCGGCAATAGGGCCCGTTGTTGTGGCGCGCGATGTCAAAGTGCAGATGGTCTTCGTGATAGCCATCTGACCCGGGCCCGAGCGTGGTGCCGAAGATGCCGCAGGCCGCCTTATGGGCGCGGCGCACTTGTTTGTTGTAGTTGCGCGCGATGGACCATTCGGTGCCATCGGCAAACACAAAGCCCGCGACATCCACCGCACGACCGCGCCCGTGTTCGCTGATCTTGCCGCCCCTTTTGTTGTTGCGGTTGCGGCAGATATAGCTGGCGGCGACGCGGATCTCGACCACCTCGCGCCGTCCCATCGCCGGGCGCAGGCCGTTTTCGATCCAAGATTTCATGGCCTGCGCGGTGTCGCAACTGAAGGTGGCGGGCTGACTTAGCCGGATGCCGCTGATCGAGGTGACGCGCACCGGTTTGTCCAGACCGCAGCCTTTGACCTTGCCCTTGATCGGAGCGAGAGCCTCACCCTTGATGGCGGGGTCACCGCAGACCGAGCCCTTTTTCGACAGCTTTTCCTGCTTCTTGCGGCTTTGCTGCGGTTCGGGTTGCGGCTCATCCGTAGGGGTGGGCGTGGCCGCTGGGACGGCGGCGAGGGTGAGAGTGTCCAGCCCGTCTGGCCGGGGTTTTGGGCGCAGGGATCTGGCCGAGGTGCCAACGGCGGCGGTGGGGGTTGCCGGTTCGGCCAGCACAGGTTCGGCGGCCGTTGCCTGCGTCGCGGGGTTGGGCATCAGAAGACCGGCGGGCCGGGGTCTTGGCCGCAAGACGGCGCGCGTGGCCTCGGTCGCCGGAGCGGCCTGAGCAGCAGCGGGGGCGACGATGGACGCAGCGGGTGCAGCCTGCGTGGCTGCCGGGCGGGCGGCAGGACGGATCGAGCTTGTCGGTGCATCAGCCCATGCCGGGCCCTGTGGCGGGATCACACCGAGCAGAACGACCAGAGCCAGCCCAAGTGCCCGGACCACCGGGCTATTCGCCCGGTTTCGAGGCTGGGGCGACGCGCCCGAAATCTGGGGCGTCGGTGTCTTGACCGGCTTCGATGATGCCGCGGCGAATGGCGCGGGTCCGGGTAAAATAAGCATGCAACTGGTCACCATCTCCCATGCGGATCGCGCGCTGAAGCACGAACAGCTCTTCGGTAAAGCGGCCTAGAATATCCAACGTGGCCTCTTTGTTGGTCAAGAACACATCGCGCCACATGGTGGGGTCACTGGCGGCGATCCGCGTAAAGTCGCGAAAGCCTGAGGCAGAGTATTTGATGACTTCCGAGTTCGACACCCGGCGCAGATGGTCGGCCACACCGACCATCGTATAGGCGATGAGGTGGGGCGTATGGCTGACCACGGCCAGCACCAGATCGTGGTGGGGCGCGTCCATCTCATCGACATTCGATCCCATCGCCTCCCACAGGCGGCGCAGGCTCTGGATGGCGTCAGGGGTCGACTGTTCGGTGGGCGTCAGGAGGCACCAGCGGTTTTGAAAGAGCGTGGCAAAGCCCGACCGGGGGCCGGAATGTTCGGTCCCGGCAAGCGGGTGGGCGGGGACAAAGGCCACGCCTTCGGGGATATGGGGGCCGACCGCGGCGATCACCGCTTGTTTCACGGACCCCACATCGGTGACGCAGGCCCCTTGGGCCAGATGCGGGCCGATCTCGGCCGCGATTTCGGCCATGGCGCCGACGGGGACGGCCAGAACCACCAGATCGGCGCCCTGCACGGCTTCGGCGGCGGTGCCGAACACCCGGTCACAAATGCAGATCTCCAAGGCGACCCGGCGGGTGTCCTCGGTTTTGGCATAGCCCACGATTTCGCCCACAAGGCCGAACTGCTTCATGGCATGGGCCATGGACGAGGCAATAAGCCCCAGCCCGATCAGCGCCACGCGGTCATAAATCGGCGGGGTCATTTGGCACCTTTGAACTGGCCGATGGCATGGGCCACGCGGCGGCAAGAGGCGGCATCGCCCACGGTGATGCGCAGGCAATGGGGCAGCTTGTAGCTGGCCACACGGCGGACGATCACGCCTTGGGATTGCAAGAAGGTATCGCAGGCCTCGGCCTCATCGGCGCTGGCAAAGCGGGCGAGGACGAAGTTGGCCATCGAGGTGTCAGAGGGCACGCCCAATTCGGCCAGCGCCTCGGCCAGCCAATGGCGCATGCGGGCATTGTCGGCGCGGCATTTGGCGACGTAGTCCTGATCGCGCACCGCGGCTTCGGCGGTTTCCAACTGGGTGTTGGAGAGGTTGAAGGGGCCACGGATGCGGTTCAACACATCGATGATGTGCTTGGGGCCATAACCCCAGCCGATGCGCAGACCACCGAGGCCGTAGATCTTGGAGAGGGTGCGGGTCATTACGACATTGTCGCGCGATTCAATCAGCGCGGCTCCGGCGTCAAAGCCTTCGACATATTCGGCATAGGCCCCATCGAGCACCAAAATGGCCTGAGGCGGCAGGCCATTGGCCAGACGCTCCACCTCGGCGGCCGAAATCATCGTGCCGGTGGGGTTGTTGGGGTTGGCGATGAACACCAGTTTGGTGCGCCGGTTGCAGGCGCGCAGGATGGCGTCGACATCGGTGGTGCGCTCCCGCTCGGGCACCTCAACCGGGGTGGCGCCTGCCGCCATGGCTGAGATGCGATACATGAGGAAGCCATGTTCGGTATAGACCACCTCATCCTTCGGCCCGGCATAGGCTTGACAGAGGAAATGGATGATCTCATCCGAACCGACGCCACAGATGATGCGGGCGGGGTCCAACCCATGGGTCTCACCGATCGCATCGCGCAGGGCGGCATGGTCGGTTGACGGGTAGCGGTGCAGTTGGTGGACCGAGCGTTGAAACGCCTCTTTCGCCTTGTCCGAAGGGCCAAAGGGGTTTTCGTTCGACGAGAGCTTCACGATGTTGGTCACCCCCGCCACCGAGGCTTTGCCGCCTTCGTAAAGGGCAATGTCCAAGATGCCGGGCTGTGGTCGGATGTGGTCGTTCATCGGATTCCTCAAGGTCTGGCCCAGCTTTTATCGCCCCCAAGGAGGCAAGGCCAGTGGAAAGGCAAAGGGGCGGCAGGCGGCCACCCCTTGGGTTTGTGCAGGCAGATCGCTGGCAATGATCCGATCTGCCCGCGTTTTCACATCGATCGCAGGCGGTTACACCGCCAAGAAGTTGGTGAACTGCCACGGATCGTCGTCGTCGCGGTCCTCGGCAAAGCTGTTGATGCGGTGCTGGATCGGGGTCCAGTCGGTGTAATGACATTCCACCCGGCCCAGATAGGGGCGCTGAACGGCCAAGCAGCGGTCGTGGTCCATCTCATCAGCCTCAACCCAACCGGCGTTGGGGTTTTCCGCCACCCAGACCATGGCTGCCAGCACCGCCGAGGTCACCTGCATGCCGGTGGCGTTTTGGTAAGGGGCCAGCGCACGCGCCTCGTCAATCGTCAGGCGCGAGCCGTACCACATGGCGCCTTTCGCATGGCCATAAAGGAACACGCCCAGATCATCGCCTCCACCGGTGATTTCCTCGGCGGTCAGAATGTGTTTCTTCTCAGGGAGTTGCCCCGCGCCGTTGATCTCGTGCAGGGACAGGATCGCATCGTTGCAGGGGTGATAGGCATAGTGGCAGGTGGGGCGGTAGATGGCCCGGTCGCCCTCCCAAACGGTGTAATAATCCGGGATCGAGAGCGATTCATTGTGGGTCACCACATAGCCGAATTGCGGCCCAACCGTGGGGCACCATGAACGCACGCGAGTATCGGCGCCGGGGCGGTCGATCCAGATCGCATAGCCTGCGCCATGGGTGAATCTGTGGCCATGGGGCGGGAGGTTCTTTTCATGCGTACCCCAGCCGAGTTCGGCGGGCTGATAGCCTTCGCTAAGAAGCCCATCGACCGACCACGTGTTCACAAAGACCCCCGGCGGTTTGGGGCGGGCGGAAACTTGGGTGTCGCGTTCGGCCACATGGACGCCCTTGACGCCCAAGGTCATGGACAGCTGCGCCCAATCGGCGCGGGTTTTGGGGGCGGCGGCAACGCCGGTATCTGCGGCGAGACGCAAGAGCGCCTCTTTGTACAGCCAAGACACCATGCCGGGGTTGGCCCCGCAGCACGACACCGCCGTCGGCCCGCCGATGTGGTTCTTGCCCAGCGCACGGACCTTTTCGCGCAAAGGGTAATTGGTGCGGTCGGCATTGGGGAGCGTGGAGCCGAAGTAAAAGCCTGGCCAAGGCTCGACCACGGTGTCGATGTATTGCACGCCGAGTTCGGCGCAGAGCTCCATAAGAAGGATGCTGTCCACATCGACCGACAGGTTCACCACCATGCCCTTGCCCGACGGGAAAAGGCCCCGCAGCGTGGCGGCGTAATTGTCGGGGGTCAGCGCCCGTTGCAGATGACGGATGCCATGGTCGTGCAGGATATGGGCAAATTCGCCCGAGGGTTCGATCACGGTAAAGGCCGCGCGATCAAAGCCGATGTGGCGTTCGATCAGCGGCAGCGTGCCGCGCCCGATGGAGCCAAAGCCGATCATGACAAGCGGGCCGTCAATGCGGGTGTGAACGGTGTGGGTCATGGTGTGGCCTTTCAATGCTTGGTGGTCTTGGCTGCCATCCAGTCCATCAAGGCCAGCAAGACGCCCGAGATGACAAAGGTCAGATGGATAATGACCATCCATTTCAGGGTTTCACTGGTGACGGCATAGGCGCCGGGTTTGCCCAAGGCCATGAAAACCTTGAGCAAATGGATCCCCGAAATTGCCACGATCGAGGCGATGAGCTTCATCTTCAGCCCCGAGAAATCCACCGTGCCCATCCAGTCGGGCCGGTCGGCATTCTCGCCAATCTCCAGCTTTGAGACGAAATTCTCATAGCCAGAGAAGAGCACGATCAGCAAAAGATTGGCGGCCAGAGACAGATCGATCAGCGTCAGGATCGCCAAGATCCCCTGATCGGCGGTCATGGTGAACACTTGTGGCACGTAATAGGCCAGCTCTTTGACAAAGATCACCAAGAGCATCGCAAGGCTGATCACCAACCCCAGATACATCGGTGCCATGAGCCAGCGGCTGGCGAACAGGCCACGTTCGAATTGGCTTTCCAGATTGGGCTTTTGCGCCATGGGACACTCCAGAAGTAAAAAAGGGCCGCGACCTTGCGGCGCGGCCCCGAATGAAAGGTGCGGTTTAGCGCACCGCGCCGTTAGTTCTTGGCGTAGTATTCGACGATCAGGTTCGGTTCCATCTTGACCGGATACGGCACATCGCCGAGGCCGGGGGTGCGGACAAACTTGACGATCTTCTTGCCCGCGTCGACTTCCAGATAGTCCGGAACGTCACGTTCGGCCGAAGCCATAGCTTCGATCACGATGGCGAGCTGCTTGGACTTTTCGCGAACTTCCACAACGTCGCCTTCTTTAACGCGATAGGACGCGATGTTCACGCGCTTGCCGTTGACGTTGACGTGGCCGTGGTTGACGAACTGGCGGGCGGCGAAAATGGTCGGGACCAGCTTGGCGCGGTAGACAACCGCGTCCAGACGGCGCTCCAACAGGCCAACCAGCATCTCGCCGGTGTCGCCGCGCACACGCTCGGCCTCACCATAGATCTTGCGGAACTGCTTTTCGGTCAGGTCGCCATAGTAGCCCTTGAGCTTTTGCTTGGCGCGCAGCTGGGTGCCGAAGTCCGACAGCTTATTCTTGCGGCGCTGGCCGTGCTGGCCGGGGCCATATTCACGCTTGTTGACCGGCGACTTGGCGCGGCCCCAGATGTTTTCGCCCATGCGGCGGTCAATTTTATACTTGGCAGACGTGCGTTTGGTCACGGCTGATCTCCTTCTTTGGCCCCGAAGGGCGGATGTGAAGGGCGTTGTCCTCTTCCCGAACGGGACGACAGGGATCCTTTTGCAAGGGCCACCAACACCAACGAAAAGCCCCGGAATTGCTTCCGGGACAGTGAGGCGGCTTATACAGGGGCGAAGCGCGGAGTCAACAGCCAACCCGGGCCGCGTCGTCGACTGCCTCGCGCCTTGGCTTTCGCCACCGACGAGGTGCCAAAGGCGCGCGAGGAGGTCGGGCTTATCCCGCCATTTCATAGCGCAAAATGGCGGCCTCGGAAGAGGACAGATTGCGCCGCGCATAATCGCCATAGGAATGCGGATTCGCATCCGCCCCCGGCAAAAGCTGCAACAGCGCGCCAAGCTGCCCCGGATCCACCGTATCCAGCGCGGTGTTGGAGGGATGGAAGCTTTCCGATTCCAACCCATTGGCCCAGATCACATTGTGGCGCTGCAACAGGATATGCACATAGGTGACCTCGCGCAGGGTGTGATCAACGATCACCGTTTGGTCGTTCAAGAGATCCTCGGCCGCCACCAGCACTTCGGGCGTGTTGAACAGGGCCTGTGCGGCGGGGCCTTTCAAGAGCATGCGGTGCTGCGGCGAGACCAGAAGATCCTCATCCGGGCGGCCGATGCCCAAAGCGCCCGCCTTGAAGCGGATGGGCCGCAGGTGCGGCATCGCGTAAAGCCGCGCGCCGGTCATGCGGCGGTGGCCGCACCACAAAACCTCTTGCGGACCATTGTCGCGGGTTTCGATCAGATCGCCGGGCTGCAGATCGCGGATCATGCGCGGCCCCAACGGCGTGGCAAGCCGCGTGTCGGGGGTGAAACAGATGACCCCGCCCGCCGTGCGGGCCCCGGCCCCCGAATGGGTGAGGTCAATGGCCGTGCGCACCACCCACAGATCTTGATCGACCGGGGGCAGATCGCCCACGAGCATCAAAAGCCGCGCCCCCGTATCGGGCACGGGAATGAGGGTGACCGTATAGCTTTGATGCCCGTCGGTGACGATAAAGCCCTGATCGGGGACCGGATCAGATCCGCTCTCCTCACCGGGTGCTTCTGTGTCACCCACCGCCACACCCACCAACCGGCGCACCATGCGCGCCGCACGCTTGCGTATGTCCGCCGCTCCCTCGGCCCCTTCCAGAAGCAACAAGCCCTGCGGCCCATCCACGCGCACCGCCGCACCTGACCAACGCCAAGTGGTGCCGACCGCAAGAACGTCCAAGGGCGCGGCCTTAAGGCCGTCGACTTCTGTCTGTGACCAGGAGATGACGAACGTGCCCAAAGAGCCCGTTTTCATTGCCTGTATGCCTGCTCGTTTTCTTGTTTTTCCGGCAGTTACCGCCGGTTGCGCCTAAAAGTTAACAAGATTGGCGACACTTGGCTATAGCAAAGCGGCAACACATGGGCAGATTGATGGGGGTTGGGGCTGGCTGATCGAACCTTGGTCACGCGGAGCTTGGCCCGTCAAAACCGCAAGTTCAGGCTCAGCGCCCCGACAAGCTGGCCTTCTGGCTGCTGGACGAATTCGCGCGACAGATAGCTGACGCCATAAAAGGCCGAGGCGCGCTTGCCCTGCCATTGCAGGCCCGCGCGCAGACGGTAGCGGTCTTTTTCGGCGGTCACCGCCCCACCCGAGGGTAAAAGCGCGCTGTCAAAGACATGGGCCAGATCGCCGCCCATGGTCAGGCTGAACCCTTTGGACCGCGTGCCCTCGATCCCGCGATAGCGCTGGCCGGTGGTGACATCGCGCAGCAAAAGCCCGCCTTGGCCAAAGCGGCCGATGGTGATGTCGCCGCCCACCCGCACAAGGCTTTCCAGGCCCAGCCGCGCCTCGGCAAAGGGGCGCAGCCGAAACGTGTCGCCCAAGCCATAGATGCGGCCGATCTCGGCATTCAGGCCCGGATGCAGGCGATTGCCGATCTGGGCATCCAGCACAGCCGCGGAAGGTGGCACCATGCCGGCCTGATTGTGAAACCACTTTTGAAAGCTGCCAATGCCGCTGCGCGGACCTGTCAGCGCAAGCTCGGCCCCAAGATCCACCTCGGCCCCCTGCCAGCCGAAATGGGTGTTCAGCCCAAAGCTCAGCACCCCGGCATAGCGCCGATCATTGGCGGCAGGCGAGGTCAGGTTCGACGGCGCGATCACCCCAGCATGGCCGCGCAGTTCCAGAATGTCGCCAAACCCATGCCCGGCATGGCCCTGCCACGAGGGCCCGCGCAGCCGGCTGACTGTGTAGGACCCCGTGCGCCAACGGTCTTTGCCATCGCCGATCTGGTCATTGGTAAAGATGCGGCCCCAGCCCAGCGTCACCCGCTCGTCTGCGGTGGCCGCAGAGCCAGCCATCATCGGCAGCGCCGCCAGAACGGCGATCAAGAACCACTTTACCATCTCATGACATCCTTACCGCTGCGCAGCATCCCGCACCACAACCATAGCGCGTCCCACCCCACACCAGCACTGTGGTAAAATTATGGAAGGCAGCGGGCGGGCCCAGCTGTTTCCGCCGCGGAACAGGCCCGCTCTTTCCACAAGAACAGCAAAACATCAGAAACTTTAGATTTCATCTTGGTCCAAATACTCCCGCCGGAGGCCTCCGCCGCGCCTCTTCAGGCGACCGGTTGCAAGACGACCGCTTTGGTCAGGTCCCAAAAATCTGGCTGGCATGTTCGGCCAGATAGATCCGCAGCCAGGGCGTAAACACCTCCGGCGTCGCAGCAATCTCGGCCTGCAAAGCCCCAAGATCGACCCAGCGCGCCGCCCGCACCTCGTCGGGGTTCAGCGCCAAGGGCAGCTCTGGCCCGGCTTTGGCGCGAAAGAGGGCCACCACCTCATGTTCTACCATGCCGCCGCCCACCTCGGCGCGGTATTCCACCGTGCCTGCGGCCTGCAAGGTCAGCCCGGTGATCCCCAATTCCTCATGCAGGCGGCGCGCGGCGCAGGCCGCATCGTCCTCGCCCCACAAAGGATGGGTGCAGCAGGTGTTGGCCCAAAGCCCGGGCGTGTGGTATTTGCCCAGCGCCCGCTGCTGGATCAGCACCCGATCCCCGTCCAGCACAAACACCGACACCGCCTTGTGGCGCAGGCCCTGTTGGTGCACGGCCAGCTTTTCCACCGGGGTCAGCCGACCCTCCACCCAAGCCGGGATCATCTCGTCCATCGTCCCACCCATCTTGCAGCGTGAACCCGCCCGGCCCTACCCCACAAGCCCCCCCGGTTTCAACCCTTGCCAAAGCCCCATCCGGCGCGCTAGCTCAGCCCAAACCGCCAGCGGAGTGCGCCCAATGAACGCCAATTTCAACCGGTCCATCAAGATCGCCCCGTCGATCCTGTCTGCCGATTTCGCCGATTTCGGTCGCGAGATTCAGGCGATCGAGGCTCAGGGCGCCGATTGGGTCCATGTTGACGTGATGGACGGCCATTTTGTGCCGAACATCACCTTTGGCCCACCCGCCGTGGCGGCCTTTCGCAAACACGTGAAAACCGTGATGGATGTGCACATCATGATCTCGCCGGTCGATGCCTATATCGACGCCTTCGCCAAGGCCGGCGCCGATATCCTGACCGCCCATGTCGAGGCGGGCGCCCATTCGCACCGCACGCTGCAGGCCATTCGCGGGGCGGGCATGAAGGCGGGCATCGCGCTCAACCCCGGCACCCCGGCCGAGGCGGTGGCGCATCTTTTGGACCTGACGGACCTTGTCTGCGTGATGACGGTGAACCCGGGCTTTGGTGGGCAAAAGTTCATCGACATGACGGCCAAGGTGCGCCAGCTGCGCCAGATGATCGGTGACCGCCCGATCCATATCGAGATTGACGGCGGGGTAGACCCGGTGACCGCCCCCTTGGTCGCCGCCGCTGGGGCCGATGTGCTGGTGGCGGGATCGGCCGTGTTCAAAGGCGGCTCGGTCGCCAACCCCGCGCCTTACGGCGAGAACATCCGCGCCATCCGCAAGGCGGCGGAGGCGGCGGTTTGAGCGAGACCGGGGTGGATCTCGTGCATCTGTCGGTGATCTTCGATCTCGACGGCACGCTGATCGATTCCGTGCCCGACATCCATGCCACCGCCAACCGGGTGATGGCCGGGTTGGGCTTTGCCCCGCTCGTCCGGGCCGAGGTGCAGGCCTTTGTCGGCAAGGGCCTGCCCAACCTTGTCGCCCGGCTTTTGGAACGTCACGGCCAAGACCCTGCGGGCGCGCTGCACGCCCCAACCGTGACCCGGTTCGAGGATGAATATCTGACCGCCCACAGCCTGACCACGGTTTACCCCGGCGTTCTGACAGCGCTCAACCAGTTGGCCACACGTGGCGCAGCACTTGGGGTCTGCACCAACAAACCCCTCGCCCCGGCCCGCGCAGTGATGGACCATCTGGGCCTCACACCCTTTTTCCCCATCATTCTGGGCGGCGACAGCTTGGCCCTTCGCAAACCCCACCCAGACCACCTGCACGCCACCGCCCGCGCTCTTGGGCGCAGCCGGATCGTTTTTGTCGGCGACAGCGAGGTCGATGCCGAGACCGCCCACGCCGCCGGGGTGCCGTTCCTTCTTTACACCGAAGGCTACCGCAAATCGCCGCTGGACCAGATTGTCCACAGCGCGGCCTTTGACGATTGGGCCGATCTGCCGCGCCTTGTAAGCCTTTGGGGCTAAGGCGCGCCGCCTGTCTTTCATCTTGGCATAAATACTCATCTTGCAACGCCCCGGCCGCGCGCCCCCTTTCCGGCCCGGGCCCGATCGGCTACACCCCGGCGCATGGCTGTTACGCTCACCTCTCTGTCCGATCTGGCCGGTTACGGCTTTGATGACATCATCGACGCCCGAGCGCCGGCGGAATATGCCGAGGATCATCTGCCGGGTGCCATTTCGCTGCCGGTCTTGAGCGATGCCGAACGCGCCGAGGTGGGCACGATCTACAAGCAGGTGAACCCGTTCACGGCCAAGAAACTGGGCGCGGCCTTGGTGTCGCGCAATGTGGCGGGGCATCTGCTCGGGCCCTTGGCTGACAAGCCCGGCGGCTGGCGGCCTTTGGTTTATTGCTGGCGCGGCGGGCAGCGCTCGGGGTCTTTTGCCATCATCCTGTCGCAGATCGGCTGGCGGGTCGAGACGCTGAAGGGCGGCTACAAGGCCTGGCGCAGTTTGGTGGTGCATGAGGTCTACGACACGCCCGTGCGCGCGCCGATGGTGGTGCTGGATGGCAATACCGGATCGGCCAAGACCGAGATCCTGAAGCTTTTACCCAGTCATGGCCTGCAGGTCATCGATCTTGAGGGGCTGGCCAATCATCGCGGCAGCCTGTTTGGCGCCATGGGGCCGCAGCCCAGCCAAAAGGCTTTCGAGGGCCGTTTGGCGCAGGCGCTGGCGGCACTTGATCCGACGCGGCCTGTGGTGGTGGAGGCGGAAAGCTCGAAAATCGGCGAGTGCCGCCTGCCGCCGGAAATCTGGAAGGCGATGACGCGGGCCCCGCGTGTGGCACTCAGCGCCGCCCCCGCTGCCCGCGCGCAGTATCTGACCACGGCCTATGCCGATATGGTGGCCGATGCGGCGCGGCTGTCGCGCGTCATTGACCTTTTGATGCCCCTCCATGCCCAAGAGGTGATTGCCGAGTGGCAGGCCATGGCCGGGGCTGGGGCTTTTGCCGATCTGGCCCAAGGCCTGATGGAACAGCACTATGACCCGCGCTATGCCAAGCACCGCGCGCGGATTGAGGTGCGTCTGGCCGAGGTCGACGCCGGGTCCTTGCGGCCCGAAACCCTGCCCGACACCGCCGCCCGCGTGGCCGGGGCTGTGCAGGCTTTGCTGTAACCGCAGGCTCTTCGGTCCCTTTGGTTCCTCATCGCGAATGATCTGCCGCGCAGCCGGGGGGCTGTCTGCCCCACACGGGGTCTGGCCCTTGGCCAGCCCCGCCCCCCGAGGATATTTCACCCGCGTTGAAGGCGGTTTAGCCAAGGTGGAGACGGGGCGGGCCTTCGGTCACGGTGCCGATGATGCGGGCTGTTGGCAGGCGCGCGAGGAGCGCGGGCGCGGCGGAGGCCGGGACCGCAGCGAGGAGCCCGCCGCAGGTTTGCGGGTCGAACATCAGGGCGGCGCGGGGGCTGGTTTGGTCGCCCGTGATCCGCCCAAGGCAGGCCGCACGGTTCTGCGGGGCGAGGCTCGAGGCTTCGCCAGCTTCTGCCAGCGCCTCGGCCGCGGGGAGGAGCGGCAGATCGGCGAGGCGGATGGTGGCGCCTGCGTTGGAGGCCTCGCAGATCTCGAGAAGATGCCCGGCTAGGCCAAAGCCTGTGACGTCCGTCATGGCATGGGCGATGGGGGCCAGCGCCGATGCGGCTGGGGCCAGGCTTTCGCCCATCATGGCAAGGCAGGTGGCCACCGCCTCGCCCAAGATCACCCCCGGCAGGCGGGTCAGGGCCATCTCGGCGGCCATGATCGTGCCGCTGCCCAAGGCTTTGGTCAGGATCAGCACATCGCCCGGCTGCGCACCTGCCTTGGTGATCGGGCGGTCGGCGAGGCCGGTGACCGTAAAGCCGATGGTGAGTTCGGCCCCGGTCGAGGAATGGCCGCCGACGACATCGGCCCCGGCTTGGGCAAAGACCTTTGCCGCCTCCTCCATGATCTCGGCCAGCGTACGTGCGCCCAAGGGTTCGGACAGGCGGGGCAGGATGACTTGGGCGAGTGCGGCCTGCGGCTTTGCGCCCATGGCAAAGATGTCGCCCAGCGCGTGATTGGCCGCGATGCGGGCCATGAGGCGGGGATCGTCGGTCGAGGCGCGCAGATGATCGGTGGTGATGACCTGCACGCCCGTGGCCGCCTTAAGGATCGCCGCATCATCGCCGCGGCCGGACAGCACATCGGGCCGTGTGGGCGCGGGCAGCGTGGCGAGGGCCGAGGCCAGTCCTGCCGCCCCGAGTTTCGCGCCGCAGCCGCCGCAGAGCGGCTTTGGCCCCATCGCCTCCATGAGACCCTCCACGCGGGGTGTGGGTGGCAGGGGTTGTGCCATCGCCGCGCCTTCGGTGAGCATCGCCATGAAATTGCGGTCGATGCGGTCTTTGATCCGCCAGAGCCACGCCCCGCCGAAGCGCAGGCCGAACTTGTCGGCCACCGCACCGCGCCCGCCGGTCGACACAAGTTTGAGATAATCGCGTTGGGGGTGGTAGGGCTTCATCGCCCCGCCGGTCAGGGCTGCGCGCAGGTTGTGGTGCAGGATTGGCGCTTCGCGCACCGCAAAGACCCCCGCCTTGGGGCGCGGCGCATGGGAGAGATACGCGCAATCGCCCGCGGCAAAGATGAGGGGGTCGGAGCTTTGCAAGGTGGGTCCAACGGTGACAAAGCCCTGGCTCAGCGCAAGCCCGGTGTCGGCCAGCCAGCCTTGTGGCCGGGTTCCGGCGACCGAGAGGGTGAAATCGCTGGCCAGCACCTCACCGGTGGTGAGCCGCACGGATTGGGCTGCAATCTCGGCCACTTCGGCCCCGGTGATCAGGCGGATCCCGGCGCGGGCGGCGTGGGCAAGGAGACTGTCGCGCGCGCCGCGGCCGATGTTCGGCAAGACGGCGGCGCTGCGTTCGATGACGGTGATCGTGGGGCTTCGGCCAAGCCCTGCCAGCCGGTGGTGGGAGGCAAGCGCCAGTTCCATGCCCGCGACCCCGCCGCCGATGATCGTCAGGCGGGGCGCAGGCAGGGCCCGGGTCACGAAGGCCTCCCACGCCTCGGCATAGCGGCCCAGGGGCTTGGCGGCCACCGCATGATCGCTGTAGCCCGGAATGTCGGGCAGGTCGGACGCGATGCCGACATCCAGCGACAGAAGGTCATAGGCAATGGGGGGCCGGTCGGCCAGATGCACAAGGCGGCGGTCGCGGTCGATGCCGGTGGCGCGGTCCAAGATCGCGCGCGCGCCGGATTGGCGGGCAAGGCGCAGAAGGTCGATCATAATCTCGTCGCGGCGGTAATGCCCGGCGATCAGGCCAGGCAGCATGCCGGTGTAGGGCGCGGCGGGGCCGGGATTGATGACCGTCAGACGCACCCCCGGCAAAGGGGCCATCGCAAAGGCGCGCAAGACCAGCGCATGGGCATGACCGCCGCCCACAAAGACCAGATCCTTGACCGCCGGATATGCCATGGCTTGCATCGTCGCCCCTTTCGCTGGCCGCCTTCCTAACGCCCGGTGCCCGGCTTGAACAGGGCGCGCGCCGACACGACCGCGTGACAGATTGCCGGGCTGGCGGGCTTGCGCTAGCTTTGTCCCATGAGCCAACGCCAGCGCATTGTCATCGCCCAACAGCAGCGGCTGGCGCTGAACACCAGCCTGCACAGCGCGATCCGGCTGTTGCGCAGTGATACGGCGGGGCTGACGCGCTATCTGGAAGAACAGGCGGCCGAGAACCCGCATCTGCGGCTGTCTGCGCCCGAACTGCCCGCGCCGGGCGATTGGCTGCCGCGTTGGACGGGGGTTTTGGGCCCGGTCCAGCACGGCCGGGGCGGAGCGGCCGAGCCTGCCGCCGCCCAGCCCAGCCTGATGGCCCATGTCGTGGCCGCAATCCGCACCCTTGACCTCACGCGGCCCGCGCAGCGCATCGCGCTGGCGCTGGTGGAGGCGTTGGAGCCTTCGGGCTGGCTGGGGCGGGCACCGGAGGCTGTGGCCAAGGATCTGGGCCTGCCGCCCGACGAGGTGGCGGCGGTGCTGCAGCGGTTGCAGGGGGTGGAGCCTGCGGGGCTGTTTGCCCGCAATCTGGCCGAGTGTCTGGCGCTGCAGGCGCGTGATATGGGGCGGCTGGACCCTGAGATGCAGGTGATCTTGGCCCATCTGGACCTGTTGGCCGAGGGGCAGACTGCGCGTCTGGCGCGGCTCTGCGGTTGTGACGAAGCGGGGGTGCTGGCACGCTTTCGGCTGATCCGTACGATGAACCCCAAGCCCGGCACGTTGTTTTCGGGTGCGGCCCCCGCGCTTGGCCGGGAGCCAGATCTTCTGGCCCGGCCCGATGCGCAGGGGCGCTGGTCCTTGGCGCTGAACCGATCAGCCCTGCCCTCGCTGAGCCTTGAGCCGCGTCCCGAGCGCGACAGCACGCCTGAGGCCGCAGGGCAGCGCAGTGCGGCCAAGGCGCTGTGCAATATGCTGCAGGCGCGCAATGAGACGCTCTTGCGCGTGGGGCAAGAGATCGCCCTTCGGCAAAAGGCGGCGCTGGTGGACGGTCCGGGCGCGCTGGTGCCGATGACGATGGCGGATTTGGCCGAGGTCTTGGGTCTGCATGTCAGCACCATCAGCCGGGTGGTGGCCGGGGCCAGCATGGACAGCCCCTTTGGTGTCTGGTGGCTGCGCCAAATGTTTTCGGGCGCGCGCGGGCCGGGGCGTGCGGCGCGGCGGGGCATTGAGCGAGGCCACGACGCCGACACCTCAGCGCCGACCGAGGGCACGGGCCCTGTCCTGTCGGCCGCCGCGCTGCGTCATCGGCTGGGGCGAATCGTTGCGGCTGAACCGGACGGCGCGCCCTTGTCGGACGCCGCTTTGGCGGATCGGTTGGCCGAGGAGACAGGCGTGCGGCTGGCGCGGCGCACCGTGGCGCAGTACCGCGAGGCCGAGAAAATCCCCCCTGCGCACCGCCGCAAACGCCTTGGCCTTGGGGCAAGAGGCGGGGATGGCGCGGGCAGACCGCGTCGACGGCGCTTGCAGGCAGATCCCCCACCGCAGGCGCACGACTAGCGCTTGACGTCTCCGGGGATTCCCCCTAAACGCCCTTCATCGAATTCGGTTTCCGCCCCTTTCGGGTGGGCCCTCCTGTTTTGACACGAAGGATCACGACAATGTCGCGCGTCTGCGAACTCTCCGGCAAAGGCCCGATGTCTGGCAACTCTGTCAGCCACGCCAACAACAAAACCCGTCGTCGGTTTCTTCCGAACCTGAACGATGTCACGCTGATTTCTGACGTGCTCGGCCAGTCGTTCAAGCTGCGCGTGTCGGCTGCGGCGCTGCGCACCGTTGACCATCGCGGTGGTCTGGACGCGTTCTTGGCCAAGGCCAAGGACGACGAGCTGTCGGTCAATGCGCTGAAGATCAAGCGCGAAATCGCCAAGGTTCAGGCCGCCGCCTAATCTTTCGCGTCGGTTCCAATTGAAGGCCCCGCCTGTGCGTCAGGCGGGGCCTTTTGGCTTTGCCGCATGGGGCGTTGCACGGCGGATGGTCGGGATGTCGCCTTTGCGGTCAATCTGTCACCTTTTGCCGCCTGTGATGCTGTGCGACAGTTCGATATTCCTTGGTCGCAGCCTTGGCTTGGCCTTGGGCTTGCGCCCCCCTCTTTGTCAGACAGGTATCCCGATGACCCGCATTCAGACCGCCCTTGCCCTTGTGGCCGCGCTTTTGGCCTTTCCCGCCTTTGCCGGGGACACGCTGATGATCCAAGACCCCTATGCCCGCAGCATGGGCAGCATCGGTGGTTCGGGGGCGGTGTTTTTCACGGTGATGAACCACGGAGCCGAGGAGGACCGGCTGATCGACGTGCGTTCGGACGTGGCCGAGAAGGTGGAGTTGCACACCCATAAAGAGGACGGCAATGGCGTGATGCAGATGATGCATGTGCCGGAGGGCTTTGCCATCCCTGCGGGCGGCGAACATGCGCTGGCGCGGGGCGGCGATCATGTGATGCTGATGGGCCTGACGCGCGAGGTCGCGGATGGTGATGTGATCAACCTGACGCTGGTCTTTGAAAAGGCGGGCGAAATCGCCGTTGAGGCCCCGGTCGACAATGCCCGCAAGGCAGAGATGGACCATTCCGGCCACCAAATGCAGCACGGCCAGACCGACGACGGAAACTGATGTTTCGCGCAAAGCGGGCGGCCTTTGGTCGCCCCCTTTACGCTGAGCGCCACGCATCCTAGGCTGGCGCACATGACCAAAGCACCCGCACCCAAAGCCCCAACAGACCGCACCCGACTGCGCCGGATGCACGAAAAGGCGGCCTATGACAGGGCCACGATCGACGCCATTTTGGACGCGATGCCGCTGGCCCATGTGGGCTATGTGATGAACGGCGCGCCGGTGGTGATCCCCACCCTGCAATGGCGCGAGGGGGATCGGGTTTACTGGCATGGCTCGGCCGCGTCGCGGTCTTTGAAGACTGGCAAGGGGATGCAGGTCTGCCTCACCGTTACCCTGACCGATGCCATGGTCCTTGCGCGGTCGGCGCTTGAACATTCGGTGAATTCGCGGTCAGTCATGGTGTTTGGCACGGCGGAATGGGTCACCGACCCCGTGGCCAAGGCCGCGCATTTTCGCACGATGGTGGAGCAACTGTTCCCGGGTCGCTGGGACGGCCTGCGCCCGATGACAGAGCAAGAGCTGAAGTCAACCGGGCTGTTGTCGCTGCCCTTGTCCGAGGCGTCGGCCAAGATCTCAGCCGCCGAACCGGGCGGCACGGATCCTGATGAGGACAAGGGCTGGCCTGTCTGGGCCGGTCTTTTGCCGATGTCTTATGCCATGGGGGCCCCCCTGCCCGCGCCAGACCTGCCTGCGGGCGTGGACCTGCCCGCACATGCGGCGAGCTACCGCTTTGGCGAGAAGGCGGAATGACCCGGCTCTTGTTCGTCTGCCTTGGCAATATCTGCCGCTCGCCCACCGCCGAGGCGGTCTTTGCCCAGCGCGCGCGGGTGGCCGGGCTGCGGGTGCAGGTGGACAGTTGCGGCACGAGTGGCTGGCATCAGGGCGAGCCGCCCTACCCGCCCGCCATCGCCGCCGCGGCCAAGCGTGGCTATGATCTGTCCGCCCTGCGCGCGCGCCAGATCAGCCCCGCGGATTTCACCGACTTCAGCCATATTCTGGTGATGGATCGGCGCAATCTGGCAGATGTGCAGGCGCTTTGTCCCAAGGGCGGCACCGCGTCACAACTCTTCATGGATTATGCCCCCGCCTTTGGCGACGAGGTGCCCGACCCGTGGTACACGGGTGAGTTCGACACTGTTCTTGAGATGATTGAGGCCGCGAGCGACGGGTTGATCGCGGCGCTTCTATCGTTACGGGGACGTGCCTAGATCTTCGGGGGCCGGCGCGCCGCACAGGGTTTCGGCTTGCGCGCCAAAGGCCTTGTAGCGGTCCCAAAAGGCATCATCGCCTTTGGATTTAGACATCCAGACCCTATGGGCCTTTTCGGGGTTCTTGAAAAAGCCCGCCGCCCGGCGCTGGTCGCGGTTTGACAAGGTGCTGTCGGCGGCCTGCTGGATGCAATTACACACGGAGCGGTTGGCGGCATCGCGGTCAGACTTGTTGCAGGCGCGCTCAATCGGGCCGGCCAGCGCGGCACTGGCCATCAAGCTCGCGATCACAAGGATGCTGCAATGCAAAGCCAGCCGTCGGGCGGGCAAGGTTAGGTGCGTCATATGTCTGTCTCGGGCTGCCCACATGGCGGGCATCAGCCCCCTGCGGATCATGTTCTGGAGCGCAATATGGCGGCATTGGCGGGATTTTTCAATGGCTGCAGACCGGCTGCGACCGAAAGACTCAAGACCCAATGACTTAAGGCGTTGGCAGTCCGGCGGCGATGGCGCGGAGCATGGCGATGTTGCCATCATCGACCCCCGGCTCTTCAAAGCCCCGATCGGCAGAGTTCACCGCGATCACCACACCAAGACCGGGGTTGATATAGATGTATTGGCCGTAAATCCCCTGCGCCATGACCTCGCCCGGGGTGGCATTGTCAGGGATCCACCACTGAAAGCCGTAGTCTGAGCCATCCTTGGCCTGCGGGCTGGTCATGGCCAGAACCCAAGCCTCGGGCACCACCTTAACCCCTTGCCACTCGCCGCCTTGCAGCACCATCTGGCCAAAGCGCGCATAGTCGCGCGTTTGCATGTTCATGCCGCCCAAGACGAAAGACACGCCCTCACCATCTGTCAGGTAATAGGGCGCGGTCTCAAACCCCATCGGCGCCAGAATGCGGGTTTCGAGAAGTTCGGGAATGTCCTTGCCGGTCGCGCCCCGGATCACCATGCCCAAAACATGGGTGTCGATCGAGACATAGTGGAACCGCGCGCCGGGCTCCGCGTCACGGGTTTTCAGCCCTGCCGCAAAGCCGTCCATCGACCCACCGAGTGCAAGAACGCGGCCCATCTTATTGATGTCGCTGTTGAAATCGAGATAATCCTCATTGAAGGCCACGCCCGAGGACATGGTGAGCACATCGCGGATCGTGGCCCCGTCATAGGCCGAGCCTTTCAAAAGCGGCGCGTATTGCACCACCTGATCATCCAGACTGCCAATCGCGCCCTCAGCCTCGATCACCCCGAAAAGGGCTGACAGAAAGCTTTTCGCCACCGACCATGAGATGCGCAGATCCTCGGGTTTGGTGCCAGATGATAGCTTTCATGCACCATTTGTCCGGTTTTCAGCACGACCATCGCAGTTACCGAGCGGTCTTTGATCCACGCTTGCACCTCGGGCGCAAGGGTCGCCTCTGGCCCTTTGGGCAGGGGCGAAACCGGCCCTTCGCCGCGCGACAGGGGGCGGGTGAGGAACAGCTGATCCATGTGGCTGAAGTTCTGTACGATGGTATCGGCCTCAAACAGGCTGTTCACCGCCAAAAGCCGCCCAATCTCTTCGCGCTTCCACAGGGCGGCGGCGGCAAGGATCAAGGCCAGAACGGCAAGCGCTTGCAACAGGCGGCGCAGAAGGCGGGGCATGGCGGTTCCTTTCGGTTTGCCGCAGGCGATCATGCGGCAGGGCCGCTGGCAAGCCGCAAATGCGGCGGACCTTGCGTCAATCGCCCTTGCGCAAAAGCCCGCGGAGGCGGTCAAAGGGGCTGGCGGGCGCTTCGGGCGGGGTCGAAGGGGATGGCGTGGCGGGTTTGGCCGCAGATTTGGCCGCAGATTTGACCTCTGTGGCGGCTTCGCCCCCAGTGCCGGAATTGCGCGCAGGGGCCACGCGCAAGGAGACCGCATTGAGGAATTTTGCGCTGTCGCCCGCCGCCAAGGCCACCGCCCCATCGGAAATGCCGCGCATCAGGTCATCCAGCCAATCCTGATCGGATTTGGCAAAGTCATGCAGCACATAGGCCGCGACCGCGTCCTTGTGGCCCGGATGGCCGATGCCAAGACGCACGCGGTGGTAAGCCTCGCCCAGATGCTGGTGGATCGAGCGCAGGCCGTTGTGCCCCGCATGCCCGCCGCCGGTTTTCACCCGGATTTTGCCGGGGGCAAGGTCCAGCTCATCGTGGTACACCGTCACCTCGTTCAGGCCCAGCTTGTAGAAACTGACCGCAGCGTGCACCGATTGGCCCGAGAGGTTCATGAAAGTTTCGGGCTTGAGAAGCACCACCTTTTCCAGCCCCAGCCGCCCTTCGCAGGCCAGCCCCTGATGCGCCTTTTTCCAAGGGCCAAAGCCGTGATCGGCGGCAATCCGGTCCAGCGCCATGAAGCCGATGTTGTGGCGGTTGCCCGCATATTTCGCGCCCGG
This sequence comes from Allotabrizicola aquatica (SeqCode), assembly GCF_965194375.1. Taxonomy (GTDB): domain Bacteria; phylum Pseudomonadota; class Alphaproteobacteria; order Rhodobacterales; family Rhodobacteraceae; genus Tabrizicola_A; species Tabrizicola_A aquatica. The sequence continues at coordinate 188,759 of NZ_OZ239428.1, forward strand.
ATTGCCAAGCCCCACGAACAGCCGCATCACGCCCTCCCCTTTTCACCTCGAATCCCATGCCCAGCGCCGCTTGGCAAGCCCGCGCCTTCCGTCATTGGCCCAGCTTGACTTGCCCCCCCTGCCCGGGTCACTTGGACCCAAAGACCGGAGTAAAGATTGCGCGTCACCGTCGTTGCCTCGATGCGAAACGAAGGGCCCTTCATTGTGGAGTGGGTGACCTGGTACCGCATGCTGGGGTTTTCCGATGTGGTGGTGGTGACCAACAATTGCACCGACCGCTCGCCCGAGTTGCTGGACGCGCTGCAGGCAGCGGGCTGGGTGCATCATCTGCGCCATGATGTGGCGCCGGGCCAAAGGATCACGCATCAGAAACTGGCCGCCGCCACGCAGCACAAGGCGGTGCGCCGCGCCGATTGGGCGCTGGTCTGCGATATCGATGAGTTCTTGGTGATCCACGAAGGCACGGGGCGGATTGAGGAGTTGATCGGCACCCGCACCACCGATGTGCCGTTCTTGGCGATGGGGTTCAACTGGCGCATCTTTGGCAGTTGCGGGGTGGAGGCGTTTCAGGACGAACCCGTGCATCAGCAATTCGCGCTGGCCTTGCCCTTGAAGGGGTCGGGCAGCAGCATGATGAAGATGATGCACCGCCAACCGCGCTGGTTTCAATCCTTGGGTGAACACGGGCCGCGCGGCTGGGATCTGGCGCGCTATGGCCGCAGCCCGGAGGGGCCGGGGATGTATCTGGTCAATGCCAAGGGTGAGCCTGTGCCGCATTGGTCGCCCGAGGCGCCGCGCTATATCCGCACGCTGGCCAAACCCTATGCCACCCATGCTCGCGCCCAGATGAACCATTACATGCTGCGCTCGGCCGAGACCTTCAGCCTGAAGGCGGGCACCCGCGCGCCGGTCTCGCTGACCGACCGCTATACCGATGCCTACCGCGCCCGCGCGGACAAGGGCAACGAGCCGGACATGTCAGCCTTTCACTATGCCGATGCCTTCACCGCGCTGCACGCGCAGGCGATGGCGCTGCCCGACGTTGCACGGCTGCACCTCTTGTGCTGCGCCGACCATCTGCGTCTGATCGCGGAAAAGCATGGGCGGCGGGTGGAGGAGGATGCCCGCTGGCATGATTACCTCGCCCGCGGCAAGGCGCTGGAGGCGGGGTATGTCGGGGTGTGAGATCGGCCTACAGTTGCAGTAGGAGCCGATGGGTCGCACGTGGCAGCTGATCCCTGCCAGCGTGTTCGCAGCTTTTCCCAGCCACAGGCTCGACCCATCTTTCAAAGCACCGTCCCGCGCTTTAGGTTGCCCTTCTGACCGCGAAAGGACGCCCCATGATCGATGCCAACCGCTTTCTTGCCGACCTGCACCAACTGCGCAGCTTTGGCGCAACGGGCACCGGTGTGGTGCGTCCGGCCTTTTCACCGCCCGACATTTTGGCCCGCGATTGGCTGGCCGCGCGGATGCAGGATGCGGGGCTGAGCGTGCAGTTTGATGCGATGGGCAATCTCTTTGGGCTGGCCGAGGGGAAATCGCTTTTGCTGGGGTCACATTCCGACACCCAGCCCACGGGCGGCTGGCTGGATGGGGCCTTGGGGGTGATTGCGGCCCTGGAAGTGGCCCGCGCGGCCCGCGCCGCCGGGGGGCCTGCGATTTCGGTGGTGTCTTTTCAGGACGAAGAGGGCCGCTTTGGCGGCACCACCGGCTCGGCGGTCTGGACCGAGATGATGACTTTGGCCGAGGCCGATGCAGTTGCCGACACCGACGGGGTGACACTTGCCGAGGCGCGGCAGGTTTTGGGCAACCGGGTGGGCCCGGATGTGGACCCTGCCCGCTTTACCGGGTTCATCGAGTTGCACATCGAACAAGGCCCGACCTTGGATGCAGCGGGCGAGCAGATTGGGGTGGTGACCGACATTGTCGGCTACCGCGAGATGATGGTGACCTTCAGCGGCCAGCAAAACCACGCGGGCACCACCCCGATGGCGCTGCGCCGGGATGCGTTTCAGGGGCTGTCGGCCTTTAACAGCCGGCTGAATGACCGGCTGCGCAATGTGGTCACGCCGCAATCGGTCTGGACGATTGGCCATGTGCAAGTGGCCCCGAACGCGGCCTCTATCGTGCCGGGGCAGGTGCGGTTTTCCATGCAATGGCGCGATGGCAGCGCCGATCGGCTGGGGCGGATGGAAGCCGTGATCACAGAGACGCTGGCCGAGGTGGCTGCGGAGATGGGCCTTGGGCTGGACCAAGGCGCGGTTTTGGGCCTTGAGCCGGTGGCAATGGACCCTGCCCTGCGCACCCGGCTTGAGGCGGCGGCCGAAGCGGTGGCACCGGGGCGCTGGCGGCGCATGCCTTCGGGCGCGCTGCATGATGCGACCAATGTGGCGCGGCTGATGCCGGTGGCGATGCTTTTTGTGCCCTCGATCGGGGGGATCAGCCATGCCTTTGAAGAGGACACCGCCGAGGCTGATCTGGTCGCGGGCTTGCAGGTTCTGGCCCATGCGGCCGGGGTCAGTGCCTAAGGGCGCGCAAGGCTTGCCCGTGGTGCCTAAAGGCTAAGTATCGGGATCAAAATTGCCTTAAGCCGCCTGCAGTTGCACAAATCTTGCGGCCATTCCCGTTCTTTGCCTCTATAGTCCCCGCAAGACAGACAACAGCGCGGATAAAGAATGGTCGTCACCCTGAAAGACGTGGCCGAGCGGGCTGGGGTTTCGCGCTCTGCGGTGTCGCGTAGCTTTACCGAAGGCGCTTCGGTGTCGGCCAAGACGCGCGCCAAGGTGGAAAAAGCGGCGAATGATCTGGGCTATACGCCCAATGCGCTCGCCTCGTCTTTGACCACCGGGCGGACGAAGCTGATCGGGCTGATCGTCAACAACTTTCACAACCCGCTGATCCTTGAGGTGTTTGATCTTTTCACCCGGGGTTTGCAGGACCGTGGGCTGCGGCCTTTGCTGGTGAACCTGAGCGATGCGACGGACCCTGCCGCTTCGGTCAAGATGCTGCGGCAGTATTCGGTGGATGGGGTGATCGTGGCCTCTTCCACCTTGCCGTCCAGCTTTGCCGAGTCGTTCCAGAACGCAGGCCTGCCAGTGGTGCATGCCTTTGGGCGCTATGCGATTGCGCCCGATGTGCATGTTGTGGGCATCGACAACGTGGCTTGTGGGCGGATGGCGGCGGAGGCTTTGGTGCAGCGGGGTTATCGGCGTTTGGCCTTTTTGGGCGGGCCGAGAACCGCCACCTCGACCCAAGATCGCGTGGCGGGGTTTCTGGGGGCGCTGGCGCCTTATCCTGAGATCAAGGTCACCACATCCTACGCGACAGATTACAGCTTTGATGCGGGCCGCGCGGAGATGCAGCGATTGCTGGCCGACACCCCGGCCGAGGCCTATTTCTGCGGCGACGATTTGTTGGCGGTCGGTGCGCTCAGCGCCATTGAGGAGGCGGGGCTGTCGGTGCCCGGTGACATCGGCCTGATCGGGTTGAACGATATGGAAATGGCGCGCTGGCAGTTGATTGGGCTGACGACCATTCATCAGCCCGTGGCTCAGATCATTGAGGCGGCGATTGATCTGGTGGTGTCGATCATCGAAACGCCTGATCGCCCCCCGGAGGTCCGCCTGTTCCCCTGCCGGGTGATCGAACGGCGGACCTTGCGGGCGCTTTAGCGGAACATCGGCGGGCGGGCGTCCATCCACTGGCCGCCTGCCTTGGCCGAGGCCACTGCCGTGTGCACCGCCGCCATCGACCGCGTGCCATCTGCGGCCGTGGGCAGCCCGTCGCGCGGGATGCCGCGGATCGCATCGGCCAGATCGCAGTAGATATTGGCCACGGCCAGCGGGAAGCCTTCCGGATGGGCAATCGCCACGCGGGATAGGCGCTTGGCATCGTCGTAAAGCCCGCCCTCGCCCTTTTCCATGATCTGGGTGCGCCCGCCGACGGGGGTGTAGATCAATTGGTTCGGTTGCTCCGACGCCCAACGGAAGCCGCCGGTTTCGCCAAAGACCTGAATCTCGAACCCATGCTGCCGCCCAATGGCGACGGAGGATGTCCAAAGCCGCCCGACCGTGCCTTTCGACATGCGGAAGTTGACCATCCCGTCATCTTCCAGCACGCGGCTGGGAATGGTCGAGGCGAAGTCGGCGGACAGCTTTTCCACCTGATCGTCGCAGATGAAGCTCGCCATATGCAGCGCATGGATGCCGCAATCGGCGAATTGGCCAGACACCCCCGCCATCGCCGGATCATAGCGCCAGCGCACCCGCGGATTGTCGGCGTCTGTCGCGTCGCCGTGGTGGCCGTGGCTAAAGTTGGTGACCACCAGCCGAACCTTGCCAATATCGCCATTGCGCACCATGGCGCGGGCTTGGCGGATCATCGGATAGGCCGAATAGCAGTAGTTCACCGCGCAGATCTTACCGGTTTTGGCGGCGATGCGGGTGATCTCTTCGCCCTCTTCCACCGTCACCGTCATCGGCTTTTCGCACAAGACGTTGAAGCCGGCCTCAAGAAAGGCCTTGGTGATTTCAAAATGGGTGGAGTTCGGGGTGGCGACGGTGACGAGATCGCAGCGGTCAGGCCGGTTCCGTTCACCCGCCAGCATTTCCTGCCAGTCGCCATAGGCGCGGTCGGCCGCCACGCCCAACCGCTGGGCATAGTCGCGCCCCACATCGGGCCGGTGGTCCAAGGCGCCTGCGGCCAGTTTGAAATGCCCATCGGCCAAGGCGCCCAGACGGTGGGCTGGGCCAATTTGGCTGCCCTCACCGCCGCCGATCATGCCCCAGTTCAGTTGTGCCATGATGTCTGCCCCTCAGAAACCGATGGAGGAAAGATATTCGCGGTTCTTACGCGCGTCGTCGATGGGGCTGACGTCCAGCGTGGGGTCGCAGTCCTGTTCCACTGTGCACCAGCCTTCGAACCCGGCATCCAAAAGGATTTGCCGCACTGTCGGGAAATCCACATCGCCCTTGCCGAGATTGCAGAAAATCCCCTGCCCGCAGGCGTCATAAAAGCCGGTGGATTTGGCGATGGCATCGGCCTTTACGACCGGATCGATGTCCTTGAAGTGCATGTAGGAAATGCGGCCAATGTGGCGGCGCATAAAGGCCACGGGGTCAAATCCGGCATAGGAATGGTGCCCGGTGTCAAAGCAGATCTTCAGGATCTTTTCGTCCACCTCATCCAAAAGGCGCTCCAACTCCGGCTCAAAGTCGATGAACCCTGCGGCATGTGCGTGGATGCCGACGGTCAGGCCGTATTCCTCGGCCCCGAGCTTGGCGACCTGCGCGATGCGGTCGCGGAAGGCGGCCCATTCGGCGCTGTCCATCTGTTCGGCATCGGCGGCGCGCCCTGCGGTGGGTGCGCGGCGGGGTGAGATGCTGTCGATCAGCACCAGATGCTGCGCGCCATGCGCGGTCAGCGCCTTGCAGGTGCGCTGCGCGGCGTCCCAGACCTCATCCCATTTGGCCGGATCGTGGAAGGGGCGGAACACGACGCCGCCGATCAGCTCCAGATCATTCTCGGCCAAGGCAGGCCCCAGGATCGCCGGGTCTTCGGGCATAAATCCGATGGGACCAAGTTCGATCCCCTTGTAACCCGCGCCCGCGCAGTCGGCCAAAACCTGAGCCCAAGTGGGGTTGCGCGGGTCGTTTGCAAATTCGACGCCCCAAGAACAGGGCGCATTGCCGATACGGATGGTCATAGGGTCCTCATGTTTGGGGGACGGCGTGCCAGCCGCCATCGTCAGATGCTTTGAACGCGGTGTCGATGATCTGGGATACTGCCAGCCCATCGCGGAAGGTGGGCCAGACGGGTTTGCCCGAATGGATGGCCTGCAGAAAATCGCGGGCCTCGATGATGATCTGATCCTGATAGCCGGTGCCATGGCCCGGCCCTTGGCAGAACATGCCATAGTCAGGATGGGCAGGCCCGGTCAGGATGCGGGTATAGCCGCGCGTGGCCTCGGGGCCTTCGGCCCGGTAAAGCCAGACCGCGTTCTGATCTTCCTGATCAAAACGGATGCCACCTTTTGTGCCATGAATTTCATAGGCATAGCCCATCTTGCGGCCCGTGGCGATGCGGCTGATGTAAAGATGCCCCATCGCGCCGGAGTTAAAGCGCAGCATCAACTGGCCGTGGTCGTCATTGGTCACCGCCATGGGGCCATTTGGGCCGGGGCGGGTGGCATGGACGGTTTCGATCCGCGCCGACAGTTCCGCCACCGGGCCCATCAGTGCCAGCATGCAGTTGATCGGATGCGGTGCAAGATCACCCATGCAGCCATTGGCACGGCCTGTGGTGCGCCAATTGGCGGGGCCTTGGGGATCGGAGAGGAAATCCTCAGTATGTTCGCCGCGAAACCACGTCACGGTGCCGATCGCGCCCTCGGCCAAGAGCTGGCGCACAAACTGGGTGGCCGGGGTGCGGACATAGTTGAAGCCGATCATATTGGCCAGACCGGAGGCTTCGGCCGCCGTGGTCATGGCCTTGGCGTCGTCCAGTGACGCGCCCAAGGGCTTTTCGCAAAAGACTGGCTTGCCAGCGGCAAAGGCGGCTTCGGCAATGGCGCGGTGGGTCGATTGGGGCGAGGCGATGACCACGGCCTGCACCTTAGGATCGGCCACAAGGTCACGCCAATCATCGGTGGCGCGGGCAAAGCCGTAAGCGGCGGCATAGCGCGCGGCTGAGGCCGGGGTGGTGGCCGCAATCACCTCCAACCGGGGGCGGAGAGCGGTTTCAAACAAGGGGCCCACAGCCGACAACGCGACCGCATGAGCCTTGCCCATATAGCCGCCGCCGACCAGCCCGATTCCGATGTCTAGCATTGGACATTCCCCCTGAACGCGCATCGCACGCCGATATTGCAACCGGTTGCAAAATATGTATCCTCGCCTTGAAAATCGCGCAAGCCCCGTTCGAAAGGCAGATGGACGATGCAGGATACGATCAGGCTGACCGTGGCCCAAGCGATTGTGCGCTGGCTGATGAACCAGTTCATCGACATCGACGGGGTGGAAACCCGCATCTGCGGCGGTGGTTTTGGCATCTTTGGCCATGGCAATGTGCCCTGTCTGGGCGAGGCGCTATATCCGGTGCATCAGGATTTGCCGCTCTATCGCGGTCAGAATGAGCAAAGCATGGGCTTTGCGGCGGCCGCCTATGCCAAATACCACCTGCGGCGTCGCTTCATGTTCTGCACCGCCAGTGCCGGGCCGGGGACGGCGAACCTTTTGACCTCGGCCGCGCTGGCTCATGCGAACCGCCTGCCGATGCTGATGCTGTGTGGTGATACCTTCCTGACCCGCCTGCCCGATCCGGTGCTGCAACAGTTGGAGCATTTCGGGAACCCGACCTTCGGTGTGAACGACGCCTTCAAGGCGGTCAGCCGGTATTGGGACCGCATCACGCACCCCGCGCAGATCCTGCAATCCCTGCCCGCTGCTTTGGCCACAATGCTGGACCCGGCCGATTGTGGGCCTGCCTTCATCGGCCTGCCGCAGGATTTGCAGGGCTGGGCCTATGATTACCCAACCGCCTTCTTTGCCCGCCATGTCCACCGTATTCGCCGCCAGTCGCCCGATGTGCTTGAGATTGCCGAAGCTGCAGCCCTTTTGAAATCCGCCAAGCGCCCAGTGATCGTGGCGGGCGGTGGGGTGCAGTATTCGGGTGCGGTGGGGGCGTTGACGGCCTTTGCCAAGGCGCATGGCATTCCGGTGGTGGAAACCATCGCGGGGCGGGCGAACCTGTTGTCCGGTGATCCCTTGAACATTGGCCCCTTAGGCGTGACCGGGTCTGACAGCGCCAATGCGGTGGCGGGTGCCGCAGATGTGGTTCTGGCCGTCGGGACTCGCCTGCAAGACTTTACCACCGGGTCGTGGACGGTCTTTGCCCCCGACGCCCGCCTGATTGGCCTGAATGCCGGGCGGCAGGATGCGGCGAAGCATCAGTCCTTGGCGGTGGTCGGCGATGCCAAGCTGGGCCTTTTGGCGCTGGGGGCCGCCTTGGGCGATCACCGGGCCGATGCGACCTGGCTGAGCGCCGCGCAAGCGAATCGCCGCACATGGGACGCCTATGTGGCGGGCAACGTCGCCCACGGCAACCGGCCCAACTCCTACGCCCAAGCCATCGGCGTGGTGAATGCGCTGTGTGACCCGCGTGACCGGGTGGTGACGGCGGCGGGCGGCCTGCCTGCCGAGGTCACGGCCAACTGGCGCACGCTGGGCGTCGGCACTGTGGATGTCGAGTTTGGCTTTTCCTGCATGGGCTATGAGATCGCGGGCGGCTGGGGCGCGCGCATTGCCCAAGCGGAAGCCGAACCCGATCAAGACACCATCGTCTTTGTGGGAGATGGCAGTTATCTTCTTATGAATTCAGATATTTACTCGTCGGTCCTAACGCAGAAAAAGCTGATCGTTCTGGTCCTTGATAACGGCGGCTTTGCCGTGATCAACAAGTTGCAGAACAACACAGGCCAAGCCAGCTTTAACAACCTGATCGCCGATTGCCCGACAGTGCCCGCGCCTTTCGGGGTGGATTTTGAGGCCCATGCCCGCGCGATGGGGGCCCATGCCGAAACTGTGGCCAATCCGGCGGAACTGGGTGCGGCCTTCCAACGCGCCAAGGCGGCGGCGAAGACCAGCGTGATTGTCATGCAGGTTGACGCCTATGAGGGCTGGACCACCCAAGGCCACGCCTGGTGGGAGATCGGCACCGCCGAGGTTTCGGCAAATGCCCGCGTGACCGAAAAACATGCCGAGGTTGAGGCAGGTCGCGCGGCCCAAAGGCCGGGCGTCTGATGGGATCGCTAAGCCAGTTGGGCGCCAAGCCCTGCCTTGTGATCGGTCGCGCCGGGATGGACCTTTACGCCGATCCGCCGGGCACGGCGATTGAAGAAGCCACGCGGTTTACCACCGCCCTTGGCGGATCCTCGGCCAATATCGCTGTGGCGCTGATGCGGGCGGGTGGGAAGGCTGCGCTGCTGACCTGCGTGTCGGATGATGCGGTGGGGCGCTTCTGTCTGGCGCAGCTGGATCACTACGGCATCGACCGCACCCATGTGCGCAGCATCGCGGGCGAGGCGCGCAACTCGCTGGCCGTGGTGGAAAGCCGGTTGGAAAACTGCCAATCCGTCATTTACCGCAACGGCGCGGCGGATTTTCAGATGTCGATGCAGGATGTTGAGGCGGTGGATTACACCCGCTTTTCGGCCCTGATCACCACGGGCACAGTGCTGGCCTCTGAACCTTCACGCAAGGCGGCCTTTCGCGCCTTTGATCTGGCCCGCGCGGCCGGATTGCCGCTGATTTTCGACGTGGATTACCGCCCCTATTCCTGGGCCTCTGCCGAGGAGGCCTCCCAAGTCTATTCCCGCGCTGCCGCCCTTTGCGATGTGATCGTCGGCAATGATGTGGAGTTCGGGTTTATGGCTGGGGATTTCGAGAAAGGGCTCGAGAAGGCCCGCAGCCTGATCGCCGAAGGCGCGCAGATCGTGGTCTACAAGATGGGCGAAAAGGGTGCGATCACCTTCAGCCGCGGGGCCGAGATCAAAACGGGCATCTTCCGCACCGCCACCTTGAAGCCCACCGGGGCGGGCGATGCGTTCTTGGGCAATCTTGTCGCCAGCCTTGCGCGGGGCAGCGGCTTGGAACAGGCGGTGCTGCACGGATCTGCCGCCGCCGCGATTGTGGTGTCGCGTGTTGGCTGCGCCCCGGCCATGCCCAGCCGCGAGGAGCTTGACCGCTTTAACACCTTTCACAATGGCCCCACCCCGGCCTGACAGGACACCCCATGCATATCGCCCCTCATGACAACCAAAACCGCCCCATCGTCGAGATGGACCACCCGTTGGTGCCCTATGTCTATTTCAACATTGTGCGTCTGACGGCAGGGCAGCATTTTGACTATCGCACGCCGGGCTACGAGACCTGCGTGGTGCCCGCGACTGGCACGGTGACGGTGGACTGCGCCGGGGAGACATTCGCGCAGATCGGCCATCGCGGTGTGGATGTCTGGGATGGCGAGCCTGAGGGGGTTTATGTGCCGACCGACACCGGTTGCCGCATCACAGCCCTGACCGACACCGAGGTGTTCATCGCAGGTGCCAAATTCGCAGAAACCCTGCGCCCGTTTGCGGTGCGGGCGGCGGATCTGGACCGGGTGCAATATGGGTCTGACGACACCAAGACGCACCGAAAGATCAAGCACATCCTTGGCGCGGCCTATCATGACCGCGTGGGCCGCCTGTTGGTTAGCGAGCTGTTCACCGTCGGTGCAGGCGGCTGGTCGGGCTTTCCCAGCCACAAGCATGACACCGACCGCCTGCCGGATGAAACACGCCACGACGAATGCTATAACTTCCGTTTTCGTCCCGATTACGGGTCTGGCCTGCAAATGCTGCAGCGGGTCGATAATGAACCGGGTGACGCCTATCACATCATGAACCGCTCAACCGTGTTGATCGACAAGGGCTATCACCCCTGCTGCGTGCTGCCGGGCTATGAGATGTATTATTTCACCATCCTTGGCGGCCAAAGCCAGCGCAGCCTGAAGCAGTATTTCCAACCCACCCATGCCGCGCAACTGCACACCATCCCCGGCATCATGGACATGGTGGCCAAGTTCAAATGACGCTTGTGACACTGGCCCAAGTTCTGCAACCGGCGCTGAAGGGCGGTTATGCCGTGCCGGGGCTCGTGTGCTTGGGCTGGGAGGATATGCGCGCCTATGTCGCCGCCGCTGAGGCCGAGCGCGCGCCGATCATCCTACAGGCGGGCCCCGGCTGCCGCGCGCACACCCCCTTGCCCATCCTTGGGCGCATGTTCCGGCATCTGGCGGAGGAGGCATCGGTGCCGGTCGTGGCGCATCTCGACCACGGCTATACGCTAGAGGAGTGCCGCGCGGCCTTGGATGCGGGGTTTACCTCGGTGATGGTGGACGGATCAAAACTGCCGCTGCAGGCTAACATCGACCTGACCGCCGCCGTGGCCGAACTGGCCCATGCGTCGGGGGCGTCCTGCGAAGGCGAGATCGGCTTTGTCGGCTATGCCGGAGGGGCGGCATCGGCGGGCACAGACCCGGACGAGGCCGCGCGCTTTGCCCGGGAAACTGGCGTGGATGCGATGGCGATTTCCATCGGCAACGTCCATTTGCAGCAAGATGCCGGCCAGGGCCTCGACCTTGACCGCCTGCGCGCGATTGAGGCGCTGACGCCCGTGCCGCTGGTGATCCACGGCGGGTCTGGCGTGCCAACCGCAGAGCGCGCGGCACTGGCCGCGACCAGCAATATCTGCAAGTTCAACATCGGCACGGAATTGCGCATGGTCTTTGGCACGGCCCTGCGCGCGGCACTGGCGCGTGACCCCAGCCAGTTTGATCGGATTGAGATCCTGCGCGCCACGGAAGCCCCCATGACGGCCGCCGCGCAGGCCGTGATCCGCAATCTGGGCGCCCATGGTCAGGCAGAGGCTGCGGGGTAGGCCTTTGGGTGATTGATGGGCGGCGAGCGGTTCCTCAAGAACGCGCAATCCTGCGAGGCGAGCCCCAGTGTCGCATAGTCAATCAACGGTTCTCCATGCTACATCGGCCTCCTGATCGCTGCGATCCGACCGAAGCAAGCGACTGCAACGCCCGTTTAAGGCTCCGCCATCTACATTTGCTGGCATTTGCAGGTCTGGCGGCGTAAACAGCGCCGATATGTCCTTGGAACTGGCCCCCTTGCACAGTTCCCCAACCTGCAGTCGGTTCCAAGATGAAGCCCTTCGCGCTTGACGCCGCCGATATTCGGATTCTCTGCGCGTTGCAGGATCATGGGCAGCTGAGCAAGTCGCAGCTGGCCATGATCGTTGGCCTTTCGCCCACCCCCTGCTGGTCGCGGCTGAACCGACTTAAGACGGCGAAGCTTATCCAAGGCTATCATGCCGACCTCGCGCTGGCGCAGATTGTCGAAATGGCGAAGGTCGTGGTGACGGTCTCGCTCAAAACCCATCGCAAGGCCGATTTTGAAAAGTTTGAGAACTTTGTCCAAGCCACGCCCGAGGTGACGGAGTGTATCTCGACCGGTGGCGGGATGGACTATGTCATGACCGTGGTGACCACCAGCCTGCCCGCTTTTCAAAACCTGATGGAGGCGATGCTGGACGCCGATTTGGCGATTGACCGGTACATGACCTATATCGTCACCCGTCAGATCAAATCGACCCGTCCCGATCTTGCAAGGCTTGCCGCGGGGCAAGGTCTTAAACCCGATGCAGGGCCAAAAGACTGATCGGTCTGTCTTGCTGATAACTTTGGTCTGATCGGTCTTTTGGCGCGCGATTTTTGGCCCGCTTGTCTGGTACTCTGTGCCTAGATTCTTGTCATCAACGAACCCTCGCGCGGTCTGGCCTCAGGTTTTGAGGCTCCAGACCCACCAGAAAAGGCACATCAGATGACAACCGTCCAGAACTTTGGCTTCGGCACGCAGATCCGCAAGTCCCCCTATTTTGATGCCACGGTGCGCTGGGGGGCAACGGCGTTTTCGGTCTACAACCACATGTATATTCCGCGTGATTTCGGAAACCCCGAGCAAAACTTCTGGAACCTGATCAACGATGCCATCCTGTGCGATGTTGCCGTTGAACGTCAGGTGGAAATCGCAGGGCCGGATGCCGCGCGCTTTGTGCAAATGCTGACGCCGCGTGATTTGTCCAAGCTGGCGGTGGGTCAGTGCAAATACGTGCTGATCACCAATGCCGAAGGCGGCATCTTGAATGACCCTGTTCTGCTGCGGCTGGAAGAAAACCGCTTTTGGCTGTCCTTGGCGGACACCGATATCTTGCTGTGGGCCAAGGGGGTTGCGGTACATTCGGGCATGGATGTCACCATCCACGAGCCGGACGTCTCGCCCTTGCAGCTGCAAGGCCCGAAATCGGGCGAGGTGATGCGCGCGCTCTTTGGCGACAGCATTATGGATCTGAAATACTATTGGCTGCGACGTGTCGAATTGGACGGCATCCCGCTGATCGTGTCGCGCACCGGATGGTCCAGCGAGTTGGGCTACGAGATTTACCTGCAGGATTCGGCTGATGGCGATAAACTGTGGGAAAAGATCATGGCAGCGGGTCAGCCCTTGGGGCTGAAGCCGGGCCATACCTCGTCGATCCGGCGGATCGAAGGGGGGATGCTGTCGTATCATGCGGATGCCGATATCAACACCAACCCTTATGAGTTGGGGCTTGATCGGCTGGTGAACCTGGAAAGCGGCGCCGATTTCATCGGGAAGGCGGCCTTGCAGCGCATCAAGGACACGGGTGTCAGCCGCAAGCAGGTGGGCTTGGTGATTGAAAGCGCTGCCCTAACCGGGCCGAACACCACTTTCTGGGCGATTACGAAGGATGGCGCGGCGATTGGCAAGGTGACCTCGGCCATCCACTCGCCGCGGCTGAAGCAAAACATCGCGCTTGCGATGCTGGCCGTGGATCACACCGCGATTGGCACGCGGGTTGAGGTCGTTACGGGCAACGGCACGCTCTCAGCCACCGTGGTAGAGCGCCCGTTCTACGACCCGAAAAAGACGCTGGCCGCGTCCTGATCTGAGAGACCGCGCGCGAAAAAGGGCGCGGTCCGTCCAGCTGCGCTGGCAATGCGTTAAGGCGGCTTGGTAAGCTAGTGGCTGACAACCGCACCTAGTTTGTGGCGTTGTTGCTGACCGCAGGCAGGGGGCTTGCCCTTGCCCCTTACGGCGTCAACACACCAAAGGATTGGCGATCCCGGGAGGACTCGAACCCCCGACCCGCCGCTTAGAAGGCGGCTGCTCTATCCAGCTGAGCTACGGGACCAGTGAGGGTCTTTTAGACCAAGCTCTTGGTCATGAAAAGGCTGTTGGGGTCATCCCAATAGCCTTCAAACGGGCCGCAGATGCTGTAGCCCGCGCGTTCATAAAGCGCGCGGGCGGCGATGAAGGTGGGTTGCACCCCGGTTTCCAAGGACAACCGCGTCACACCCGATGCCCACGCGGTCGCCTCGACATGGGCGAGCATGGCTTTCGAAAGACCCCTGCCCCGCGCCTCGGCCAGCACATGCATCGACTTGATCTCGGCATGGGTGGGATCTGACAGCGCCTTAAAGGCCCCCATGGCCAAGGGTTGCCCCGCCTCGCGCGCGACAAAGAACTGCACCGCCGGGATGGCCAGCTCCGAGGCATCCATCATATGGATGCTTTCGGGCGGGGTGTCGGCGTGCATGTCGGCGGTGTGACGCGTGAACAAGAGCGTCAGATCCGGGCCGACCGGGCTTTCCTTGGCAATGGTAACCGCCATGGCTTACTGACCGCCCCCCATCATGTCTTGACCGTTGATCAACAGACCCCCGGCCTCGGTCGCCTCGATCTCCCAGATCAACTCGCCATCGACGCCGGGCTGCGACATCATCTGCGCCATGCCAAGCATCATGCCCATCTCTTGCAGACCCATTTCGGGCGGGCTGGCCAAGAGCGCCTCGTTGATCTTGTCCATCCCGGTCAGGCCGATGCGGGCTTTGCCCACGGGCATCGGCATCGCGGGACCAACGGCCATGCTGGCCTCATAGGTCAGCCTGTAGCCCGGCGCGTTGGTTTCACCGGGCGCGATAGTGATGTCGAGCGAGCCTTCGGGCAGGATCGCTGAGAGCAACTGCATGCCGAACTCAGGGCCTGCGGTGGCATCTGCCGGCAGATCCAACAAGCCCAGCGCCAGCGCCGCACCCGCGGCCGGATCAAAGCGCGATGCGGCGACGTCCAGCGTCATATCCGTCGGGACCATCGCGGCGGCAAAGGGTGGCACCAGGCCCTCAGGCAGGGACAGGCCCTTGAAGCTGATCGCCTCGCGGAATTTGCCCTCAGCCACCGCGCCGTTCACGTCGATGGTCAGCCCCACCTCATCCATGCCCACCGGACCCATCGGGGTTTCCAGCGTCAGGGTCTTGTAAGCCCCGGTCATTTGTAGATTGGCAAAGATCGGCATGGCGGCTTCAAGCGCGGCCTTCAGCCCAGCCTTGTCCGCCTCGATCATGGCCGCGTCGGGGCGGGCGACGAAATAGGCCAAAAGCCCGTAAAGGCCTTTGGGCTGATAGCCGGTCATGCCGCCCTCGGCGCTGCCCTCGGCCATAGTGAGGACGAAGGGCATCGGCGGCATGCCTTCGCCACCCGGAATGGTCATTTCATAGCGCAGATTGCCCGAGCTGGTCGTGAACTGGCCATCCACCCCGCCCGCCGCGCCCGCCTGCGCTGTGCCCTCGATGGTGACGCTGTCTTGGGTCACTTTCATCACCATTTCGCCCAAAGTCGGGGCGATCTGGGTCTGCTCGGTGAGCATGTTGCTCAAAGCAAGGCTGTAGGAGGAGGTATCGCCCAAGGCTTCATCGAAGGTGCCGGTCAGCAAGAACTGCTCATACTCGGTCTTTGTGGTCATCGCGCCGGGGATGTCATAGGCGACCGACACCGGCTGATCGACCTCATAGGCCCAGGTGCCGTCGCCATTGTCGGCCAGCGTCATCACGATGGGGGTGATGGTCGAGGTCATGCCAACCTCGGCCGGGACTTGGGCCAACAGGGAGGCGGGATCGAGCGTCACCTGATAGGCATCGCCGTCCACGGCCACGGTCACAACGCCCTCGGTGGTGCCAAGATAGGTCTGGAACACCGCCAAAAGATCCGCCGCGCCCTGATCGGTGGCCTCGGCCAAGACGGTGGTGGACCATAGGGTCATGGCGCAGGTCAGGCCCAAGGCCGAAGTTGAGATAATCCGCATGAAATCACCTTTCAAAGGAAGGGCTGGCAATGAAACCGCCCGCCGACAAGGGCGGGCGCGGCGGGCAATGTCTTAGTGTGTCCAAGCGCCCTTGCGGTTGGTGGCGAAGTTTTCGCCATAGCCGCCGGGGCGGATGTTGTGCTTGCGCGGCTTTGGTTCAACCACCTCGGCCTCGATCCCTTTGGAGGCCGCATAGGCCAGCGCCGCCTCGCGGCTGTCAAAGCGCAGTTTGACCTGGGTCTGCGTGTCGTTGGACGAGGTCCAGCCCATCAACGGATCAACGGTGCGTTCCGCGGCGGGCGCATATTCCAGCACCCAAAGCTTGGTCTTGCCGACACCCGACTGCATGGCGGTTTTCGCGGGCTGATAGATGCGGGCGCGCATGGTGGAACCTCCCTTGGGCTATGGTCGGGTTATTCCGAAAACTGCGGGAAAGTGCAAGGGCCGAAGGCGCGCAAGATGCTGCCGGCTGGTCACGGGGAGTGTGGGTGGGGTGTGTGGTGCGACCAGCCGGCAGCGAGGTTTGCTGCTTGCAAGGTCAGTTTGCCCCAGCCCCAGCCGCCTTGCAACCCAAAGATGCAATTTTTAGGCGCCTTTCCCCTAAAATTGAGCCGGCATTGTTCACGTTCCCTTCATCAAGCTGAACAAAGCCTTACCAGAACCGCCCGCAACCCTTTCTCTAGAACAAAAACAGAATAGATTGCGGGGAAAGGGAATCACCATGCCCCACAACAATGCCAACCTGCCCACTGAACGCCCCGAAGTGCTGACCCGGCCGAAGCTGGAGGGCGGCAAACGCTTTGTCATGCAGACGCCGTTTCAGGCGGCGGGCGATCAACCCGCGGCGATTGCCGAACTGGCCGCAGGGGTGATGGCGGGCGAGCGCGATCAGGTGCTTTTGGGGGCCACCGGCACCGGCAAGACCTTTACCATGGCCAAGGTGATTGAGGAAACTCAGCGCCCAGCCATCATTTTGGCCCCCAACAAGACCTTGGCGGCCCAGTTGTATGGCGAGTTCAAAGGCTTCTTCCCCGATAACGCCGTCGAATACTTCGTGTCTTACTACGACTACTACCAGCCCGAAGCCTATGTCGCGCGCACCGACACCTATATTGAGAAAGAATCCCAGATCAACGAACAGATCGACCGGATGCGCCACTCGGCCACCCGGGCGCTCTTGGAACGGGACGACGTGATCATCGTGGCGTCTGTGTCGTGTATCTATGGTATCGGCTCGGTCGAGACCTATTCGGCCATGACCCAAGACCTGACCGTTGGCCAGCTTTACGACCAGCGCAAGGTGATTGCCGAACTGGTGGCCCAGCAATACCGCCGCAACGATCAGGCATTTTCGCGTGGCGCGTTCCGGGTGCGGGGCGACAGTCTGGAAGTTTGGCCCGCCCACCTTGACGACCGGGCCTGGCGCTTTTCCTTCTTTGGCGAAGAGCTTGAAACGATTGTGGAATTTGATCCGCTGACGGGGGCCAAGACCGACAGCTTTGAGCAGATCCGCATCTATGCAAATTCGCACTATGTCACCCCGCGCCCGACGCTGCAGCAGGCGATCAAAGGCATCAAGGATGAGCTCTTTCACCGCCTGAAACAGCTGAATGTCGAGGGCAAATTGCTTGAGGCACAACGGCTGGAACAGCGCACCAACTTTGATCTTGAGATGCTGGAGGCAACGGGTTCTTGCGCCGGGATTGAGAACTACTCGCGCTGGCTGACGGGGCGGCAACCGGGCGAGCCACCGCCCACCCTGTTTGAGTTCATCCCTGACAATGCCATCGTGTTTGCCGATGAATCCCACGTCTCGGTGCCGCAGATTGGCGGCATGTACAAAGGCGACTTCCGGCGTAAGTTCACGCTGGCCGAACACGGGTTCCGCCTGCCCTCGTGCATGGACAACCGCCCGCTGAAGTTTGAGGAATGGGACGCGATGCGCCCGCAGTCGGTCTTTGTCAGCGCCACGCCCGCGAAATGGGAGTTGGAGCAGACCGGCGGCGTCTTTACCGAACAGGTCATCCGCCCCACTGGCCTGATTGATCCGCAGGTCGAAATTCGGCCCGTAGAAATGCAGGTTGACGATCTTTTGGACGAGATCCGCAAAGTCGCGGCGCAGGGCTTGCGGGTGCTTGTCACAACGTTGACCAAACGGATGGCCGAGGATCTGACCGAGTATTTCCACGAACAGGGCATTCGCATCCGCTATATGCACTCGGACATCGACACCATCGAACGCATTGAAATCCTGCGCGATTTGCGGCTGGGGGCGTTTGATGTGCTGGTGGGGATCAACCTCTTGCGCGAGGGCTTGGACATTCCGGAATGCGGGCTGGTGGCGATCCTTGACGCTGACAAAGAGGGCTTCCTGCGCTCAGAAACTTCGCTGATCCAAACCATCGGGCGGGCGGCGCGCAATTCCGAAGGCCGGGTCATCATGTATGCGGATCGCATCACCGGGTCGATGGAACGGGCGATGGGCGAAACCAACCGGCGCCGCGCCAAGCAAGTGGCCTATAACACCGAACATGGCATCACGCCGACGACCATTAAGAAGAACGTCGAAGACATCCTTCTGGGCATCTATCAGGGCGACACCGACCAGTCGCGGGTGACGACCAAGGTCGACAAGCCCAATGTCGGCCAGAACCTTGCTGCGCATCTTGATGCGCTGCGTCTGGCCATGCGCAAGGCGGCGGAAAATCTGGAATTCGAAGAAGCCGCCCGCCTGCGCGATGAGGTCAAGCGGCTGGAGGCGGTAGAACTGGCCGTGGCTGACGACCCCTTGGCGCGCCAGTCGGTGATCGAAGAGGCGGTGGATGAGGCCGTGAAGGCGCGGGGCCGCAGCACGGGTGGCCGCGCGGGGATGCGGGGTGGCAAGCGCTCGAACCGGGGGCGGTAACGCTCAGCTCTTCGACAAGACCCCCACCACCTCATACATCACCGGCTCAAATCCTTTGCACAGCGCGTTGATCTCGCGGTTTCGGTCGCGCATTTCGTGGGTGCGCAGCATGGCCTGATAATCCTCGCGCACGCGCCATTGCGAATAGTTGCAGACCCGCGTCATTGCGTCGTTCATGTGGAGCCCGGCGGCCACAAAGCCCGGCTGATGGCGGATGACTTCGTCATAGGCGGCTTGCAGCTTTTCGATCAGGTCATGGGCGGTGGCGGGGGTCATCTCGAAGGTGGTGATGACGGTCTGCCCCACAAATCCGGGGGTAATGGTCAGGTGATGGTCGTGCATGGACGGTCCTCCCTGCCCCGCAGTCTGCCACGGATGGCGCGAAAAATCATCCCGTTTCCCAACCGGACAGGTTAGGCTTAGCCCCATGGGAGACCCGACATGCCGAATGACCATGACGCCTATAAACCCGCCGAGATTGCCGCGTTGATCGAACAGGTCGGGGTGGCCAAGGCCCGGTTGCCCCTTGGCCAAATGCTGACACTGGCGGTGCTGGCCGGGGCCTTCATCAGCTTTGGCGCGGCGGGATATCTGATGGTCATGACCGGGGCGGATGCGGGCTTTGGCCCGCAGCGACTGCTGGGCGGCATTGTGTTTTCGCTGGGCCTGATCCTTGTGATCGTCGGCGGGGCCGAGCTGTTCACCGGCAATGCGCTGATGGTGATGGCGGCGGTTGACGGCAAGATCGGCCTTGGCGCGCTGTTGCGCAATTGGGGGGTGGTCTATGTCGGCAACCTGCTGGGCGCTGTGGGGGTTGCGGGGGCTTTCTGGTTTGGCGGGCTGACGGATGGCGCCTTGGGCCAGACCGCCGCGACTGTCGCCACCGCCAAGGCGGCGGGCAGCGCCGTGCCTTGGCTGGTCAAGGGGGCCTTGTGCAACGCGCTGGTGTGCCTTGCGGTCTGGCTGTCGTTTTCGGCGCGCGACACCACGGGCAAGATCCTAGCGATCCTCTGGCCGATCTCGACCTTCGTGCTGTTGGGGTTGGAACATTCGGTCGCCAATATGTTCTTTTTCCCGCTTGGCCTGCTGGCCGGGGCCGACATCCCGGTGGCCTTGGCCCTGAACAACCTGTTCTGGGTGACCTTAGGCAATCTGCTGGGTGGGGCCGGAGGGGTGGCGCTGGCCTATCGCTATGCCTATCTTGGGGCCAAAGGGGACCCCAGATGAGCAACAGTCCGAAATACAAGTTCCTTGACCGCAACCATCCGTTCTTTGCCAAGACTTGGGTTCGCGCGGTGACGGTGGCGGTGCCCGCCGGGATGGCGGCGCTGGAGTTTTCCATGGCCAGCCCCGGCTTTGGCATCCTGTTCGCCGCGGCTGCCGCTTGGGCGCTGTGGGAGTTGTTCCTGCGCGCCTGAGGATCAGCAGCGGATGCTGCCCCGCATTTCGCCGCTGTCGCCTTGCAGCGTGCTGTCCACCAGTTTGCAGCCCGTCACTTCGGGGATCAGATCGATCATCGTGGCCCGGATCGCCCGATGCGCGCCGCGCGGCGCATATCCCAGACGAACGACCTCAACCCGTTTGTCGGTGTGAAACACCATATAGCTGCGGCCATCGCGGCTGACCTCGCTGCGCTGGGCTCCGAAAAATTCAGGCGCGGGATGCGCGCCACAGCCGACCAAGGCGACAAGAAAAAGGAGGGAAATCCATCGCTGCATCATGCCGTGAGCCTGCCAAACCAAGGTTAACAGGGCGTTAAGGCGACATGGAAACAGGGCGTCAGCGCCTTGATTTCGCGGCGACTTTGCCACGTTCGCGAGACAATCATTCCATTTTCGCCGTATTTGTCATGATTTTGCCCCAATTCACGCGCGCAACAGATCATATAAGACCAAAGCCCCCAAAGGGGCGCCATCCCAGAACAGACCCGACCGGGCATCAGACCCAAGGCGGGCGCGGCAGAGCAGGAAGAACCGACGTGCCCGTTTTCAATGGCACTTCCGGCAACGACACCCTCACCGGGGGCACCGGGGCCGACACGCTGAACGCCTTTGGCGGCAACGACTCGCTCAATGCTGGGTCGGGCAACGATGTTTTGTTCGGTGGCGACGGCAATGACACGCTGAACGGCGGCAACGGCGCAGATACGTTCTATGGTGGAACGGGCAATGATATTGCGACCTATGCCTCGGCGACAGGCGCGGTTTCTGTGAACCTGTCCACCGGGCTGGGCAGCGGCAACCATGCCACGGGCGACGTTCTGTTTGAGATCGAGCATCTGATCGGATCGAACTTTGCCGACACGCTGACCGGTGACAGCGGGGCCAACAGCCTGTTTGGGGGCTTGGGCAACGATTCCCTTTACGGCGGCGATGGGGGTGACACGCTGATCGGCGGCGGCGGGTCGGACCGGCTTTTTGGGGGCGACGGCTTTGACATTGCCGATTACAGCGGCTCAACCGCAGCGGTTTCGGTCAACCTTGCAACAGGTTTGGGCAGCGGAGGAGATGCAGCGGGCGATACGCTGACCGGGATCGAAGGCGTTATCGGGTCAGGGTTTAACGACACGCTGATCGGAGCGGCGGGGAATGAATATCTGCTTGGCGGCGCGGGCAATGACAGCCTGAGCGGCGGCGCAGGGGCCGACACGCTGGACGGCGGCGCGGGCATCGACTGGGCGAATTACGCCAGTTCGGGCGCTGCGGTGAATGTCGATCTGGCGGCCGGCACCGGGCTGGGCGGCGATGCGGCGGGCGATGTGCTGGCTGGGATCGAGAACCTCGAAGGTTCGGGCTTCAACGACAGCTTGCAGGGCGATGGGCTGGCCAACAGCCTGTCAGGCGGGGCGGGCGATGACCTGCTGATCGGTGGGGCCGGGGCCGATACGCTGGTGGGCGGGTTGGGCAGTGACACCGCCGATTACAGTACCTCGGCTGCGGGCGTGAACATTGGCCTGACGGGGACGCCGGGCCTTGGGGGTGATGCTGCGGGCGACAGCCTGACGGGGATCGAAAACCTCACAGGCTCGGGCCTGAATGACACGCTGACAGGCGATGGCGCGGCCAATATCCTTGCGGGCGGCGCAGGCGATGACATCCTGCAAGGCGGAGCCGGGGCCGACACGCTTTTGGGCGGCAGCGGCAATGACACCGCCTCATATGGCAGTGCGACGGCGGGGGTCAGCGTCAACCTGGCCACCGGCTTCACGGGTGGCTTTGCGGCGGGCGACGTGCTGGGCGGGATTGAACACCTGATCGGGTCGAACTTTAACGACACGTTGATCGGCGACAGCGGTGCCAACCTTTTGGACGGTGGCGCTGCGGATGATCTCTTGGTCGGCGGCGCGGGCAGTGACACGCTGATTGGCGGCACCGGAATTGACACGGCGGACTATTCCGCCTCGGGCGCGGGCGTCACGGTGAATTTGACCACCGGCGCCGGGGCTGGGGGGGATGCGGCTGGCGATGTGCTAAGCCAGATCGAGAATATTCTGGGCTCAAGCTATGCCGATCTGCTGATCGGGGATGGCACTGCCAACAGCCTGAGCGGCGGCGCGGGGGATGACAGCCTGTATGGCGGCGCGGGCAGCGACAGCCTGTTTGGTGGCGATGGCAATGATCTGCTGCAGGGCGGCGCAGGAGCCGACCGGGTCGAGGGCGGCGCGGGGATTGATACGGCCGATTACTCGGACTCAACCGCCGCCGTGAACGTCAACCTTGCGAGCGGTAGCGGAGCTGACGGCACGGCGGCCGGGGACACGCTGGTTGGGGTCGAAAACCTGTTCGGCTCGGTCTTCAACGACTCGCTTTACGGCAGCACTGGTGACAACTCCATCCGCGGTGGGCTGGGCAACGACCTCATCGACGCGGGCAATGGCGACGACACCCTGAATGGCGGTGCGGGGCGTGACACGCTCTATGGCGGCCAAGGGATGGATTACCTTGACTACTCCGACAGCAATGCCGCCGTGTCGGTCAACCTCGGCGCGGGCACGGCCTCGGGCGGGCATGCCACGGGAGATGTGCTGGCCGGGGTGGACGGTATCTTCGGCTCGGCCTTTGACGACACGCTGATCGGCTTTGACAACCAAGGGCTGGTGGGTGACGTCTATACCAACGTCTTTTTCGGCGGTGGTGGGAATGATTACATCGATGTCGGCGCGGGCAATGACATTGCCAATGGCGATGAGGGCAATGACACCATTCTGGCCGGCGCGGGCGATGACGTGGCCACGGGCGGCGAGGGCAATGACGCCATTTATGGCGGCACAGGCAATGACACCGCCGATGGCGGCACAGGCGATGATCTGATCGACGCAGGCACCGGCAATGACAGCGTCACGGGCGGTGAAGGCAATGACAGCCTCTATGGCGGGGCAGGCAACGATACCCTGTTTGGCGGCACAGGCAATGACCTGATCTCGGGCGGGGCGGGGGCAGACAGTCTGGTTGGCGGCGCGGGGTCTGATACCTTTGTCGGCGGCATTGGCGATACCATCGTGGGCGGCGCGGGTGACAATGACGTGCTCGACCTGTCCGGCGCGGGCCCCTACCGGATCATCAAGGACCCCAGTGACCGGACTTCGGGCACCGTCGAGTTTCTGGATGCGCTGGGCAATGTCATCGGCACGCTCAGCTTTACCGGCATCGACGCCGGGATCGCCTGTTTCACCCCCGGAACGCAGGTGGCCACCCCCTCTGGCCCCCGCGCGATTGAACGCTTGCAACCGGGCGACATGGTCCTGACGCGCGACCGGGGCTATCAGCCGATCCGCTGGGTGGGGGTCAAAAGCTTTGGCACCCATGACTTGCAGGCCAATGCCGCCTTGCAGCCGATCCTCATCCATAAGGACGCCTTCGGCATGGGCGTGCCTGAGCGTGACATGAAAGTGTCGCGCCAGCATTGCCTGTTGCAAAGCGGCTCGCGGGCCGAGTTGTATTTCGGCGAGGACGAGGTTTTTGTCCGCGCGCTGCACATGGCAGGCCAGCCCGGAATTGTGGAAGCGGTGGTGCAGGAGGTGACCTATCTGCACCTGATGTTCGACCGCCACGAGGTGATCTTGGCCGATGGCATCTGGAGCGAAAGCTTCCAGCCCGCCGCGCGCAATATCGGCGGGTTGGATGATGCGGCGCGCGATGAGCTGTTTGCGGTCTTTGCCAACGCGCCCGAACCCGCACACCCCGAGGCATATGTCTCAGCCCGCTTAACCCTCAAGGCGCATGAGGCGCGGTTGCTGCTGGCCCCCGAGGCGCCCCGGCGAAAGGCGGCCTAGCTTTGCCTTTTGATGGCGCGAGAGATCAGGCTGCGTAATGTGGCTTCGACAGCGCCGCACAGAGGCTGGCGCGGTAGTCGATGCCCAGCTTTTGGTAGATCGCCCGCGTCTGGCTTCTGACCGTTGCGGGGGCAAGGTCCCGCCCAACGCGGCAAATATGAACCCATGGCAGGCAATTGAAATCACGTGATTTTCTTGGCGCAGACCAAGCGACTGATGTCAAAGATAGGCCTCGCTCCAAGCCCGGATCAACTGGTGATGCAGACGGCGTGCGCGCCGGGTCCAGCTTCGCCCGCCTTTGGGCTGTTCCCGCTCGTCCATCGGCACGGCTGCACGACGCGTTGGGTCAGCGGCGATAATGGCAAAGGCCAACTCGCCCCCCGGTGCGGCGACATAGCCCGCCAGATTGGACACGAAATTCAGCGTGCCGGATTTCGCGTGAATGCGCACAGGGTTCGATTGCAGCTCTTTTCCCTCGTCATCGGCCAGTCCCTTTTCGCGCATCAGCCCCGCCAAAAGGTCGCCATGGCGGGCGGCATCGGCGCGCAGCATGACCTTGACCAGATCCTCGGCAGTGATCGCCGATTGCACGCCAAGGCCTGAATGATCGACAAACCGCGCCGCCAGCCCAAAGCGCCGCCGCGCCCAGTCGCTCATCGCGGCGCCAGACCCCAAAAGGCTGCCCGCCCCGCTGGCCATCAGGCCCACGGCCTCGGCGGTCAGGTTGGTGGAAAAGCGCAGCATATCGGCCAAGACGGCGGTCAGATCTTCCCCCTCATGCGCCACGATCTCCACCGCATCTGCGGGCGGCTGGGCCATGATCTCGGCACGCGGAAGCGTCAGGCCATGGGCGGCGGCCAACGTGGCAAAGACCTCGGCCACATAGGGCGTGGGGCGGCGCACGGGTAGCCAGCGGCTGCCCGCCTCGCCCAAGGCAGGCTCGGCCACGGTCCAACGCTCGGTCGGATCGCTGCCCTCATAGGCAAAGATCGGTGCCTCGCGTGCAGCCAAAGCCACCTTGACCCCGGCGACGGGCGGCACAAAGCGCGCGCCCCGCGCGTCCATCGCCAATTGCCAGCCCTGCCCTGCCGGTTTCCATTCGAAATGCACCCGGTTGTAGTTCAGGTTCAGCCCGGAAATCGCCGGGTTATAGCCCAGATGGTCGGGCTGATCGGCGGCAATCCGGGCATGGGCGGGCAAGGCCCCGTCGCAGGCGATGAACCGGCCCGACACCGCGCGCAGACCCGTGGCGGCAAGGGCAGCGGCCAGATCGCCCAAGTCGTCGGTGTCAAGGTTCGGATCCCCCCCGCCGACCAGATAGAGATCCCCCTCAAGCCGCCCGTTCACCACCGGCCCTTGTCGCATCAGCCGGGTGCGAAAGCGGAAGGCGGGGCCAAGCTGCTCGAGCGCATAAAGCGAAGTGATCGCCTTGGCGACCGAGGCGGGCGGCAGGGGCAGGCTTGCATCTTTCGAGGCCAGAACCAGGCCCGTGGCGCGGTCAGCGACCACATAGGCCAAAGCGCCCGAGAGCTTGGCCGCCTCGATCAGGCGGTTCAGCGCGCGGTCCTCGCCCGGCTCGGGCCGACGCTTGGGGCGCGGGACAACAGATGGGGCTTCGGCCCAGACCGGCTGCGCCGCCGCCGCCATGCCTGCCATTAGCCCGCCTATCAGCGCCCGCCGCCCGATCATTCCTGCCAAGACCCCTGCCCTGCCTGCATCTTCTCGCCCGCTAGACCTTCCACTCGCCCCGCGCCCGGATGGCGCTGGACGAGGCCGTACTCATCGGCATGTTGACGAACGCCCAGACCGGGGCACGTTGCCGCCCCAGACCCTCGCCGCGCTGCACCCGATGCACACGGAACGACTGCGCCGCGACCGACATCCGCGCCGCCACACCCGAGCCCGGCCGCGCCAAAACCCCCACCGGAACGCTGCGTAGGATGTCGCGCCAACGGCCCCAGCGGTGGAACTGCACGAGGTTGTCAGCCCCCATCAACCAGACGAATTTGACACCCGGATAGATCGCCCGCAACCTGTCGATGGTATCGGCGGTGCGCTTGGTGCCCAAGGCCAGCTCTAGAGCCGTCACCTTGATGCGCGGATGGCCTTTGAGCACCGCCTTGGCCCGCGCCAACCGCTCGGCCATCGGGGCAGGTTGACGGGCTTTCAACGGGTTGCCGGGGGTCACCAGCCACCAGACCTGATCCAGCCCCATCCGCTTCATCGCCTCATGGCTCAGATGGGCATGCCCCTCATGGGCAGGGTCAAACGACCCGCCCAAAAGGCCAATGACCATGCCCTTTGTCGCTATGGGAAACCCCGACCGCATGGCCCCTCCAGAATCCGGGCGTCACCATCCCCGCACACGTTGCCCTTGTCCACAACAATCGCTACATAGCCCGCAACCCGCAAGATCACCTGTCAGGAGCCCGTCATGGCCAGCTATCAATATGTCTACCACATGGAGAACGTCTCCAAGACCTATCCGGGCGGCAAGACCTGCTTTGAAAACATCCACCTGAACTTCCTGCCCGGCGTGAAGATCGGGGTCGTCGGTGTCAACGGCGCCGGTAAATCGACACTTTTGAAGATCATGGCCGGGATGGACAAGGATTTCAAAGGCGAGGCTTGGGCCGCCAAGGGCGCCAAGGTCGGCTATCTGGCGCAAGAGCCCTATCTGGACCCGGCCCTGACCGCCAAAGAAAACGTGATGCTGGGCGTGGCCGAACAGACTAAGATTCTGGAACGCTACAATGAACTTGCCATGAACTACTCGGACGAGACCGCTGATGAGATGGCCGCGCTGCAGGACCAGATCGACGCTGGGAATCTCTGGGAGTTGGAGGCGACCGTGGGCGTCGCCATGGACGCGCTGCGCTGCCCGCCGGATGACGCCGATGTGACCACGCTGTCGGGCGGGGAACGCCGCCGCATCGCGCTGTGCAAGCTCTTACTTGAAAAGCCCGACATGCTGCTCCTCGACGAACCGACCAACCACTTGGACGCCGAATCCATCGCTTGGCTGCAAAAGCACCTGATCGACTACAAGGGCACGATCCTGATCGTCACCCACGACCGTTACTTCCTGGATGACATCACAACGTGGATTCTGGAACTCGACCGCGGCCGGGGCATTCCTTACGAGGGCAACTATTCGGCATGGCTGGACCAAAAGGCCAAGCGGATGCAGCAAGAGGCCCGTGAGGACAAATCCAAGCAAAAGGCGCTGGAAAAGGAACTGGAGTGGATCCGCTCTGGCGCCAAGGCCCGCCAATCCAAGGGCAAGGCCCGTCTGGCGCGCTATAACGAAATGGCCGGCCAAACTGTTACCGAACGCGCCTCGCAGGCGCAGATCATCATCCCCAATGGCGAACGTCTGGGCAACAAGGTGATCGAGGTTCAGGGTTTGAAGAAAGCCATGGGTGACCGCTTGCTGATTGAAGATCTCTCCTTCACCGTGCCGCCGGGCGCGATTGTGGGCGTCATCGGGCCAAACGGCGCGGGCAAATCCACCCTGTTCCGCATGATCACCGGCGGCGAGCAGCCTGACGAGGGCACCATCACGCTGGGCGACACTGTGCATCTGGCCTATGTCGACCAGTCGCGCGATGCGCTGGACCCGGGTAAGAACGTCTGGGAAGAAATCTCGGGCGGGGCCGAGGTCATTCATCTGGGTGACATGCAGGTCAACAGCCGCGTCTACACCGGGGCCTTCAACTTTAAGGGCACCGACCAGCAGAAGAAGGTTGGGTTGCTATCAGGCGGGGAACGCAACCGCGTTCACATGGCCAAGCTGTTGAAATCGGGCGGCAACGTGTTGCTCCTTGACGAACCGACCAACGATCTGGACGTGGAAACCCTGCAAGCGCTGGAAGCCGCCATCGAAGATTTCGCGGGCTGCGCGATCATCATCAGCCACGACCGCTTCTTCCTTGACCGTCTTTGCACGCATATTCTGGCGTTTGAGGGCGATGCCCATGTCGAATGGTTCGAGGGCAACTTCGAGGCCTATGAGGCCGACAAGGTCCGCCGCCTGGGACCGGACGCGCTGGAGCCGAAGCGGGTGAAGTATAAGCGGTTCTCGCGGTAAGAAAACGTAGGGTGCGCATTCATTGCGCACCCCATCCCCACCCTGGGCCGCGCCCGACCTCGGGACGACGCGCCAACGCCCATGCTAGGCGCTTTATCTCCCAACCCCTCCCACCGCAGTTCTGCTGGCAACCGTTGCAACGCGCCCTCCCGGGGAGATGTCGGGCCATGCCATTGGCTTCTCAAACCAATGGCAAACCCGGCGGAGCGTTCGCGCCTTGATTGCGGGCCAAGGGGCGCATGTGGCAGGCGTTCGGTCTTACCCGGCCCGCGAAAGCGTTCGCGGGCGTTCGAACCTGAAAACGCTCCACTGGAGCGTTTTCCCCCGCCAAGGGGCGGGGCGGTTCTCACCCCAAATCCTGATCCCTGATAACACCGCCCCCCGGCATCTGCCCTACGCTGGATCCATAAATCCCACTGCCACAAGGCAAACACATGGAGTTTCAGATGAAGGGTATCATTGCTTGGTTCTTGGGCGTCCCGCTGATCGCGATCATCGCGCTTTACTATTTCGACTTCTTTTAGGCCAAGGCGAATGGGCGGTGGGCAGATGGCCCACCCCACCCACGCCCATAAAGAGTTCAACCGAACCCGTGCCCCGATCCACCCGAAACGCTGACACGGCACAGGCTGCCCGGCATCGCTGCCGGACAGCCCATATCGTTGGCAAATCCTGAACGCCTTAGATCCGGGGGCCGGGATAGCTGATATCGTCGAAGCGCACGGTCTCATACCCCATCAACTCAGCCGTTTCCTTGCCAAAGCCGCTGGGTCCGATGATCCACTTCAACTCTCGCGGCTTAAGCGGCTTTATCTTCGGTTTTGACTTGGGCTTTGGTTGTTCGGATGCCAAGGCCGATGTCTGCCCGCCGCTGATCACGATCTCGCCAGCAACGATGAACTGCCCTTTGATCACCTGGTCCGCGCCAACCTGCTGGATGCTTTCCACCAAAAAATACTGCTGTCCCATCTGAATTCCTTTGTTCAAATGTGAAAATGAAAATCGCCTGCGTCCAGAAATGAGCGTCAGGAGGGAACCCCAAGCCCAGTGTTCACTAAAGCTAGGAATCCCCAACCGGACAAGCAAAATTGGGACAAGGCCTGCCGCTTGATCCCAGACGCAGGGCTTGCACCCACACCAACCGCCGTCCAGAAGCCAGCCGCGCCCAGGGTTGAGCCTTTACCTTGGGTTCATGCAGTCTTCGAAATCAATTTCTTTCAGACATTTACACGCTTTTGACCTTGGGCACGCTTGATCAGTCACCCCATGCGCAGCCCCAATCGGATCTGCTTTTCAATCTCGATCAACACGAAAAATGCGGCGCCGATGCCGACGATCAGCACGCCATCCCACAACGGCACCGGCCTTGTGCCCAAGACCGCCTGCAGCGCGGGCAGGTAGGTCACCGCGAATTGGGCCGCCGTGATGGCCAGAACCACCGTCCAGACCACCCGCGTCCCCCGCACCGCTGCCCATGTCAGTGAGGTGCTGTGGAGGTTGCGGATAAAGAACAGGTGGAAAATCTCCAGCACCACCAGCGTGTTCATCGCAAGGGTCTGCGCCAAGGCCAAGGGATAGCCCCGGTCTATGGCATAGCTGAACACGCTGAAAACCGCCGCTACAAACAGCCCGGCCACCAGCACCACATGCCAGACCAGCTGTCCTGACAGGATCGGCATCTCGCGGCGGCGCGGGGGGCGGGACATGGTGCCGGTCTCAGTCGGCTCGAAGGCCAGAGCGATGCCCAGCGTGATCCCGGTGATCAGGTTGATCCACAGGATCTGGACCGCGGTCATCGGCAAGGCTATCCCTGCGAGCAATGCGACAACGATCACCAAGGATCCCCCGGCATTGGTGGGCAAGGTCCAGCTGATGACCTTTTTCAGGTTGTCATAAACCGTGCGCCCCTCGCGCACCGCGGCCGCGATGCTGGCAAAGTTGTCGTCGGCCAGCACCAAATCGGCGGCCTCCTTGGCGGCCTCAGACCCTTTCAGCCCCATGGCGATGCCTGCGTCGGCGCGCTTCAGTGCTGGGGCGTCGTTCACCCCATCCCCCGTCATGGCCACCGTCAGCCCAGCGGCCTGCAAGGCGGTGACAAGGCGCAGTTTGTGTTCGGGGCTGGTGCGGGCAAAGACATCGACCGATCCCACCTCCAGCGCCAGTTCAGCCTCGTCCAGCCGATCAAGATCCGCACCAGTGAGCACGCGGTGGGGCGTCTCCAGCCCGATTTGGGCGGCGATGGCCGCCGCTGTTCCAGCATGGTCGCCGGTGATCATTTTAACCCGGATGCCCGCCGCCCGACATTCCGCCACGGCGGCAATCGCCTCAGGGCGGGGTGGATCGATCAGGCCGACAAGCCCCAGAAAGGTGAGGCCGCTTTCCAAGGTCTCGGCGTGGATCTTGGCGCCCGCCTCAACTCGTTCAGCCAGCGCGAGCACGCGCAGACCGCGCCGCGCCATAACCTCGGCCCTTGCGTGCCAATGGCGCTGGTCAATGTCGCGGCACATGCCCAGCACCCGCTCTGTCGCACCCTTGACATGGGTGACGCGGCCCAAGGATTCCTCACTCAGCACAGCCATAAACCGGTGGCGGCTGTCAAAGGGCAGCACGTCCAGACGTTGGGCCGCGATGCCGGGGCTGACCTTGCCCGCAAAGGCCAAAAGCGCACCTTCCATCGGATCGCCCTCGACGGTCCAAAGGCCACCCTTGTCAACAAGGGCGGCATCGTTGCACAAGGCTGCCGCCCGCGCGAGCCGGGTCAGATCGCCCGTTGGCGTGATCCGGCCCTGCGGGGCATAACCCTCGCCCGCCACGGCAAACACCCCCTCGGGCGTTTCCACCGCTGCCACCACCATTTCATTACGGGTAAGCGTGCCGGTCTTATCGGTGCAGATCACCGAGACCGAGCCAATCGCCTCAATCGCCGGCAGGTGGCGCACGATGGCATGGCGGCGCGCCATGGCCTGCACCCCGATGGCCAGCGTAATGGTCATCACGGCGGGCAAGCCTTCGGGAATGGCCGAGACTGCGATGGCAACGACGGTCATGAACACTTCGGTAAAGGCCATGTGACCGACGAAATAGCCCCAGGCCAGCAAAAGCCCGGCCGCCGCAAGGATAAGGAACGACAGCCAGCGGGCGAAATGGTCCATCTGCGCCACAAGGGGCGTGGTCAGTTCCTCGACCCCAGCCAGAAGCCCTCCGATGCGGCCAATCTCGGTGCCTGCACCGGTGGCCACCACCAGCCCGCGCGCCGTGCCTTGGGTCA
Source organism: Allotabrizicola aquatica (SeqCode) (assembly GCF_965194375.1). Lineage (GTDB taxonomy): Bacteria > Pseudomonadota > Alphaproteobacteria > Rhodobacterales > Rhodobacteraceae > Tabrizicola_A > Tabrizicola_A aquatica. The sequence continues at coordinate 220,058 of NZ_OZ239428.1, forward strand.
CCAGCGTGCCCGACCACAGCATGGACCGGCGGTCGCCCAGCGCGGCATCTGGCGCGACCGGGTCAGGCGTCTTGTCCACCGGCACGGATTCACCGGTCAGGATCGCCTCTTGCGCGGCCAGACCGCGCGCCTCGATCAGGCGCAGGTCCGCCGGAACCTTGTCACCCGGTTCCAACAGCACGATGTCGCCCGGCACCAAAACAGCCCCCTCCACCGCCTGCCGGCGCCCATCGCGCAAGACCGCAGCGCGCGGGGCCAGCATGTTGCGGATCGCGGCCATGGCGGTTTCAGCCTTGCCTTCCTGCAAAAATCCGATGCTGGCATTGGCCAGCACCACCGCAAGGATCACCCCTGTATCCACCCAATGCTGCAGCGCCCCGGTTACGGCGGCGGCGGCCAAAAGCACATAGATCAGCACATTGTTGAACTGAGCCAGAAAGCGGCGCAAAGGCCCCCGGGCATGAACCTGCGGCAACAGGTTTGGACCATGACAGGCCAGACGGTCGGCCGCTTCGGCAGAGGAAATCCCGGCCTCGGTCACGCCAAGGCTTTCAAGGCACGCACCGATGGGCCGGGCATGGGCCAGACTGGGCGATTGGAAGGTCGGTCCGGATGGTGAGGTCATATGATCCCTGCTTCCGTGGTCCATTTCTCCCGTGGCTGTCACAGGGCCAGACGGCCTTCGGTCTGGATTTCGGGAATTTCTGTTCGCTCGGCTTGGGGGGCGCCGCACAACAGATCAACCGCCCGATCCGCCGCGTCCTGAAATGGTTCAAGCACCAGATCAGCCCCGGCTGCAAACAGCTCGGCACTGTCAACCGCGCTGTGCGAGGCGGCGGCGACCTGCCCGCTGAACCCGGCGGCGCGCACCGATTGGATCAGCGTGCGGCGGGCATCCTCTTGGCTTAGGCCCGTCGGTTGGATCGGAACGGTCGAGACCACCCAACGCGCGCCGCTCAGCGGCAGTTCCGCCACGAATTCGGGATCGGTGGCATCGCCAAACTCGGCCTCAAGGCCCAAACCACGCCAGCGCCGCACCGCCTGCGGGTTGAAATCCACCCCCAGAACCGCAATGCCGCGCCGCTGCAGGCGCAAGCCGATGGCCGTGCCAAAGCGGCCCAGACCGAACAGGATAACGCGGTATCTGCTCGCCTTGTGCGCGCCGGCCTCGGTCGGCTCGCGCGGGGTGGCCTTGCGTTCGAACACACCAAGCAGCGGTTCAAACAGCGCATAGAGATGATGCGAGAAGGTGATCATATAGGTCGAGGCGGCAATGGTGACCAAACCGACCATGGTCACAAGGCCCAAGGCATCGTCGGCGATATGGCCCAGACTGACCCCCATCGCGACGAAGATCAAAGAGAACTCGCTGATCTGGGCCACTGTCAGCCCGGCCAGAAAGCCAGTGCGCTTGCGATAGCCAAGCGCCCCCATGATCGCCAGCACGATCAGCGGATTGCCGATGAGCACAAAGAGCGAAAACACCACCGCGCCCAGCATATGGGTTCCCAACAGTGACAGATCCAGCGTCGCCCCAAGCGCGATGAAGAAGAACAGCAACAGAAAGTCGCGCAAGGGCGCCAGCCGGGCGGCGATGGTTTCGCGGTAGGCGGTAGAGGCCAGCGCAACCCCGGCCATCAGGCCCCCCACTTCTTTGCCAAGCCCTACCGCATCGCCCGCAGCGGCAAAGATCGTTGCAAGACCGATGGCAAAAATCACCAAAAGCTCGGGCGCATGCGCCAAACGCTCGGTCAGGGGATTGGCCGCATAGCGCACAAAAAGCACCACCGCGGCCAGCATGGCCAGACCCGATCCCATCACCGACAGCACAGATCCGCCACCATGCCCCGCATCCGCCGCACCGATGCCAATGGCGGACAAGACGATCATCGCAAAGACGACCACCAGATCCTGCACGATCAAAAAGCCCAGCGCGATCTGGCCATGCAAGGCGTCAATCTCGCGTTTGTCGGACAAAAGTTTGACGATGATGATGGTTGACGAAAAGGTCAGTGCGACGGCGACATAGAGGCTGGTGATCGCATCAAGGCCAAGGCCGAGCCCGATGAAAAAGCCAAACAGCGCGGTAAAGCCCACCTGCCCCAGCCCAGTCAGCACCGACACCGCGCCAAGGGAGCGCACCAGCTTGACGTCAAGTTTGATGCCGACAAGGAAGAGCAACAGCGCAATGCCCAGTTCAGACAAAAGTCCGATCTGCGCATCCGATTGCACCACGTCCAGCGCCGAAGGCCCAGCCAAAAGGCCGACAGCGATGAAGCTGACGATTAAGGGCTGACGCAGCAGAAGCCCGATCAATCCAACACCGGCGGCCATCATCAAGAGGATCGCCACTTCGGAGAATGAGCTCGTCTCAAGCATTCATGCCGTCTTTCGCACGGTCTGACACCGCAGGCTGGCGGGGCGCGGTCTGGTGCCGCTCAAGAAACCGTTCCAGATCTAGGCTGGCGATGCGCCAGCCCTTGCCAATGTCGATCGCGCGCAGATCGCCTTGTTTGATCCAGTGGCGCACGGTGGCTTCGGCGACCTTCATGCGGTCGGCCACGTCTTTTACGGTTTGGTAGTGATCGAGTGGCATCGGTTGCTGGCTTTTGTGGAGGTTTGGTCCACTCTAGCGGCTTTCGACGCGGCTTTATTGACATCGATCAAGTCGGGCGCGGTTTTGAAGCCGTCCGCCTTATAGCTGCAGGCTTGCCACATCCAACCCGCGTTTCTCGGCGCTTTTCAGGACGGCGTCGCGCAGGCTTTGGCTGCGCTTTAGCAGGCGGCGAAAGCGGGGTTCATCCAGCACAAGCAGCGTGGTGTGGCTGATGGCGGTGACTTGGGCACGCGGGGTCTGGCGGCTGAGGAGCGACAACTGGCCAAACATGTCGCCGCGCCCTAGGCGCAGGCGATGCCCGGCCGTTTCAATCTCAACCGCGCCGGTGGCGATAAAGCACACCTCGCGCGGGGTGTCGCGCTTGCGGCGCAGCACGTCACCCGGTTGCACATAGCGGGTGCGCAGCGCGCGGGCGAGGCGTTTGCGGCTGTCATCGTCCATATCGGTGAACAGCGGGAACTGGCGCACCAAGTCAGATTTCTGCACCGCCAGATCAAGATGCGGGCGCAGATCGGCCTCATGGCGGGCGGTGGCCAGACCCTGCTGAAGCGTCGTGTGCAGCTCGGTCCCGATAATGCCATCGGCCAAGAGGATGTCATATTCCCGCTCTTCAAGCCGCAAGGCGATGCGGCGCAAAAAACGCCGTTCGGTCTTTTCGGCATAGCCGGGGTATTGCAGCCGCAACCCGTCAAGTGCGGCCTCGGTCTCATCCTCGCGGCGGCGCAAAAGCTCGTGCAGAAGATCGGCCACGCGCCGACCATGGATGCGGCGGATCTTGGTTTCGATATAGCTGTGCAGATCACGCAGCACGAAACGCTGGTTCAGCAAAAGCTCAAACCTATCCGCCGTCAAAAGCGCCAAGGGGCCCGAAATCCGCAGCCGGCTGTGCAGGATATTGGCCAGCAGCGCACGGCGCCCTTGCGCAAGGCTTAGGCGGCCCGCGGCCCGGTATTCCTCACGCCCCCCCGCCCGGGTGCGTTCGATCAGGCGGTCGGCGTCGGACAGAATCTGTTCCACCAGTCGCGGCGACAGCAGTTGTTCGCGGAAGCTTTCCAAGATCATGTCGCGTTCGCGCCCGGCCAAGGCCACCAGCCCCAGCGTGATGCGGTCGCGGTCAGGAATGTCATCCGCCGCCTCGGCCTTTTCAATCGCGCTGTCCATCCGGGCGGCAAAGCGTTTCGCCTCGGATCGCACGATGTCATGGGTCAAATCATGGGCGCGGGCGGTCTCGGCCACCTCTTCGCGCACATTCTGCAAGGCGACGGCGATGACTTGGCTGGAAAGCGCCCGGTCAATCGGGGCAAGCCGATCCAGCCCGAGATAAGAGATCACCCGGCGCAGCGTGGTGCCCTGCACCAAAAGCGTGAAGAGGGTAAAGCCAGTGGCCAGAATCCCGACATCACGCTTGACCTCGACCGGCACGCGGAAGTTTTCCGACACCGCGAGCGCCAGCGCCAAGGTCACCGCCCCGCGCAACCCGCCCCAGAGGATCGCCACCCGGTAGGGCCGATCCACCCGTGGCGAGAGGCGCACCATCGTCAGAAGCGGCAGGATGACGTAAAGCATGAACAACCGCGCCGAGGTGGCCGCCACCACGACCACCAAGATGAGGAACAGGTCATAAAGCCGCACATCCCCCAAGAGACGGGGTACAAGGAGGGCGGCGAGCAAAAAGATCAACGCCCCGGCCCAATGCGCCAGCACATCCCAAAGCTCTCGCAGGTTGGTCCAGTTGGTGGGCGACAGACGACCCGGCCCCAGATAGTTCAGCGTCATCCCGGCCATCACCACCGCCACGACGCCCGAGACGCCAAAGACCTGATCGGCCACGAGATAGGTGACATAGGGCAAGGCCACGCTGAGCGAGATCTGCGCCAATGCAAAGCGGCCGAGCCAGGTGAGAACCGTCAGGCAGACCCGCCCCAGCACCCAGCCAATGCCCAAACCCCCAAGGATCATCGTCGGAAAACCCACCAAGGCGTCTTGCAGCGTGGGGTTCGGCACACCCAACATGACAAAGGTCAGGAAAAACCCGAACAGCGCGATGGCGGCGGCGTCGTTGAGCAGGCTCTCGCCCTCGACCAGACGGGTCAGGCGCTGTGGGGCCGCGATATTGCGAAAGATCGAGACCACGGCCGAAGGATCGGTGGTGGCCACGATCGCACCCAACAAGAGGCAGGCGACCAGCGACAGTTCGGTGAACGGCAAGAGCGCCAAGCCAATGGCAAATGTCGACACCACCACCGCCATCACTGCCATGACAAGAATCGGCACCCAGTCATCCGCCATGCGCCGCAGGTTCAGCCCCAAGGAGACCTGAAACAGCAAGGTGGGCAGCAGCACATACAAAAACACATTGGCGCGGATCGCGACTTCAAGGCGTTCGGCGGCAGCCAGCGGATCGGTGAGCGGATCGCTGATCGCCGTGTCCGAGGAGAGCGAGGCCGCGCCAATGCCAATCAGCACGCCGATGATCGCCAGCACCACCGTATAGGGCAGCCGAAGCCAGTCGGCCAAAGGCTCGCTTAGGCTGATAACGATGAAAAGCGCGGCGACGATGCCGACAAGCGAGATCACATCCATACCGCCACTGTCACTTGCAGGGGCATGGTGAACAAGCATTTTTAGGCCAAACCGCTCGCAGGATTTGACGTTTCTTGGGCGTTTGCCCTCAATCGGGCGCGGGGCTTTTAAACCGCAGCTTCAGCCATGCCTTCGGCGAGATAAATCCGCAGCCATGGCGTGAACTTTTCGGGCGAGGCCTGAACCTCGGTCTCCAGCGCCTCAAGCGTGATCCAGCGGGTCTGCATCACCTCATCCGGGTCGGGCTGGGGCACTAGGTGGGCCGGCGCTTGGGCCGAAAACACCTCAACCACCTCATGTTCGGTCAACCCACCGCCCACGTCGGCGCGGTATTCGATGCCGCCACTGCGTTGCAAGGCCAGACCAGAGATGCCCAGTTCTTCGTGCAACCGCCGCGCGGCGCAGGCAAGATCGGTCTCGCCCCAACGGGGATGGGTGCAACAGGTGTTCGCCCACAGCCCCGGCGTGTGGTATTTGCCCATGGCCCGGCGTTGCAGCAAAGCCTCGCGCCCGCGCATGACAAAGACCGACACCGCCTTGTGACGCAGGCCGCGCTGATGCACCTCAAGCTTTTCCACTTGGGTCAGGGTGCCGTTTACCCAAGCCGGGATCATCTCGCTCATGTGTGAACCGGCGAGACGATGCCCAGCAGGTGGGACAGGTTCTTGAAGCCGATCTTAAGATGCGCAAACGGACGGGCGCGAACCAGTTTCTTGTTCATATAGGCCTCGAACGTCAGCCGCTGCACGTCGATGTCATGGCACAAGCTGACAAAGCGCTCGCGGCGCTCGTCGGATTTGTAATAGGCGTCCTGCATCGAGCGCAGCACACGGAACACCATTTTATGCTCTTTCATGAAAAGCTTGCGCGCCAATTGCAGGTCTTTCACCCGACCCGAAGCGAGCATGGCCTGCGCCGCCGTGGCCGCCACGCGCCCGCCGACCATGGCGTAATAGATCCCTTCGCCCGACGAGGGTGCGACAACCCCAGCAGCATCGCCTGCCAGCACGACATCACGGCCATTGTCCCAGCGGTCCATCGGATGCAGCGGAATGGGGGCGCCTTCGCGGCGGATGGTTTCGCAGCCCGCAAGGCCCGAGGCGGCCCGCAGATCGGCGGTGGCCTGTTTCAGGTCAATCCCGTCAATCCCGGTGCCCATGCCGACGCTGGCCTGATCGCCATGCGGGAAGACCCAGCCGTAAAAGTCGGGGCTGATGCGACCATCATAGATCACATCGCAGCGCGCAGGGTCATAGGCGGCATTGGCCGGAGGGGCTTTGATGATCTCATGATAAGCGATCACATAAGGGATCTTGTCACCGCCCGGCACTTCGGTTTTGGCCACGTTGGACCGCGCGCCATCGGCCCCAATCACCAGACGCGTGGTCAGGCGTTGTTCTTCACCGCTGGCTTTGTCCCGGTAAATCACATGGGTGCCTGCCGCATCACGCTCGATCCGCAGATAGGTGCCGGTGAGGCGTTTGGCCCCGTGGCCCACCGCGCGCAGGCGCAGGAATTCATCGAAATGCTCGCGGTCGACCATGCCGACAAAGCCGTTTTCAATGGCGATGTCCACCGCCCGTCCCGTGGGCGAGATCATTCGTGCGACGTTGATCTGTGCCACGATCTGGCTGGAGGGAATGTCAAAGTCTGAAATCATGCGCGGCGGCACGGCCCCGCCGCAGGGCTTGATCCGCCCGGCCCGGTCGAGCATTGCCACCTTGCGCCCTGCACGGGCGAGATCATCTGCCGCGGTCGCGCCCGAAGGGCCACCGCCGACCACCACAACATCATAGATCATGCACTATCCCCCTGAAATCGCTTAATGTCAGGCGCGACCTGACCCGCCCCGATGATTTGCGCCGCCATCACAGCGGCGATGCCGAACAGGCCGGCTTCCAGCGTGAACACCAGCCCGAAGGCGGTGGCGTCATCAGTCAAGTGGCGCGCGATATCGACCGCCGCCGCACCGACGAGCCCGCCAAGCCCCGCTGCAATGGCCTGTGACGCGCCCCAAAGTCCCATGCGCGTGCCCTCACGCGCCTGCCGCCCCTCACCCGCCAAGGCCATCATCGACCCAATGGCGGCGACCGCAAACATGCCGTTGAAGAGGCCGAGCGCAACGGTGGCCGGCAGCAAGAGCGTGCCCCCTTGCGGGATCTGGCCCAAAGCGGCCAGCGTCAAAAGCGCCAGTGCCGAACCGAGGCAGCCGGTGATGATCCAGACCCTGAGCGAGCCGATCTTGAACCCGGTGGCGGCAATGCCGACCAGAAGCATTCCCACGAACACCCCGCCGTTCTGCGCGCCCGAAAGCGCGGTCGATTGCCCTGGCGTCAGGCCGAAACTCAGGCCCGCATAGGGCTCTAGGATCAGTTCCTGCATGAAATAGGCGGTCATCGACAGGAAGATGAACAGCGTGAAATGTCGGGCACGGCGTTCGGCCCAGATCTCGGCCAGACCCACGCGGAAGGGCACGGCGCGTTCAAGCGTCGCCGGGGTCGCACTGCGGTGACGCCGCTCGATGCCGTAGACCGCGAGCGTGGTGACAACCACCGCCGCCACCCCGACCAAGGCCACCAGTTCCAGCAACAGTTGCGGCGAATAGGGGTCGAGCGCCTTGCCAACGACCGTGGCCGTAACGGCAATGCCGAAAATCATCATCAGCCATGTGATCGTCGCCGCCGCCGCGCGTCTGCGCGGATGGGTGGCCGTGGCCAAAAGCGCCAAAAGCGAGGTGCCAGAGGCGCCAACCCCCAGCCCGATCAGCGCATAGGCCAAGATCGACAGCACCAGACCAGCGAGATAGGCGGTCTGCATCCAAACCATGCCCAGCGTCGCCAAGAAGGCGCCCAAGGCCAAAACTGCCATGCCAAGGATCACAAACGTCGTGCGGTTCCCGCGCGTGTCTGACCGAAAACCCCAATTGGGCCGGGTGATCTGGATGGCATAATGCAGCCCAACCAGAAGGCCCGGCAGCACGGCAGGAAGTGCCAGTTCCACCACCATCACCCGGTTGAGCGTCGAGGTCATCAGAACCACCAGCGCGCCAAGGCACAGTTGCACCAGCCCCAAGCGGAAGATGGAGAGCCACGACAGCGTCATGGCATGTCCCCAATGCTGCGCAGCGCGAAGGCGGCGATCATCATGCCGCTGACATACATGCCGATGCCCGTGGCATTGTACCACGGCGCCTTGCCCTTGGGGTCGGCCAAAAGGGTCTTCATGGCCCAGAACTGCGCGATCAGCAGCACCGCGATGGCCAAGGCGTGCCACGGGCGGCCCCAGACCAGCAAGAGCGCGATCACCAGAGCTTGGGCCAGCGCCATGACGGTGCAGGCCAGACGCGCCGCGACATCCGGGCCGAGCGTCACGGGAAGCGAGCGCACGCCATGCTGGCGGTCACCTTCCAAAGCTTTGAAATCATTCAATGTCATGATGCCATGGGCACCAAAGGCATAGAGGAGCGCGATGGTCACAATCTCGAAAGACGGAACCCCCGCCGACAAAACGGCCGCGCCCGTGAACCACGGCAACCCTTCATAGCACAGGCCCACCAGCCCCGGCCCCCACCAGCCTGAGCGCTTCAGGCGCACCGGCTCGGCCGAATAGGCCCAAGCGGCAAGAACGCCCACTACGGTCGCCGCAAAGCCCCAAGGCCCCAGAAACCAGCCCATCACCAACGACAAAACCGACATCGCCAGCGCAATCCACAACCCCCAGCGGCCCGGAATGCGGCCCGAGGGGATCGGACGGTTTGGCTCATTCACCGCATCCACATGCCGATCGCACCAGTCGTTGGCGGCCTGTGACATGCCGCAGACCACCGGGCCTGCCAGAATGATGCCCAAGATCACCAAAGACAGCGCCGCCCAAGGCGAGGCCCCAACCGAAACCACCCCACACAGATAGGCCCACATTGGCGGGAACCATGTGATCGGTTTGATCAGCTCCAGCATCGCGCGGGGCTGAGGATAGGGGGTGGAGTGTAAGGTTTGTGATACGGTCATGTGTCAATCTAGCATTACATCTTTGAGTCGGGCAAGACCAGAGTTCAGCCCTGAGCTTGGCCGCTGTGCCCGGCGGCCTAAGCCGTCGGACCGATCTCAAAGCGGCAGGCGGCATTCCCACAGGCGCAGCAGGCGGTCTCTGTCACCCGCGCGGAGGGCCAGACCAGCGTCGCGTAAAGCCGCTCGAACACCGCGGCGTGCCAATGATAGCTGGGGGCATCCTTGGCCCCACAAGCTAAGGGATTGGCGGTGATGGCCACGGTCAGGGGGCGTTGGCCTTCAACGGAAAACCCGCCAGACCCGGTAAAAGTCCAGGCATGCTTGCCAATCGCGGCGGTCAAAAGCCGCGCTCCCAAAGGGCCGGGAAGTGCGCGGATCAGGGCTTTGGCCGGGCGCGGAATTCGGTTGGCGAGAATGTAGTCAGCCGTCGCAAGACCTGCTGCGCGCAGCAGCCCGGTGGCAAGATCGGGCTGCGCCTGCGCCACGGCGCGGTGCAGCCGCGCCACCTCGGCCTCGGGCCACATGCCTGCATCCGGTGGCGGCACCAGCACTTCGGCGCGGGCAAAGAGTGCCACGCGCTCGGCCACCCCAAGCGCGCGGTCCAGCACCGGCACCAGCTGCAACAGCGCGTTGGGACCAATGCGGGCGGTGTGATCCACCGATGCTACTCCGCAGGTTCGCGCAATTGCTGCTTGCCACCGCCACAAGCCATGACAGGGCCCGCATCAGACGGCAGTTGGAAAGCCCCCGCTGCGCGCTCTTTGGTCTGGGCGCGCACGGCCAATTGGCGTTCGCGGGCGCGGGCGGCACGGTCTGCGGTGGCGTCCCAATCCTGCATCTGCGCCTCGGCGATGGTGCGGGTCTCGTCAAAGTGGAAATCCACCTTGCCCTTGGATTGCGGGCCCCAATAGCCCGCCTTGCCAAGGTCATAGAAGGTGCGCCCCACCCCGGCCTTGAGGAATGCCTTGAGGCAACCGAGAAGATATTTGCGACGAAAGCCAGTGCCGCGCCAAGGGTAATGGAACAGCGCTTTTCGCATGTAGAAGCGACGATAGTTCTTCATCACCCCATTCAAGAGCTCGCCCCGCGTCATGGCGGCGGGTTTCATGATGGGGGTGACGAAGTTGTATTTCGAGAAGTCGAACACCTCGACCTGATCGCGCAATTCTTGAAACAGCGGCGTGAAGGGCCATGGCGTGTACATCGCCCAATTGGCAAGATCCGGCTGCCAATCCCACGCCATCTGGAAGGTTTCTTCCAGCGTCTCGGGCGTCTCATTGTCCAGCCCGACGATAAACTGCGCTTCGACGAAGATGTCAGCGTCGCGCAAGAGCTTGATTGCCAGCTTGTTGTCGGCAACCGTGGTTTCTTTGTTGAACTGATCCAGTTTCAACTGCGCCGCCGCCTCGGTGCCCAAGGACACATGCACCAGCCCCGCGCGCCGGAAAAGCGGGAGCAGGTCTTTGTCGCGCATGATGTCGGTGACGCGGGTGTTGATGCCCCATTTCACCCGGTCCGGCAGGCCGCGCGCGATCAGCTCCTCGCAGAATTCAATGAACTTGCGGCGGTTGATGGTGGGTTCTTCATCGGCGAGGATGAAAAAGCCAACCTGATGGTCATTGACCAAGCGTTCAATCTCGTCGGCCACCTTTTTCGGGTCGCGCACGCGGTAATCGCGCCAGAATTTCCACTGGCTACAGAAGGAACAGGTAAAGGGGCACCCCCGCGCCATGTTGGGAATGGCGACGCGCACGCCCAGCGGGGTGTAGAGGTACTTGGACCAGTCGAGAATGGTCCAATCAGGATCAATCCCATCCAGATTTTTCACAGTCGAGGCGGCGGGGGTCGCCACGATCTCGCCCGCATCCATAAAGGCCAAGCCCTTGATCTTGCGCTTGTCCTCGGGCCAGCGGCCATCGCGGCGGGCTTGCATCAGGGCGGTCATGATTTCCTCGCCCTCGCCGCGCACGATGACGTCGACCCACGGCGCTTCGGACAGGACTTGGCGATACATGAAGGTGGCGTGAATGCCGCCCAGAACGCGCAAGGCATCCGGCACCACCTCGGCGGCGAGTTTCAGCACCTCCTCGGCGACATAGATCGCGGGGGTGATGGCCGTGGTGCCGACCACATCGGGCGCAAGGTCGATCATGCGTTGGCGCAGGTCGTCTTGCGTCACATTCTCGGTCATCGCGTCGATGAAGTGAATGTCACTGAACCCCGCCGCGCGCAGCGAACCGGCCAGATAGGCCACCCATGCGGGCGGCCAGGTGCCGGCAATCTCGGCACCGCCAGAGTGATAGTTTGGATGAATGAACAGGATGCGCATCGGGGCCTCCAAAAGTGTAAATTCAGTGTTACACTTTTTCCGACCGATCAGATTGACACAGATCAACCGAGCTTGGCCGCAAGCCAATTAAACGACAAAGCGCCCCAGAAGGGGCGCCTTGCGGATCGAAAAAAGGCCGAGGCCGCTCCGCCTAAGGTCAATCGTCCTTGGCCAAAAGCCCGAACTTGCGCAGCTTGACGTACAAGGACTGTCGCGACAGGCCCAGCATCTCGGCCGCCGCCACCCGGTTGTTGCGGGTCAGATCCACTGCGGTCTGGATGCACATCTTTTCAACGACTTCGGTGGTTTCAGCCACGATGTCTTTGAGCGTGGACGACCCCACAAGCTCAATCACCGAGCGCATGCCATCGGGGCCCGTTGCCATATCGGTGCGCCGCAAAATCTCGGTCCGGCTGGCATCACGGATGATCAAGCCAAAACCGGGCTTGGGCCGGTCATTCAGATAGGTGGCGGAAATTTCAACCGGAACCTGACCGTTGAATTCATTCAACACCTTCGTCGCATAAAGCCGCAATTGCCGCGCGCGCTTGGTGTTGTCCAAGAGCACGCGCAGATCAACGCTGCCGCGCGCCAAGAAATCGGCCATCGACCGGCCGCGCACATTGGCCACATGCGAGGAATCGGTGAGCTTCAGGAAGGCTTCGTTGGCGGCGGTGATGATGCCGTCATCGTCCAGAAGCACGATACCATCGACCCCTTCATGGAACAGGCGTTCGAGGTTTTCAGCCGTTTCATTCTGCGCCCGCGCACCGTGATCGGTGGTCTCAATCCGGCACAGCATGAGCCGCTCACCGGCCGCACGGAACAGCTTGGGGATCACGCGCAGCTTGCGCTGCGACCGGCGCGCGACCAATTCAACCGGGCTGACCGAATTGGCCGAGGCGATGTTGGTCAGGCTTTCCAAAAACTCACTGCGACGGCGGCCTTCAAACTCTTGCGCAATCGCGGCGCCAACCAACTCTTGGCGCGACCCGCCCAGCATGACAGCCGCTGATGCGTTCAGATCGGCGATCCGGCCGTTGTTCATGGCCACCAGCACAACCGCGTCGCGGGTGGCATCCATCAAAACCCGATAGCGCGTGTCCATCTCGCGCTGGGTTTCATAATCGCGCTCGAGCACGATCTGGGCCATGACCAGCTGCTGCTGCATCTCGGCGATCGGCCGCAAGTCGCGCCCCAGCATCAAGATGGCCTTATCCGGCCCGATGCAATGCATGGTGTAGCGGATCGGGAACTCGGAAATCACCTCATCCACATGGTTCAACTCGACCGCGACGGTGCGTGCGCCCGGAGCCTGCAATTCCTCCAAACGACGCTGGAATTTCACAAGACTTTCGGATGTCATGATCTCAGAGGCCTTGCGCCCCACCCAATGCGACAGCCGCCCGAATGAGGCGTGATGCGGGTTAGGGAGCACGCTGATCACATGCCCATCGGCCGAAACCACAAGTGATATATCACCCGCAGTCGCAACAATGTCGGACAGCAATTCAGGGTCAATGAGCGGCATAGACATGCCAGCCAGAAGTTGGTTCGAATCCGTATTCACGAGTTGTTCGCCTCGTTTGCCGTCTACCCGACAATTCGGGACAACGGAGAGTTAAGCACGTTTAAGCGTGCGCAAAGCGTCTTGCTTGAGACCGATAGCCTCAAGTGCGGCGCCGATGTCATTGAAGGCATGGTCAGCACCTGTGCATGACGCAACATCCTCCACCGTCGACATCACAGCCCCCCCGATCAGAATTGGTGTTGAAGGGGAACGGATTGATTTCAAGAATTTTACGATATTTGACGCCAGGGGCAATTTGCCCTCGGTGCCGACAGAAATCATGATGCCATCGAAACTGCGCGTCTCCAGCAGATTGCGCAATTCGTCCAAGCTTGGTCCGATCCGGAGACAAACCGACACACCAAAGCGCCGCATCTGCCCCATGGCAACCATCGGGCCAAGTGTGTGCTGCTCTTGGTCGGGCAGTATGAGCAGAATGGTGCCATACCCTATATCGCCAGACTGGTCGGCAGACCATGCATTCCCGATCTCTCGCAACAGGCTTTGCAGCCGCCCGACACCGATTGAGACCTCGAGCCAAGACATCCTGTCTGCATCCCAAGACTCGCCCATCCGCCGCGCCGCTTCGGGAACATACACGTCGGCAAGCGCTGACAGCGAAATGCGCGTGCGCCGCACCTCGGCCAAGAGCTGTTCGAAGGCGTGATCGGATCCCGAAACCGAGGCCGTGATCATCGCTTGCACCAAAGGCTCGCGCAGTTCCACCGAACCGCGACTGTTGCGGTCGACCAGCAACGAGACCACTTGCGAGGCAAAGTAGTTCACACCGGTCAAATTCCGCGGGGGCGTACGAATTTCCTCGTGAGACAGAAAATCTTGCATTCGTCCTGCTCCGCCCAAGGGAACCCGCAAAGCCATTGACTGAGTCTGTCAGCACGACCGGGGACATCTGCGTAACAGTCTCCTTTAGGGGCGAAGAAATGTCAAAGACAATTGACAGACCTCTAGATAGGCAGGCGACGTCAGATTTACAATACCTTTTTTATCATGATAATTTAGATGCTTACGGCCACCTTGAGTCCGCCCAACGCCTCGTCGCGATGCATAAGGTGTCAACTCAAATTGTGTAAGTTTTGGTTGACACATTCTGATTGGGGCGTCTAGGATCAGGATGCAGATATGCTTGTTGGAAGCTGACGAATGCCAGAGAATCGCCTTAACAGCCCAGCCCGCAAGCCGCTTTATACAGCGGAAGAACGGGCAAGACGCGACGCCTCGGCCTGGACCTTGGTGCAGGGCATTCTGGCTCCGGTGCAATTTCTGGTCTTCATCGGCTCTCTGGCCTTGGTGTTGCGCTATCTGGCCACAGGTGAGGGGTACTGGGCCGCCACTGCCTCTATCGTGGTCAAAACGGCAGTGCTCTATCTGATCATGGTGACAGGTGCGATCTGGGAGAAGGTGGTCTTCGGTCAGTACCTTCTTGCCCCGGCCTTCTACTGGGAAGACATGTTCAGCTTTGCGGTCATCGCGCTGCATACTGCTTATATTGTAGGGCTTTTGAGCGGGGCGCTGTCGCCGGCAAGCCTGATGTTCCTAGCCCTCGCCGCCTATGGAACATATGTGATCAACGCCGCCCAGTTCATCCTGAAGCTGCGCCTCGCGCGGCTGGATATGGCGGTGGCTAAATGACCAGCACCTTGCCCAGCGTCGGCTGCTCCAACACACCCGTTCTGAAAGAGCGGGGTCAGCGCGAGGTGTTTTGCGGGCTGACCGGTATCATCTGGCTGCACCGCAAGATGCAGGATGCCTTCTTCCTTGTGGTCGGCAGCCGCACCTGCGCGCATCTGCTGCAATCGGCCGCAGGGGTGATGATCTTTGCCGAGCCGCGCTTTGGCACGGCGATTCTGGAAGAGAAGGATCTGGCCGGGCTGGCCGATGCCCAGACCGAGCTGGACCGCGAAGTTGCCCGCCTCCTGTCACGTCGGCCTGACATTCGGCAGCTCTTCCTCGTCGGGTCTTGCCCGTCTGAAGTGATCAAGCTGGACCTGCACCGCGCCGCCGAGCGGATGAGCGCGCAGCATGCCCCCCATGTGCGGGTGCTGAACTATTCCGGTTCGGGAATCGAGACGACCTTTACCCAAGGCGAAGATGCCTGTCTGGCCGCGATGGTTCCGGCTTTGCCCGCCACGACTGCCAAAGAACTTTTGATCGTCGGCGCCTTGCCCGATGTGGTGGAAGATCAGGCGCTGGCGCTTTTGGCGGCGATGGGCGTGGGCCCGGTGCGCTGCCTGCCGGCGCGGCGGTCAGCCGATCTGCCTGCCGTCGGCGCCAATACCGTCTTTGCGCTGGTGCAGCCTTTCCTAGGCGACACGCACGCGGCCCTGACGCGCCGTGGCGCCCGGCATCTTCCGGCCCCCTTCCCGTTTGGCGCCGAAGGCACCACCGCTTGGCTGCAGGCCATCGCCACCGAATTCGGTGTCGCGCCTGATCTCTTCGAATCCGTCATTGCCGCCCCCCGCGCCCGCGCCGAAAAGGCAATTGCGGCCGCGGCCGAGACCCTGTCGGGCAAGTCGGTGTTCTTCTTCCCCGACAGCCAGTTGGAAATTCCGCTCGCGCGGTTCCTGACCCGCGAATGTGGCATGACGGCGGTTGAGGTCGGCACGCCCTTCCTACACCGCGATCTGATGGCACCGGAACTCGCGCTTTTGGCCGAAGGTCCGACCTTGTCTGAGGGCCAAGATGTGGATCTTCAACTTGACCGCGTGCGCGCCGCGCGGCCTGATCTGACGGTCTGCGGCCTTGGCCTTGCCAACCCCTTGGAGGCCGAGGGTCTGGCGACCAAATGGGCGATCGAACTGGTGTTCAGTCCGGTGCACTTCTACGAACAGGCCGGCGATCTGGCCGCCCTGTTCGCACGCCCCCTGCGTCGCCGCGCGCTGCTTGCGCCGTTGTCTCCCAGCTTGGAGGCCGCCGAATGAAGCTGACGCTCTGGACATATGAAGGCCCGCCCCATGTGGGCGCGATGCGCGTGGCGACCGGGATGAAGGGGCTGCACTATGTGCTGCACGCCCCGCAGGGCGACACTTATGCCGATCTTTTGTTCACCATGATCGAACGGCGCGACCATCGCCCGCCAGTCAGCTACACCACCTTTCAGGCCCGCGATCTGGGGGCTGATACGGCGGGTCTGTTCAAGACCGCCTGCCGCGATGCGGTGGAGCGTTTTCAGCCTGAGGCGCTGATTGTTGGGGCCTCGTGCACCGCAGAACTCATTCAGGATGATCCCGCCGGTCTTGCCGAAAGCATGGATCTTGGGCTGCCGGTGATCCCACTGGACCTGCCCAGCTATCAGCGCAAGGAAGGCTTTGGCACCGACGAGACCTTCTTGCAGATCGTGCGGCATCTGGCCAAGCCGGTTGCCCGCAGCGAGCAGATCACCGCCAACCTGATCGGCCCGACGGCTTTGGGGTTCCGCCACCGCGATGACATCGTCGAGGTGACGCGGCTTTTGTCCGACATGGGCATTGGGGTGAATGTGGTCGGCCCGATGGGCGCACGGCCCAGCGACATTGCCCGTCTGGGCGCCGCGCATTTCAACGTGCTGATGTATCCCGAGCACGCCGAAAGTGCCGCACGCTGGCTTGAGACCAATTTCAAGCAGCCTTACACCAAGATTGTGCCGATTGGCGTGGGCGCGACCCATGACTTTGTGGCCGAAGTGGCCCAGATCACCGGCCTGCCCGCCCGCGCCGACACCAGCCGTTTGCGCCTGCCGTGGTGGACGCGGTCGGTGGACAGCACCTACCTGACCGGCAAGCGCGTGTTCATCTTTGGCGACGGCACCCATGTGGCCGCCGCTGCCCGCGTGGCTCGCGAGGAGATGGGGTTTGAAGTGGCCGGTCTGGGATGCTTCAACCGCGAAATGGCCCGCCCGATCCGCGCCTTGGCCAAGGACTATGGCGTCGAGGCGCTGATGTCGGACGATTATCTTGAGGTTGAGGCCGCGATTGCCGCGCTGCAGCCCGAGATGATCCTTGGCACGCAGATGGAGCGTCACATCGGCAAGCGTCTGGGCATTCCCTGCGCTGTGATCTCAGCCCCGGTGCATGTGCAGGACTTTCCTGCCCGCTACTCCCCCCAAATGGGCTGGGAAGGTGCGAATGTGCTTTTCGACACCTGGGTTCACCCGCTGGTCATGGGGCTGGAAGAACATCTTCTGCACATGTTCCGTGATGACTTTGAATTCCACGACGCTGCCGGGGCCTCGCACCACGGTGGCGCGCACAGCCCGCGCCCGGCAGATGCAGCCCCCGAACCTGTGGCTGCGTCCCCTGTCGTCGCGGCTGGTGGCGGGCAGGTCATCTGGCTGACGGACGCCGAAAACGAGTTGAAGAAGATCCCGTTCTTCGTGCGCGGCAAAGCCCGGCGCAACACTGAAAACTATGCCAATGGCAAGGGCGTGACCGAGATCAGCGTCGAAACCTTATATGAGGCAAAGGCACATTATGCGCGCTGATGCCCCCATGACTGGCACCAAGGTTGGCTACAACGTCGTTGTGGTCACGCTGGACCAGCATGCCGCAGGTCCCGCCGCGCGGATCGCACCTCGTCTTGCGAAAGACTTCCCCGGCCTAAACGTCTCGATCCATGCCTCTGCCGAATGGGCTGAAAACCCCGCCTCCCTGCAGCGCTGCAAAGACGCGCTGAAGACGGCTGATCTGGTCGTGGCCAATCTGATCTTTATCGAAGAGCACATCAACGCCATCCTGCCCGATCTGATCGAGGCACGCCCGCGTGTCGACGCCTTCTTGGGCCTGATTGCCGACCCGTCCATCGTCAAGCTGACCCGTATGGGCGACTTGGACATGGGCAAGCCCGCCTCGGCCACGATGGCCCTATTGAAGAAACTGAAGCCCACTGCAAAAACCAGCGCGAATTCTGGCGAAAAGCAGATGTCGATGCTGCGCCGCCTGCCGAAAATCTTGCGTTGGATTCCGGGCAAGGCGCAGGATCTGCGCGCGTGGTTCTTGTCGATGCAATACTGGCTTGGTGGATCTGACGACAATATTGAACAGATGATCCGCTTCTTGATTGGCCGATATGCGTCGCGCAAAGATTGGCGCGGGGCCACGGCCTTGGCGCCTATCGATTATCCAGAATTGGGCCTTTATCACCCCAAGCTGGAAGGCAGGATCACCACCAACATCGCCGACTTGCCCCGCCCCGAAGGGGCCACGGCAACCGTCGGCCTGTTGATGCTGCGCTCGTATATCTTGGCGTCAGATACCGCGCATTATGACGCGGTGATCGCCGCCTATGAGGCGCAAGGCATTGCTTGTGTGCCTGCCTTTGCGGGCGGCTTGGACGGACGGCCTGCGATCAATGCCTATTTCCAAAAGAATGGCATTAGCACAGTCGATACGATGGTGTCCTTGACGGGCTTTAGCCTTGTGGGCGGACCTGCCTACAATGACAGTCCCGCCGCCATTGAGGCGCTGACGGCCTTGGATGTGCCCTATATCGCAGCCCATCCTTTGGAATTTCAAACCTTGGGCCAATGGGCGAGCGCGCCGCAAGGCCTTGGGCCAATCGAAACGACGATGTTGATCGCCTTGCCCGAAATTGACGGGGCCACAAATCCGACTGTCTTTGCAGGACGGCATGGGTTGGACGGTTGCACGGGATGTTCGCTTATGTGCAAAGGCTCGGCTGACAGCCGGGCCATATCGCCGTGTCACGAACGCATTACCTCGCTGACAGAAAAAACACTGCGCCTCGCCAAACTGCGCCGGACCAAGAATGCCGACAAGAAGGTGGGCATCGTCTTGTTCGGCTTCCCGCCGAATGCAGGAGCTGCCGGGACCGCAGCCTATCTGTCTGTGTTTGAAAGCCTGCACAACACGCTGAAGGCAATGAAGGCGGATGGCTATAGACTGGATGTGCCAGCCACGGTGGATGATCTGCGGGCCGAGGTTCTGGGCGGCAATTCTGCCGCCTATGGTCAGCCTGCCAACGTGGCGGCCTTTGTGGATGCCGATACGATTGTACGCAACACGCCCCCTCTCAAGGTGATTGAATCCGTTTGGGGCCCTGCCCCCGGCAAAGTGCAATCAGATGGCCGCAGCGTCTTTGTGCTCGGTCGTCAATTTGGCAATATTTTCGTCGGCTTGCAGCCAACCTTTGGCTACGAAGGCGACCCGATGCGCTTGCTCTTTGAGCGCGGCTTCGCCCCCACCCATGCCTTTGTTCAGTTCTATCTTTGGCTGCGCAACACTTGGGGCGCGGATGCATTGCTGCACTTTGGCATGCATGGCGCGCTGGAATTCATGCCTGGAAAGCAGGCCGGCCTGGGCGCGCGCGATTGGCCCGATCGTTTGATCGGCGAATTGCCAAACATCTATCTTTACGCCGCCAACAACCCGTCCGAGGCCTCTTTGGCCAAGCGCCGGTCGAATGCGATCACCATCACCCATTTGACCCCGCCCTTGGCGCAGGCCGGTCTCTATAAGGGTCTTGTTGATCTGAAAGACAGCCTGACGCGCTGGCGCTCTATGGCAGATGACGCGTTCGAACGCACCGAGCTTTCAACCCTGATCTTGGAACAGGCCGGCGCCGTCGATATGGATGGCCGCGATCCCGCGAAACTCTGGCTCAAGCTGCTTGAGGCAGAAGATGCGCTGATCCCGGACGGTCTGCATGTTGTGGGCCAGACGATGACAGCCGCTGCGCGGGCTGAATATCTGAACCTGTTGCCCCCAATGGATGCGGCCGAGCGCGCCAGAATTGACGCGCAGCTGCAGCAAGACACCGAAATTCCGGGGATTTTGCGGGCACTTTCGGCCCGTTTCATTGCCCCGGTGCCCGGTGGTGATCTGATCCGCAGCCCGCAGATTCTGCCGACGGGCCGTAACATTCACGCCTTTGACCCGTTCCGCATGCCGACCGAATATGCGCTGCGCGACGGGGCGGCACAGGCTGAGAAACTCTTGGCCGCGCACCCCACCCTGCCCCGGTCTGTGGCCTTGGTGCTGTGGGGGTCGGACAACATCAAATCCGATGGCGGCCCGATGGCCCAAGCCTTGGCGCTGATGGGCGTTCGCCCGCGCTTTGACAGCTATGGCCGCCTGTGTGGGGCCGATCTGATCCCGCTGGCCGAACTGGCCCGCCCGCGCATTGATGTGCTGATGACACTCTCGGGCATCTTCCGCGATCTGCTGCCTCTGCAAACAAAGATGCTGGCCGAGGCCGCCTGGAAATGCGCCACAGCGGATGAGCCCGTGTCACAGAACTTCATCCGTGCCCATGCGCTGGCCTATGCGGCCGAGATGGGCGTGGATATGGAAACCGCTTCGCTTCGGGTGTTTTCCAATGCCGAAGGCGCCTATGGGTCAAACGTCAACCAGTTGGTGGACAGCTCGGCCTTCGGGGTCGAGGATGAGTTGGCCGATGCCTATGAGGCGCGCAAATCCTTTGCCTATGGCCGCGACGGCAAGGCGGTGAAGAACGCCAACCTTCTGCAAAAGGCGCTGAAGGATGTGGACCTCGCCTATCAGAACCTTGAGTCGGTCGAGCTGGGCGTGACCTCGGTGGACCATTACTTTGACACGCTGGGCGGCATTGCCCGCGCGGTAAAGCGCCAGCGTGGATCGGATACGCCGGTTTACATCAGCGACCAGACCCGCGGCACCGGCAAGATCCGCACCCTGCGCGACCAGATCGCATTGGAAAGCCGGACGCGCGCGCTGAACCCGAAGTTTTACGAAGGCCTGCTGAAGCACGGTGCCGAAGGGGTCCGTCAGATCGAGGCGCATGTGACCAACACCATGGGCTGGTCGGCCACGACCGAAGCTGTGGACCCGTGGGTGTATCAGCGCCTGTCGGAGACCTTTGTGCTCGATGAAGCGATGCGCAAGCGGCTGGCAGCCCTGAACCCCGCCGCATCCGCCCGAATGACCAATCGCCTGATCGAAGCCTCTGAGCGCGCCTATTGGACGCCGGATGCCGCCACGCTCGCCGCCCTGCAAGGGGCTGCGGATGAACTGGAAGATCGTCTGGAAGGGATCGCCGCCGAATGAGCCTGATCCTGACCTCCCTGCGTTGCCCTGCCGTCGGAGCCTCCGGCGGGAGTATTTTTACCAAGATGAAAGGGCCAAAAGCATGAGCCTGGATAACATTCCCGACCTGCGCGGACTTGACGGTGATGGATCGGTGCAAGTCCATCTCGACCCCGAGACCCGGATTGAAGGCGCAAAGGTGTTTTCGGTCTATGGCAAGGGCGGCATCGGCAAATCGACCACCTCGTCGAACCTGTCAGCGGCCTTTTCGATGATGGGCAAGCGGGTGTTGCAGATTGGCTGTGACCCGAAGCATGACAGCACATTCACCCTGACGGGTCGGTTGCAGCCGACGGTGATCGACATTCTGAAAGAGGTGGATTTCCACCCCGAAGAATTGCGCCCTGAGGATTATGTCGCCACCGGCTTTAACGGCGTGAAATGCGTCGAAGCGGGCGGCCCCCCGGCCGGCACGGGCTGTGGTGGCTATGTGGTGGGCCAGACGGTGAAATTGCTGAAACAGCATCACCTTTTGGAAGACACCGATGTGGTGATCTTTGACGTCTTGGGCGATGTGGTTTGTGGGGGCTTTGCAGCGCCTTTGCAGCATGCCGACCGCGCAGTGATCGTCACCGCCAATGACTTTGACAGCATCTATGCGATGAACCGCATCATCGCCGCCGTTCAGGCCAAATCGGGCAACTACAAGGTACAGCTGGCCGGCTGCGTCGCCAACCGGTCGCGCGCCACCGATGAGGTGGACCGCTATTGCGAGCGGGTTGGGTTCAACCGGCTGGCGCATATGCCCGACATCGACGCCATCCGTCGGTCGCGCCTGAAGAAAAAGACGCTGTTTGAGATGGACGATGCCGAGGACGTGGTCATGGCACGGGCCGAATACATGAAGCTGGCCGATACGTTGTGGCGCTCGGTGCAGGTACCCGGCTCGACCCCCGGGCCGCTGCCGGACCGCGAGATCTTTGAACTTCTGGGGTTTGATTGAGAATGGCTGACTATTCCGCCACCCGCGACCGGGTCGAACAGTATTTCGACCGCTCCGCCACCAAAGTGTGGGAGCGTCTGACCTCGGACGCGCCGGTGAGCCGTATTCGCCAGACTGTGCGCGAAGGCCGGGACAAGATGCGCGCGCTGATGCTGGGCCGCCTGCCTTCTGATCTGCGCGGCGCGCGGGTGTTGGATGCGGGCTGTGGTGCGGGGCAGATGACGGCGGAACTGGCCGCGCGCGGGGCGGATGTCACGGCGGTGGATATCTCGCCCGCGCTCGTCGAGATCGCCCGCGCGCGCCTGCCCGAGGCGCTGTCTCAGCGCGTGACCTTTGCGGCGGGCGATATGACGGCGGCTCATCATGGGTCGTTTGACTATGTGCTGGCGATGGACAGCCTGATTTACTACGGCACCCCCGATATTGCCGCCGCGCTGGACCGTTTGGGCGCGCGCACGCGCGAAGCCGTGGTGTTCACCGTTGCGCCGAAAACGCCGTTCTTGATGGCGTTCTGGACGCTGGGCAAGGCGTTCCCGCGGGCGGATCGGTCGCCCACCATGGTGCCGCATGCTTTTGACACCCTGCACAAGGCGACCGGAGGGCGGCTGCGCCAGATCGATCGCGTCTCGCGCGGGTTCTACATTTCCGAATGTCTGGAGTATCGCCCGTGATCTTGCGGAAGAAACATATCCAGCAGCTTGGGCCCGGTTGGTTGCCCTTTGCGGATGCCGCTTCCGAGGGTCTGCCTTTGGGGCAATTGCTGCGGCTGGGTCTGTTTCAGGTGTCGGTCGGGATGGCGACGGTGCTTTTGCTCGGGACGCTGAACCGGGTGATGATCGTTGAACTCTCGGTCCCTGCGATGATCGTCGCTTTGATGATCGCCCTGCCGGTGCTGTCGGCGCCGTTTCGCGCGCTTTTGGGGTTCCGGTCGGACACCCATCGCAGCGCGATTGGCTGGAAGCGTATCCCTTATCTGTGGTTCGGCAGCCTGTGGCAGATGGGTGGCTTTGCCATTATGCCCTTTGCGTTGATCCTTCTGGGCGGCGATCAGGTTCTGGGCCCGACTTGGGCTGGTGAGCTTTTGGCCGCGCTGGCCTTTGTGATGGCCGGGCTTGGGCTGCACATGACCCAGACGGCAGGTCTTGCGCTGGCGTCTGATCGGGCGACGGATGAAACGCGGCCCCGGGTGGTGGCGCTGCTGTATGTGATGTTCCTTCTGGGCATGGCGATTTCGGCGGTGATCGTCGGGGCGCTGTTGCAAGATTACTCTGACATCCGGCTGATCCGCGTGGTGCAGGGCTGTGCCTTGGCGACGCTGGTGTTGAACCTGATTGCGCTGTGGAAGCAGGAAAAGGTCCGCCCGATGAGCGCGGCCGAACGGGCCGCACCGCGTCCGCGCTTTGCCGATGCTTGGGCGGATCTGATGGCTGGTGGCACGGCGGGGCGGCTTTTGGCCGTGGTCGCTGTCGGGGCCTTTGGGTTCAACATGCAGGACGTTCTGTTGGAGCCCTACGGTGGCCAGATCCTTGGCCTGTCGGTTTCGGCGACCACGATGCTGACCGCGGTTTACGCCGGTGGGGCGCTGGTGGGCTTTGGGCTGGCGGCGCGCTGGCTGGGCCGGGGGACCGACCCTTACCGGATGGCCGGGCGCGGCATTCTGATTGGCATTGGCGCGTTTACCGCCGTGATCCTGGCCGGGCCGTTGAATTCGGCCATGGTGTTTTTTGCAGGCGCGTTCTGCATTGGCCTTGGGGGCGGCCTTTTCTCGGTGGCCACACTCACCGCGGCTATGGCGATGCCCACGGGCACACGCGCAGGGCGCGGTTTGGCACTGGGGGCTTGGGGCGCAGCGCAGGCGACGGCGGCGGGTCTCTCCATCGCCTTTGGCGGTGCCTTGCGCGATGGCATCTCGACCTTGGCATCGGCTGGGCATCTGGGCGCAGCCTTCGACACGCCGGCTATCGGCTATACCTTTGTTTACCATACGGAAATTGGGCTTCTGTTTGTCACGTTAATCCTGCTTGGCCCGCTTGTCCGCACACGACTTCTGACTGATCAAACCAAAACCACCGGAAAACTCGGCATCGCCGATTTCCCGACCTGACTTAGGAGGACTACCCATGGTGGGCACTGAATTCTTTGGAACCTTCGATCTGGCCTCGTTGTCGATCTGGCTCTTCTGGGGCTTTTTCGCGCTGTTGGTCTACTATCTGCAAACCGAAAACATGCGTGAAGGCTACCCGTTGGAGCTGGAAGACGGCACCGTTGCGCCGAACCAAGGCCCCTTCCCGGTTCCAGCCCCGAAGACCTTTCTCTTGCCCCACGGCCGCGGCTCGGTGACCGTGCCGAATGGTGCGCGTGAGGCGCGTGAAGTGGCCGTGGGCCGCACTGCCGTGTCGGAAGGCTTCCCGCATGCGCCCTTGGGCGACCCGATGAAAGACGGTGTTGGCCCGGCCTCATGGGCCCCGCGCCGCGACATTCCGGAACTGGATGGCCACGGCCATAACAAGATCGTGCCGATGGCCTCGGCGTCGGCTTTTGCCGTGTCAGCCGGGCGTGACCCGCGTGGTCTGCCGGTGCAAGCGGGCGATCTGGAAGTGGTGGGAACCATCTCGGATATGTGGGTGGACGCGCCTGAACAGCTGGTGCGCTATCTGGAAATCACGCTGAACTCGGGGGCCAAGAAGCTGGTTCCGCTGCCGATGGTAAAAATCCAAGCCGACCGTGTACGTATCAACTCGCTGTCGTCGGACCTATTCGACGGCGTGCCTGCGACCAAGTCGCAGACCGAGGTGACCTTGCTCGAAGAAGAAAAGATCAGCGCCTACTACGCGGGCGGCACTCTCTATGCCGCGTCCAAGCGTAAGCGCGGCTTCTGATCCATACAACAAAAGGGGGCGACCATGTCTAACCACGAACACGACGACTTCGCCGTCGAGCCGCTGCCGGGCCTGCCCGCGCAACCGCCCAAGGGGGAAGTGATCTTGTGGCAAGGCCGCCCCCAGACCTTTGCGCTGGCGCGCGAGGCGCTGAAGATCAACTGGATCGCCGGCTACTTTGTCGCGCTGGCGCTTTGGCGCGGGTGGATGATGGGGGACGGAGTGCCTGCCACCATCTTGGCCGTCATGCTGCCTTATCTTGCCATCGGTGCCATGACCTGCGCGATTTTGTTGACAATTGCCACGGTGCAGGCGCGCAGCACCGTCTACACCATCACCACCGCGCGCGTGGCGATGCGGATCGGTGTTGCGCTGACCGTGACGCTGAATCTGCCCTTCCGTCAGATCGGCGCAGCCAATTTGGCACTGAAATCAAACGGCACCGGCACCATCGCGCTGCAAACGCTGGGCGATACGCGGATTTCCTACCTTGTCTGCTGGCCCCATGTGCGGCCTTGGCACTTTAACCGCACGCAACCTGCGCTGCGCGCCATTCCCGAAGCCGCTGCCGTTGCCAAGATTTTGGCCGAGGCTGCCGAAACACGGATGAGCCAGCCCATCATCACCCAGACCCCAGTCCCGGCGCATGCCGTGGCCGCCGAATAGGAGGACAGGATGCAAGACCTTACCCAACGCCGCCCGTCTGACGACAAGGACATGATCCCCAAGCCGCTGCTTTTGGCGATGCTCGGCCTTGTTCTGGCGACGCTGGCGATTGTCAGCTTTTCGGTGCTGACCGGCCGCGAGCCGGCTGGCACACCCGCGCCCGCTGCCGTTGTGGCGGAACGCACAATCTATCTGCAGGGCGGGGGCGCGCAGGCCGTGACCGTTCTGGACGAAAACCGCGCCCTGCTTATGGACCTGCCGCACGGGGGCTTCATCACCGTCATTCAGAACGGAGTGCAGCGCGCGCGGCTAACTGCCCGTGTCGATCAGTCTTTGCCGGTGCGTATTGTGGAATACGCCAATGGTCGGCTGACCGTCGTTGACGACCACACCGGATGGAGCGCGGAACTCGGCGCATTCGGATCAGACAATAAGGCCGCATTCGAACGGCTCATGTCGCAGTGACACATAATAAGGGGAACCAAATCATGGGATTATTTACAAGATCAGCGGAACGCGTGCCCTGCACCGTCGAGGTCAGCCACCGTTTCGAAAGCCTTCATGCCCACGTCCGTTTCAACAATGGTGCCGTGGTTCACCCCGGCGATGAGGTGCTGGTGCATGGCGCCCCAATCATGGCCGCCTATGGTGAGCTGATCATCGAGGACCGGCAGGCCACCATCACCCGCGCCAGCCTCTTGGAACGCCTTTGGACCCGCGCCACTGGCGATTTTGGGTTCATGGAACTGTGCGAGTTTTCCTTCTCGGAAGAGGTGACGCTATGAACGCCCAAAACCCCGACATGACCGCAGCCACGGCATTGGTGCCCGAAATCGACAGCACCGCCACCACGGCGATGGCGACCGAAACGACCATGCTCAATCCGCGCTTCTACACCACCGATTTTGACGAGATGGACCGCGTGGATGTCTCGTCGATCCGGCCCGAATGGGACAAGCTGATCGCGCAGATGAAATCTGACCCGAACAAGGGCCATTTCAAGAAGAACGCCGACTGGGATCAGATCGACTGGGCGGCGATGGACCCCAAGCTGCGGGTCGAATTCATCGACTTTCTGGTGTCCTCTTGCACCGCCGAGTTCTCGGGCTGCGTGCTTTACAAGGAAATGAAGCGGCGCGGCAACAACCCCGACATCTGCGAGCTGTTCAACTATATGGCCCGCGATGAGGCCCGCCATGCCGGGTTCATCAATGACGCGCTGCGCGAAGCGGGCGTTGCGGTGAACCTTGGCTTTCTGACCAAGGCCAAGAAATACACCTATTTCCGGCCGAAGTTCATCTACTACGCCACCTATCTGTCGGAAAAGATCGGTTACGCCCGCTATATCACCATCTACCGCCACCTTGAGGCGAACCCTGATCAGCGGTTCCATCCCATTTTCAAATGGTTCAAGGAATGGTGCAACGACGAGTTCAGCCATGGCGAGGCTTTTGCCTTGCTGATGCGCACCGATCCCAAGCTGACCTCCAGCTTTGTCAACAAGCTGTGGATCCGCTTCTTCCTGACTGCGGTCTATTCCACCATGTTCGTGCGCGATCATGCACGGCCCGAGTTCCACAAGGCGCTGGGTGTTGACATCGAATGGTATGACCAAGAGGTGTTCCGGAAAACCAGCGTGATCGCCCGCCAAGTCTTCCCGATCGAGGTGGACATCGACCATCCGCGCTGGTTGCCGAACCTGCGCCGCATGCGCGATGCCTTTGGCCAGATGGACGAGGCCAAGCGCCGCGGCGGTGTTGCGGGTTGGCTGGGTAAGGTCACGGGCGGTGCCAAGGCGCTGACGGCCTTTGTCGCACTTTACACCATCCCGGTCATCAAGCGCGAGCCGCCGAAGAACGTCCGGTTGGAGCCGATCTATTGATCGTCAACCCGCATAAACACTTGGGTCCGGGGCGGCATCGCCCCGGCCAAACCTGCGCGACGCGGGGGCCGCGGCCATGACCGAAAGCCCCTGGATCGCCGCGCTGTTGACCCTGTTTGTCTGGTGGTTTTCCACCGGCGTCATTCTGTGGCGCGTGCGGGTGGCCGACAATGGCCAACCCTCGGATCATGTGACGTCAGTGGTCATCGGACTGCCGTTGGTCGCTGTTGGCATCATGGCCGCCCATGCCTCACTGCCCGATCTGTCAACACAAGGCATCTATATGGCCTTCTTTGCCGCCCTCGCGCTTTGGGGCTGGATCGAACTGGCGTTTCTGTCAGGGGTCATCACCGGCCCCAATCGCAGCCCCTGCCCGGCCTTTGCCAGCACCAAAACCCGGTTCTGGCGCGCGGTGGGCACAGTGGCGTGGCATGAGCTGGCGCTGGCGCTGACACTTTTGGCTTTGGGTTTGGCCAGCATCGGGGCGGAAAACCCCTTTGCCTTTGGCACCTTCGCGATTTTGTTCTTCGGGCGTATCTTTGCCAAGCTGAACCTGTTTCTGGGCGTGCCGCGCATCAACATTCAGTTTCTGCCCCGCCCCTTGGCCCATCTGGCCAGCCACTTCCGCATTGGGCGGATCACTGCGTTTTTTCCCCTTTCGGTGTCTGCCTTGACCGTCGCTTCTGCCTTGCTGCTTGAGCGCGCGATCAACGTCGACACCCCCGGCATGTCGGTGGGCTATGCCCTGTTGACCTGCCTTTGCCTGCTGGCCCTGTTGGAGCACTGGTTCATGGTGCTGCCTCTGCCAGATGAAAAACTGTGGCGTTGGATGATGCCCGAAGCCAAACCTCAAAAAGACCAGATCGAGGACGCCAATGGACTTTGATAACCTGTTCCGCGCCCAGCTTGAGACACTCAAGTCAGAAGGCAACTACCGCACGTTTGCCGAGTTGGAGCGCAAACGCGGCGCGTTTCCGCGCGCGGCCCGCCACAAGGATGGCGAGGTGAACGAAATCACCGTCTGGTGTTCGAACGACTATCTGGGCATGGGCCAGCACCCCGATGTGGTCAAGGCCATGGTCGACTGTGTGCAGGCCTGCGGCACCGGTGCGGGCGGCACGCGCAATATCTCCGGCAACAACCACCACCATCTGCTGCTCGAGGCCGAGCTTGCCGATCTGCATGGCAAAGAAGCCGCACTTTTGTTCACCAGCGGCTATGTGTCGAACTGGGCGGCGCTCTCGACGCTTGGCAGCAAGATCCCGAACGCGGTGATCCTGTCGGATGCTGGCAACCATGCCTCGATGATCGAGGGCGTGCGCCACAGCCGTGCCGACAAGGTGATCTGGAAGCACAATGACTGGCGCGATCTGGACCGCAAGCTCGCCGCTGTCGGCGATCGGCCCAAGATTGTGGCCTTTGAATCGGTTTACTCGATGGACGGCGACATCGCCCCGATCAAGGAAATCGTGCAGGTCGCCAAGGCCCACGGGGCGCTGACCTATATCGACGAGGTGCACGCGGTGGGCATGTATGGCCCGCGCGGCGGTGGGGTGACCGAACGCGAAGGGTTGGCCGATCAGATCGACCTGATCGAAGGCACGCTGGGCAAGGCTTACGGCGTGGTGGGCGGCTATATCACCGGCTCTGCCCCCTTGTGCGATTTCATCCGCAGCTTTGCGAGCGGGTTCATCTTCACCACCGCCCTGCCCCCGGCGATTGCGGCCGCCGCCACCGCCTCGATCCGCCATCTCAAGGCCAGCGGCTCTGAACGCGCGCGCCAGCAGGCGCAAGTGGCCAAGCTGCGCGCGAAACTTGACCGCGCGGGTATTCCCCACATGGCCAATGACAGCCACATCATCCCGGTGATGATTGGTGATCCGGTCAAGTGCCGGATGATCAGCGATATCCTGATGAACGACTGGGGCATCTATGTGCAGCCCATCAACTATCCCACGGTCGCCAAGGGCACCGAGCGGCTGCGCATTACGCCCTCGCCTTTCCATTCAGATGCCGATATCGATCATCTCGTGACCGCATTGGCCACGCTTTGGCAACGCTGCGCGATTTCGCATGCAGTCGCCTGAGATTTTTGATGACGCCAAAGACCAGACGGTGATCCAACACAGGGCCACCTTCGTATACCCAAATCAGGCGTAACAGGGAGACCGCCCATGAAGTCGAAGTTTGCTATCCTCGCCGTTCTTGCAACCGCTGCTGGACCCGCATTTGCGGCTGGCGACGCTGCAAAAGGCGAAACCAGCTTCAAGCAATGCCAGACTTGCCACTCTGTGGTGAACGAGGCAGGAGAAGTGCTTGCTGGCAAAGGGTCCAAGACGGGACCGAACCTGTATGGTGTGGTGGGCCGTGTGGTTGGCAGCTATCCTGACTTCAAATATGGCGAGTCGATTGTCGCCGCCGGGGCCACCGGTCTGGTCTGGGACGAAGCTGGATTTGTTGATTATGTGCAGGATCCGGCCAATCACTGGAAAAAGGTCCTGAATGACAAGAGCGCCAAGTCCAAGATGTCGTTCAAGGTCAAGAATGCCGAAACTGCGGCTGATCTTTACGCCTATCTCGCGCAGTTCGGCGCAGTACCTGCTGCAAGCGAATAAGCTTTGACCATCCCTCTCTGATCCACAGGGAGGCCATGAAAAAGCCCCCGCTTCGGCGGGGGCTTTTTGCTGTGATGCGGACCTTAGGCGCGCAGCGCTTGCTGCGTGCTTCCCAAAACCGCGGTTGCCGCGCGCACGATATGCGCGGCATCAAGCCCGGCGTCGGCATACATCGCCGCAGGGCTTGCCTGTTCAATGAAGCGATCGGGCAAAGTCAGTGTGCGCAGGCGCACCCCATGATCAAGGCCGCCGGAATTGGCCAGATACTGCAGCACCTGCGCGCCAAACCCGCCCGAGGCCCCCTGCTCTACCGTGATCACCGCCGCGTGGTGGCGCACCAACTGGGTGACCAGATCCGTGTCCAAGGGCTTGGCAAAGCGGGCATCGGCGATGGTCACCGAAATGCCCTGCTGCGCCAGAAGATCGGCCGCCGCATGACATTCGTTCAGATGCGCGCCAAAGGACAAGAGCGCCAGATCCGAGCCTTGCCGGACCACCCGGCCACGACCGATTTCAAGCGGCGTCCCAAGCCCGGGCAGATCAACGCCCACGCCCTCACCACGCGGAAAGCGGAACGAGATCGGGCCTGCGTCATACTCAGCCGCTGTGGCGACCATATGCACAAGCTCCGCCTCATCGCCCGGCGCCATGACGACAAAGCCGGGCAGATTGGCCAGAAAGCCCACATCAAAGGCCCCGGCATGGGTCGCGCCATCGGCCCCGACAAGCCCCGCGCGGTCAATGGCAAAGCGCACGGGCAAGCCTTGTAAGGCGACATCATGCACGATCTGGTCATAGCCGCGCTGGAGGAAGGTGGAATAGATCGCCACGAAAGGTTTCAACCCCGCCGCCGCCATCCCGGCGGCAAAGGTCACGCCGTGCTGTTCGGCAATACCCACATCGAACACCCGCGCAGGAAAGCGGCGCGCCATGATGTCAAGCCCTGTGCCAGATGGCATCGCCGCCGTTACCGCCACAATGCGCCCATCGCGCGCCGCCGCCTCGGTTAGGGTTTGGCCGAACACCGAGGTATAGGCCGGCGCATTCGACACCGCTTTGGCTTGGGTGCCCGAAACCACATCGAACTTGGCCACGCCGTGATACTTGTCCGCTGAGTTCTCGGCCGGGGCATAGCCTTTGCCCTTCACCGTGATGGCATGGATCAACACTGGTCCTGTCGCCCGCGTTTTCGCCGCGCGGAGGGTCGCCAGCAGCAGGGGCAGATCATGCCCATCGACCGGACCGATATACTGTAGGCCCAGCTCTTCAAACAAGGTGCCGCCGCCCGGCATACCGGTGACCAAGGCCCGCGCCCGACGAGCGCCGTCGCGCAAGGGGCCGGGCAAAGCCGCCTCAAACCCTTCAGCCATGCCACGCAGGCCCGCCAACGGCCCACGCTCGGCCAGAGAGTTGAGATAGCGGTTCAAGGCCCCAACCGGGGGCGCAATGCTCATGTCATTGTCGTTCAGGATGATGAACAGCCGCTTGCCCAGATCACCAGCGGCATTCATCGCCTCATAAGCCATACCGGCCGTGATGGCGCCGTCCCCGATGACGGCTATCGCATCGCCGGTGGGCTGGCCCATATCGCGGCCAATGGTAAAACCCAGGGCCGCCGAAATGCTGGTGGAACTGTGAGCGGCACCAAAGGGGTCGTATTCGGATTCCGAACGTTTGGTAAAGCCTGACACGCCACCGCCCTGGCGCAAGGTCTGCATCCGGTCGCGTCGCCCGGTCAGGATCTTGTGCGGATAGCACTGATGACCAACATCCCAGATCAGCTTGTCCACTGGGGTGTTGAAGACGGCATGAATGGCCACGCTCATCTCGACCACACCCAAGGATGAGCCAAGATGGCCGCCGGTCTTGGAGACGACTGAAATCACCTCGGATCGCAGCTCATCGGCCACCTTGACAAGGTCAGCATCGCTCATGCCGCGCAGGTCAGCAGGATGCGTGACACGGTCCAACGTTGGGGTCGCCGAATGGATGGGGGCAGCATGTGTCATGAAGGTCTCCCGATGAAAAAAGGTGCCGGGTGGGTCACACACGGCACCAGGTCCCTGTCGCCAACAGGAAAGGGAACCGGGCTGTGGAGTGCCCAGGAACGGACCGGCGTCATAGTCCGAACGTCGTTGCAACGCGGGCGCTCCATGGGCGCCCGCGTTGATCTTGCTTTAGGCCACCTCAACCTCGGGCGCAGCGATCTCCAGCGCGCCATAAGGTGACGGGGCGGTCTTGCTTTCGTCGGGCAGCATCTGGCCAACAGCCCAGATCGCCCCGTACATCAGGCCAATGGCAAAGACGAACAGTGCCGCCCATCCCATTCCACGCAGCATCTGCCACATGATCCAAGACCGGATCGCAGAGGTCTTGTTGGTCTCGGTGTAGAAGTTGTCAGACATCATTTCATCCTTTCCGCGGCTCAATCGAGCGGCGCATAGCCGTGCTCTTGTGCCCAGACGAACCAGTTGTCCACCACCGTGCCGGTCAGCAAGATGCCGATCCCACCCGTGACAGTAACCAGAACGGCGAACCACCAAGCCCAGCGGTGAATGCCTTCCATCGTGGCGTTGAAGCCCATGGTCCAGCGCCAGAACAGAGCTGCCCGCTCCGAGGCCGTGCCACGATCCACAATCTGCTCCAACTCGCGGTCGCCACCCAGACGGGTCACCGCCAGAATGGTTGCCCCGTGCATCGCAAACAGCAGGGCCGATCCGTAGAGGAAGGCAATGCTCAGAGCGTGGAAGGGGTTATAGAACAGGTTGCCATAGGTCAGGCTGAAGAGGTTGGTCCAGTCCAGGTGCGGGAAGATGCCGTAAGGCACCGCCTCGGACCAGCTGCCCATCAGAACCGGACGGATCAGGCCCAGCACCAAGAACAACCAGATCGCCCCAGCAAAGGCCCAAGCCACGTGCTTGCCCATGCCCAGTGCTTCGGCGCGCAGATAGGTGCGAACCCACCAAGCCATGACCGAGATCAAGAGGAAGAGGCTGGACAGAAGCCACAACCCACCTTCCGCCATCGGCGGGATCGAGAGGCCATATTCCGGGGCCGGCGGCTCAAGCGCCATCCAGAAGAGATCGCGCATGAAGACGGTCGGGTTATAGTCGGCCAGATGCCAGAACCAGGCACCGACCATCATGAACCAGATCAACCCGGTGGCCAGCGAGATGACACCGAAGGTGCCCAGATAGACCGGACCCAACTGCGCATTCCCGAACCAGCCTGCAAGGTTTGAGAACCCCGCCGATTTGGTGCGATTGCCCAGATCAACGTTTTCGACCATTCCCATCTCAGGTGCTGCGCGCACCTGAACTTGGGTGAAGATGTTTTGATACTCAGCCATTTACGCCTCCAGGAATGTCGGCCCAGAAGGGCAGTTGCAGCCACCAATCCCACCAATCAACCCACTGGTCGAACCAGATCGTGCCCGAGATCACGATACAGATCGCGCTCCAGAACCCGGCGTTCAGCGCCAAAAGCAAGCCCAGACGGTGAATGCCCAAGGTGCCGACCGAATAGCCGATCAGATCGCGGAAGAAGGTGTCTTCGTGGTCGGGCGTCTTCATCAACTCGCCCTTGGGCGGGTTGGCGGCCGACAGGATCAGCGCCCCGTGCAACGCAAGCGCCAAGGCGGTGGTGAAGAAGAAGCTCACCGCGATCATATGGGCCGGGTTGTAGTGGAAGTTGCCGTAGGTATAGCCGGTGTTTGAGACCCAATCGAGGTGGCTGAAGATGCCGTAAGGAAAGGCATAACCCCAGCTTCCCATCAGGATCGGGCGAATGATGACCAGCGTGACATAGGCGAAAATTGCAACCGAGAACGCGAAGGGCACATGAAGCCCAATACCCAGCTTGCGGCAGATTTCCACCTCGCGCAGGGCCCAGCTGATAAAGGCGCCGGTCGCACAAATCGTGATGATCTGCCAAAGCCCGCCCTGCATCAGGGGCGCAAAGGCCAGACCGTTTTCAACCGATGGCGGATCGATCGAGATCAGCCAAGGGTTCCAAGTTGGGCCCATTGCTGCACCGTAAAAGATCAGCAAGGTGCCAAGGGCCGCGAAAAAGAAGGTCGTGACCCCAAAGAAGCCGACGTAGAACGGTCCGACCCAAAAGTCGAACAGGTTCCCGCCGATCAGCGTGCCGCCTGGCACGCGGTATTTTCGTTCGAAGCTGAGCAGTGCCATGCTTCCCTCTCCGCGATGGGACGGTCAACCCAAAGGCACAGCGATGAACGCAGCGGGGGCCGTCAGATGTTCGTTAGATTCAACAGAATGTATGGGTTCGGTGCGGGCGGGGTGAAACCGCCCGCACCAGAGCGCGACTTATTCGGTCGGCGCTGCAGCAACATAGCCATGCTTGGCCGAGGCGATCTCGAACCAGTTGAAGGCCGGGTTGGACAGCAGGACGAGGTGAATCATCGCTGCCAGAAGGAAGAGGAAAACCCCTTGCGCCACGAAAACGCGACGCGGATCGAAAATCAGCCAGATCTTGTAGAACTTGCTCATGTCTCGTTCCCCCTTAGAACCACGGACGCCAGAACCACACGGCCACATGTGCGACAACGGCGATGGTCGAGAACAACCAAAGCCCGCTCATGTAGACCGAGTGCAGCTCTTGCGCCTGCTGGTCCGTGAGACCTGTGAACGACAGGTCGGATTTATCAGCCATAGTATCCTCCGGATATTCGGACTGACGCCGCATTCCCTGCGGCCGGGCCACCGTGGGCGGAATGCCCCTCGGATGTTTCTTTCCCCCCGCCGAGGCGGAAGGTCGGAATTCGTGTCGCGGCTTTTCAGCCGCGGAAGATCATTGGCGTCACGGCCTCGGCGTCCTTACGGGCGCGGGCCAGCGGGCCAAGACGGGGAAACTTGCCATGGCGCAGGGTTTGGAACAGCCAGCCCAGCACATGCGGCAGTACGGCAAGGGTGAAGATCAGGGTGTAGTAGATGAAGAACTCTACCCGGTTCACCCGCTTGACCTGCTGCAGATCACCGTTGGCACTGTAATCGGTCATGACTTTTCTCCCTCGTTTAGCGAAAGGCTTGCCCCCGGCAGGCCCTCCACGGTTTCGCGCACCACACGTTCAGCCCCGGCATCGAGTGCGGCCTTTTCAGCCGCATCGCGCAACGTACGCGCGGCGCTGATCCGGGTTAGGATCGGGTGGGTATTAACAATTCGGTCCAAGGCCGCCTGCGCATCGGCATCCCAGGGGAAGTCGCGGCGTAAGGTGGTTGGGGTGGCAGCGGCGCTGTCCATCTCACTGCCCAAGGGCAGAATGTGGAAGAGCGCGTCAAAGAGGCCGTTGCAGACCTCTTGCAAGAGCCAAACCGCCCCCGCATAGCCCATCATCGGCGTGCCGGTGGCGCGGCGGATCGCAGCGCCGGGGAAGGATGCGGCGATGAAACTGGGGGCCGGACCAAACCCGCCCTTCATCTCGGCCAGATACATTTTTTCGTTGATCGATCCCATCACCACCAAGGGGCGGTGCTGTTTCATCAAGCCCCGAACCGCCTCGTTGTTGGTTTTCTTCCCGGGCAGACGCGCCACAGCAAAGGCACAGGGCAGGCCCAGATCAGATTCAAGATAGTTACGCACGCCGCGGGCATAGGTTTCGGTCGCGACGATCCCGAAAGACGCGGTGGCGAAGAAATCTTGGGTCACCGACCGCCACAGATCCCAGACCGGTTTCAGGGTGGAGTGCTTTTCGCGCGCGATAAAGGGCTCAGGGTCCAGCCCCAGCATCTCACCCAGTTTGCGCAGGAATTTGGTGGTTGAGTCCATGCCGATGGGCGCCTGTAGGTAGGGCTTGCCCAAGACCTCGGCCAAGCCCCGGCCAAACTCGCGGTACATCACGATATTGGCGTCGGCGTTCACAAGGTTGCGCATCTCGGCCACATGGGCGCCCAAAGGCATGACCATGTTCACATCGGCCCCGATGCCTTCGACGAGACGGCGGATTTCGTGCAGATCGCTGGCCATGTTGAACACGCCATACATCGGCCCAAGGATATTGACGCGCGGGCGCGCACCTTCCGGGCGGGCGGCTTCATGCGGCATCCGGCCTTTGGTCATGCCAAATTCGGTGAAGATCCAGGTCATCGCCCGGTCGGCACATTCCCATTGATCTTCATCGATCGTGCGCGGCAGAAAGCGTTGAATATTGGTGCCCATCGGGGTGACGCCGCCGCCGATCATCTCGGCAATCGACCCTGTCACCACCACCGCAGGCAAAGCCGGGTCAAGCGTTTTCCACGCCCGGCGCATCGCGCCTTCGGTACCGTCACGGCCCAGTTCCTCTTCGCCCAAACCCGTCACCACAATCGGCAACTCATGGGGCGGCAGAGCGTCGGTGTAATGCAGCACCGAGGTTACGGGCAGATTCTCACACCCAACCGGCCCATCGATCACCACCTGCAGGCCCTTGACGGCACAGAACGCATAAACCGCGCCCCAATAGCCCCCTGCCCGATCATGATCTTGCACCAGCATCAGATCATCTCCTCGGCCTTGGCAGCACGCGCCATTTTGTCGAGTTTCTTCTGGTGCATCGCGCGGAATTCCGGCTGCAGGTTCGGCGCGCCTTCCCAGATGCCGGCGGTGTCGCCATGGCCCACGCCTTCGAAGAAGGCTTTCATGTCATCCAGCCGGTCCTTGCCCGCAATCGCGGCATTGACGACCTGGCCCAAGGACCCTGCCCCCGCCGGGCCCATCAAGGGACGCGCGGAAATCAGGTTGGTGAAGTAGAGGGAGGGAACGCCGGTTTCCTTGGCCTTTTGCACAACAGGCGTGGTGCCGATGGCCAGATCGGGGCGGATCGCTTCCATCGCGGAAAGGTCATCTTCCAAGGACGCGCGGAACTTTACCTTGACGCCGCGCGCTTCGAGCCAATCACGGTCAGCCTCGCTCCACGGGGTCTTGGCGCAGGCGGTGCCGACGTATGGCACATTCGCGCCGGATTCGATAAGGAGGCGCGCGACGAGAAGTTCGCTGCCTTCATAGCCCGACAGCGTGATCGTGCCCTTGATCGGCACACCGGCAAGTGCGGTCTTGATTGCAGGCAAGAAAGCGTTTTGCGCGGCAGCAATGCGGGCGGGATCGACGTTATAGGCATCCCCAATCGCGGCCAGCCAAGCGGCGGTGCCGTCGTGGCCAACGGGGGCAGAGCCCACAACCTTGCGGCCTGCGTTTTGAAACTCACGCACAGCGGCAGTGTAGAAGGGGTGAATGGCCGCCACGACATCGCAGTCTAGGGCGGCATAAAGCTCACGCCATTCGCGGCAGGGCAGCACCGGACCCGCAGCCAAGCCCATGGGGGCCAGCATCGCGCCGATCATCATCGGGTCGGCCGGGAACATCTCGCCCAGAAGGGCCACTTGCGGGCGGTCAGAGCGAGCTGACGCGGGTGCTGCCACTGGCCCTGCCTCAATCTCGGCGCGGGCATATTTCAGCATTGCCCCGGCCAAAACGTCCTTGGCCTCGGCATGGGTCGGGATACCAAAGCCCGGCACGTCAATGCCGACAATCCGCACCCCGTTGATTTCACTTGGCAAAAGCTTGAGCGGCACACCCGAAGCCGTGGGCACGCAGAGGTTCGTCACCACAACCGCATCATAGCGGTCAGGATCGGCCAGCTCGTGGACCGCGTCGCGGATATCCTCGAAGAGCTTGCCCGTCACCAAGGTTTCCGAGTTGAAGGGCACATAGCCGACCGACCGGCGCGCACCGTAGAAATGCGACACAAAGGTCAGGCCATAGACGCAGCAGGCCGACCCAGACAGCACTGTGGCCACCCGGCGCATCCGGAGGCCCACGCGCAAAGACCCAAAAGCCGGGCACATGGACTGCGGCTTGTCATGGGGACCCTGCGGGTAATCAGCCGCGTATTGATCGAGCAGTTCCGACTGGCCTGCCGCACGGGCCGCAGCCTCCATCGTGGCAGCACCGGCATGACAGCCCATGCCGTCAACCGGGGCCGTCATTGCAGGCGCTTCCAGATCAACAGACTTCACCGCGGTCAGCGGTGCGTCATGGGCATTGTCATAGCCGACTTCGCTCATTTGCGTGCCTTCCGTGAGGAGAGGCGCTGCAGCGCGGCTTCAAGTTGTGCGAGGGCGTCGAGATCAAACATCGTCATACACCACTTCGAGGGATTTCTTCAGAACGGCGTTCTTGCCACGCATGTCGGCGTCGGTGGCCGGGGTCAGCACAAAGTCGGCCCCCGTAGCCTCGGCAGAGAACAGGTTCAAAAGGCCATCTTGCGACAGCGGGGTCGGGCGCACCGGAGGGGCCAGCGCCACAGCTTCGGCCAAGGTGGCGAACATCGGGCCCCACTGGGATTCGTAGCTGCCAACAATCTGGTAATTCGCGGATTTCTTACGCAGATCATCATCTTGCGGAATGGCGGCCAGAACCGGGATTTTCACCGACTCTGCAAACGCCGCCGCCTCGCCCGTGCCGTCATCCTTGTTGATGACGAGCCCTGCGATGCCGACATTGCCACCCAGCTTGCGGAAGTATTCCACCGCCGAGCAGACGTTGTTGGCCACATACAAGGACTGCAGGTCGTTCGACGCAACCAAGATCACCTTCTGCGCCATGTCGCGGGCGATGGGCAGACCAAAGCCGCCGCAGACCACGTCGCCAAGGAAATCGAGCAGCACATAGTCGAAGTCCCAGTCATGGAACCCCAGCTTTTCCAAAAGCTCAAAGCCATGGATGATGCCGCGACCGCCGCAGCCCCGGCCAACTTCCGGCCCGCCCAGCTCCATCGCAAAGACGCCGCCGCGCTTGAAGCAGACGTCGCCGATCTTCACCTCTTCGCCCGCGAGTTTCTTGCGGGTGGAGGTTTCGATGATCGTCGGGCAGGCTTTGCCACCGAACAAGAGGCTGGTGGTGTCCGATTTCGGATCGCAGCCGATCAAGAGCACGCGCTTGCCCATTTCGGCCATCATATGGCTGAGGTTGGCCAGCGTGAAGGATTTGCCAATGCCGCCCTTACCGTAGATCGCAATGATCTGGGTTTTCTTGGTCGGCCCCCCTTGGGGGATTTCCAACGACGGCTCCTGATGCGCTTCGTCGCGCAGGCGGGCGTCGAAATCTTTCAGATTCGGGATGTCGAGCGTCATGCGTGGCCCCTCCAATCGAGGATCATTTTCAAGCAGGCAGGATCAGTAAACGCAGTCTCATAGGCCGCCGTGGCGTCCGTCGCGTTGCGGCGATGGGTGACCAGACCGCCGAGAGACAAAGCCCCGCCTTCCACCAATTGGCGCGTGGCGACCATGTCGTCGGGCGCCCATTCGGCGGCGATGCGGAACCGCGCCTCTTTCATGAAGGCGGGCGGAAAGGCGAAAGACAAAGGCGTGGTGTAGAAACCGGCCAGAACCACCTCACCGCCGCGCTGCAGGCGGCCGATCAGCGAATTCAACAGATCCGGCGCGCCCGAGGCGTCATAGATCGCGCGGTAGTCACGGCGCGGATCAGCTTCTGGGGTGGTGACCTCATAGCCAACCGCACCAGCTTGGCGGCCGGGGTCAATCTCCCACACGGTTGGCGCGGGGGCGCCCGCAGCCACGGTCAGCCGCGCCAGAAGGCGGCCCAGAACCCCGTGACCCACAATCAGATCAGGCAAGGCACGATCAAAGCCCGCCAAGGCATGCCGCGCGGTGGCGGCCAAAGCCAAAAGCGCGCCCTCGGCCCCAAGGCCGCGGTCAATGCGCGTCGCCCGCGCACCCGGCGTCACCAGATAGCGCGAGGCAGCCCCGAACAGCCCGCGCACCGGGCCGTCTTCAGTGGCTTCAAAACAATTGGCACCGGGCACAAAGACATGATCGCCAACAACGAACCCGCTTTCAGCGCCCGCCTCGACCACTTCGCCTGCGGCTTCATAGCCGGGGACAAGCGGATACCCCATGCCAGGAAAGGGCGGCATGGTGCCGGACCAGAACAGCTTTTCGGTGCCGGTGGAAATTCCGGAATGCGCAACCTCAACCACAACATCCGCCGCCGATGGCAGCGTCAGGCCCAAGAGCCCGACCGACAGGTTCTTTGGCCCTGACAAGATGACGGCGCTGGTTTTCACGGTCGCTCCCTGGGGCATCCGAAGCGTCTCGGGCTGAGACGCTCATCAAGATAACCATAGTGTCATTCTAAACTTACAGTTTTGACTGTCAAACTAAATTGACACTTTTAAAACATTCCCTTACCCCGAGACACGCTCGGCAGTGACGACTGAGGTGACATAGGGCCGAAAACCCCAATGAATCTGGATGTTTGCAAAGCCTGCGGCGGCCAATAACCCCGATATCTCGGCCAATGAGCGGGTCCGGCCCGTTTGCATTGCCAGTGTATAGAAGGCAAAATAGACATCCGTAATCGGGTCTGGTGCAGCACCGCCCGACATCGGCTCGGAAATCACAAGCCGCCCACCGACTGGCAATGCCGCATGAACCGAGGCCAAAAGCCGGGCAACCGTCGAATCATCGTGATCGTAAAGCACCCGAATCAGGCTGATGGCATCGGCCCCTTGCGGCAGCGGATCGTCGCGGAAACTGCCGGGATGGATGGTGCAGCGGGCGCTCAGCCCCGCTTTGGCAAAACGCGCTGTCGCCCCGCCCACCACAACGGGCAGATCGAAGAGGTCCAGCTGCGGCCCGTTACAGGCCTGCCCGACCGCCGTCAGAAAGGCCCCAGTTCCGCCACCGACGTCCATAAGGCGGCGCACCTTGGAAAAATCCACGAGCCGCAAGGTGTCTTCGGCCACAAGTGTCTGGCTTTGTGCCATCAGGTCGGAATAGGTCGCGGTCACCTCGGGATCGCGCGCCCCTTCGGCCCCAAAGACATAGGGCCAGAATTGCGACAATTCGGTTTTCTCCGGCCCGCGCAACAGCGCGACAGGATCGGCCATATCGGCGTAAAAGGCGCGGTGGTGGCGGATCATCGCCTCTAGCCCCGGCACGCCCAAGATCGAGGCTCCGCGCAGCGTCAGCGCAAAGGCCCCATCACGGCGGCGGCGCAAAAGCCCAATGGCGGCACCCGATTGCAGCAGAATCTGCAGCCGCGCTGCGGGCACTCCGCAGCCCGGCGCGAGCGTCTCGGCCGTGGCGGGCCCATGGGTCAGCTGATGCAGCAGGCGCAATTCAACCAGAGCGACCAGCGTTTGCGACCGTACAAACCCCTGCACAACATCGAAAATCGCGGCCCCTTCGGCCCGCGAGATGGCGCGCAATCCTGGAACCCGCGCGGCAAAGGCCTGAAACCGGCGCGACGCAGCCAGCCGCGTTACCCAAGCGACCATCGACGGCCGCCCGGTTGCATGATGGGGAATGTCAGCCATGTCAGACCCGCGGCTCGCCCTG
Source organism: Allotabrizicola aquatica (SeqCode) (assembly GCF_965194375.1). Classification (GTDB taxonomy): domain Bacteria; phylum Pseudomonadota; class Alphaproteobacteria; order Rhodobacterales; family Rhodobacteraceae; genus Tabrizicola_A; species Tabrizicola_A aquatica. The sequence continues at coordinate 261,584 of NZ_OZ239428.1, forward strand.
CGCAAAAGCTGGGGCAACAGGTGTCATCCGTTCGGCATAGCGGCGCACCATATCGGCCAGCATCGCCTCACCCGGACAGGCCGGAATCGAGGAAATCGCCCCGCCCAAGATATCCTTGAGCCGCCGAATAGCCCCCTGCACGCCCAGCTCTGACACCGCATTGGGCCGGTGATGCATGGCATCCTGCCCCGCCGGTTTGCCCAGCGTTTCCGCATCATAAAGCGCGTCACGCAGATCGTCGGCGACCTGAAACGCCTCACCGATTCGCGCGCCAAGTTCCTCCCATGGCGCCGCATCTTGCCCCGCGGCAATCGCGCCCATCTGGGTCGCGGCAATGAACAGGGCCCCGGTTTTGGCACGGTGATAGGCGGAAAGGTTGACCTTCGCCTCACTCTCCCAACCTTGGCCGGCGCAAATGCCATCCGGCATGCCCGTGCGGCGCGCAAGCACGCGGATCAACTCCAGCGCCCGGCGCGGATCCTGCCCGGCGGCCTCGGCCAAGACATCAAACGCCTGAACAATCAGGCTGTCCCCGGTCAAAACCGCCAAGGGTTCGGAAAACGCTTTGTGAACTGTCGGCTTGCCGCGCCTCATATCGGCATCGTCAAAGCAGGGCAGATCATCATGCACAAGGCTTGCGCAATGGATCAACTCCAACGCAATCGCAGCGGCATTGGCCAGATCGGGCCGATCATCTCCGCAGGCCATCGCGACGCTCAGCAAAATGGTGGGCCGGATTCGCGCGCCACCCGGCGTGACAGCGTAGTGCAGCGCCGAGGCGAGCTTGCCCGGTGCATCGCCGCCCTGCGCCCGCGCAAGTACAGCGGCAGTGGTGGCATCCAGTCTTGCGACGATCGACATTGGCTCTCCCAACCCGGCTTTGCCGGCGCGGTGTGGCAAAGGTGTCAATTGAAAATGACACCAATATGTAAATCATACTGGACAGTTTGCCCGTCCGAGTCAACAATCGCCTCCTGATGAAAGATAGGTTCAGCCCTAAGGTGATCGTCGTCGGTGCAGGCATGGGCGGCCTCAGCGCCGCCATTCGGCTGGCCGCTGCCGGGCTTTCGGTGACCGTGATCGAGACGCAAGACAGCCCCGGCGGCAAAATGCGCAGCCTGCCCAGCGCTGCAGGTCCGGTGGACGCCGGCCCGACGGTGCTGACCCTAAGGTCCGTGTTCGACACCTTGTTTGATCTGGCGGGAGAGCGGCTGGACGATCATCTGCACCTGATCTCGCAACCGACTTTGGCCCGGCATTGGTGGCTTGACGGGTCAAGCCTTGATCTTTTCATCGACCCCGAGGCAAGCGCTGCGGCGATTGCCTCGTTTGCCGGACCAAAGGCCGAGGCGCAGTTTCGCCGGTTCAACTCCCTGTCAGCCCAGCTTTACACTGCCTTTGACGCGCCGATGATGCAGGCCGCAAAGCCTGCCCTTGGCGCGATTGCGTGGAACGCGCTGCGCATGCCGGGAGCATGGCCTTCGCTGCAACCGGGATTAACCCTTGCGCAATTTCTGGCGCGCAGCTTTGACGATCCGCGCCTGCAGCAACTTTTTGGGCGCTATGCCACCTATGTCGGGGGCGCGCCGAATCTGTCGCCCGCCGTGCTGGCGCTGATCTGGCAGGCCGAGGCGCGGGGCGTTTGGGCGGTTGAAGGCGGCATGCACCGGCTCGCTGCCGCTTTGGCAGCGCTGGCCGAGCGGCAGGGTGTCACGCTGGAATACGGCCGCACGGTGCGCCGGATTGATCGGCAATCCGGCCGGGTGACCGGGGTGGTGCTGTCAGACGGGCGCGCCCTGAAATGCGATGCGGTGGTGTTCAACGGCGATCCAGCCGGCCTACTGGCTGGGCTATTGGGCAATGGGCCGCAACAGGCCCTGCCTCCATCGGCGGCCCATCCGCGCAGCCTATCGGCTTGGGTCTGGGCCTTTGCAGCCACGCCCTCGGGCGCGGATCTCATCCATCATAACGTGTTCTTCGGCTCTGACCCCGCCCGCGAATTTGGCCCGATCGCGCGCGGTCAGATGCCCGACGAGGCCACACTCTATATCTGCGCTCAAGACCGCCACCATGGCACCCCGACTGGGCCAGAGCGGTTCGAGATCATTATGAACGCCCCCGCAAAAACCAGCCAACCTCTTGGAGAGATTGACCAATGTCGCGCCCGGACTTTTCCCCAACTGGCCCGCTTTGGCCTGACCTTCGACCAGCCGCCAGCGGACAGCACTCTGACCACTCCGGCGGGATTTTCAGCCCTGCATCCGGGCTCGCAGGGGGCGATCTATGGCCGCAGCCCGCAAGGCACGCTGGCCAGCTTTCAAAGGCCGGGGGCGCGGACGCGGCTGCCGGGTCTTTATCTGGCGGGGGGCGGGGCGCATCCGGGCGCGGGGGTTCCGATGGCAGCATTGTCCGGCAAGCATGCGGCCGAAGCGATATTGAGCGACCTGACTTCGGCGTCACCGTCGCGCCTGACGGATACGCTTGGTGGTATGTCGATGGCGTCTCGGACGACGGGACGCGCGCCGTCTCGGTGATCGGCTTTATCGGCTCGGTGTTCTCGCCGTGGTATGCGTGGTCGGGGCGGCGCGATCCGGCCAATCATTCTTGCATCAACGTGGTCACCTATGGTCCCGGCGGGCGGTTCACCATGACCGACCGCGGCCGCAGCGCCTTGCGGCAAAGCCGCGATGCCCTACAGGTTGGCCCCAGCCGGATGGCTTGGGTGGGTGGCACGCTGGTGATTGATATTGACGAGATTTCGGCGCCGCCCGTCATAAGCCGGGTGCGGGGCCAGATCCGGCTGACACCGAGTGCGGTGACCAGTGTCGAGGCGATGCTGACGCCAAGTGCCAGCCATATCTGGCGCCCCTTCGCCCCCTCTGCGCGAATCGAGGTCGATCTGACCCAAGGCCACAGCTGGACGGGCCACGGCTATTTCGACGCCAACTTCGGGACGGCCGCTTTGGAGGCGGATTTCAAACGCTGGACTTGGGGGCGCTACCCGCGCAGCCACGGCGGCACGACCTGCTTTTATGACGGGCTACGCGCCGATGGATCACCACTCGCGCTGGGGCTCGACATCAGCGCCGATGGAGAGGCGACTGAGATCGTACCACCGCCGCTGACCAAACTTTCGCGCACCAACTGGGGCATTGCCCGCGACACCCGCTGTGATGCGGGCGCGCGGCCGCGGCAGACCATGGCGATGCTGGATGCGCCGTTCTACAGCCGCTCGGTCGTGCAAACCACGATCGAAGGCGACACCGTGCAGGGCGTGCATGAGGCGCTGGATCTGGGGCGGTTCCGGTCCCCCATCGTCAAGGGCATGCTGGCCTGCCGAGTCCCAAGGCGCGCCAACTGGCAGTTCGATCAGGCGGATTGATCTAGGTTCATCCGCCACAAGCTGTAATTCAGCGCGCCCGCGACCGAAACCCAGATCAGATATGGCAAGAACATCAGCCCCGCCAGCCAATCCAGTTGCCAAAAGGCCAATGTTGTTGCCGCGACCGAGAGCCACAAACAGACCATAACCCCCATTGCCGCACGCATCCGGTGCAGGCCAAAAAACACTGGTGTCCATAGGGTGCTAAAGGAAATCTGCGCCGCCCAGAAGGCCAGCGCCTGACCGGACTCAGGCCATTGGGCAACCCGCATCGCCGAGAATGACATCAACAAGTAAAGCGTGGTCCAAACCACCGGGAACATCCAGTTCGGGGGTGTCCAGCTTGGCTTTTGAAGCGCCTCATACCAGGCACCGGTCTGGAACAGCGTGCCAGTTGCAGCCGCCCCACCGCAGGCCGCCAGAAAGGTCAGAAACAAACCCCAGTCCATCGTGTCACCCTTTATGGCTACCTACCCTTGCAGGTAGGTTACGCGCGGGCGCGATTCAATGACCGATCGGCACGATCCTTGGCTTCCAACTGCGCAAAGACCGAAAAAAGCGCCTCGGAGCGGCTGTAATGGGCGGTGTTGCGCGCCGCGGCATCGACAAGGAAAGCCACTTCGGGCTGTGGTGGAGCGTGAAGCACGGCCGGTTGCGGCAAAACCACCGACACACCACTGCGGACCAAAGACAGCCCCAGCCAGCCCAGCTTTTGCCGTCCCGTCGTGCGGGCGCGGTGGGTCACGCTGTCATGGTCCAGCCGCGCCAAAGCGCCGCCAATGCCATCATAGACATGGCGTGCGGCATAAATGCCGGGGCGGCAAGACAGCGGCAAGGCGGGCACGCCAGCCTCGGACCGGGTATAGAACGTGGTCGCCTGCGCCAAAAGCCGCCCCGCCAGCGCCTGAAGGCGCGGATCAGGTTGCGGGTTGGCGAAGAGCGCATCGACACTGATCCCCACCTCGTCCAGCCAATCCAGCGGCAGATAGACCCGCCCGGCGCGGGCATCCTCGCCAATGTCGCGGGCGATGTTGGTCAATTGCATCGCAAGCCCCAGATCGCAGGCCCGTGCCAGCGCATCGGGGTCGCGCACCCGCATTAAGACGCACATCATCGCGCCGACCGCACTGGCCACACGCGCGCAATAGCCCAAAAGCTCGGACATCGTGGCATAGCGCCGCTCGGCCGCGTCCCAAGCGAGCCCCTCCAGCAAGGCATCGGGCAAGGCGCGCGGCATTTCAAAATCTTCGACCACGGCGGCAAAGGCGCGATCAGCAGGGGCGTTGCGCGGGCGGCCTTCAAAGACCAGATCCAACCGATCGCGCAAGCCCAGCACCGCTGGGGCCTTGTCGTCGCTGTCATCCACCGCGTCATCGGCCAGCCGACAAAAGGCATAAAGCGCCAATGCCGGGTCACGCACCCGCGCCGGAAGAAGGCGCGAGGCCGCATGGAACGACAACGACCCTGTACGGATCGCCTCGCGGCAATGCTCCATATCCGATGGCGCGATCATTCGGCGGCCATCCGAACCGGCGCCCGACGTGGCGCATCGGGCACCAGCGTGCCCAGAACCTCGGCACTGGCAATCACACCGGGCAGCCCCGCACCCGGATGGGTGCCCGCGCCCACGAGATAGAGGCCCTTGGCCTCTTCCGACACGTTATGCGGCCGGAACCACGCCGATTGCAGAATGCGCGGCTCAATCGAAAAACCGCTGCCATAGGGCGACAAATAGCGGGTCTCAAAACTGTTGGGCGTAAACACCAACTGCTCGGACAGATGGTCGCCAAGTCCGGGCAACAGCCGCTCTTCCAGCATCTTTTGCATCTTTTGGCGGTAAGGCTCAGCCTCAACCGTCCAATCCACTCCGTTGTCAAAGCCCAGATGTGGCACGGGCGACAGGGCGTAGAAGGTGTCGTCGCCCAAAGGGGCCGCCGTGGGGTCGGTGACCGTGGGGCGGTGGACATACAGGCTCATATCATCGGCCAGCTTGCCGCGAATAAAGATATCGCGGATGTGGTCCTTATAGCGCGGCCCAACAACGATGGTGTGATGGCCGACATCTGGCCATTTCAGCTTGGTGCCCTTGGTGCCGAAATACCAAACGAACAGCCCCATTGACCAGCGCTTGCGCGCCAGCTTGGAGCGCGTCCAGCGCTTGCGCGGGTGGTTGCGCAACAGCCGATCATAGGTGTGGCCCGCGTCTGCGTTCGACACCACCACATCGGCGGCAATCACCTGACCACCTGCCAAGCGCACCCCGGTGGCGCGGCCGTTCTCTAGCAAAATCTCATCCACCTCGGCATTCAGCCGCAAGGTGCCACCCTGCGAGGCAATCACTCCCGCCATGGCCAAGGCAATCGCCCCCACCCCGCCCATGGCGTAATGAACGCCGAATTCCTTCTCGAGGTGGCTGACGAGGATATACATCGACGTCACGTGGAACGGGTCGCCGCCAATGAACAAAGGATGGAACGACAGCGCAAAGCGCAGACGCTCGTCCTTCACGCGGCTGGCGGCATGGGCATAGACCGACTTATCGGCGCGCAGCAGGGCAAAGGTCGGCAGAACCTTGATCAGATCGGCCAAGCGGTGCATCGATCTTCGGCCCAGATCTTCAAAGCCGAACCAATAGCGCCGTTCGCTGTCGTTCAAGAACTTGTCATAGCCCGCCAAATCCCCCGGCGAGAGCCGCGCCACTTCAGCGCGCATTGCCTCGGTCGATTGGCGCGCGGTGAAGCTGGACCCGTCCTGCCAACGTATCTCATAAAACGGATCGAGCGCCCGGAGATCGACATCGCGGTCAAAATCGCGCCCGCAGGCCGACCACAATTCCCGCAGTCCCTGTGGCACGGTCACAATCGTCGGCCCCAGATCAAAGCGGTGCCCACCTTGGGAAATGGAACTGCCGCGACCACCCGGCATATCCAGCCGGTCGATCACCGTCACCTCATAACCCTTGGCCCCAAGCCGCATGGCCGCCGCTAGGCCACCCAGCCCTGCACCGATGACAAGGGCGCGTGCACCCGAGGGCGAGGACATGGCGGCAGCGGGGGAGTCGATCTTGGCTTGCATGGGCTTAGGATATACTGTCCATTTCAATTTACAATACATAGCTATTCAGCCGAAAAAACAGTGTTTTCACTTTTCAGGGCTGCGATAAACTGTCAGAATAAACTGACACATCTCGGAGTAGCGCCATCAACACCGTTTCCCTCTCGCTGTTCCGCTTTCCCTCCCTGCCCGCCCGACTTTGGGTGCTGGGGCAGATGGCGGCGGCACGGCTGTCGTTCTGGCGGATGCCGGACGTGGGGTTCTGGAAGCTCTGCGGTTCGGGCACGGGAGAGGGGTTCACCCCGCGCCCCAACACGGCCGTCTGGGCGATTTTGGCCACTTGGCCTGATGAGGCAACCGCGCGCCGACACTTGACGACTGCCCCGGTTTACCGCCGCTGGGCAAGCCACGCCTCGGAAAGCTGGACCATCCTTCTGCAGCCCACCTCGGCGCGGGGTGAATGGTCGGGCGTGCAGCCCTTTACGCCAGGCGTCGATCCATCGCCCGAAGGCCCCATCGTCGCACTGACCCGCGCCACCATGCGCGCCTCGACCTTCCTGCGCTTTTGGCGCCGGGTGCCCGACATTTCCGCGGTGATCGGCCAAGACCCGAATGTGCTGTTCAAAATCGGCATCGGCGAGGTGCCGCTGTTGCACCAAGTCACCTTTTCCATCTGGCCCGATGTCGCCTCTATGGCGCATTTCGCGCGCGGTGATGGCCCGCATGGCCGCGCCATCGCCGCCGTGCGGCGCGAAGGCTGGTTCAAGGAAGAGCTTTACGCCCGCTTTCGTCTGATCGACGATTGGGGAACCTGGGGCGGCCAGCGCCCGCTTGCGACAAAGGACGCCGCATGAGCCAACCCTTCCCCTTCTCGGCCATCGTGGGCCAAGAGGCCATGAAACAGGCCATGGTACTGACCGCCATCGACCCCGGCATCGGCGGCGTGCTGGTGTTTGGTGACCGGGGCACCGGAAAATCCACCGCCGTGCGTGCACTTGCCGCCCTTTTGCCCGAGATCTCAGCGGTTGAAGGCTGCCCAGTGAATTCGGCGCGGGTCGAGGATGTGCCCGTTTGGGCCAATGCTGTGTCTGGCCGCATCACCAAACGCCCAACCCCGGTGATCGACCTGCCCTTGGGGGCGACCGAAGACCGTGTCGTGGGGGCCTTGGACATCGAACGGGCGCTCACGCGGGGCGAAAAGGCGTTTGAACCCGGCCTTCTGGCACGCGCCAACCGCGGCTATCTCTACATCGACGAGGTCAACCTTCTGGAAGATCACATCGTCGATCTTCTTCTTGATGTGGCCCAGTCGGGCGAGAACGTCGTGGAACGCGAAGGGCTGTCGATCCGCCATCCCGCGCGCTTTGTGCTGGTCGGCTCGGGCAACCCTGAAGAGGGCGAGTTGCGCCCCCAACTCCTTGACCGTTTTGGCCTTTCGGTTGAGGTGACCAGCCCGCGGGATGTGGAAACCCGGGTCGAGGTGATGCGCCGCCGAGATGCCTATGAGAACGACAACACCGCCTTCATGAAGAAGTGGCGCACCAAGGACAGCGCCTTGCGCAAGGCCATTCTGGCCGCCCGCGCCGCCCTGCCGGGCCTGACCACCCCCGGCGTGGTTCTGCATGATTGCGCCGCCTTGTGCATCGCCCTTGGCTCGGACGGGTTGCGCGGTGAGTTGACGCTTCTCCGCGCCGCACGCGCGCAGGCCGCTTTTGAAGGGGCTGCAACCGTCACCCGCCAGCATCTGAAAACCGTGGCGACCAGTGCCCTGTCGCACCGCCTGCGCCGCGATCCGCTCGATGAGGCCGGATCAGGCGCCCGCGTGGCACGCATTCTGGCCGAAACCCTGCCGTGAGCGAGCCGCTCTCGCCTTGGGACCGAGCTCAGGCTGCGGTCACGGCGCTGGCGGTGGACCCGGCGGGCCTGCGCGGGCTGTGGCTGCGCGCGCGGTCTGGCCCCTTGCGCGACCGCGTGGTGCAGGCTTTGGCCGCACTCCCCTTGCCGCAACGGCGGCTGCATCCCGGCGTGGATGATGCCACGCTTTATGGCGGGGTAGACCTGTCGGCGACCTTGGCCCATGGGCAATTGGTGCGCGACGCAGGCCTTTTGGCCACCCCCGCCGCCTTGATCCTGACCATGGCCGAACGCTGCCCCGCAGGCCTTGCGGCGCGGCTGGCACGGGTTCTGGATGACCCCGGTTTTTGCCTTGTGGCACTGGATGAAGGCGCGGAACCCGATGAAGCGCTGGCCCCCGCCTTGGCCGACCGACTGGCGCTGTTTCTCGACCTTGACGGCATCGCTGCCGCCGACACCTTCCCGCTGGATCTGCCGCCCGAGACCCTATCCCTTGCCCGCGCACGACTGGCCAAGGTTCGCATTGAGCCCAAAGCGGTCGAGACCCTGACCCGCCTTGCCGCTGCCATGGGCATCACCAGCCTGCGCGCGCCCCTGTTGACGCTGGCGACCGCCCGCGCCTTGGCCGCGTGGCGGGATGAAGCCACCCCCAGCGAGGCCACCCTACGCCACGCCGCCGAGTTGACGCTGGCCCATCGCGGCACCCTGCCCGATGCGGCGGAGCCTGAAACCTCGCCGCCGCCGCCCGAGCCTGACCAACCCGACAGCGCCGAGCCTGAAACCCGCCAATCCGCCGACACCCCACCGGATGAGATGCTCTTGGACGCCATCCGCGCCGCCCTGCCGCCCGATCTTCTGGCGCGCCTTGCCGTGGCCCGTGCCAGCCGCGCGGCCAAGGGCAGCGGCGGATCGGGTGATGCGCGCAAGGGCAACCACCGGGGCCGCCCCCTGCCCCCGCGCCCCGGCACGCCGGGCAGCGGCAAGCGGATTGACCTTGTGTCAACCCTGCGCGCCGCCGCCCCGTGGCAACCCCTGCGCCGCAAGACGGCCCTTGTCGACAAGCCCGGCCTGCACATCCGCCAATCCGATCTGCGGCTAAAACGCTATGTCGAAACCTCCGACCGGGTGCTGATCTTTACCGTTGATGCCTCGGGCTCCTCCGCCCTTGCCCGCTTGGCCGAGGCGAAGGGCGCGGTGGAACTGCTTCTGGCCCAAGCCTATGCGCGGCGCGACCATGTGGCGCTGATCGCCTTTCGTGGCGACTCGGCGGAACTCTTGCTGCCGCCCACGCGCTCACTGGTGCAAACCAAGCGGCGGCTGGCCGGATTGCCGGGTGGGGGGGGAACGCCGCTGGCCGCCGGGCTTCAACTGGCCCTGTTGACCGCGCTGCAAACCCGCGCGCGGGGTATGACGCCGACCATCGCCCTTTTGACCGACGGGCGGGGCAACATCGCCCTAGACGGAAGCGCCAACCGCGCACAGGCCGAAGATGACAGCCACCGCCTTGCCCTTGGCCTGCGAAATTCCCGCGTACCAACCATGGTGATCGACATCGCCACCCGGCCGCAACCCGCCTTGCGCGACTTGGCCGCGCGACTGGACGCCCCCTATCTGCCCCTGCCCCGCGCCGATGCCCACAGGCTTTCGGCGGTGCTGGGCGCAGCTTTGGAGGGCTGATGCAGGCCCCTGTGATCCCCACCGATTGGCCCAACCGAAATGCCTCGCGCCACGTGTTCTGCGCGCCGCACCTGTGGCATGTGCAAGAGATCGGCAGCGGCCCGACGCTTTTGATGATCCACGGCGCGGGCGGGGCCAGCCACAGTTGGCGGGGCCTCGTGCCGGTCTTGGCAGATCATTACCATCTGGTGATCGTCGACCTGCCCGGTCAGGGCTTCACCCGTCTGGGCGCACGGCACCGCTGCGGGCTGGATCCCATGGCCGAAGATCTGGCCCGGCTGATCCGTCAAGAGGCTTGGGCGCCGATGGCCTATATCGGCCACTCCGCCGGGGCGGCGATTGCGCTCAGGCTGGCCGAACTCGCGCCGCCCCGCGCGGTCATCGGGCTGAACGCCGCGCTTGGGCAATTCGAAGGCGTGGCGGGCTGGCTGTTCCCGGTCATGGCCAAACTTCTGGCCGCAGCCCCGTTCGTGGCGCAAATCTTCAGCCGCCTTGCGGGCAATCCGGCCAAGGTGGCCTCGCTCCTCGCCTCAACTGGCTCAACCATCGACGCAAGAGGTCAGGCGCTTTATCTGCAGCTTTTGCGGATGCCCAGCCATGTGGATGCGACGCTGGCGATGATGGCGCAATGGACGCTGGAGGGGTTGTTGGACAGGCTGCCCCAGCAGACCACGCCCTGCCTTCTCATCACCGCCGCGAATGACCGCGCAGTGCCACCGGCCAAATCCTCCAACGCCGCCGCGCGCATGCCCCATGCACGCTGGCACGACGTCGCGGGCATGGGGCATCTTCTGCACGAAGAAGCCCCGCAGATCGTTGCCCCGCTGATCCTCGATTTCCTGACCACACTCCCCCCGGCCCCTGCGCCGGGTGACAAGAAGGCATGACCATGACCAAACTTCTTTTGCGCGCCCTTGGCGGCGAGACATTGCCGACCCCACCGATCTGGATGATGCGGCAAGCGGGGCGCTATTTGCCCGAGTATCGCGCGACGCGGGCCGAAGCGGGGGATTTCCTCAAGCTGTGCTACAACTCCGATCTCGCCGCCGAGGTCACCTTGCAGCCGATCCGCCGCTATGGCTTTGATGCAGCGATCCTCTTTGCCGATATTCTCCTGCTTCCACAGGCACTTGGCGCGGATCTTTGGTTTGAAACCGGCGAGGGGCCGCGCTTGTCCACCATCACCACGATGGCGGGTGTGAAGGCGCTGAAGCCGAAGGACGCGATCCACGACACGCTCGGCCCGATCTATGAAACCGTCCGGATTCTGGCCCGCGAATTGCCCAAGGAAACCGCGCTCATCGGCTTTGCCGGCGCGCCGTGGACGGTGGCGACCTATATGATCGCCGGACGGGGCACCAAGGATCAGGGCCCGGCCCACGCCCTCAAGGCCGCAGATCGGGCGACATTCTCGGCGCTGATCGATGTGATCACCGAGGCGACGATTGATTACCTGTCTGGGCAGGTAACCGCCGGGGCCGAGGTGGTGAAGCTGTTTGATTCTTGGGCCGGGTCGCTGAAGGGAGCGGATTTCACCGACTTCGCTGTGAAACCGGCCGCGCGGATCATTGCAGAACTGAAATCCCGCCACCCCGGCCTGCCGATCATCGCCTTCCCGCGCGAGGCAGGGGCGGGCTACATCGGATTCGCCAAAGCCACGGGGGCGGATTGCGTGGCGCTGGACAATTCGGTGTCACCGGAATGGGCGGCGGAGCATGTTCAGGTCTCGGGCTGCGTGCAGGGCAACCTTGCGCCCGAACACATGGTGACGGGCGGCCAAGCCTTGGTCGACGCGACACGCCGGGTGGTTGATGCCTTCAAGGGCGGACCGCATATCTTCAACCTCGGCCACGGGATCACGCCCGACGCCAACCCCGACAACGTCTCCCTCATGATCGACACCGTGCGCCGGGGGTAACCGGCGCAAAAGGTGAGTATTTGGAAAGGCGCAAATCCTGCAGAGCTAAGCCATCTAGCCGTGTCGGGTGTTGATATTGACTTACCCCATCTGGGGCGCGAAGTTGCCGCGCGTTTGCAAGGGAGATGCGCCGTGGAGTGGACCAACGTTCTGGCCAGCCGGTCAAGCCGGATGAAAGCCTCGGAAATCCGGGAGCTTTTGAAGCTGTTGGACCAGCCCGACATTATCTCGTTTGCGGGTGGCATTCCCGATCCGGCGCTGTTTCCGGTGGCGGCGTTCAAGGATGCCTTTGCCGAGACGCTGACCAGTCAGGCCAATGCGGCGCTGCAGTATTCGGTCTCGGAAGGCTACAAACCCCTGCGCGACTGGATCGCGGGCGAGATGGGCAAGCTGGGCATTCCCTGCGACGCCAGCAACATCCTGATCACCTCAGGCTCGCAGCAGGCGCTGGATTATCTGGGCAAGTTGATGCTGTCGCCGGGGGATACCGCCTTGGTTGGCTGGCCGACCTATCTGGGGGCTTTGGGGGCATTCAACGCCTATGAGCCGAATTACGATCGGCTGGACCCCAAGGTCAACCGTTCTGCCGCCGACTTCGCCGCCACGGCGGAAAAAGCCGGCGGCCGGGTAAAGTTCGCCTATCTGTCGGTCGATTTTGCCAACCCCACTGGCGAGACGCTGGACCGCGCCGCGCGCGAGGCGGTGATTGATCTTGCAGATGAGGCTGACATCGCCATCATCGAGGACGCCGCCTATCAAACGCTGCGCTTTGACGGCGAGCCGATTCCGCCGATTCTGGCTTTGGAAATCGCCCGCAAAGGCAGCATTGAAAACTGCCGCACGCTCTATTGCGGCTCCTTCTCGAAATCCTTGGCCCCCGGCCTGCGCGTGGGCTGGATCTGTGCCGCGCATGACATCATCAGCCGGCTGGTGCTGATGAAACAGGCGGCGGATCTGCATTCCTCGACCGTCAACCAGATCGTGACCCACAAGGTCGCCTCGACCATCTTTAACGCCCATGTCGACACCCTGCGCGCCACCTATATGGCGCGGCGCGATCATCTCTTGGCAGCCCTCGCGCGCGAGATGCCGCAAGGCGTCAGCTGGACGAAGCCAGAAGGCGGCATGTTTGTCTGGGTGACCCTGCCCGCAGGCATGGACGGGGCCGATCTGCTGGCGCAATCGCTAAAGACCGAGCGGGTGGCCTTCGTGCCGGGCCGGGCGTTTTACGCCGATGGATCGAACGGCAACACGCTGCGGCTCTCTTTCTCTTGCGCCAATGAGGCCCAGATTGACGAGGGCATGAAGCGGCTTGGTCGGCTGATCCGGGCTAACGCCTGACATATCGCGCCCCACAGCCTTGGGCTTGCGCCTTTGGAAATACTCCACGGGAGGTCCGGAGGGTGTGAAACCCTCCGGGGGTTGGGCAAAACGCCGCGTTAGCTGGCCTGAAACACCGGCCCCAGCATCGCGGCCAGCGCCGCAAAGGCCTCATCGCGGCCTTCGCAGCCTGCTCCGACGCGGATGGAAACCGACCCCGCCCAGCCAAAACGGCCAGCCATTTCGGGGCGGAGCGTAATCTCGAGCCCCTTTGGCCCCGCCACCACGGCGGCCAGGGCGTCCGTGGCACCAAAGCTTTCGTCCGTCACCTCGAACCAAACTTGCCCGCCGCCCAAGGGCTGACGGAACAGCGCATAGGCCTCATCCTCGGCCTCACCCTCGGCAAAGCCGACAAAGAGCATGCCCTCTTCGTCATCTTCAACAACCGAGGCATAGGCGGCCTTCACCACGATGTCGGCCATCATGCGCCCCACAAGCTGAACAAAGCGATCAGGTCCATTTCGCAATCGGCGGCAGGCTCATCAGCACGGCATTGGCGTCGTGGCCGGTTTCAAGGCCAAACTTGGTGCCCCGGTCGTAGACGAGGTTGTATTCGGCATAAAGCCCACGGTGGATCAGCTGGGTTTCGCGGTCAGCCTCGGTCCATGCTGTCGGCAGCCTGCGTTCCGTCACGGGCAGGAAGGCGGGCAGGAAGGCCGCGCCAACGGCTTTGGTAAAGGCGAAATCGGCCTCCCAATTTCCCGTGTTCAGATCATCGTAAAAGATGCCGCCGACACCGCGCGCCCGGCCGCGATGGGGGACGAAGAAGTATTCGTCAGCCCAAGCCTTGAAGCGGTCGTAATAGGCCGGATCATGGGCATCGCAGGCGCGTTTCATCTCACCATGAAAATGCGCCGTGTCCTCGGGATATTCGATGCAGGGGTTCAAATCGGACCCGCCGCCGAACCACGAGGCGCCAGGGGTCCAGAACATGCGGGTGTTCATATGGACGGCCGGGGCATGCGGGTTGACCATATGCGCCACCAGCGAGATGCCCGAGGCCCAAAAGCGCGGATCAGATTCCATGCCCGGCACGCCCCGCGCGGCCATGGCTTTTTGAGCGCGCGCGCCCAAGGCACCATGCACCTCGGACCAGTTGACGCCAACCTTTTCAAAGACCCGGCCGCCGCGCAGCACCGACATGATGCCGCCACCGCCATCTTCGGCGCGGCTGGTCGGGGTGACCTCAAAGGTCACGGGCGTCTCGCCTGCCGGGGTGGCGCGGACCTCTAACTCTTCAAAAGCGGCCACGATCCGGTCGCGCAGGGAACGGAACCAGGCGGCGGCGCTGGCCTTTTTGGGGGTGAAATCGTCGGTCATCGGGGCTCTCTTTGGCGGCTGTTGCCCTTGCCTAGCATTGGCTGGGCCAAGGCTCAACGCGGATGATATGGCATAGCGGGCGCGGCGCGGTATAGTTGCGGCATTCTGGTCAAGGATTGCGAGTCGCGCCGATGAAACGCCTGATGCTTCTTCCTGTGCTTTTTCTGGCCGCCTGCGGCACCCCGCAAGAGCAGTGTATCAGTGCCAATACCCGCGATTTGCAGGTGGTGGACCGCTTGATCCGCGAGACCGAGGGCAATCTGGCGCGGGGTTATGGGTTTGAGACGGTCACGGTTTATGAACCGCGCTGGGTCAACTGCACGCCGCGCCCGACCGACGCGGTGCCCGAACCCGAGCTTGAGATGTGTTTTGAACAGGTGCCGGTGACAGTGCGCAAAGAGGTGGCGCTGGATCTGGGGGCCGAGGCGGCCAAGCTGAACAGCCTAGAGGCCAAGCGCAAGGGGTTGGCCAAGGCGGCCGAAAGCGTGATCGCCCAGTGCAAGGCGAAACATCCCGAATAAGGCCGCTGCAGCGTCAATGCGCCGGGGCGGCGACCGGGTCCAGCAGGCTGCGCCCGCCATCGACGGTCAGGATCTGACCCGTCAGGAACGAGGCGGCATCCGAGGCGAGATACTGAACGGTTTCCACCAGTTCTGAGGCTGGCGCGATGCGGCCCAAAGGCGTGCCCGCCTCGATCAGCCCGCGCCAATCGGGTTCGTCCTTGAGCGCGGCTTGCAGGCTGCCGGACAGGACTGAGCCGAAGGCCACTGCGTTCACCCGGATGCCTTTGGGTGCCAGCGCCACCGCCAGGGATCGCGTCATCTGATCGACCGCCGCGCAGGCGATGGAATAGCCCAACAGACAGGTCTGGGTGCGGGTGGCGGCGATGGAGGACAGGTTGATGATGCTGCCGGCGGGCGGGCGCGGGCCATCGGTTTCGCCCAACAGGTCCGCCTGTTTGATCATCCGCTTGGCGGTCATCTGGCTGAGGCGCAGGCTGGTAATCAGGTTTTGCTGCAACATCTCGTCCACCGCGTCTTCTTCAACCTTCAGGGG
Source organism: Allotabrizicola aquatica (SeqCode) (assembly GCF_965194375.1). Classification (GTDB taxonomy): domain Bacteria; phylum Pseudomonadota; class Alphaproteobacteria; order Rhodobacterales; family Rhodobacteraceae; genus Tabrizicola_A; species Tabrizicola_A aquatica. Next base: position 277,225 of record NZ_OZ239428.1, read on the forward strand.
TTCAGAGACCCGCATCATCCGGCTGGCGTTGACGAGAATATCCACGCGGTCAAAGGCGTCGATGGTGGCAGACAAAAGGTTGGCGATGGTCAATTTCTGGCGCAAATCGCCTGCGAACATGCGCACCGGCCCATCGCCACGCGCTTCCTCGCCGATTTCATCTTCAAGCCGCGCCTCGTCCATATCAGCGAACATCACATTCGCGCCCTTGTCGACAAAGTGGCGGGCAATCGCGAGACCGATGCCATTGGCGGCACCGGTCACGATGGCGGTCTTGCCGGTGATGGAAAAGGACATGAGAAAACCTTTCGAAGGGCTCAGCGCGCCCGGATCGGGTGGGCCGCGCGGAACAGACGGAAGACGGCGTCGCCGCCGATCTCTTCGACCGTGCGAAACAGCGGGGTCAAGATGCGATCATAAGGCAGATGGCGGTTTGCCACCAGCCACAGTGTCCCGCCCGGCAGAAGCCCGCGATGGGCGGCGCGCAGGAAGGCGGCGCCAAGCTCGGGGTCGGCGGCGCGGCTGATGTGGAAGGGCGGGTTCATCACCACCGCATCCCACGGCTGAGCGGGTTTGAAACGGGTGGCATCGGCCCAGTGAAAGCGCGCGCGGGGGTCGGTGATGTTGCGTTCCGCACAGTCCAGCGCGGCCCGATCAGCCTCGACCAGATCCAGCGCTTTGACATCGGCGCGGGTCAGGATGCCGCGGGCGAGATAGCCCCAGCCCGCCCCCAGATCGGCCACGCGGCCATAAAGCTTTTCGGGCAGGGCCGCGGCCAGAAGGACCGAACCCCGATCCGGCGCATCGGCCGAGAACACGCCCGGAAGCGTGACAAAACCGCCCTCAATCTGGCGCGGGGTGGCGGCCCAGCCTGCGGGCTGCGGCCCCGCGTCCAGCACGCAGGCCTTGCCATGGGCCTTTGAGATCACCTCGCCAAGCGTAAAGCCTGCGGCGCGGGCCAGTTTCAGTACAGAGTCGATCCCGTCGGTCTTTTGGCCATCCACAAGGATCGGTGCCCCAGCGGGCAAAAGTGCCGAGGCTTGGGCAATCAGTGCCAGCGCCTCGGCCCGCGCGCGGGGCAGGCAGACAACTGCGGCTGAGGGCTTGCCGCCCTCCATCCGATAGGCTTGCGCCTGAAAATGGTCGACATCGGGCTTAAACCCGGTCAGCACCACAACCCGCGCCTTCGGCAGGGGCGACAGATCATCCCCGGCCTGCGGCGACAGCACCACGATGTCGCCCAAGGGCGGCAAGACAAAGGCGCCGCTGTCCAGCGCCATTTCCAGTCGGGCAGATCGCATGGGCTGGTGCGGCCTTACGGCCTACTCCTTTTCCATCGTGCATTGCAGCGGGTGCTGGTGACGCCGAGCGAAATCCATCACCTGCGCCACCTTGGTTTCGGCGATCTCATACGAGAACACACCCACCACCGCGAGTCCCTTCTTGTGGACCGTCAGCATGATCTCAAAAGCCTGCGCATGGTTCAGGCCAAAGAAGCGTTCAAGGATATGCACGACGAATTCCATCGGCGTGTAATCGTCGTTCAACAGCATGACCTTATACAGCGGCGGGCGCTGGGTGCGCGTCTTGGTCTTGGTCAAAAGCCCAGAGTCAGGACCGTCACCGGACCCGCCATCTTTTTCAGACATGGTAAAGGGCGTTACTGCCAAGGCGGCCTCATCTTCGGATTCGTGCTTCAGGGTCTTGGGGCGCAATATAGCGGATTTCCGGCTTGCGGAAAGGCCCCCTTCCCGCAAAGGCTGTGCGGCAGAGGAGATGACTATGCTGACCACCATCGGGTTTGATGCCGACGACACGCTTTGGCACAACGAAACCTTCTTTCGGCTGACCCAAGACCGCTTTGCCGAGCTTTTGGCCGATCATTCGCCAGCCGACCATTTGCATGACCGGCTGCTGGCGGCCGAACGGCGCAATCTTGGCCAGTATGGCTTTGGCGTCAAAGGCTTCACCCTGTCGATGATTGAGACGGCCATCGAAGTCTCGCAAGGCCGGGTGCCCGCCGCAGTGATCGGGGAAATTCTGGCAGCGGGGCGTGAGATGCTAGAGCATCCGGTCGAGCTTTTGCCCCACGCCCGCGCTGTAGTGACAGCCCTTGCGGAGGCGTATCGGGTGGTGCTGATCACAAAGGGTGATCTTCTGGATCAGGAACGCAAATTGGCGCAATCCGGGCTTGGCGATCTCTTCGACGGGGTCGAGATCGTGTCGGACAAGACGCCCGAGATTTATCGCGCCGCCTTTGCCCGCCACGGCACAGGGGCGGATCAGGGGCTTATGGTGGGCAACTCGCTGAAATCCGATGTGCTGCCGATGCTAGCCGTCGGCGGCTGGGGCGTACATGTGCCGCATGGGCTGACATGGGCACTGGAGCGCGCCGATCCACCCGTCGGCCACCGGCGATTTCATGAGATAACCGACTTGGCCCCCCTGCCCGATTTGGTGTCTGAGCTGGCACAAAGCCACAAGACCTAGTGGTGGCGCACGCGATGCGTGTAAATTGCAACCATGAGAAACCCTGTGAAAGCCATTGAAACTAAGGGGTTTTCCGGTTTCAAAACCCGTGCTACTCTGGCTTGAGCATAAAGATAAGCCCCCGGCAACAGGGGGCATTGAGGCAGAGCATGATCGGCAAGGCTACGACGCACCTTCTGGGGCAGTACGTTCGCAATTTCGCTATTGTGATGGCAGTGGGCCTGTTGGGCGCCTGCGGGGGCATGCAGCCCGCTGGGGCCGCGCCCTATTCGGCTCATGTGATGGATGCCCGCACCGGCGAGACGCTGTATTCGGACAATTCCGAAACGCGGTTGCACCCGGCCTCACTCACCAAAATGATGACGCTTTACATCGCGTTTGAAGAGATTGAGCGCGGTCGTCTGTCGCTGGATACGATGGTGACGGTGTCGAAATATGCTGCTGCACAACCGCCGTCGCGGTTGGGTTTGAAGGCGGGGCAGAAGATTCAACTGCGCTATCTGATCCGCGCTGCAGCCGTGAAATCAGCCAATGACGCGGCCGCCGCGATCGGCGACCATATCGGCGGAAACCATGAAAAGTTTGCCGCCCGCATGACCAAGACGGCGCGCGCTTTGGGCATGAAGGACACCACGTTCAAGAATGCCCATGGTCTGACGGCCAAGGGCCATCTGTCCACCAGCCGCGATATGTCGGTTCTGGGGCGGCATCTGTTTTATGATTTCCCCCAGTATTACAACATCTTCTCGCGCCGCTCGACCGATGCGGGGCTTGCGCAGGTCAACAACACCAACCGTCGGTTTCTGGACGCCTACAAGGGCGCAGATGGCATCAAGACCGGCTACACCGACGCGGCGGGCTTTAACCTGACCGGCAGCGCCGAACGTGGCGGCGTGCGGATCATTGCCACCGTGTTCGGCGGCAAATCGACCGCTGACCGCAATGCGAAGATGGCCGATCTTCTTGATATGGGTTTCCGCAAGGCGGGCAAGAATGTGCAGGAACAGCCGCCGACCAAGATTGCCCCAGCCGATGATGAAGCCCTGATGGCCGCCAACAGCGCCGATGAGGCCTTGCCAGAAGTTGAGGGCGGCGCGGCTAAGACCATTCGGCTTCAGTTGGCCGTAAAGACCTCACTGCGGCCGCAGGCGCGGCCCGAATATGGGGAGGCGGCCGAAGAGGTTGTGGCCTCTATGCAAGACAGCATTGCGGGGGCCTTGGCCGAAGCGGCAGGCGCGCCACCGCCGGCTGACAGTCTGGAAGGCCAAGCCGTGGCATTGTCGGTCACCGCAGCACCGGCCGTGACATCCAATGTGGCTTTGGTGGCGATGGCCCCACGCCCCGAGAAGCGCGCGGCGCCGATTTATGACACCACAGCGGAATTGGCCGTCGCCGAGGCCGAGCAGGTGGCGGCGAACGAGGTCGTGACGTTGTCCACCTCGGGTGGGCGGCATTACGGGGTGATGATCGGGCAGTTCAACAGCCACAATGAGGCAGATCGGTTCCTGACCAAGACCGTGCTCGCCGAGGGTCCGACCTTGGGCCATGGGCTGCGAAAGGTCGTACATGGCAATCAGGGCTATACTGGCAATGTGCTGGGCCTGACCCAGCGCGAGGCCGATCTGGCCTGCGCGCGGCTGCAGTCCAAGGGTGTGCAGTGCTTTACGATGGGCGCGCCAGAAGAAGTGCTGAACGGCGGCTGAGCCTAACGGTTTTGCCAAGCAAACGGGGGCGCTTCGCCCCCCGCGCGGGTTTGAGGACCAAACCCGCTTCCCCCCGAGAGTAGTTCCAAAGGCGCAAAACCTTAGGCCGAACCGTCCGATGGCCGGGGGGCTGCGGCGCGTGACAGCCGGTCATTGATGGCGCGGCCTAAGCCGTGGTCGGGGATCGGCGCGGCGGTGATGCGGCCACGGGGCCCTGCAAGCCGGTCGGCTTCGCGCAGGCTGTGAAACAGGTTGGCCGCCGCCTCAGTCAAATCGCCCGAAGGCGACAGGTTCAGCATGGCGCGGGCGATCCCTTCGGGGCTGGGGCCAAAGCCAAGATGCACCGCATCTGGCTCCGGCCCGCAGTTAAGCTGCAAGGGCGCGGCGGGGGCATAGTGGCTGGCCAGTTGGCCCGGTGCGGTGAGCGGATCACCGGCTTGGTGCAGCGCGACAGGGCCGATCAGCGCCTCGATCTGTTCCAGCGCGATGCCACCGGGGCGCAAGAGGGTTGCAGGACCAGTCAGTCCGAGGATCGTAGATTCCACCCCCACCGCGCAGGGCCCGCCGTCAAGGATCGCGCCGATGCGGCCCGAAAGCCCTTGCGCCACATGCTCGGCGCGGGTGGGCGAGACCTTACCAGAGGGGTTGGCTGAGGGAGCCGCCAAGGGGCCGCCAAAGGCGCGGATCAGCGCAAGGGCCACCGGATGGGCCGGGATGCGGATGGCAACGCTGTCAAGCTCTGCCGTGACGAGCGGTGAGAGGCCTACCCCCTCACGCAAGGGCAGCACCAAGGTCAGAGGGCCGGGCCAGAAGGCCTGAGCCAGCGTGCGGGCGCGCGCGTCGAACACGGCGAAGGTCTCGGCCATGGCCAGATCGGCGACATGTACGATGAGAGGGTTAAAGCGCGGGCGGCCCTTGGCCTCATAGATCCCGGCCACCGCCCGGTTGTTTTGCGCATCGCCCCCAAGCCCGTAGACCGTTTCGGTCGGAAAGGCGACAAGCCCGCCGTCGCGCAGCATCTGCGCGGCGCGGGCAAGGCCCGAGGCGTCGGGCAAAAGGGGTTCGGTCAGGGTCATGCGTGACGCAGCGTTGGGGTTGCGGGGGTGGCCCAAGGGGCTAGGGTATGCCCATGGGCCATACCCGGCCCCACGCCATTTGCCAAGAAGCCGCCAGACCCGACCGAGGTTTTCATGCCCTACCGCGCCCCCCTGACCGAATTGCGCTTTGTGCTGGATCATGTGGCAGGCTTTGCCCAAGTGGCCGCAACGCCGCGCTTTGCCGAGGCCAGCCCCGAAACCGTGGCCGCCGTTCTGGCTGAGGCCGGGCGGCTGAGCGAAGAGACGTTGGCGCCGTTGAACCGGGTGGGCGATACCCATCCGGCGCGTCTGGAAAACGGAGTGGTGCGCACCTCGCCCGGCTTTGCCGAAGGATATCGCGCCATCACCGCAGGCGGTTGGGTGGGGATCGCAGCCAGCCCAGCCTATGGCGGCATGGGTCTGCCGATGGCGCTGACATCCTGTGTCAATGAAATGCTTGGGTCGGCCTGCCTTGCGCTGCAGATGAACCCTTTGATGACCCAAGGCCAGATCGAAGCCTTGGAGCATCATGCCAGCGACGAGATCAAGGCGCTTTACATCCCCAAGCTGATTTCCGGTGACTGGTGCGCGACGATGAACCTGACCGAGCCGCAGGCGGGCAGCGATGTGGGAGCCTTGCGCACCAAGGCCGAGCCTTTGGCGGATGGCACCTATGCGATCACCGGGCAGAAGATTTACATCTCATGGGCCGACAATGATTTCACCGAAAACGTCTGCCATCTGGTATTGGCGCGGCTGCCGGACGCGGCGGAAGGGTCGCGCGGGATCAGCCTCTTCATGGTGCCAAAGGTCATTCCCGCCGCGGACGGGACCTTGGGCGCGCGCAACGGCGTGAAGGTCGTCAGCCTTGAGCATAAGCTGGGGCTGAACGGCTCTCCCACGGCGGTGATGCAGTATGAGGGCGCCAAGGGCTGGCTTGTGGGTGCGCCACACAAGGGGTTGGCCGCCATGTTCACCATGATGAACAACGCAAGGTTGGGCGTTGGAGTGCAGGGCGTCTCGATTGCCGAGGCCGCGTTTCAGCAGGCGCTGGCCTATGCGATGGAGCGCAAGCAGGGCCGCACGCCCTTTGGGCAGGGGGCGATCGTTGACCATGCCGATGTGCGCCGCATGCTGGCCGAGATGAAGGCCGAGACCTTTGCCGCTCGTGCCATTGCGCTGGCCTGTGCCGTGGCCATCGACATGGGAACCGCCACGGGCGAGGCTGGATGGCTGGCCCGCGCGGGGTTTCTGACGCCGATTGCCAAGGCTTACGGCACCGATGTGGGCAATCTGGTGGCGCAGATGGGCGTGCAGGTGCATGGCGGCATGGGGTTCATCGAAGACACGGGTGCAGCGCAGTTTCTGCGCGACGTGCGGGTGACGACGATTTATGAGGGCACCAACGGCATTCAGGCGATGGATCTGGTGGGGCGTAAGATGATGGACGGGGGCGAGGCAGCGCTTCGGCTGATCGACGAGATCGAGGCCGGGGCTGAGGCGGCGCGCAGCCTGTGGCCCGATCTGGCGACGCCGGTCTGGAACGCCGCCGAGGCGCTGCGCGAGGGGACGGAGCTTTTGCTCGCCCAATCGCCTGAGGACCGCAACGCCGGGGCCGTGCCCTATCTGACCGCCTTTGCGCGGGTCTTGGGCGGACATTTCCACTTGAAGGCCGCGATGGCCGAGGCGGCGCGCGCCGATCTCGCCCGGGTCTATATCCGCCGTCTGATGCCCGATCATGCGGCGCATCTGGCGCAGTTGCGCGAAGGGGCCGCCGGGCTTTACGCGCTGACACCGCAGGCGTTGCAGGCGTGAGTTTGCGTTTTCCGTTCGAGACCCCGCCCGACCCCGGCGCGGCGGTAGAGGTGGCCGAGGGTGTCTTGTGGCTGCGCCTGCCGCTGCCGATGGCCTTGGACCGTGTGAATGTCTATGCGCTGGCCGATGCCGATGGCTGGACGCTGATCGACACCGGCATGAACAGCCGCAAAACCCGCGACATCTGGGAGGCTGCTTTGGCCGGCCCCCTTGCGGGCAAGACGGTGGCGCGGGTGCTGCTGACGCATCATCATCCCGATCATGTCGGCCTTGTGGGCTGGTTTCAGGACCGCGGGGCCGAGCTTTTGACCACCCGCACCGCCTGGCTTTATGCGCGGATGCTGACCTTGGACGTGCAGGACCGGCCTTCGGCGCAGTCGATGCAATTCTACACCCGCGCGGGGATGACCCCGGAGATGCTGACCAAACGGGCGACTGAGCGACCCTTCAACTTTGCCGATGTGGTGGCGCCGATGCCCTTGGGCTTCACCCGGGTTGAGGAGGGCGAGACCCTGACGCTGGCCGGGCGGCGCTGGCGGGTTCGGCTGGGCCAGGGCCATGCGCCAGACCACATCACGCTGTGGAGCGAGGTGGACGAGTTGGTGATCGGCGGCGATCAGCTTTTGCCCGGCATTTCACCCAATATCGGGGTCTATCCGACCGAGCCCGAGGCCGATCCCTTGACCGATTGGCTGGAGGCGACCGCGCGTTTTGTGCCCCATGCGCGCGACGATCAGCTGGTGCTGCCGGGCCATAAGCTGCCTTTCACGGGTCTGCCCTTTCGCTTGCAGCAGATGGCCGAGAATCACCATCAGGCTTTGGAGCGGTTGCTGGGCCACCTGCACGAACCCCAAACGGCGGCAGGGTGTTTTCCCGCGCTTTACAAGCGCCCGATCGGCGAGGGGGAATATGGGTTGGCGCTGGTTGAGGCGGTGGCGCATCTGAACTGCCTCTTGCGCCGCGGTCAGGTTTGCCGTTCGCTGCGCGCCGATGGTGCTTGGCTTTGGCAGGCCGTGTAAGGGGTGCGCCCTGCCCTGTAAGCCGGGCGGGTTGAGACAGGAGTGTCGGATGACCAAGACCGATCCAGAGGCTGAGGCAAAGCTTGCAGAGGCCGTGCGCAAGGCCAGCGGGCTGCCTCAGCGGGGGCAGGACGAGACGGCACAGGCGGCGGCTGAGGTCGTAGCAGCCTTTGAGCCCGCGCTTTCCCCCGAGGACAAAAGCCCAGCACGCTGGGCCTATGAGCGGATGGTCCAGTATATCCGCAACTTTGAAGCGCAGTTAAACGCCAATGAAGAGGTAGCGATGGGCTTTGCCGGATCAGATGCCGGTGTCGTCAGCATCGAGGGCTTGGGCTATTACGACCCTGATATCCTGACCTTTTATGGCCGCGACGAAGAGGGGATGAAAACCCAGCTGGTGCAGCATGTCACGCAGCTTTCGGTGATCTTGCGCGCGGTGCCAAAGGTGGCGCCGGAAATCCCGGCGCGGCGGATCGGTTTTCACCTCGCGCCCGGCTGGACAGGGGGCGAGGCAGGGGACGGGTCGGCCTAAGCAGCGGCCTTGCGCTCGGGCTGCCGTGGCGGCCCTGCCGCTGCAACGGACGAAACCATTCTGCGGCCACCTGCCCCCGTGACAGCGCCCGGTGAATCGGCTAAAGGCTGGCAAACGCGATACGAAGGAGCTTTCAAATGGCCGAACACAAACATGGTTCGATGGACATCCGCGATCATGAAAAGACCTTTGCGGGCTTTATCAAGCTCGCTATGTGGACCGCCGGCATCGCGATTGGCGTTCTGATTTTCATGGCGCTTGTGAACGCCTGATCGGTTTAACGTTCTTCGTCGCCCGCCAGAATTGGACCTGCCGCCATGCTGCGCCTCTCATTTGCTTTTGTGGCGCTGGTTGCCTTGACTGCCTGTGGCGCGGGCGGGACGAGTTCGGCGCCGAATGCCTCGGACAGTGCCATTCTTGCGGCGCGTTATGTCGATGACAGCCAGCCCTCGGTGACGCTGTTCACGGTGGTGAACAACCAAAGCGGATCTGGCGCCCATTCGGGGCTTTTGGTCAACGGATCAGAGCGCGTGCTCTTTGATCCCGCGGGCAGCTTCAACCACCCCCGGCTGCCTGAACGCGGCGATATGCACCATGGCATGTCCGACCCGATGGTGGCCTTCTACATCGATTATCATGCGCGTGAGACCTATCGGGTGATCGAACAGAAGCTGTCCGTATCGCCCCAAGTGGCCGAAATGGTGCTCGCCCGCGCCAAGGCCCGCGGCGCCGTGCCGAAGGCGCATTGCGCCAATTCAATCTCGGCCATCTTGCGCGATGTGCCGGGGTTCGAAAGCCTAGGGGTGACCTACTTCCCCAATCGGCTGGCCGACCAGTTTGGCGAATTGCCCGGTGTGATGACCCGCGTCATCACCGATGACGATGCCGATGATAACCACGGGGTCTTGCTGATTGATCCCGTCGAAGTCGCGGCGACGATCAACATTAACGGGAACTAAGCCCGGCGGTCCGGCTTAGGCCACGCCCAGCACCACCGGTAAGAGATAAAACGTCACCCCGCCCGCGCCGATGGCGGCAATCATGTTGCGGGTCAGCACACCTGCCAGAACCGTCACCGCAATAGCACCAAGGCGCACGGGATCCAGCGCGCCTGCCGTGGCGGGCGGCCAGAGGACGGCCGGGGCCACCAGCGCCGGCAGCACCGCCACCGCCGTGTAGCGCAACGACCGCACCAGCCAAAGCGGCAGCGGCCGGTTGCCGAGAAGCCCCAGAAACGACAGCCGGATCAGATAGGTGCCGATGCCAAGCACCACGACCACCAGCCAAAAGGTCGGACGGTCGATCATGCCCGATCCCTCCACGCTTCGGTGATCGCCCCGGCCGCCATGCCCACCGCCGCGCCGACCAAAAGCCCAGTGCCGTAAGGCATGGCCCAGAGCATCAGCGTCACCCCAACCGACACCGCCATGGCCACCGCATGCGGCAATGTGGTCAGCATGGCCGCGGTCATCCCGACAAAGGTGATGGGCATCGCGAAATCGAGCCCCCATGTGTCTGGCACCGCGCGGCCCAGATGCGCGCCGACAGCCGTTGAGATGTTCCAGATCGCGGTGATCGGCGTGACGGTGCCGAAGAAATAGGCCACCTTCTCAGCCACCGTTAGGCTGCGGTTCTTTTCAAACTCGGCCAGCGACAGGGCAAAGCTTTGGTCCACAAGGAAATAGGCGATGAGGGCGCGGATCCCAAAGGGCGCAGCCCCCAGATGCGGGGTCAGTGCGACCGAATACATCATCATCCGCAGGTTCACCGCAAGGCCAGTGGCCAAGATCACCAAGACCGGCGCCTGATCCTGCATCAGTTGCAGGGCAGCAAGTTGGCTGGCCCCGGCAAAGACCGCGACGGAAAAAATCTGCGTCTCCCAAGGACCAAGCCCGGCCTCGGCCGACAGCACGCCAAAGAGCATCGCGAAAGGCACGATAACCACAAAGAAAGGCAGCGCGTGGGCGGCACCTTTGTAAAACGCCTTGCGGGTCTGAGATGTGGGTCTGGGCAATCCGGGGGCAATCCGCTTGTCGAACGCGTGCCTTGGGCTTACGGCTTTCGTAAGCGAAGGGAAAGGGCCGGATGCGGATCTTTGGGGTGATCCTTGCGGGCGGACAGGGCCAGCGCATGGGCGGGGTGGACAAGGCGATGGAGCCTTTGGCCGGTGCGCCCTTGCTTGCCCATGTGATCGCGCGGCTGGAGCCGCAGGTGGAACGGCTGGCGCTCTCGGCCAATGGTGATGCCGCGCGCTTTGCGCGTTTTGGCCTGCCGGTGCTGCCTGATGGGCCGGGTGCGGGCCCTTTGGCCGGGGTTCTGGCGGCGCTGCGGTGGGCCGCACCTTTGGGCGCGACGGCGATTTTGTCGGCCCCGGTGGATGGCCCCTTCCTGCCCGGTGATCTGTGCCCGCGCCTGTGTCTGGCGGCCGAAAGTGCCCCAGAGGGACTGGCCGTGGCACAGGCGGGCGGACGGTTGCATCCGACCTTTGCGCTCTGGCCCGTGGAACTGGCCGAGCCTCTGGCCGCGTTTCTGATGTCTGGTGCCAAGCCCAAGGTGATGGATTTCGTAGCCGCCCATGGCGCGACCGAGGCGCGCTTTGCCGAAGGATCAGGGTTCGACAACCTCAACACGCCCGAGGATCTGGCGCGCGCCGAGGCCATCTTGCGCGGGTCCGCCGGATGAGGCCCTTTGACCGGGTGATCGTAGCTGATTGGTCGGCGGCCGGGTCTGTATCCCCCGCGCGGCCTTCGGCCAATGCGATCTGGTTAGGGATCAGCGACAGCGCAGGCACCGAGACGCGCTATTTCCGCAGCCGCGCCAGCGCCGAGGCCTATCTGACCGAGGCTGTCGAGGCGTCCCAAGGCAGGCTCTTGATCGGGTTCGATTTTCCGATGGGCTATCCTGCGGGCTTTGCCGCGCGGGTGACTGGGGTGCCGACTGCCCGCGCGGTCTGGGGCTGGCTTGCCCAGCATCTCAGCGATGCGACCGACAATCGCAACTCACGATTTGAAACAGCGGCAAGCATCAATGCCTCCCTTGGTGGCGCGGGTCCCTTTTGGGGCCGACCGCGCAGCTTGCCCCTGCCCGCCCTGCCCGAGACCAAGGCGGTGAATTATCAGGCCCTTGGGCTGGCCGAGCGGCGGCAGGTCGAGACCGTGGTGCCGCGCGCCCAGCCGGTGTGGAAGCTTTACACCACCGGTGCGGCAGGCGGTCAGGGTCTGGTGGGGCAGCCGATGATCCACCGGCTGGCAATGCTGCCGGGCGTGGCGGTGTGGCCTTTTGATCCGGCCGATGCGCGGGTGGTACTGGCCGAGGTTTACCCCTCGCTTCTGGCGCGTGCCGTGGCGGCAGACCCGGCCCCGATCAAGGATGAGGCGCAGGTGCGGCTTTTATCGCGCGCGCTGTGGCGGCTTTCGCAGGGCGGGCGCATCGCCCCTCTTTTCGCCACACCCGGGGGCGCGGTCATCACCGAAGAGGGCTGGATCCTGGGCGCAGGTCACGGGCCAGCGTTGGAGCCGGCGCTGGCATGACGCGCGGCATCACCGTCTCCTTGGGCCTGCCCCCTTCGCTGCGCGATCAGGCGGCGGTGATCTATTGGCAGGCCTTTGGCGGCAAGCTGGGCCGGGTCATGGGGCCAGATGCGCGCGCCCATGCGTTTTTGGCGCGGGTGATGCGGGCCGATCATGCGCTGGTGGCGCGCGATGAGACCGGGGCGCTGTTGGGCCTTGCCGGGTTCAAGACGCCGCAGGGCAGCTTTGCGGGGGGCAGCTGGACCGACATGCGGGCGGTCTTTGGGCTGGCGGGGCTGGCCTGGCGTCTGCCGCTTTTGGCGCTGTTGTCGCGCGAGGTGGACAACGACCGCTTCCTGCTGGACGGCATCTGCGTGGCCCCGGCCGCGCGCGGGCTGGGGGTGGGGTCTGCCCTGATGGCCGCGATCGAAGATGAAGCGCGGGCGCGCGGGTATGCCTATGTGCGGCTGGATGTGATCGACACCAACTGGCGCGCGCGCGCACTTTATGAGCGTTTGGGATATATGGGCATCAAGACTGCCCCCTTGGGGCCGTTGCGCCATGTGTTCGGCTTTGACGCGGCGGTGACCATGGTGAAGCCGGTCTGATCGCCTAAAGGCTCTGCCCACCAAAGCCCCCCACCCCATCCCTCCCCACAAGGGGGAGGGGGCCGCTGATCCTCCTATGAGGTAGGGGCGAGATGTCGATTAACAGGGCGCCTCCCCTCCCCCCGCGTGGGGAGGGGCCGGGGGTGGGGGGCCGCTGGCGCAAGTTTAGTCAAAAATCCCGGTCACCCGGCCCAACAGCATGAAAGCCCGCACCGTGCGGGTTTCGGCAAGGTCGGTCAGATCGCTGTCGGTCGCGCCTTGCTCAAATTCGAGAAACACCTTGTCAAAGCTGCGCAGGAAGTGATGCACGGCATCCTTAAAGATCGCATCTTCGCGCAGCCGACCCGCCGCCAAAGCCAACGATGCGCGGTCGCGCACCCCGCCCAAGGCCGCGATGCCACGCCCACGTTCACCCATCGCAAAGCGCCGCCAGATTTCGGGGCGGGCGCGGTCGGGCTTGAGGTCATCCATATAGATGCCCTCTTGGCTGAGCAGTGTAAGCACATCCTGCGCCGCGCGGATCAGTTTGGCGACATTGCGATCTTCCAGCGCGGCGCGCAGCGCACGGAAGCCTTCCTTGTCGTCGGGGTTTTCGGGGAATTGCAGCGCGCGGATGAAATCGGTGTTCGACAGCGGCGGGCGCAGCGCCTCGGCCGGGGTGCCAAGCGCCAGCGCGGGCTGTTCGGCGGCCGGGTCGGGCTGCGGGGTGGCCATGGTGGCCTTGCGATCCGCCGAGGGCTGCACCAGTGACGTATCGCGCCGCGAGGTGAAGGTGGCGAGCGCTGTTTCAGTTTGCCGCGCGGTTTGGGCGATCTCGTTGATCTTGCGCTCGACCGACGGCTTGATGCCGCCCTGCTGGCCCGCCAAATAGGCGCTGCGCATGGCGTCCACCGTGGCTTGCAGCCGCGCCGCCTCATGCCGCAGGCTGCGGACGGACCGCAGGGTCACTGCCGCCGCCCAGATCAGCGCCAAGGGCAGGAACACCACCAAAAGCGTCAGCACGAGGCCCAGCGGGGCCGCATCGGGCGGGGCTTTCCAGATATAGGCAACCACCGCCGATACCCAGACCACACACAAAGCAATCGCCACCCACTCGGTGGAGGACAGCCGCGGATCGGCCCCACGGGGCGCATATAGCCCAAGCTCCCCCGGGCGCGGTTCGAATCCGCGCGTCTCGGGGTCTCGGGTGTGCTGGATGTCCTTGTCAGGCATCGTCACTCACTGGTTTGGTCGGCAGTTGCGGGGGCGCTCCCCCGGGCTTTAAATGTAGCGGATCGAAAGAATTTCGTAACTGCGATTGCCGCCGGGGGTCTTGACCTCGACCGAGTCGCCCTCGTCCTTGCCGATCAGGGCGCGGGCCAAAGGCGAGCGGATGTTCAGCTTGCCCGCCTCGATATCTGCCTCGGTTTCACCGACGATCTGATAGGTTTTCTCCTCGTCGCTGTCCTCGTCGACGATGGTGACCGTCGCGCCAAACTTGATCGCCCCCGACAGGCGGGTCGGATCAATCACTTCGGCCAGGGACAAAAGGCCCTCAAGCTCTTTGATGCGGCCTTCGATGAAGCTCTGTTTCTCACGCGCCGAATGGTATTCGGCGTTTTCCGACAGATCGCCATGCTCGCGCGCTTCCGCGATGGCGCGGATGATGGCGGGGCGTTCCACGCTTTTCAGATGCTTCAACTCTTCGTCGAGTGCGACGAAGCCGGCGCGTGTCATCGGGATCTTTTCCATGAGCCTTTTCACATAAATGACAAGGCCACGGCCCGGGTGCGGACCATGACCTTGAGAAACCTACAATCCCAACAGACCCCGAAGGCGCACCAAATGCAAGGGGGAATGGCGCGAATAGGCATTATGGCGTCGGGGCGGGCCAAGCGGACGCGACAGAAAGTTTCCCTCATGCCGCAATACCAAAACATGATGTTGCGTCATGGTTGACCTTGACCTGCCCAAAGGGCAAACACGGGCGCAACGAAAAAGCCGGGAACCGAAGAGGAAGCCATGACCGAAATCGTGCGCGAAACGATGGAATATGACGTTGTGATCGTGGGCGCGGGGCCGTCCGGCCTGTCGGCGGCGATCCGGTTGAAACAGATCAACCCTGACCTGTCAGTCGTGATCTTGGAAAAGGGATCCGAGGTTGGCGCGCATATCCTATCGGGCGCGGTTCTGGACCCTTCGGGCCTTGATGCGCTGATCCCCAACTGGCGGGACAAAGGCGCGCCGATCAAGACCGAGGTGCAGGAGGATAACTTCTATATCCTTGGGCCAGCCGGTCAGATGCGCATCCCGAACTTTCCGATGCCGCCCTTGATGAACAACCACGGCAATTACATCGTCTCGATGGCGAATGTCTGCCGCTGGCTTGGCCAACAGGCTGAGGAATTGGGGGTTGAGATTTTCCCGGGCATGGCGTGCTCGGAAGTGATCTACGGCGAAAATGGCGAAGTGCGCGGCGTGGTCGCGGGCGAGTTTGGCCGCAACCCCGATGGCACGCCGGGGCCGTCCTATGAGCCGGGCATGGTTCTGGCCGGGAAATATGTGTTCCTCGGAGAAGGCGTGCGTGGGAGCCTCTCGAAAGAGGTGATCGCCAAGTATGACCTCTCGGCCGGCAAGTGCCCGCAGAAGTTTGGCCTTGGCATGAAAGAAATCTGGGAGATTGACCCGGCCAAGCACAAGCTTGGCACTGTCACCCACACGATGGGTTGGCCGCTTGGGTCGAACGCAGGTGGCGGGTCGTTCATCTATCACATCGAGAACAATCAGGTTTACGTCGGCTTCGTCGTCCACCTGAACTACGAAAACCCGCACCTTTACCCCTACATGGAATTCCAGCGCTTCAAGCACCACTCGATGGTGGCGGAACTCTTGAAGGGCGGCAAGCGCGTGGCCTACGGCGCGCGGGCGATTTCCGAGGGTGGCTGGCAGTCGATCCCGAAGATGGTCGCGCCGGGCGTGGCTCTCTTAGGCTGCTCGGCGGGCCTCGTGAACGTGCCGCGCATCAAGGGCAACCACAACGCCATGCTGTCGGGCATTGCGGCGGCAGAGGCGGCGGCCAAGGCCATCGCGGCGGGACGTGCCAGCGATGAGCTGAACGATTACGAGACGGCCGTTCGCACCGGCTCGATTGGCAAGGACCTGAAGAAGGTCCGCAACGTCAAACCGCTTTGGTCCAAGTATGGCCTGATCGCCAGCCTGACCTTGGGCGGGGCCGATATGTGGGCCAATACCTTTGGCCTGACCATTCTGGGCACGCTGCGCCACGGCAAGAACGACGCCAAGGCGACCGGCAAGGCCAAGGATTTCGCGCCCATCGACTACCCCAAGCCCGATGGCGTGTTGTCGTTCGACCGGCTGACCAACGTGGCGTTTTCCTTCACCAACCACGATGAAAACCAGCCCGCCCATCTGCGGCTGAAGGATGCCTCGGTGCCGATTTTGGTGAACCTGCCCGAATATGCCGAACCCGCGCAGCGCTATTGCCCGGCAGGTGTGTATGAGGTGATCGCCGAAGAGGGCAAAGAGCCGCGCTTCCAGATCAACTTCCAAAACTGCGTGCATTGCAAAACCTGCGACATCAAAGATCCGTCGCAGAACATCACTTGGACCACGCCAATGGGCGGCGGCGGACCGAACTACCCGAACATGTGATCGCAGGGCAGCGGATTTTCTGACAAATTCATGCGGGTCGGGGGAACTATCCCCCGGCCCGCATTGCTTTTGTCGGCCCGTCTCACTAGCTATTTGGCAATCCAACAAGGAGCCTGCCCATGCCATCGCCCGCGCCCAAGGTGCTTCGCCCTGTGTTCGGCCCGGTTCTGATGGCGCTTTGCCTTGGACTGGGGCTTCCCGCCTTGGCGCAAGAGGCCGAAACCGACCCGGTCGAAATGGTGGATGGCGATGCGGGGGCCTTTCTGGCGGCGCGTGCTGCGGCGGGCCAGTCTGACCACACCGCCGCCGCAGACTGGTTCGCCCGTGCTCTGCTGAGTGACCCGACCAACGCAGGTCTTTTGGAAGGTGCGATCCTCGCCAATATCGGGCTCGGGGAATGGGGGCCTGCGGCCAATATGGCCCGGGCGCTGCAAGAGCTTGGGGCGTCTTCACAGGCTGGATATCTTGCGCTTTTGGTCGAGGCGATTGCGGCCGAGGATTACGCGCTTGTGTTGGAGACAAGCCGCGATGGGGCCAGCGATGGCGCGCTCTTGGATGTGTTGGTCAGCGCATGGGCCGAGGTCGGGCTGGGCCGCATGTCCGAAGCGACCGCGACCTTGGACAGCCTCTCCAAGACCCAAGGTATGGCCACCTTTGGCATGTACCACAAAGCCTTGGCCTTGGCCTCAGCAGGGGACTACGAAGGCGCCCATGCGATCTTATCCGATCCCAATCAGGGCGCCTTGCAGTCCCTGCGGCGCGCAGTGCTGGCCCATGCCCGCATCTTATCGCAGCTGGAGCGCAACGCTGAAGCCTTGGCGCTTTTGGACGCCAGCTTTGTTGGCGAGCCAGATCCCGAATTGGCACAGTTGCGCCTCAGGCTTGCGGCAGGCGAACCGGTGCCGTTCGACAGCGTCACCAGCGCCAAGGAAGGCTTGGCCGAGGTGTTCTACACCGTTGCCATGGCGCTGGGGCAGGACGCCGACGCGACCCATACGCTGATCTATGCCCGCGCCGCACAGGCCCTGCGACCCAATCAGGATGACACCGCCCTTTTGGTCGCCGGGCTGTTGGAGGAACAAGGCCAGCATGACCTTGCCATTGAGGTTTATGCCACGGTTCCCGCCACAAGCCCCACGTTCCACATTGCGGAAATCGGGCGCGCAGAAGCAAACCGGTCCGCAGGTCGCACCGAAGCGGCGATTGAGATCCTGCAGGGCCTTGCCCGCGCAAAGCCTGATCTGTTGGTCGCCCATGTCGCCCTTGCCGATGCCTATCGGCGCGACGAGCGTTTCGCCGAGGCGCGCGATGTCTACACCACCGCCATCGACCTTTTGGGCCCGCCACGCCCCGAGAACTGGGGGCTGTTTTTCAGCCGGGGCATCTGCGCCGAGCGTCTGGGCGACTTTGAAGGCACCGTGGCCGACATGCGTGAGGCGCTGCGGCTGAACCCTGACCAGCCGCAGGTGCTGAACTACCTTGGCTACAGCTATGTCGACCGGGGCGAAAACCTTGAAGAAGCCCTGTCGATGATCGAACGCGCCGTCGCAAAGGAACCGGGATCGGGCTATATCATCGACAGTCTGGCTTGGGCCTATTACCGGCTGGGCCGCTATCAAGATGCAGTCGCGCCGATGGAGCGGGCCTCGCTTCTGGAGCCGGTTGATCCGATTGTCACGGACCATCTGGGTGATGTTTACTGGGCCGTGGGCCGCACGCGCGAGGCCGAATTCCAGTGGCACCGAGCGATGTCTTATGGGCCGACCGAAAAGGACGCCACCCGCATCCGCCGCAAGCTTGAGATCGGGCTGGACGCCGTGCTGGCCGAAGAAGGGGCGCCACCCCTTGCCCCGGTTGAGGCCAAGGCCAACCCGTGAGCGCGCGGGCGGAAACCGCGCTGGCGCGCGCTAAGGTCAACCTGTCGCTGCATGTCACCGGGCAGCGGGCCGATGGGTATCATCTTTTGGACAGTTTGGTGGTCTTTGCCGATCTGGGCGATGTGATCACGTGCACAGGGGCAAAGCCGCTGACGTTGGACCTGTGCGGCCCCGAAAGCCAAGGGCTGACAGCGGCCGAGGACAATCTGGTCTTGCGCGCGGCGCGGGCCTTTGGCGCGCCCTTTGGGGCGGCGATCACGCTGGACAAACGGCTGCCCGTCGCCTCGGGCATTGGCGGCGGCTCTGCCGATGCGGCGGCGACGCTGGTGGCCTTGTCACGGTTGTGGGGGCTGGGTTTGCCCTCGGCAGACCAGGTCTTGGCGCTTGGGGCCGATGTGCCGGTCTGCCTTGCCGGGCATGCCGCTCGGATGCAAGGGGTTGGAGAGCAGGTCAGCCCCCTGCCCCATGCCCTCCCACCCGCCCATCTGGTGCTGGTCAATCCGCGCGTTCAGGTGTCCACCCCGGTGGTCTTCAAGGGTCTGGCGCGCAAGGACAACGCCCCCATGCCCGCCGATCTGCCACGGCTCAGCACCGTGGCCGAGTTGGCGGCGTTTCTGGCAGCACAGCGCAACGATCTGGAAGCCCCCGCCCTGCAGGCAGAGCCTGTCATCGGGCTGGCCAAGGCAGCGCTTGGGGCGCAGGCGGGCTGCTATCTCGCACGGATGTCGGGATCAGGGGCCACCTGCTTTGGGCTTTTCGCCGATGCGCAATCGGCAGGGGCAGCAGCGGCGGCCATCCGCGCCGCCTATCCGACATGGTGGGTTGAAGCGGCGGCGATAGCGGCCTGATCAGGCGATCCGGGCCACCACATAGGCCGACAAATCATCCAGCATCTGGCGCAAAGGATGGTCAGGCACCTGCGCCAAAGCCGCACGCCCGCGGGCAGCCCATGCGAGCGCATCCGCGCGCGCCGCGTCCAGAGCGCCGTGACGGTTCATGATTTCCTGCGCCTGCGCGAGGTCACCCTCACGCTGGTCGCCCTTTTCAATCACCCGCACCCAAAAGGCGCGCTCTTCGGCATTGGCCTTGGCCACCGCCTTGATCAGCGGCAAGGTCAGCTTGCGCTCGCGGAAATCGTCGCCCACATTCTTGCCGATGGCGGCCGTGGTGCCGGTGTAATCCAGAAGATCATCGGCAATCTGAAAGGCGATGCCCAAAGCGTCGCCATAGGTGTAAAGCGCTTGCACCACATCTTCGGGCGCGCCTGCGACAACGCCGCCCACCTCGGTCGCCGCCGAGAACAGGGCAGCGGTCTTGCCGCGCACCACTTTCAGATAGATGTCCTCGCTCGTCGCCAGATCCTGCGCGGCGGTCAGTTGCAAAACCTCACCCTCAGCAATGGTGGCCGAAGCATTGGCAAGGATCGCCAAGACGCGGATCTGCCCAGGTTCGGTCATCAGCTGAAAGCTGCGGGCGAAAAGGTAGTCGCCAACCAGAACCGATGATTTGTTGTCCCACAGCAGGTTCGCCGTCGGCCGCCCGCGCCGCTGGGCGCTTTCGTCAACCACATCATCATGCAACAGCGTGGCGGTGTGAATGAACTCCACCGCCGCGGCAAGATGCACATGATAGGGCCCTGCATAGCCGCACAGCCGCGCTGCGGCCAAGGTCAGCATTGGGCGCAGGCGCTTGCCGCCCGCCTCGATCAGATGGGCGGTGACTTGCGGAATGCGGGGGGCGTGTTCCGAGGCCATACGCTCGCGGATCAACAGATTGACCGCAGCCATATCGGCAGCCAGATAATCTGCCAAACGATCCTGCGGTTTTGGCATGTGATCCAAGGACATCCCCATTCGTCTCGACTTTCTGTCTCACAGCCGCGAAACTAGGGCCATGAAACTTTTGCTTCAGACAACCGATCCGACTGTGATCGCCTTTGCCCAAGCCCTTCTTGAAGGCGAGGATATAGCCAGCTTTGTGCTGGACGTCCACATGAGCGTGTTCGAAGGCAGCATAGGCATTCTGCCGCGCCGGCTGATGGTGCTGGAGCGGGATTGGGTCGAGGCGCGCTCGGTTATTCGGGCCAATGGCATTGACGAAGGCTATGATGCAGAGCCCTGATTTTGACGAGGCCGCGCTGTCGCGTGATGCGTTCCTGTGCGGGCGTTTGCACCTGTGGCAGCCGAAAAAGGGCTATCGCGCGGCGACAGACCCTGTGATCTTGGCAGCCGCCTGCCCGGCGAAGGCGGGCGAACGCGTGTTGGATCTGGGCTGCGGCGCCGGAGCGGCGGCGTTGTGCCTTGCCGCACGGGTTCCGGGGGTGCAGCTTGCCGGGCTGGAGTTGCAGCCCGCCTATGCGACGCTGGCGCGGCGCAATGCGGCCGAAAACGGGGTCGAGATGCAGGTCGAATGCGGCGATCTGGCGCAGATGCCCGTCGCGCTGCGCCGGGATTTCGACCACGTCATTGCCAACCCGCCCTATTACCCGGCCGGAGGCACGCGCTCGCCCAATGCGGCGCGGGCGACGGCCTTGCAGGTGGACACCCCCTTGGGCGATTGGGTGCAGGCCGCCGCGCGCCGTCTGGCCCCTGGCGGTTGGCTGACCTTGATCTGCGGGGCCGATGGGCTGCCTGCCGTTCTGGCGGCGATGGGCAGCAAGATGGGCTCGGCCAGCGTCCTGCCCTTGCAACCACGTGAGGGTCGCGCGGCGCTGCGCATCGTGCTGCGCGCCCGCAAGGGCGGCAAAGGCGCGTTCCAGCTCTTGGCACCCTTGGTGCTGCATCAGGGCGCGGCGCATGATGGCGACCGCGAGAACTATACCCCCCGCGCCAGCGCGGTGCTGCGCGGCGGCGAAAGCCTCTCAGCGGAATTCAGCGAATTTTGACCAAATGCGCCGGAACGCGATGTGAAGTTTTCGTGACAGACCGCCCGATTCGTGGTGCACTGAAGATGTTGCCACCATCATCAGGAGGACTTCCATGAGCGTCGCTTCCCACATCTCCGAACTCAAGAAGAAGCACGAAAACCTAGCCGATATGGTCGAAAAAGCGCAGCGCGCGCCGGGTGCAAGTGACTTGCAGATCGCTGAGTGGAAAAAGCAGAAGCTGAAGATCAAGGAAGAGATCGGCCGCCTGTCGCAAGCCTAAGCGGTTAGGCCCGATTCCTTATGCCTGAGCTTTCAGGCTGGCGCGGGCGGCCAACGCCGCCCCGCCCGTGATAAGAACCGCTGCCAAAAGCAAGATCGGTTTGCCCTCGGCAAGCCCGGCGGCGATCAGGGCCAAGGTGGACAGCAAGGGCGCGGCATAGGATGCGACGCCCAAAAGTTGGATGTCGCCCTTCTTCATGCCGATGTCCCATGTAAAGAACGCGGCCCCCACCGGGCCAAGGCCAAGGCCAATCACCGACAGCCAGCCCCAACTGCCCTGCGGCCATGCGGTGACCTCCCAGATCAGATGCGCAGGCACCGAAAGGGCTGCGGTCAGCAGGCAATAGACAACAACCGATTCCGTCGGCACATCGCCCAGACGCCGCGACAGCACCGAATAGGCCGCCCAAGCCAGCGCACAGAGAAAGGCCAGCGACAGGCCCAGAACCGGCACGGCCTCCGCGCTGCCCCCCCGACCCATCACGATCAACCCGGCCCCAGCAAAGGCCACCAGCGCGCCGATGACATGCAGCGGGCGTAAACGCTCGCCCGGCAAGAGGCCGGAAAACAGCACGATGAAGAGGGGCCAAAGATAGGCGATCAGCCCGGTTTCGGCGAAGGGGGCGATGCGAAAGGCGGTGAAATAGAGCGCGTGATAGCCGAAAAGGCCAATCGTGCCAAAAGCATAGACCTTCCACGAGATTTGACGCAGCACCCCGAACCCCGCGCCAAACCCGATCCAGACAAGCCCAATGGCCCCGCCAATGCCAAAACACAAAGCGTTCAGCAGAAAAGGCGGCACTGGGGCCGAACCGATGGTCATCAGCGCCAGCAGCGCCCACATCAGAATGGCGGTAAAGCCGATGGCGGTCGCCTTTTGCCGTGTCATCTCTGCCCCCTGCGCTTTGCGCCCAGCGTTACGGCGGCATCTGGCCTGCCGCAAGGGTCGGCATGAAAAAGCCCGGCCGCAGGGCCGGGCTTTGGAGGGTCATGAGTTCGGCTTAGACGAAGTACTGCCCGCCATTTGCAGAAATCGTGGCGCCGGTGATAAAGCCCGCATCGTCGGCGGCCAAGAAGGCCACGCAGCGCGCAATCTCTTCCGGCTCGCCCAGACGGCCCACCGGGATCAGCGGGATGATGCGTTCGGCCAGCACCTTTTCGTCAATGGCGCGGACCATTTCCGTACCGATATAGCCCGGGCAGATCGCGTTCACGGTGATGCCCGCGCGGGCGCCTTCTTGCGCCAAAGCCTTGGTAAAGCCCAAATCGCCCGACTTGGCGGCCGAATAGTTGGCTTGGCCCGCCTGACCCTTTTGGCCGTTGATGGACGAGATGTTGATGACACGGCCAAACTTGCGGTCACGCATACCCGACCACAGGGGGTGGGTCATGTTGAACAGGCCGGTCAGGTTGGTGTCGATGACTTCCTTCCACTGGCCGGGGGTCATCTTGTGGAACATGGCGTCGCGCGTGATGCCCGCGTTGTTCACCAGCACATCCACCGGGCCAACTTCAGCCTCAACCTTGGCGATGCCCGCCACGCAGGCGTCGTAATCGGCGACTGACCATTTGTAGGTCGGGATACCGGTTTCCTTGGTGAAGGCGGCTGCCGCCTCATCATTGCCTGCATAGTTTGCGGCCACCTTGTATCCTGCCGCCTTCAGTGCCACCGAAATCGCCGCGCCAATGCCGCGCGATCCGCCTGTGACCAATGCTACCCGTGCCATGATTCCTCCATTTTAGGTATGACAGTGTACGTCGTTGAAATCCTGTTACCGAAATGACGAGGGGCGCGCAACTTTATTGCGCGCCCATTTTGCAGATGCGGCGAAATTTCGCGATTGCGGCGAAGTTTTAACGTTCCAGCGTCAGGGCCACGCCCATGCCGCCACCGATGCACAGGGTCGCCAGACCCTTCTTGGCGTTGCGACGGCCCATTTCGTGGATCAGCGTGTTCAGAACGCGGCAGCCCGAGGCGCCGATCGGGTGGCCGATGGCAATCGCGCCGCCGTTCACGTTCACAATCGCCGGATCCCAGCCCATGTCTTTGTTCACAGCGCAGGCTTGGGCGGCAAAGGCCTCATTCGCCTCGACCAGATCAAGATCGCCGACTTTCCAGCCCGCCTTATCCAGCGCCTTGCGGCTGGCATAGATCGGGCCGACGCCCATGATCGACGGGTCAAGCCCGGCGGTGGCATAGGAGGCAATCCGCGCCAAGACCTTCAGGCCGCGCTTTTCGGCCTCTTTGTCGGTCATCAGCAGAACCGCCGCTGCGCCGTCATTGATGCCGCTGGCATTGCCTGCGGTGACCGAGCCGTCCTTGGTGAAGGCCGGGCGCAGTTTCTGCATCGACTCCAACGTCGCGCCATGGCGGATATATTCGTCGGCATCGACCACGATATCGCCTTTGCGGGTTTTCACGGTAAAGGCGATGATCTCATCGGCGAACTTGCCCGCCTTCTGCGCGGCCTCGGCCTTGTTCTGGCTTTCCAGCGCGAATTGATCCTGCATGTCGCGCGAAATCTGCCACTGGTTGGCGACGTTTTCGGCGGTCTGACCCATGTGATAGCCGTTGAAGGCATCCCACAGACCGTCACGGATCATCGAATCGATGAAGTTGAGGTCGCCCATCTTCTGCCCGGCACGCAGATGCGCGACATGGGGCGACAGCGACATGTTTTCCTGACCACCGGCGATGACGATCTTGGCGTCGCCCAGCGTGACATGCTGCGCGCCCAAGGCAACCGCCCGCAGACCCGAGCCGCAGACCTGGTTCAGACCCCAGGCGCTGGATTCTTTCGCCAGACCGGCGCGGATGGCGGCCTGACGGGCCGGGTTCTGGCCCTGACCTGCGGTCAGCACTTGACCCAGAATGATTTCTTCCACTTCGGCCTTGTCGATCCCGGCACGGGCCACGACGCCTTCGATCACCGCAGCACCCAGATCATGGGCCGGAGTGCCCGCGAACGCGCCGTTGAAGCTGCCAACGGCGGTCCGCCCCGCTGCAACGATTACCACATTGGTCATGAACTATCCCCTCCATTCGCCCAGCGACGGGATGCCGCTTTGCAGCATGGCTAGGCAAAGCGACATGCAAAAGCAAGCATGCTTGCGTGCCATTGTGACGCAGCACACCGTTACGCGCGTTTGCGCTGGGGAATGGCGGGGCCGAAATCGGGTTTCAGGTTGGCCGCGCCAAAGAGATAACCCTGCAGGCAATCTACCCCCAGGTTCATCAAAAACCGGGCTTCCTCGGGGCTTTCGACGGCTTCGGCGACGGTGAACATGTGAAAATGCTGACCAATCGACAACAGCGCCGCCGTGCGGGCGGCATTGTCCGGGTCGCGGTGGATGTTGCGGATGAACTGACCGTCGATCTTGAGGATATCAAAGAAGAAATCCTTGAAATAGCGGATGGCGGTATAGCCCGATCCGAAATCATCCAACGCAAAGGCGACGCCTTCGGTCTGCAGATCTTTCATGAAAGCGATCACCAGTTCGGGCACCAGCATGGCCGAACTTTCGGTGATCTCAAGGATCAGCCGCTCTCCCACCGTGGGATCGGCGGCGAGGCCTTTTTTCAGGACACGCATCCAGCGAGGATAGCCGATGGAGCGGGCCGACATGTTGATGGAAATGCGTGTTGCCGGATGGCGAAGCAGGGCGCTCAACCCCAGTTCCAGCGCGATGCAGTCAATCTCGCGCCCGATGTCGGTGCTTTCGACGGCACCGATGAAGTCCTTGGCGGGAATAACCCGGCCATTTGGATCCAACACGCGAATCAGCCCTTCGTGAAACGCAACGCGATCAGGGTCGCGCGCCAGCACCACCGGCTGATAGGCCAGCCGCATACGGCGGGCGTCGATCGCCTCGCGGACCATTGAAATGGTTTCACGATCCTGCTGCGAGATCATGACGCCCAACGGGCTTGCCACACCTGAAACGGCGTCAAGTTTCGGTTTGCGCTGTTCTGGCTGCATATGGCCCCCCAAGTTCGCCCTGCGAAAGAGCAATCCCTTCACCGCGCCAAAGTGTCGCCTTTCAGGTAAAGACCCGGTAAAAGATGGCTCTTGCCTCAAATGATCCACATTCGCGAGAGCCTGCATGACCGACCTTGCCCGTTGCCCATGGTGCGGCACAGACCCGCTTTATGTCGCCTACCATGACAGCGAATGGGGCATCCCCGAACATGATCCGCGCGCCTTATGGGAATGCCTGATGCTGGAGGCCTTTCAGGCAGGGCTCAGCTGGATCACCATCCTGCGCCGCCGTGAAACCTTTCGAGCGGCCTTTGCCGGGTTCGACCCCGCCGTCGTCGCCACATGGGGCGAGGCGGAAACCCTACGCCTTCTGCAAGACCCCGGCATCATCCGCCACCGCGGCAAGATCGAAGCCACCATCCGCGGCGCGCGGGCCTTTTTGCGGATTGAGGCGGGTGAGGGGTTTTCAAACTTCATCTGGAAGCATGTGGACCATCAGCCGATCCTCAACCATCTGCCCAACATGGCCGCCGCGCCAACCCAAACGCTTCAGGCGCAGGCCTTGGCCAAGGCGCTGAAGAAAGAGGGCTTCACCTTTTGCGGTCCGACGATCACCTATGCCTTCATGCAGGCGGTGGGCATGGTGAATGACCATCTTCTGACCTGCCCGCAGCACCCGTCCAATCGCTAGGCTTTCATCTTGGCCAAAATACTCTGGGTGCGAAGCGGCGTGCTGCGCAGCGGGGGCTGGCCACGGGGCTTGGGGACGCAAACTGACTGGCAAAACGAAAAAGGCCCCGCACAATGGCGGGGCCTTTTCAAACTTGGTCGCGTCTTAGGCCAGAGCGGCCTTGGCTTGGGCGGCGATGGCGTTGAACGCCTCGGGCTCATGCACGGCCAGATCGGCCAGAACCTTACGGTCCACTTCGATGCCAGCCTTGGAGAGGCCGTCGATCAGGCGCGAGTAGGTCATTTCAAGGTCGAACAGACGCACAGCGGCGTTGATCCGCTGGATCCACAGGGCGCGGAACTGGCGCTTGCGGGCCTTACGGTCACGGGTCGCATACTGCTGGGCCTTGTCGACGGCCTGAGTTGCGGTGCGGAAATTGGTCGAGCGGGCGGCATAATAGCCAGCCGCCTTCTTGATCACCTTGCGGTGACGGGCGTGGGTCACAACGCCGGATTTTACGCGGGACATATCTCAGGCCTCCTTAGCGGTTATACGGCATGTATTTCTTGACGATCTTCTCATCGCTATCACACAGGATCATCGTCCCGGATGCGTCGCGGATGAACTTCGTCGAGCGCTTGATCATGCCGTGGCGCTTGCCGGCCACGCCTGCCTTCACATTGCCATTGGCCGTGAAGGAGAACCGCTTTTTCGCAGCGGATTTCGTCTTCATCTTGGGCATTTCCATCTCCATGGTTACAGGCGCGACTCGGCATGCCACGTTGGCCGGCCCCGCAGGGTATTGAAGCCGCCGTCATAGGCGGGCTTTGCGAAAGGTGCAAGAGTTCAGTTGATAAAGCGCCCAATCACCGAAAACACGACTTCGGGGATTTCGGCAAAGGTATAACCTGACGGCTTTTGCGTCAGCGCCACCACCACAAGCACACCGCCGATCAGCACCATAATGGCACCAGCGCGCGGCGCGCGGCTTTCGGCAAAGGCCGACAGAAGCGAGGGAATGGCCAGCACCGAGATGGCCAGCCCAAGAACCAGCATCAGATCCGTATCCATCGCACCCTCACACACTGAACCTAAGTTCAGTTATTCAGGATCGACCTTCGAAATCAACCGTTCATCGCAGGGCGCGACGCGCAGGATATTGGTGGTGCCCTTGACGTTGAAAGGCACACCAGCGGTGACGACGATCATGTCCTCTTCCCCGGCAAAGCCATCGGCGCGGGCGGCCTTAACGGCAGAAATCACCGCACCCTTAAAGCGTTCTTGCGGTTCGGTGATGACGCAATGCGCGCCCCATGTCAGCGCAAGGCGGCGGGCGGTGGACATCAGCGGTGTCAGCGCAATGATCGGCACGCGGGGCCGTTCACGCGCCACAAGGCTTACGGTTTGGCCGGATTGCGAGAAGCAGGCGATGGCCTTGATGTTGGTCGCCTCGGCAATCTCGCGCGCGGCGGAGACGATGCCATCGGCAATGGTTTCGCGGCGCACAACGCGAGAGGCTTCGATCACCTGACGATAGGTCGGGTCCTTTTCAACCGAGAGCGCGACGTTGTGCATCGTGGTCACGGCTTCGATCGGATATTTGCCGGCGGCGGATTCGGCCGACAGCATGACGGCATCGGCACCTTCATAGATTGCGGTGGCCACGTCGGACACTTCGGCGCGGGTGGGCACCGGGCTTTCGATCATCGATTCCAGCATCTGGGTTGCCACGATCACCGGCTTGGCCGCCGCACGCGCGCCGCGCACAAGGCGCTTCTGGATCGGCGGCACCGAGGTGACGGGAAGCTCCACGCCAAGATCGCCACGCGCCACCATGATGCCGTCTGACACCTGCAAGATAGCGTCATAGGCCTTTACCGCTGCGGGCTTTTCGATTTTCGACAGAATCGCGGCACGGCCTTTGGCTAGGCCACGCGCCTCGGTCACATCTTCGGGGCGCTGGACGAAGGACAGGGCCAGCCAATCCACGCCCAGCGCGCAGGCAAATTCCAGATCGCCCCGGTCTTTTTCCGAGAGTGCCGCTAGGGGCAGCACCACGTCGGGCACGTTCACGCCCTTACGGTTGGAAATCGTGCCACCAACGGTGACGGTACAATTGGCGAAATCCTTGCCGCAGTCATCCACCACAAGGCGGATCTTGCCATCATTCACCAAAAGGCTGGCACCGGGTTCAAGGGCGGCAAAAATCTCGGGATGGGGTAGTTGCACGCGGGTGGCGTCACCCGGCGTGGCGGCAAGGTCCATCCGGAACTTGGCGCCTTCGACAAGCTCTTCCTCGCCATTGGCAAAGGAGCCGACGCGCAGCTTCGGGCCCTGAAGATCGGCCAGAATGCCGATGGGGCGGCCAAGATCGGCCTCGACCTTGCGGATGATGGTGTGGCGGGCCTCAATGTCGGCATGGGTGCCGTGGCTCATATTCAGGCGGAACACGTCGGCACCCGCCTCAAACAAGGCACGGATGGTGGCGTAGTCGTTAGAGGCTGGGCCGAGAGTGGCAACGATCTTTACACTGCGCAGGCGTCTCATGGCGGCCTAGTCCTTTTGGTCTGTGTCTGGAAACTTCGGGGTTTCGCGGGTTTATGGACGAATATGCCTCTGGGGGCAACGAGGCAAGCCGTTAGCGCTAACTTTCTGCTTGCCCTGTTGCATGAGCAAGGTTTTTCCGGTGGAAGGCTAGACAGGATCGGTAAAGACAAGGTGACAACCGTGCAGGAGGCCTATCAGATCATGGGCGAGAGCCGTCCGGGGCGCTGGCTGGTGACCTGCGATCATGCGTCCAATCGGGTGCCGGATTGGGTGGGGGCCGGGTCTTTGGGCATCGCGCCCGAGGATATGGCGCGGCATATCGCATGGGATGTGGGCGCAGCGGGGCTGACCCGCGCGCTGGCCGAGGCCTTGGACAGCCCGGCGATCCTGTCGGATTTCTCGCGTTTGGTGATTGACCCGAACCGGGGCGAGGATGACCCGACCTTGGTGATGCGGCTTTATGACGGCACGATCATTCCCGCCAATCGGTATCTGGATGAAGCGGGGATTGAAGAGCGGCTGGCGCGGCTTTATCGGCCCTATCATTCCGCCTATGCCCAGCTTGCCGCGCGGCGCGAGGATACGGTGATCGTCGCCATCCATTCCTTTACCCCCTGCCTGAAGGGCCGCCCGCCCCGGCCTTGGCATGTGGGCGTCCTCCATTCGCATCTGGACAGCCGGTTTTCGCTGCCGCTGATTGCGCGGCTTCAGGCCGAGGCAGATCTCTGTGTGGGCGACAACGAGCCCTACAACGGCCACCTGCCCGGCGATGCGATTGATCGGCATGCCTTGGCCGTGGGGCGGCACAACACGCTGATTGAGCTGCGCAATGATCTGATTGCGACCGAGGGCCAACAGCGCGCGTGGGCTGCGCGGCTGGCGCCGATCTTGCAAGAGGTCTTGGCGGCGCTTTAGACCGCCGCGCGGCGCATCTCATCAAGGTAGATCTCGCGCAGACGCGCGACGATATGGCTGGGTTTGCCGGTGCCCACCGCTTTGCCGTCCACCTCGACCACCGGCATGACAAAGGCCGATGCGCTGGAGATGAAGGCCTCATCGGCCGCTTGCGCCTCGGCGATGGTGAAGGGGCGTTCCTCCACCTCCATCTGTGCCTCGGTGGCAAAGCGCAAAACGGCGGCGCGGGTGATGCCGTGCAGGATGTCATGCGAGAGCTGGCGGGTGATGATGCGGTTGCCCTTGACGATATAGGCGTTGTTCGAAGTGCCTTCGGTCACCACGCCGTCTTCGACGAACCAGCTGTCATCGACCCCGGCCTTTTTGGCGGCCATCTTGCCCATCGACGGATACAAAAGCTGCACCGTTTTGATGTCGCGCCGCGCCCAGCGCAGATCGGGGATCGAGATCACCTTCATGCCGGTCTTGGCGAGTGAATTGTCGGCAAGGCCAGGCTTTGACTGGGTGAACAGCACCACGGTGGGTTCCGTCTCGGGGGTGGGATAAGCAAAGTCGCGGTCGCCGGGGTTGCCGCGCGTGACTTGCAGATAGACCATGCCCTCGGTCACGCCGTTACGGGCCACCAACTCGCGGTGAATGGCCAGCCATTCCAAGTTGTTATGGGGGTTTTTCATCTCCAACTCGCCCAAAGAGCGGGCAAGGCGCACGCAATGACCGGCAAAGTCGATCAGCTTGCCATCCAGCACCGAGGTCACCTCGTAGACCCCATCGGCCATCAGGAAGCCACGGTCAAAGACCGAGACCTTGGCCTCATGCTCGGGCAGGTAGTCGCCATTCAGGTAAACGGTGCGGGTCATGGTCAGCCCCAAAGCTCTGGTGTGGACGGATGCACGCCATGGGCATCATAGCGCAGCGGATGCTCCCGGTCTTGGGCCAGCAGAAGCGGGCCGTCAAGGTCTGTCTCATCCGCCGTCTGCGCCACCAAGACCGCAGGGGCCATCGCTAGGCTGCTGCCAACCATGCAGCCCACCATAAGACCAAAGCCAAGCCGGGCGGCTTCGTCACGTGTGCGCAGCGCCTCGGTGAGCCCCCCGGTCTTGTCGAGCTTAAGGTTCACCATGTCATATTTGCCCTTGAGCGCGGGCAGGCTGGCGGCGTCGAAACAGGATTCGTCGGCACAAACCGGCAGCGGGCGGGCGATCTCAGCGAGCATCTCATCAGCCCCCGCAGGCAAGGGTTGTTCGACCAAAGCCACCCCAAGGCGCAAAAGGTGCGGGGCAAGCTCGGTGTAAATCTCGGGCGTCCAGCCTTCATTGGCGTCGATCAGGATTTTCGCAAGCGGCGCGCCTTGGCGCACAGCCTCCAGCCGGGGCATGTCATCGGGCGTGCCGAGTTTGATCTTGAGAACCGGGCGATGGGCATGAGTGGCGGCCATGGCGCGCATCGCCTCGGGCGTGTCGAGCGATAGGGTATAGGTCACCACCTTTGGCCCCGGCTCAGGGAGGCCGGCCAGCTGCCAAACGCGGCGGCCTGCTGTTTTCGCCTCCAGATCCCACAGCGCGCAGTCCACCGCATTGCGGGCGGCACCTGGCGGAAGCGCGCTTTGCAGCGCGGCACGGGTGATGGTTTCGGGCAGGCTTTCGATCTGGGCGGTCACGGACTCAAGGCTTTCGCCATAGCGGGCATAGGGCACGCATTCGCCCCAGCCGGTGATCCCGCCGCGCGTGATGCGAACGGTCAGCACATGGGCATGGGTCTTGGACCCGCGTGAGATGGTGAACGTTTGGGCGAGGGCAAAGACGTTATGGCAGACGCTGAACATCTTAGAAGATCGCGAAGGTGGGCCAAAGATCAGTGGCCTTGGCCATCCCCAGAAGCTTTGCAATCGGGATCAGACCAAGGAAGACGAAGGCGTCCCGCAGGTTGTCCCACAAGCTTGCCACGTCAAAGGTCACGTCGGGTCCTGTTTTGAACAATGGCAATTTGGGGATCAATCGCGGCACGCGCACGGCATACTCATCATAGGCAGTGCCGAATTGAGCACGCAGGTATACCTCTTCCTTGGATGCAGTCACCGACAGGATCGTAAAAAAGATCAAGGTCAGCATCACGGTCAGCAGCACCGATCCAAGCATAAAGCCAAAGCCCGCCACGCCGATTGTTGAAAAGGTATATAGAGGATGCCGCATCATCGAATAAGGACCATCTTGAAACACACTTCTGTTCTTGCGACCGCCAATATAGAGTATCGCCCAGAAACGGCCAAGCACAGCAGCAATTATCAGCAGTGTTCCAACCAATTCCATCGGTTCGAGCAGCCAAGGGTTATCGATCCAGACGGGTCGGGAAAACACGATCAACGGCAGGAAAAGGACAAACACAATCCTTAAGGCCGTGATGCGAAGCTTTTGGTTCACCGGCGCTTTGGTACCGCTCAGATCGAGCATTCGGAGTGTTCCTTGAGGCGTCATTTGCGGGCTGATGTACGTTCGTACAAAAGCAATTGCGACAGCCTGTCAAGCGATCCCTTCAAGCCCGACAGCTTGTACAAGAGATGCTGCGCCTGCAAACAAGCGCTTGCGAATAGCCCCGCAATAATCTATCGCTGCGCCGCAGGAACTTGAAATTAACTTACCCGAGGCATCCGATGAGCTTCCGCCTGCAGCCCGCCCCCCCTGCCCGTCCGAACCGCTGCCAGCTGTTCGGCCCCGGCTCACGCCCAGCCTTGTTTGAAAAGATGGCAGCATCGGCGGCGGATGTCATCAATCTCGATCTGGAAGACTCGGTGGCGCCTTCGGACAAAGACGCCGCGCGGGCCAATATCATTGCCGCGATCAGCGGCATTGATTGGGGCAACAAGACCCTGTCCGTGCGGATCAACGGGTTGGATACGCCGTGGTGGTACCGCGATGTGGTGGATCTTTTGGAACAGGCCGGGCCGCGCCTTGACCAGATCATGATCCCGAAAGTGGGCTGTGCGGCTGACGTTTACGCGGTGGATGCGCTGGTGACGGCGGTAGAGCGCGCCAAGGGCCGGACGAAGCCGATTTCCTTTGAGGTCATCATCGAGTCGGCTGCCGGGATTGCCCATGTTGAGGAAATCGCCGCCTCTTCCCCGCGCCTGCAGGCCATGAGTCTCGGTGCTGCGGATTTCGCGGCAAGCATGGGGATGCAGACGACAGGCATCGGCGGGACGCAAGAGAACTATTACATGCTGCGTGAAGGCGCAAAGCATTGGTCGGACCCGTGGCACTGGGCGCAGGCTGCCATCGTCGCGGCCTGCAGGACCCATGGCGTCTTGCCGGTGGACGGTCCCTTTGGTGATTTCTCTGACGATGAGGGCTTCCGCGCGCAGGCGCTGCGGTCCGCCACCCTTGGCATGGTCGGCAAATGGGCGATCCACCCCAAGCAGGTCGCGCTGGCCAACGAGGTCTTTACCCCCTCTGATGCCGCCGTGGCCGACGCCCGCGCCATTCTGGCCGCGATGGAAGAGGCCAAGGCCAATGGGCAGGGGGCCACGACCTATAAGGGCAAGCTGATTGACATCGCCTCGATGAAACAGGCCGAGGTGATCGTGAAACAGTATGAACTGATCATGGGCGCCTGAGCTAGGGGCCTGAGGAATCGTTGACAGATTGGCCCGGAACCGGGCAAGCAACGTGACTTAGCGTCAGCTTCGGGTCAGACGCCAAGAGATACCCGCGCGGGGGCTGGGAGAGGAGGCCCGAACCCGCATCCTTGGGAGGAGATGCACGCCCCGTGGCCCAGCCACGGGGCGGTGCTGTTTTAGGGGCTAATTTCGGGTATGTCCCTGAAAATAAATCTAAAAAATGAAGATACTTCGGCGGAACTCGGTCCTTTGCTAAGGCAGGTGCAGGGTTCATACGGAGATTTTTATGCGGATCATAATATGGGCGGCTGTTGCCTTGCTGGTTGCGGCGGGGCTGGTGGTACTGGTGGGCTGGCTTTTGCCCGCAACGCGCGAGGGACGGGCCGAGACGGTGATCGATGCACCGCCCGCCCGCATTGTCGCAGTGATCGCGGATGTGGAGGCACAAGTGGCGTGGCGCGACGGAATTGCCGCTGTGGAACGCACCGCCGAGGGTTGGGTCGAGGTGACGGCCCGGGGTGAGCGGATCAGCTTTGTCGCCGAGGAGATGAGCGAGGCGAGCATCCGCCTGCGCTTTGCCTCAGAGGCGGGCTACTCGGGGACATGGGAGGCGGTGATGACGCCGCAGGCCCAGGGCACGCAAATGAAGGTGCTGGAGCGCGCCCATATCCCTTCGCCTTTGGGGCGAATTTTGGCGCGGCTCCTCTTTAACCCGCAAGCCTTCGCCACCAAATATCTGGCGGCACTTAAGGCACGAGCGGAGGGGTAATCAATGTCAGTGAAGCCACGCAAACCAACCGATTGGCGCAAGCGGTTCGACGCGCCGAAAGCACCCCATGTGGTCATGCTGCATGCCGATTTCGCAGGGGTGAAAGCTGGGAACACGATGCTGATTTCCTCTCCCGGCGAGATCGCGAACTATCTTGCCCGCATTCCCCATGGCGAGACGCGGACGGTGGACCGACTGCGCAACGAACTGGCGCGCAAGGCGGGTGCGAATTCCATGTGCCCTGTGACAACGGCGATCTATCTGCGCGTGGTGGCCGAAGTGGCGCTGGCCGATCTGGCGGCGGGCAAGCAGCTGCATCAGGTGGTGCCCTTTTGGCGGGTGGTCACACCCGACAGCAAGGTGGCCAAGAAGCTGTCCTGTGGGCCCGACCATGTGGCGCATCTGATCGCGCTGGATCAGGGGCAAGCGGCAGGATAGGGCCGAGGCTGCCGGGGCGAGTTGCATCTTGCCCCGCTTCTGGCCATATAGGGGCGATCCGTCTGAAGGGTGCCCGATGAACTATCTGGATTTCGAAAAGCCACTCGCCGAGATTGAAGGCAAGGCCGAGGAACTGCGGGCGCTGGCGCGCGCAAACCCGGCCATGGACGTCTCGAAAGAGGCAGAGGCGCTGGACCGCAAGTCGGACAGCCTCTTGAAAGATCTCTATAAGTCTTTGACCCCATGGCAGAAATGCCAAGTGGCGCGCCATCCGGACCGCCCGCACACCAAAGATTACATTGAGGGGCTGTTCACCGAGTTTACCCCGCTCGCGGGCGACCGCAGCTTTGCCGATGACCATGCGGTGATGGGCGGGATCGCGCGGTTCAATGACCTGCCCGTGGTGGTGATCGGCCATGAAAAGGGCCATGACACCAAATCCCGGATCGAGCGCAACTTTGGCATGGCGCGGCCTGAGGGCTATCGCAAGGCGGTGCGACTGATGGATCTGGCCGACCGCTTCAACCTGCCGGTTGTGACCCTAATCGACACGCCCGGCGCCTATCCCGGCAAGGGCGCGGAAGAGCGCGGTCAGGCCGAGGCAATTGCCCGCTCCACCGCCAAATGTCTGGAAATTGGCGTGCCGCTCTTCTCCATCGTGGTGGGCGAAGGCGGATCGGGCGGGGCTGTGGCCTTTGCCACGGCCAACCGCGTCGCCATGCTGGAACATTCGGTTTATTCGGTGATCTCGCCCGAAGGCTGCGCCTCGATCCTTTGGAAAGACGCCGAGAAGATGCGCGAGGCCGCCGAGGCCTTGCGGCTGACGGCGCAGGATCTGCAAAAGCTGGGCGTGATCGACCGGATCATCAAGGAACCTGTGGGCGGCGCGCAGCGCGGCCGGGCCGATACCGTGGCCGCCGTGGGCAAGGCGATTGAGGCGATGCTGGCCGAAATGGCCGGCAAGAAACGCGCCGAGATCATCAAGGACCGGCGGCAGAAGTTCCTGTCGATGGGGTCAAAGGGGCTTGCCGCATGAACGCCTGGCTGATTGTGCTGATTGCTGGCGTTCTAGAAACCGGCTGGGCGATGGGGCTGAAATACTCAGAAGGCTTCACCCGCCCCATCCCCTCGATCGTGACCATCGTGCTGGCGCTGGCGTCGTTTTGGATGCTGTCGGTCGCCATGAAAACGCTGCCGGTTGGCACGGCCTATGCGGTCTGGGTCGGGATTGGGGCCTTGGGAACCGCGATTGCAGCGGTGTTCTTATTTGCCGAGCCTGTCAACACGCTGCGGGTGGCGGGGGTCTTGTTGATCCTTGCCGGTGTTATCGCTCTGAAGCTGGCCTAAGCCGACCGCCCTGAAAGACAGGGGCGGTCAGCCGGGAAACCCTGCCTCGGCCATCAGCGCGTTGGAGCTTTGCGCCACCACCGTCTCCAGCTGCTCCATGAACTCGGCCACTGGCAGGCCGGGCTCAATGCGGGGCAGAAAGTCCACCACCGCCAGCCCCGGCTTGCGCAGGATGCCGCGCTTGGGCCAGAACACGCCAACATTGGTGCCCACCGGCACACAAGGCTGGCCAAGCTGCTCATACAAAAGCCCAGTGCCCACCTTGTAGGGACGTTTCACCCCCGGGGCGACGCGGGTGCCTTGGGGGTAGATGATCAGCTGGCCCGGAAATTCGCTCCCAGCCATCACATCGGCCTTCATCTTGGCAATCGCCGCCCCGCGCTTACCCCGGTTGACCGGTACACAGCCGATGCGGCGGGCGTATTGGCCCAAGAAAGGGGTCCACATCAGCTCGCGTTTCATGATGAACTTGCCGCGCGGCACAGCGCTGTAGATCAGGATGATGTCGAGAAAGCTTTGATGCTTGCCTGCGATCACCACTTCATCGGTGGGGGGCGTGCCCCGCACCTCGCAGCGCAGACCGCACAGGATGCGCAGCGAAAAGATCACCCATTGGCAGTAAACGTGGCAGGCCTTAACGGCGGCCGCGCGGGAAAACAGCGCGAAGGGGGCAAAGCCGATCGCCACCACCGCCATGGCCAGATACATCTGGATGATGAAGATCAGTGACAGAACCCAGCGGATGGCCAGCATCTCAGGTCAACTCCCGTAATGTGCGAAGGGCGGCGGCGCGGGTGGCCGCAAAGGCGACAAAGGCGGCCAAGGGGGGCAGGACAAACGGCCAAAGCCAGCCCAAGCCCTGAAAGCCAAGGCCGGTCAGAAAGCCGCCTGCGGCATGGGTGGCGGGCAGCGCCAGCACACCCAACAGCCCAGCGACAGCGCCGATGGCCGACCCGGCGGTGGCGCGCAACGTAAAGCGGCGCACGAAGGCGCGGGCGATATAGGCATCGCGTGCGCCGACAAGGCGCAGCACCTTGATCACTTGGGCATTGGCCGCAAGTGAGGCATTGGCGGCCAGCGTGATCATCGCCGCCATGGCAGCCCCAATCAGCCCGATCGACAAAAGCCCCAAAAGCCGCAGCCGCGTGGCCGCCTGCGCCATGGGTTCGCGCCAGCGGGTATGGTCGTCCAGAACAGCGCCGGGGGCCTCGGCGGCCAGACGCTGGCGCAGGCCGGTGCTGTCATAGCCGGTGCCATCCTCGACCACCTCGATCAGCCGCGGCAAGGGCAGCGCCTCGACCGGCAGATCGGGGCCGAACCACGGCTCCAGCAGGGCACGCTGTTCGTCCTCGGTCAGGGCGCGGGCGCTTTCGATGCCGGGTGTAGTGGCCAGAACGCCAAGGACGGCGGTGACCTGCAGATCAATCTGGTCCTCGGGGGCGGAAAGCCGCACGGTGGCCGTGCGCTCCAAAGCGCCCGACCAGCGGTCGGCCAAGCGGCCCGAGGCGAGCGAGAGCGCCAGCGCAAAGACGGCGAGAAAGGTCATAGCCCCTGCGGTGAACGAGGTCAGCCACGCAGTATGGCCTGAAGGTGGCACCACAGAATCAGCGGGCGCCGACGGCATGAGGCGGGTCACAAGCGAGGACAGGACGGGGCTCACAGATCCGCCCCCGCAAGCTGCACCCGGCGCTTCGCGATCCGCAAGACCCGCGCGGGCACCTGCGCTTTCGCCTGCCGGATCAGGTTCAGATCATGGGTCGCGACGAGCACGGTTTTGCCCATCTTGTTCAACTCGACCAAAAGGGTCAGCAGGCGCAGCGACATCTCCCAATCCAGGTTGCCCGTCGGCTCATCGGCCAAGATCACATCCGGCCCCATGATGATGGCCCGCGCCAGCGCGGCGCGCTGCCGCTCGCCCCCCGACAGCGAGGGCGGCAGGGCACCAGAGAGTTTGTCCAACCCCACCCAAGCCAGAAGATCGGCCAGATCACCCTCTCCCGAATGGCGGCCCGCGACCGTCAGCGGCAAGCCGACATTGGCGGCAAGGCTCAGATGGTCCAGAAACTGGCAGTCTTGATGCACGACGCCGATGCGGCGGCGCGTCATGGCCACATCATCGCGGGTCAGCCCATGCACATCGCGGTCAAACAGGGTGACATGGCCCGCCGTGGGCAGGAGTTCCGCGTAACACAGTTTCAGAAAGGTGGTCTTACCCGCCCCCGATGGGCCGGTCAGGAAATGGAACGACCCCGGTGCAAGCCGCAAGGACATGTCCGACAACAGCTCTCCGCCGCCGTAGTTATAGGCCACATTGTCAAAGGAAATCACGAACGGCCGTCCCTGCACCCACTCTGTTACGGGCGCGATACTCGCCCATGGGCGCGGCGGTTTCAATCGCCAGCGTTGGGCAATCCAGCACAAAGGCTTGGACATGGCCCGCATCGTTGCTACAAACGCGCATCAACTTGTGTTTCCCGTGGTCGGATCGATTTCAATGCGCCTTATCTGCCCCAACTGCGATGCGGAATATGAGGTGGACGCCTCGGCCATCCCCGACACCGGACGCGACGTGCAATGTTCGAACTGTGGTCATGCATGGTTTCAGCTGTCGACTCGGGTTGAAGAAGACCTGGCCGCCGAACAGGCGCTGTTTGATCCGCCCCCTGTGCAGACCGCCGATGAGGACAGGGCCGCAGAGCCCCCCGCGCGGGCGCTGGATGAGTCGGTTCTTGCCGTGCTGCGTGAAGAAGCCGAGCGCGAAAAGCTGGCACGCCGGAACGAGGCCCCGCCCCCGATTGAGACTCAGACCGACCTTGGATTGACCGAGGCGATCGCCGCCACGGTGGCGGCAGCCGCGGCACCGCAGGGCAGTGCCGAGATGGCAGAGCCGGACGCCGTCGCCCAACGCATCGCGCGGATGAAGGGCGAAGAACCCACCCCGGCCAAGCCGCAATCACGCCGCGACATGCTGCCCGAGATTGACGAGATCAACACGACGCTTCGCGCCTCAACCGAGCGCCGGGCGGGAGATGTGGGCGCAGTGTCGGACGGCCTGCCCGGTGCAGGCGACAAAAGCGCGTTTCGGTCGGGCTTTGTGCTCTCGGTGGTGATCGGGGCGGTGGTGGTGGCGCTTTATGTCATGGCCCCCCGACTGGCCCAGCAGATCCCGGGGCTGGAGGGCGTCTTGACCGGCTATGTCGCTGCCATTGACGGCGCGCGGCTGTGGCTTGACGGGGCGATGAAGGCCGCCATCGGCATGATGCGCGGCGACGGCGCGTCCTGATCGCGGGGCAACGGGCCATCTAAATAGGGCACGGCCACCCCCGGCCCGGGCGTTTTCTCCCTTGCATCCCACCGCGCTCCGGTCTTTTCATCTGTGCAACCGCGCACAGGGAAACCGAAGACATGGAAAACTGGGACGAAATTCGCACCGCCTTTCAGGTTGCGCGACTGGGCACAGTGTCGGGCGCGGCCGAGGTTTTGGGCGTGCATCATGCCACCGTCATCCGGCACATCGATGCCTTGGAAAAGCGGCTGGGGGCCAAGCTCTTTCAGCGCCATGCGCGGGGCTATACGCCCACCGAAGCGGGGCGCGATCTGTTGTTGGTCGCCCAGACCACCGAAGAGCAGTTTGGCCAATTGGCCAGCCGCATCAAGGGTCAGGGCGAGACGGTGACGGGCGAACTTGTCGTCACCGCAATCACCGGGATCGCCGATCTGATGGCCCCGGTCTTTGCCGCCTATCTGACCGATTTCCCCGAGGTCAAAATCCGCTTTCTGACCGATATGCGGGTGTTCCGGCTGGATTACGGCGAGGCGCATGTTGCCATCCGCGCTGGGGCCGCACCGCAAGAGCCGGACAATGTGGTGCAGCCTTTGATCACCATGGACTATGGGCTTTACGCCGCGCGCAGCTATGTCGACATGCACGGCCTGCCGGGGTCTGAGGCGGAGTTGGCCCAGCACCAGTTCATCGGCCCGGAAAGCCCCGACAACCGCGCGCCGTTTTACCGCTGGCTGCGCGACAAGGTGCCGGCCGAAGCGATTGCCTTTCGCATCACCGAACCCGCCGCCAATCTTGAGGCCCTGAAGGCTGGGCTTGGACTTGGGTTCTGCACCAGCCATTTTGCCAGCCAAAACCCTGACTTGGTGCAGGTCTTTGCCCCCCGCCCTGAATGGGCGGCGCCTTTGTGGATTGTGACCCATGTCGATTTGCATCGTACGCTGAAGGTGCAAAGTTTTCTGACACACCTAAAGCGCGCAAGCGAAGATTGGGCCACCACATGCATCTGACAGCCGCCCAACGCGGGCATGTGGCCATGCTGACCTTTTCGGCTTTGGTGGCGGGGTCGTTCAGTTTGGGCGCGATGGCCGCACCCTATGTCGCCCCCGAGGCACTGACGGTGCTGCGCTTTGCCTTGGCCGGGGCCTTGGTGGGCGTGGCCGCGCTGGCGACCACGGGGATTTCGCGCCAGACATGGCGCGCGCCGTGGCGCTATGTGATCTTGGGCGGGTTGTTGGCAGCCTATTTCGTGCTGATGTTCAAGGGCTTGCAAACCGCCGAGGCCGTTTCAACCGCCGCCGTCTTTACCCTGACCCCGGTGATGGCAGCGGGGTTTGGCTGGCTTCTTTTGTGCCAGATCACGACACCGCGCATGGCGCTGGCGCTGGCCGTTGGGGCGGCCGGCGCGCTTTGGGTGATATTCCGCGCCGATTTTGCCGCCTTTTTGCGGTTTCAGATCGGGTCGGGCGAGATCATCTTTTTCTGGGGCTGTGTGGCCCACGCCTTTTATGCGCCCATGGTCCGCAAGTTGAACCGAGGCGAGCCTGCAGTCGTGTTCAGTTTTGGCACGATGTTCGCGGGGTTCATCCTTTTGGTGCTGTGGGGCTGGCAGGATGTGCTTGCCACCGATTGGACCGCCCTGCCCGGCATTGTCTGGATCTGCCTGATCTATGTCTCGGTTGCGGCCAGTGCGATGACCTTTGTGCTGCTGCAATATGCAACGATGCGGCTGCCCTCGGCCAAGGTGATGGCCTACACCTACCTGGTGCCCAGCTGGGTGATTTTGTGGGAAATCGCGCTGGGGCGCAGCCCGCCGCCGACCTTGGTGCTGGGGGGCGTGGGCTTGACGGTGCTGGCGCTGGTGCTCTTGGTGCGCGATGAGGCATAAGCCATGAGGCTTGTCGTCATGGGTGTGTCTGGCTGCGGCAAATCAAGCCTTGGGGCCGCGCTGGCCACAGCACTGGCGCTGCCATTTACGGACGCCGATGATCTGCACCCGGCGGCCAACCGCGCCAAGATGGCGGCGGGCCAGCCCTTGACCGATTCCGACCGCCGGCCATGGTTGCAGGCGGTGGGGGCGGTTCTGGCAAAGGGCGCGGGCGTGATGGCCTGCTCGGCCCTGCGGCGGTCCTACCGCGACCGCCTGCGCGACACGGCAGGGCCGGTGCAGTTCCTGCACCTTGTGGCCCCGCGTGAGGTGATTGCCGAACGGCTCGCAGAGCGGCGGGGGCATTTCATGCCCTTGGCGCTCTTGGACAGCCAGTTGGCCACGCTGGAACCCTTGGCCCCTAGTGAGGGCTGGACGCTGAACGTCAGCGGTTCGCAGGAGGCGAACCTTGGCACCGCCCTGCAGCTTTTGCGCGCAGCGCGATCGAATTTCCAGATCGACAGGGGTTAAGGCCGCGCCTTTCTTTGCTTTCCTCGCACATTGCCCCACAACTTAAGCCACGCCGACATGCCACCGAAAAGAGGTCCGATGCCGTTCTGGAAGCAAATCGCCCTGACGCTGGCGCTGGGTGCCGCAGGCCTGATGACCGCGGCGGTCTTTGTGCCCGGTGTGCTCAACAGCCTTGGCTTTGGCGGGACTGAGGAGGAGGGCGCGGCAAAGCCCGCGCAGGGTGGCGGCGGCTGGGGTGGCGGCCAAGGCGGAGCACGCACGGCGACAAAGGTCACCGCCCTGCCCCCCAGCGAAGGCCAAATCGCCGACCGCATCAGCGCCATTGGCGATGGCCAAGCGCTGCGATCGGTTGCCGTCTTTGCCGAAACGCCGGGCCGGGTGACCGAACTGCGCGCGCGCTCGGGCCAACAGGTGCAGGCGGGCGATGTTTTGTTGCACTTGGACAATGAGGCCGAGACCATCGCGCTGGAACGCGCAAAGTTGGTGCAGGAAGATGCCGTCGCGCGGCTTGAACGCGCGCGGCAGTTGCAGGCCTCGGGCACGGGCACCGATGTGCAACTGCGGGAGGCAGAGCTTTCGCTGCGGCAGGCCGAGTTGGAGCTGCGCGAGGCTGGCTATGATCTGGCACAGCGGCAGGTTGTCGTGCCGGTCTCAGGCTGGCTTGGCATTCTGAACGCCGAAGTGGGCGCACAGATCGGCACACAAGCCGAAATCGCGCGGGTGGATGATCGGTCGGTGCTCTTGGTCGATGTGCGGCTGCCCGAACGGATGGTGGGCCGGGTGGCCGTGGGTGACCCGGTCAAGGCCGAGGCTCTGGCCGGTGGGTTTGGCGTGATTGAAGGGCGGATCAGCGCCATCGACAACCGGGTTGATCCCGCGAGCCGCACGCTGCGGGTGCAGGCGGAACTGCCGAACCCGGACGACAGGCTGCGCGCGGGCATGGCCTTTGCGATGACGCTGGACCTGCCCGGCGCAGCGGCCCCCGCGGTTGACCCTTTGTCCGTGCAATGGAGCCGCGAGGGGGCCTATGTCTGGGTGGTGCGCGACGGCAAGGCCACGCGACTGCCGGTGCAGATCGTGCAGCGCGAGGCCGAGCGGGTTCTGGTTGAGGCTGCGTTTGAACCCGGCGATCTGGTGGTGATCGAAGGAGTGCAATCGGTGAGACCGGGGGCAGAGGTTGAGGTGCGCGGGGCCGAGGCCTCTGCACCTGATGCCGCCACGTCCGAGACCAAGGCCACGCCATGACCACCCGCATCGAGCGCAGCGCGCATCTGTCTGGCACGGCGCTGTTCATCCGCCGCCCGATCTTGGCCTTTGTGCTGAACGCGATGATCCTGATTGCGGGCCTTGCGGGCTGGCTGGGGGGTGAGGTGCGCGAGTTGCCCGATGTGGACAGCCCCGTTATCACCATCAGCACCGACTACCCCGGCGCCGCCCCCGAAACCATTGACCGCGAAATCACCGCCGCCATCGAAGGCGCGGCCGGACGCATTTCGGGGGTCAAGGACATCTCCTCCTCGTCGCGCTTTGGCCGCAGCAGGGTCACGGTGGAGTTTACCGCAGGCACCGATCTGGACACCGCCGCCACAGACATGCGCGATGCCATCGCGCGGCTGTCGGGCGATCTGCCGGATGGGGTCGAGCCGCCGCGCATCGTCAAGGCCGATGCCGATTCCGATGCCATCATGCGGCTGTCGCTGACATCCCCCTCGCAAAGTGCCGAGGCGCTGACACGGATCGCCGAGGATCTGGTGCAAGAGCGGCTGCTCGCCGCCGAAGGCGTGGCCGATCTGCAGATTTTTGGCGACCGCGATGAGGTGTTCCGCATCGACATCGACATGCGCCAACTGGCCGCGCGGGGGCTGTCCTTGGCCGATGTGCGCGCGGCGGTTGCCACGGTGTCGTTGGACGCGCCAGCGGGGTCGCTGGCCTCGAACAGCCAGTCGATGGTGGTGCGCACCACGGCGGCGATCAGCACGCCCGAGGCGTTTGCCGCCCTGACGCTGGCG
Source organism: Allotabrizicola aquatica (SeqCode) (assembly GCF_965194375.1). Lineage (GTDB taxonomy): Bacteria > Pseudomonadota > Alphaproteobacteria > Rhodobacterales > Rhodobacteraceae > Tabrizicola_A > Tabrizicola_A aquatica. The sequence goes on from NZ_OZ239428.1 coordinate 320,616, forward strand.
CAGGGCGTGCGTTTGGGCGATGTGGCGCAAATCAGCCTTGGCCCGGCCTTGGGCCAAAGCGTTCTGCGCGCCAATGGCGAGACGGGTATCGGCCTTGGCATCATCCGGGCGGCGCAATCGAACACGCTGTCGATCTCGCAGGCGGTGCGGGCCGTGGTGGCGGATGTGCAACCCCTGTTGCCGCCCGATGTGACGCTGAAGGTCACCTCGGATGATGCGGTTTTCGTTCAAGGCGCGCTGGATGAGGTGGTCTTGACGCTGATCCTGTCGACCCTGATTGTGATTGCGGTGATCTTCGCCTTTCTGATGGATCTGCGCGCGACCTTGATCCCGGCCATCGCGCTGCCGGTGGCCTTGATCGGCACCTTCGCGGCTGTCTGGCTGGCGGGATTTTCGATCAACATCCTGATGCTGCTGGCGCTGGTTCTGGCCACGGGCATGGTGGTGGATGATGCCATCGTGGTTTTGGAAAACATCGTGCGGCGGCGGTCCGAAGGGATGGGCGCACGGGCGGCGGCGGTCTTGGGCACCCAGCAGGTGTTCTTTGCTGTGGTGGCAACCACGACGACGCTGGCGGCAGTCTTTGTGCCCTTGTCCTTTCTGGGCGGGCAGGCCGGGGCCTTGTTCCGCGAGTTTGGCTTTACGCTAGCGATGGCGGTCTTGCTGTCGTCGGTCGTGGCGTTGACGCTGTGCCCGGTGCTGGCCAGCCGCATCCTGAAAGAAGCCGCCCCCGGCGCGGGGGGCCAAGCACCGGATGGGTTGGCCCGAACAGGGGCGGCACTGGCCGGATTTTATGACCGCAGTTTGCAGGCTGCACTGGCCGCGCCGTGGCTGGTGGTGGGCGCAAGCCTGATCTTTGCCGCCGCCGCCGCGCTTGCCTTTGGCCAGATCCGGCAGGAATTGACCCCGCCCGAGGACCGCGCCGTGGTATTACTGCGGGTCGAGGCACCGCAGGGCGTCTCGCTCGACCATACTGCCGCCAAGATGCGCGAGATCGAGGATGCCGTGGCCAGCCTGCAAGAGGCGGGTGAGGTCACCAACCTTTTCGCCATCACCGGCAGCAGCGGGCAGGCCAATTCGGGATTCATTGTTATGACCCTCGCCCCTTGGGCCGAACGGGCGCGCAGCCAGCAAGAGATTGCAGCAGACATCAACGCCCGCCTGCGCGGCGTGATCGGGGTGCGCGCCTTTGCGCTGCAACCCAACAGCCTGCGCATTCGCGGGGCCGGTCAGGGCCTGCGCTTTGCGCTGGTGGGGGCGAGCTATGATGATCTTGGCCGCGATGCCACAGCCCTTGTTGAAGCGATGGAAGAAAACCCCGCTTTTGGCCAGGTGCGGCTTGGCTATGACACCACGCAGCCGCAGCTGTTCATCGAGGTCGACCGCGCCCGTGCCGCCGATCTTGGCATTCGGATCGAAGGTCTGGGCGAGGCATTGCAGGCCGTTCTGGACGGGCGCAGCGTGGGCACGGTGTTCATCGGGGACAAGTCGCACGATGTGCAGCTGATCTCGACCGCTGATCCGGTGAATGACCCGTCTGACCTTGAACGGGTGTTCATGCGCAGCGCGACGGGGCAGACAGTGCCGATCTCGTCCTTTGTGCGGCTTGAGGAACGCGCGGTGGCCCCTGAGTTGGGCCGCGAGGCCCAACAGCGCGCGGTGCCGATCACAGCCGGGCTGACGCCCGAGATGTCCTTGGGTCAGGCCCTGACCGAGGTGGAGGCGCTGGCAGCCGAAACGCTGCCCCCCGGCGCGCGCATCGTGCCCTTGGCCGAGGCGGCGACGCTGGACGAAACCGGATCGGGGCTTTTGCTGACCTTTGGTTTTGCCATCCTGATCGTGTTTCTGGTGCTGGCTGCGCAGTTTGAAAGCTTTGTCTCGGCGATCATCGTGATGTCCACGGTGCCCCTTGGGCTGGCCTGCGCGATCTTTGCGCTTTTGCTGACTGGCAGCAGTCTGAACGTCTATTCGCAGATCGGCTTGGTCTTGTTGGTGGGGATCATGGCCAAGAACGGCATCTTGATCGTCGAATTTGCCAATCAGCTGCGCGAACAAGGCCATGACGTGCGCCGGGCGATCAGCGAAGGCGCGGTGATCCGACTGCGCCCGGTGATGATGACGATGATCTCAACCGTCCTGGGCGGGGTGCCCTTGATCCTGTCCTCCGGCGCCGGGGCCGAGGCGCGTGAGGCTTTGGGCTGGGTGATTGTCGGGGGCTTGGGGCTTTCAACGGTGGTGACACTGTACCTGACGCCCGTCGCCTATCTTCTGCTGGCGCGCTTCACGACGCCGCAAGCCGCCGAAGAGGCCCGACTGCGCCGCGAGTTGGACGAAGCTCAGCGGTTAAGCCCTGTCGCGCCGGGATTAGCAGATTAATCCCGCATCCGCGCCGAAAACCGCGCCCAATTGCCAGCTGCCCCTCGACGCGGGGGCGCTTTGGCACATCTAGCGGGAAGGGAAATGCGGAGCGGGTGATGCAGCGGGATGACGACAGCACCGGTGCCATGGTGCCCACAGGCCGGGTGGCGCGCATGCTGCGGATGGGCGGCATCGCCTCGGGCGTTGCGGGGGACGTGGCGGCGGGGGGCCTTAGGGCACTGGTGCAGGGCAAACGGCCCGATCTGGCCAGCCTTCTGATGACACCCTCCAACGGGCTGCGGGTCACGCAAGGCCTGTCGCATCTGCGCGGGGCGGCGCTGAAGCTGGGGCAGATGCTGTCGATGGACAGCGGGGCCGTGCTGCCCGAAGAGCTGACCGCGATCTTGGCCCGGATGCGCGATGACGCGCAGCCCATGCCGCCCAAGCAGTTGCAGGCGGTGCTCAACGCCGAATGGGGTGCGGGCTGGTATGGCCGCTTTCAGCGCTTTGACGTGCGCCCCTTTGCCGCCGCCTCAATCGGGCAGGTGCATCGCGCGGTGCTGCCCGGGGGGCGAATGCTGGCGATCAAGGTGCAATACCCCGGCGTGCGCGACAGCATTGACAGCGATGTGGACAATATGGCCAGCCTGATGCGCCTGCCCGGCCTTTTGCCGCGCGGGTTGGACCTTGCGCCCCTGATGGCCGAGGCCAAGCGCCAGTTGCACGGCGAGGCAGATTATCTGGCCGAGGCGCAGCATCTGGCCCGGTTTCGCACCCTCTTGGACGGGTCGGCAGACTTCGTCCTGCCCGAGTTGGAGCCCGATCTTTGCACACCTCAGGTGCTGGCGATGAGCTATGTCGAAAGCGCTCCGCTTGAAAGCCTGACCACCGCCCCACAAGCCACCCGCGACCGGGTGGCAAGCGCCCTGATTGACCTGGTTCTGCGTGAGTTGTTCGAATTCGGCGCCTTGCAGACCGATCCAAATCTCGCCAATTACCGCTATGACCCCAAGTCCGGCCGCATCGTTCTTTTGGATTTCGGCGCGGTGCAAACTATCGCGCCGGCGCTGGCCGCCGATTTCCGCGACCTTCTGGCCACCGCACTTGACGGCACCCCCGAGACGATCCGCGCGGCCATGCTGCGCATCGGCTATTTCGCCCCCGAGACCGCGCCGCATCATCAGGATCTGATCCAGTCCCTGTTCGACATGGCGATGGAACCCCTGCGCCAAAGCACACCCTTTGACTTTGGCCAGAGCGATCTTTTGGAGCGCTTGCGCGACCGGGGGCTTGCCTTGGGGTCAGAACGTGACCTTGCCCATGTGCCCCCGGCGGCCACGCTTTTCCTGCATCGCAAGATTGCGGGCACCTATCTGATGGCCGCCAAGCTTTGCGCCCGCGTGGCGCTGCGCCCCATGGTCGAGCGCTATCGCTAGGCGCTGGTTGACATATCGCCCGGCCGCGCCATCTGGCCCTTGAACAAGACGGGATAGATCAAGATGACCGACTGGACAGCCACCCGCGCCGTAGGTGAGGCGCGCATGGCCGCCTTTGTGCCGCGCATGGGGCGACGCTATGCCAATGGGCGCAACACCGATGAAGGCCCCGGCCAGCACAAGGCGGTGTCGCAACTCTCGCCCTATCTTCGCCGTCGTCTGGTGCTGGAATCCGATGTGGTCGCCGCCGCCCTTGCCGCCCATGGGGCCGAGGGGGCCGAGAAGTTCGTGCAAGAAGTGGTCTGGCGCGGTTACTTCAAAGGCTGGCTGGAACGCCGCCCGCAGGTCTGGGCCAGCACCCGCGACGGGCTAGAGCGCGATCTGGCCGACTTGGACAAAGACCGCCGCCTGCGCCGCGCTGTGGCCGATGCCGAGGCAGGGCAAACGGGCCTTGCCTGCATGGACGCTTGGGCCGAGGAGCTGGTGGAGACTGGCTACCTGCACAACCACGCGCGGATGTGGTTCGCCTCGATCTGGATCTTCACGCTGGGGCTGCCGTGGCGGCTGGGCGCGGATTTCTTTTTGCGCCATCTGATCGATGGTGATCCGGCCTCGAACACGCTGGGCTGGCGCTGGGTGGCGGGGCTTCACACGCGCGGAAAGCCCTATCACGCGCAGGCGTGGAACATCGCGACCTTTACCAATCAGCGCTTTACCCCGCGCGAGGCGGATCTAGAGGGCCAAATACAGGGGTTGGAGCATCAAGAGCCCGATGGGCTGCCGCCGCTGATGCCCCTGCGCGCCGTTGCGCCGCCGAAACTCGGCCAACCCACCGCCCTTCTCATCACCGAAGAAGATTGCCGGGTGGAGGACTTTGACCTTGCTGCACTCGATATCCGCGCCGCCTGGACGCTGGAGGCGAGCCACCTGCGATCCACTGGCGCGGTGGGCGATCCGGTGGTGCAGTTCGAACGCGCGGCCTTGGCCGATGCGGCGGGGCGGACGGGATTTGCAGCGCAAGCTCTGCGCGCGGGCGTCCCCTCTGATCTTGCCGCTTGGGCCGCGCGGGCCGGGGTTGCCCAGATCGTCACGCCTTATGTGCCGCAAGGCCCCCTCCGCGACTGGCTGGACGCGGCCACACCCGCACTCGCGGCGCGCGGGATCACCCTGACCGAGTGGAAGCGCGACTGGGACAGCGCGATCTGGCCCCATGCCACGGCAGGGTTCTTCAAGGTGAAAGAGCGCATCCCGCGCATCTTGGCCGAGGTTCTGCCGCCCCCCGCGCAAGGGGTCTTGCCGGGGTTTTAGCGGCGCGCCTCATTCATAGCCCGTCATCTCCAGATACCCCTGCCCGGCGTGGCTGCCGGTAAAGCGGATCGGACCTTCCCAATAGGGCACGGTGGTTTGCATGAAAGCCTTCGGGTTCAGCGTGGTCACTGTCACATCGACCGATTTTTGCGGCAGTTCCACACGCCAGCGCACGGGAACAGTGCGCCCGGCGACGCTGGCCGTCTCTAGCGGCGTCAGGCGCAAAGCTCCCGGCGGCATGGGGGTGGGGGTGCCATCCGCATCAATCCATGTCGCAGACAGATACCCCGCCCCCGCATCGCGCAGCCGAAACCCCATCATGCGCGCGCCATCGTCGAAGATCAGTGAAAACCAGTCCCAGCCGGTCTGATCGGGGGCCAAGGGTTGTGACGACCATTCGCGGTCAAGCCATGCCTGGCCCGTCACCGGGATATCCTGATCGCCAAATCTGATCGTACCAGTGACCGTGTAGAAGGGTTGCGAATAGTAATGGCTCGCTTGCCCCGCCGCCGATTTCACCGAATAGCCTTGGTCGCCTTGGGCGACGAGCGGGCCTTGGGCCTGCAAAGCCAGCGCATAGGAAAACCCGCTGCCCGAAGCGTTTAGATCCAGCGCGGAAAGCGCATCCGCCCCCGGCGCGGCGCGGCTGATCATCTGCCAATCATCAATCCACGCCTTGAAGGGCGCGGGCGTCACCCCCGCCTGCCCCACACCGCCGCGGCCTAGCTTCTCGGCAAAGAGATGGGTCTCGGCGCTGGTCAGCGCCGCATGGCCCATCCAAAGCTGCGGGCTGGCAAAGCCTGCCGACTCACCGGGGCGCAGGGCGGTGCGAAACAGTGTCCATTGCGCGCCATAATCCGTGCCATCCGGACCGGTCAAAGCGGCGGTCAAATACCACCATTCGATGCGGAAATCAGGATGCGGGCCGTGATCGGCCGGGAAAATCAGCCAATCGTCCGGGTCTGGGGTGGCAAAGCCTTCGACCGCTTGACCCATGCCAGCAAAGCCCTGCGCGTGGGCCGCTGGACCGACCAGAGCCAAGAGCATGCACAGCGCGGCAGAGCATCCCTTAACGTCCATTGGCAAACACCTTCAGCAAATCCGCCGGGGCCATGCGGGCCAGCCTGCGCCACGGCCCAAGCGCGGCAAGTGCTGCGGCAATCAGCGTAAAGCCCGCCAGAACCAGCCAGTCGGCGGGGAACAGCGCCATCGGCAGGCGCCAGCCAAAGGCCGCCACATTGACCACCGCCAAGAGCGCCCAAGCCAACACCAGCCCCAAGGGCAGCGCAATGACCAGCGTCAAGACCGCCAGAACCAGCGTGCGGGCAAAATCCAAGGCCGCGAGCCGCCCCTTGGTCAGCCCCAAGGCCCAGAGCGGGGCAAGCTGCACCACCCGCATGCCCGACAGCGTCATCAGGCTGGCAAAGATTGCCACACCCGCCACGGCCAGCGTCAGCACATTCAGCGCGCCTGTGACGGCAAAGGTGCGCTCGAACACCTGCAGCGACATCGCCTTGATGCGCGTGTTGTACAAGACGGCCCCTTCGGGCAGATCGAAGGTGTCGCGCAGGTCTTGGGCAAGGGCCTCTGATTGGGCCGGATCCACCCGCAGCCCATAGCGCAGGCGGGGGATGTCGGGAAAGCGGGCGACCAGAAGATCGGTCGCGATAATGATCTGCGGGCGCGGGTTGCCATAGTCGGAGTAAACCCCCGCCACGGGCAGCGCGCCGCCGGGCAGGTCCACCAGATCGCCCAAGCTCAGGCCATTGCGGCGGTAAAGCTGTTCGTTGACCAAAACCGCCTGCCCGGCGGCCAGCCTGTCCCAGGTATCGGGGCGGGCCAGCAACATCGGCCAATTGTCGCGATAAGTGGCGTGGTCGGTCATGCCGTAAACCTCGGCCGATTGGCCGGAAAGCGTGGTTTCGGCCGACCAGATGGGCAGGATGGCCGTGGTGCGCGGGGTCAGCCAATCAACCATCTGCGCCGCCTCTTCGGTGCTGCGGGCGGTCAGGTAAAGCTCAGACGCCAACCGCTGATCAAGCCAGCCCGTGAAGGTCTGGCGAAAGCTGCCAACCATGGTGCCGACGCCGACATTCGCGGCCAAGGCCAACATCAGCGCCATCAGCGCAAGCGAGAGGCCCGGCAGTTGTTGGCGGGTGTCGGCCCAAAACCACTGAGCCAGCACGCCGCGCGCCATGCGGCTTGCGGCAAGGGTCAGGGTATAGAGGAACACCGGCAAAAGAAGGGCCGCGCCCAACAGGAGCGCCGCCAAGAGGCCAAACCCGGCCCAAAGCCCGACGCCCCAAAGTCCAAGGCTAACGGCCAGCGCGAAAAGCGTGACCCCAGCCCCAGCCTGCCAGCGCAAACCCCGCGCCGCCTCACGCGCCCAAGCGCGCGGTTGGGCAGTGGCCAATAAGGGCAGATGCCACAGCCGCCACAGGCTTTGTCCGGCGGCCACCAGCGTGCCCACGACCGAAATGCCAAGACCCGCCAGCCACCACGACGGGCGTAAGGCCAGCGTGCCCGGCACCTCGGCCCCGTAAAGTCCGAGCAGGGTGGCGGCGACATCGGGCAAAAGCGCTGCGGCAACCAGATAGCCCAGCCCCACCCCGATGGCCCCGGCGATCAGCGAGAGCAACAGAAGCTCTGCCAGCAAAAGCCCGGTCAGCGCCACCGCCGACACCCCCAAGGCCCGCAGGGTGCGAAACATCGGGCGGCGTTGTTCAAAGGCCAAACCGATGGCGGAATAGACAATGAACAGACCCACCGCAAAGGCCAGAAGGCCAAAGGCGGTCAGGTTAAGGTGAAAGCTGTCGGTCAGCCGGGCGATATCCTCGCCCGCCGTTGGGCGCTGCGCCACGATGCCCACAGGCGGGGCGGTCTGGGCCGCATCGGGTGGCAGAAGAAGGTAGGCAATCCCCGGCTGGGCCAAAAGCCGGTCGGCCACCGCGATATCGGCGAGCGCAATGCCTTGGGGCAGATCGGGAGCGGCGCGGGACGGAGGCAGATCGGCGGGCAAGAGTTCGGCCGCATCGGGGTTCAGCAACAACTCCCCCTCAGCCGAGACAAAGCCTTGCAGATCAAGCGTCTGGGTATCCAGAAGCCGCGCCTCGCGGGGCAAGGTCAGGGGGTCAATCCCGATCAGCCGCAGATCGGTGCCGGGCAAAGGCCCTTCGATCACCGGAGAAACCGGCAAACCCGCGCGGCGCAAATCGGCATAGGTCGCCAGCGGCACGGCGCTGCCATCGGCCATGGCCCAGCGGGGCAGGCCATCCAGCGCCAAGGCATCGGCGGCGCGGGCATAGCTTGCGCGCGCCTCGGCGTTGATCGCCTGCACGCCCGACCACAGCGCCGTGGCCAGCGACAGCCCCACCAAAAGCATGGCCAGCTGAAACGGGTGACGCCCCCAATGCGACAAGAGCGCCGCAAGACCGACGCCTGGCCTCATGCCGCAGGCTCAAGTTGCAGACGCCCGGCGCTGAGATGCACGCGCCGGTCCAACCGGGCGGCCAGGCGGGGCGAGTGGGTGACCATCAAAAGCCCCGCCCCGGTCTGCGCCACCAGCCGCAACAAAAGCGCCATGACGGCATCACCCGTCATCTCATCCAGATTGCCCGTCGGCTCATCGGCCAGCACCAGACGCGGGCGCGCGGCCAGTGCGCGGCCAATGGCCACGCGCTGCTGCTGGCCACCAGAAAGCTGTTCGGGATAGCGCTGCAACAGGGGCTCCAGTCCCAAGACCTGCGCCAGTTCATGGGCCCAAGCGGGATCATATCGCCCGGCCAGACGGGCCTGAAAGGCCAGATTGGCGGCGATATCGAGCGAGGGGATCAGGTTGAACTGCTGAAACACCAGCCCGACGCCATCGCGGCGCAGCGCCGCGCGCTGCGCATCCGTGGCCCGCGCCATATCGGTGCCATCGACCACAAGGCGGCCAGTGTCGGGGCTGTCGAGCCCGGCGACCAGATGCAAAAGCGTGCTTTTGCCCGACCCGGATTCGCCCGTCAGCGCAAGGCTTTCGCCCGCCGCCAGCGTCAGATCAACACCGTCCAGCACCCGCACCGCCTCGTCCCCGGTGCGGTAGGTCTTGGTCACCCCGGATGCCACCAAAAGCATGCAATCCCCCGTGCAGCCGAATTGCCGCCCATGGCACCCTATCTAGGGCAAAGCGCGGGGCGGCACATCCTTCTGGCCGGGTTTTTTCGGCATCGGCGGGACGGACGTGGCTTAGCGGGCGTCCTCAAGCACCTTTTCAGCACCTTTCCAGCCCATCAGGATCGACGGCGCATTGGTGTTGCCGGCAATCAGGTTGGGGAAGGCGCTGGCGTCAATGACGCGCAGGCCCTGAACCCCATGTACCCGGCAGCGCGAATCCACGACCGAGGTCGCCGCATCGCGGCCCATGCGGGCGGTGCAGGAATGGTGATAGACCGTGCCCGAGCGGTTGCGGAAATCGTTGATAAGATCGGGATCAGATTGCACCTCGGGGCCGGGGCGCAGTTCCTCTTCGATCAGACCCGCCATCGCCGGTTGCGCAGCGATGTGGCGCAGGTATTTCACCGCTTCCAGCATTTCTTGCACGTCATGGTCGGTCGAATACACATTGGCCACGATCTTGGGATGCGCCAAGGGGTCGGGCGTTGCGATGTGGATGTGCCCGCGGCTTGTGGGGCGGCAGTTCGACAGGCCGATGGACAGGCCCGGATAGGGATCGGGCGTCAGAAGCGGACGCTCACCCGCCTTGGGCAACAGAGTGGAAAAGGCCTGAAAATAAAGCTGCATATTGGGGCGTGCCAAGTCAGGCCGGGTGCGGAAGAAGCCGCCGCCGTGGTTGATCGACTTGGCCAAGGGACCGCCACCGGTCAGGAAATACTGCAACCCCACCATCAGCTTGCCCCACCACGGGCGCAGGATGTTGTTATAGGTCGGCACCTTCATGCGGAAGGTATAGTTGATGCCCTGATGATCGGACATGTGCTCGCCCACATTGGGGTTGTCGAGGACAACAGGCAGGCCAAGACCTTGCAGATGGGCCCCGTTGCCGATGCCTGACAGTTCCAAAAGCTGCGGCGAATTGATCGCGCCGCCGGACAAGATCACCTCGGCATTGCAGCGCAGTTCCTGGCGCTGACCGTTTTGAACGTATTCCACACCAACGGCCCGCTTGCCCTCCATCAAGACCCGCGTGACCTGCGCGCGGGTGATAACCTTCAGGTTCGCCCGCTTCATCGCCGGGCGCAGGAAAGCCCGCGCGGTGGAGTTGCGCCGTGCCTTCTTGATGGTCATCTGGTAGTGGCCAGCGCCTTCCTGATTTTCCCCATTGAAATCGGGAGTATAGGGCAGCCCAGCCTGACCGCAGGCGCGAATGTAATCATCGACCAAAGGGTGCAGACCCGTGCGATTGGCCGAAATAAACAAGGGACCACCTTGACCACGAAAGGCATCCGCCCCGGCCTCGTTGTCCTCAATTGCGCGGTAGGCGGCAGTGCAGTCGTCATAGCCCCAGCCGGGGTTTTCCGCGCCCCATTCTTCGTAATCGGCACGGTGGCCGCGGATCCAGACCATGGCGTTGATGCTGGAGGAGCCACCCAGAACCTTGCCGCGCGGCCAGTGGTCGCGCTGGCCATTCAGACCGGGATCAGGTTCGGTGCCATACATCCAGTTGACAGCGGGGTTGTAAAAGAGCTTGCCATAGCCAAGCGGCAGATGGATGAAAAAGTTGATGAGGCTGAGCGCAGTATCGCTGCCGCCCGCCTCGATCAGGGTCACCTTGTGCTTGCCGCCTTCGGACAGCCGATTGGCCAGAACGCAGCCCGCACTGCCAGCGCCCACGATGATATAGTCGGTATCCTGCATGCCGTCCGCCTGTTGATGCCCCGGGGCGCCGCCCCGGACCCCGGGATATCTGTGCCGCATTGAAGGCAAAGGGTCAGCACGTTGATAAGCCCGGAAAGCCGGTTTTCCGCGTTTGTTTCCGACAGATCATGTCGCGAGATTACCGCCCCTTCCAGACCGGATCGCGCTTTTCGGCAAAGGCTTTGGCGCCTTCGAGCTGATCTTCGGAGGAATAGAGCCGGTCGACCGTCGGCATCTGCCGTTTGGTGATGCGGTTCAGCGCGTCTTGGAAGCGCATGTTTTCCGCCTCGCGCACCACTTCCTTGATGGCGGCGTAAACGAGGGGCGGGCCGGATTCCAAGAGCCGCGCCAGATCCCAGGCCTTCGCCAAAAGATCCTCGGGCGCGCAGATTTCCTTGACGATGCCCCAGCGATGCGCCTCTTCGGCGTCAAACCAGCGGCCGGTCAGGAGAAGATCCATCGCGACGTGATAGGGGATGCGCTTGGGCAGCTTGATCGACGCCGCATCGGCCACGGTGCCCGAGCGGATTTCGGGCAAAGCAAAGGTGGCGTTGGTGGAGCACAGGATCAGATCGGCCGACAGGGCAAACTCGAGCCCCCCGCCGCAGCAGATGCCTTGGACGGCGGCAATCACCGGTTTGTTGAGGTTCGGCAGTTCCTGCAGGCCCGCAAAGCCGCCGACACCATAGTCACCGTCGACGGCGTCACCCTCTGCGGCGGCCTTGAGATCCCAGCCGGGGCAAAAGAATTTCTCGCCCGCCGCGCGGATGATGCAGACGCGCAAGCTGTCATCATCGCGGAAATCGCGGAACGTGAGCCCCATCACCCGGCTGGTCTTCAGGCTGATCGCATTGGCCTTGGGCGCATCCAACGTTACCTCCAAGATCGCGCCTTCGCGGCGGGTCTTGATCGGGCCTTCGGTTCTCATTTCCATCGCCATGGTCATACCTTCCGGATCAGGGCATCCACCGCGACAGCACCGGCGGCGCGCACGAGGATCGGGTTGATTTCGATTTCTTCAATGGTTTGATCGGCCAGCATGCGCTGGCCCAAGACAACGGCGATTTGCGCCACAGCGGCCATGTCGGCCTTTGGCCGCCCGCGATAGCCGTCCAAAAGCGACCAGAGCCTGAGGCCGCGCATCGCATCGAGCACCTGGGCCTCGGTCGCGGGCAGCACCAGCGTGACGGTATCAGCCAGCACTTCGGCGGTGACCCCGCCCATGCCAAGGGTCAGCGTGACGCCGTAAACCGGGTCGCGCTGAAGGCCGAGCAGGATTTCGGCCACCGCCCCGGTGACCATTTCTTCAACGAGATAGCCGGTGGCGCCGGGCATCTCGGCCTGACCTTGCAAACTGGTCAGCCCCAGCCGCACCGCGCCCGCCTCGGTTTTGTGGGCAAAGCCCAGACCCTTCAGGGCGAAGGGCGGGGTGAGCCCCTCGGTCGAAAGATCGGCCAAACGCGCCGCTGTTCTGGACTGCGGCACCTTAACCCCAGCCTCTGCCAAGAGGGCCTTGCCCTCGGCTTCACTCAGCATCCGGGTTTCGCGCGGTGAAAGAGCCTTGGCGGGACGCCAACCCGGAACGCCAGCAGGGGTTTGCGCGGCCTTGATCGCGGCCAGCGCGGTTTCAAGGCCCAGAAGAGCGCAGACCCCTTCCTTCATCATCGCATCAACCCGGGCCTCGCCGAAATTCTCGGCGATCAAAGCGACCGGCAGAGCGATTTTGCCGGTGGCCTTTTGGGCGGCCACGATCGCATCAAAGGCGGGCTGATAGCCCGAGGGATCACAGCGATCTGCGCGCGGGCTGTCGATGATGTAGATGCCAGCGTCGTAAGCGTCGAGCATCGCGCTGAAGACTTCGGTGGTTTTCGGCCCGTCGCCCCAGATGAAGGTGTGATAATCCAACGGGTTGGAGATGGTCGGGATCTCCCCAAGAACCGCGAACAGCCGATCATGGGTGTTCTGCGGCACAGGCGGGAAGTCTATGCCATAGGGGGCAGCGAGATCGGCCACCAACCCGGCCTCGCCGCCCGAGCAGGACAGCGAGCAGATCCGCGTGCCGATCTGGGGGCCGTGGACATGGAAGAGCTTCAAAGTCTCAACCAGTTCCGAGGGCGTGTTGACCTCAGCCACCCCGATCTGACGCAGGAAGGCGGAGGAGGCAGCCCCGCCGCCCGCAAGACTGGCGGTGTGGCTGGCAGCGGCGGTCCGACTGAGTTCAGTCTTACCCGACTTGATCGCCACCACCCCTTTGCCCGCCGCCCGCGCTTTTTCGGCCAAGGCGGCAAAGGCCGGGGCATCATCGATGCCCTCGATGTAAAGACCCAAGGCGGTGACGCGTGGATCGTCCAACAGCGCGCCAGCCAAATCGGCCAAGCCCACCACGGCAGCATTGCCCAGACAGGCGACATAGGCCACCGGCAAGCCGCGCTGCTGCATGCCCAGATTGATCACGATGTTTGAGGATTGGCTGACCAGCGCCACGCCCTTTTCCACCGGGATGCCGCCGTGCTGGTCGGGCCAAAGGAGTGCGCCATCAAGGTAGTTGATGACGCCGTAACAGTTCGGCCCCAGAATGGGCATGTCTCCGGCCGCGTCGATCAGCTTTTGCTGCAACTCCGGCTCACCTGCCTCGGTCCAGCCAGAGGCAAAGCAGATCGCCCCGCCCGCACCCATGGCAGACAGCTCGCGCACCACATCGATGGTGGCAAAGCGGTTGACGCCGATGAAGGTGGCATCAGGTGGCTCTGGCAGATCGGCCAGCGAGGGGTAGGCCTTCAACCCACCAATCTCAGATTTCGTCGGATGCACCGGCCAGACCGGGCCTTTGAAGCCCATCTTCTGACATTGTTCGATGACATTCAGCGCCCAGCCTGCGCCAAGAACGGCGATGGACTTCGGGCGCAAGAGGCGGTCCAGGGTTTTCATCTGAGAGGTTCCTTATGAGTCACCCCCGGGGGCGCTTCGCCCCCCGGACCCCCAGAGGATATTTGAGAACAGATGAAACCCAAGGCAAGACGCCCTGCCCCGAACCAACGAGGCAGGGAATCTTCACCTGTTACCGCCATCGGGGTCCCCCCCTGTTCGGTACGTCCACGATAGGTCAACGGGGTTAACACTTCGTTGCTTTCATCTGTTCCCAAATATCCCGGGGGTCCGGGGGCTGGCCCCCGGTTCCGACATGTGTCACGCGCCGTGCGGGCGCAGAAGTTCGCGGCTGATGATGTGGCGCTGGATTTCTGAGGTGCCTTCCCAGATCCGTTCCACCCGCGCATCACGCCAGATGCGCTCGAGCGGCAATTCATCCATCAGACCCATGCCGCCATGGATCTGAATCGCCTCATCAGCGATCATGGCCAGCACTTCGGTGGCCTTCAGTTTCGCCATCGACATATCGGACTCGGTCACCGAGCCTTGGTCGTATCTCCACGCGGCCTCGCGGGTCAGGAGTTCCGCGGCTTTCAACTCCATCGCCATATCGGCAAGTTTGAAGCTGATGCCTTGGAACTTGCCGATCTGCTGGCCGAATTGCTTGCGCTCGGCGGCATAGGTGATGGCATGGCCCAGCGCGCGTTCGGCGCGGCCCAGGCAGGTGGAGGCAACCTGCAGGCGGGTGGCGCCGAGCCAGCTGTTGGCCACCTCAAACCCTTTATGAACCTCGCCCAGGATCTGGCGTTTGTTCAAGCGGCAGTCGTCGAATTCGAGAATGCCGTTGGTGTAGCCCCGGTGCGAGACGTTGCGGTAGCCGTCGCGGACGGTGAAGCCCTTGGTGCCTTTGTCCACGAAGAAGGCGGTGATCTTCTTCTTGGGGCCGCGCGGGGTGTCTTCTTCGCCTGTCGCCATAAAGACGATGGAAAAGCCCGCAAGGTCCGCATGGCTGATGAAATGCTTGGTGCCATTCAGGATCCAGTCATCGCCGTCTTGGCGGGCTGATGCCTTCATGCCGCGCAGGTCCGACCCTGCGCCGGGTTCGGTCATCGCCAAGCAATCCCAGGTTTCGCCCCGGATGCAGGGCATCAGATACTGTTCGCGCTGTTCGGCATTTCCCGCGAGCAGGATGTTCGAGGGTCGTGCGACGCAGGTCCAGTGCAAAGCGTAGTTCGCGCGGCCAAGTTCCTTTTCGTACAAAAGCCATGACAGGGTATCAAGCCCCGCGCCGCCCACTTCAGTAGGCATGTTGGCAGCATAAAGCCCCGCCGCAATGGCCTTTTGCTGGATTTCCTTGATCAGCTCCAACGGCAGATGGCCAGAGCGTTCCACGGCCAGTTCATGCGGATAAAGTTCGTTTTCCACAAATGCGCGCGTCGCATCGACGATCATCTGCTGTTCTTCGGTCAGTCCGAAATGCATCGGGGTCTCCTTACGGGTCCACGTTATAGGTCATGCCATCCACCGCCAGCGCCTGACCCGAGATCATGCGCGCGCGGTCGGAGGCGAGGAAAAGGGCAAGGTCAGCCACATCTTCGGGGTCGCTGAGCCGTTTCATGGCGGTGCCCGAGGCGTAGCCTTGGCGCACGGCGTCCGGGGTCATGCCTTTGGCGGCGGCTTCAGCGTCGATCACCCGGTCAATGCGCGGGCCGTTGACCGAGCCGGGGCAGATCGCGTTGGCGCGGATGCCATGGGGCCCAAGTTCCATCGCCACGGTTTTCATCAGCCCAATGACGCCCCATTTCGCCGCCACATAGGGCGCGCGGAAGGGGGTGCCGTACAGGCCAGAGGTGGAGGAGGTAAAGATCATCACCCCCTGCCCTGCCGGTTTCATCAATCGGGCACCGTGTTTGGCGGCCAGCATTGCGCCATCAAGGTTTACGCCAAGGCATTGGTGCCAAGCTTCCAGCGGCATGTCTTCGATGGTCGCCGTCGGGCCTTTGATGCCAGCGTTGGCGCAGAGCACATCCAGCCCACCCCAGTCGGCGGCGATGTCAGCGAACAACGCCTCCATCGCCGGCTCGCAGGCCGCGTCCGCCACCGTGCCACGGATACCCGGCGGCAGGGCGGCGATCTGGCCTGCATCCACATCCGTCACCCAGACGCGATAGCCCTCGGCGGCGAAGGCGCGGGCCATCACCAGACCGATGCCATTCGCCCCTGCGGTGATAAGGACGCGTTTCACTTCTTTTGCCCCACGGCGCGGCCCGCACCTTCAGGCAAGGGCAGCGCGGCATGGGCATCGGCAATCGCCTTCAGCTTAGCCCAAACCTCAGCCGAGGCAGGCGCCGATTTGCCCTCAGCCATGTTCACATGCAGGCACAACTGTTCAATGGTGGCCACGCACTCCTCGCCCTTCATGATCCGCACGAAAGACCGGAAGCGCTTTTCATCGGCCGAGATGATCTGGATCGTGCCGGTCAGACGGTCGCCCAGCTTGGCCTCGCCCAGATGGCGGATGTGGGTTTCCGCCGAGTAATAGCTGTGACCTGCCGCGACATAATCCATCCCCGCCCCGATCAGACGCAGGAAGGCGTCGACGGTTTCGGAATTGGCAAAGTAATAGCGACTTTCGGTCATGTGGCCGTTGTAGTCGATCCAGCCGGGCAGAACCTGCATATGGGCCATGGTCAAAGGTGCAGCCTTGGGCGCGCTATCGGTCGCACCAAAGAAGGCCGCCGCTTGGCGTTCGTCATGCTCACGCAAGACCTTGCCCGCGCCCCAGTTGCGTTCCTTCAAGGCGCGCAGGAAGCCGATCAGGTTGCTGTCGCGGATCCGCTCCAACTCGCGGATGGAGTGGTGGCCGGATTGGGCGTCAGACTGGCCAGCGATGAGGTCAACAAGTTCATCGTTGAACTCTGGCACATCCATCAGCTTGGTCCAGGGCCAGGTGAGGCAAGGGCCGAACTGGGCCATGAAATGCTTCATCCCCGCCTCGCCGCCTGCGACGCGGTAGGTTTCAAACAAGCCCATCTGCCCCCAGCGCAGGCCAAAGCCCATGCGGATCGCCTCGTCGATTTCCTCGGTGGTGGCGATGCCGTCTTTCACGAGCCACAGCGCCTCGCGCCAGACGGCCTCAAGGAAGCGGTCGGCGATATGGGCGTCGATTTCCTTGCGCACGTGCAGGGGGAACATGCCGATTTCGCGCAGGATGGTCTTGGCGCGTTCCACCGCTTCGGGCGGGTTTTTCGGGCTGGGCACCACTTCGGCCAAGGGCAAAAGGTAGACCGGGTTGAAGGGGTGCGCGACGAAGATCATCCCCGGCTCGGGTGCCTTTTCCTGCAGTTCCGAGGGCTTGAAGCCGCTTGTGGACGACCCGATCAGCACACCGGGGGCGACCTGCTGAATCTGGGCAAACACGCGGTGCTTCAGGTCCAGCCGTTCCGACACGGATTCCTGAATATACTCGGCACCCTCCACCGCTTCGGTGATGGTGCCTGCAAATGAGAGATTGCCTTCGGGCGGCATCGGCACATCCGACAAGGCGGGAAGCGCCTTGCGGGCGTTGGCGATCACCTCGCCCACCTTGCGCGGGGCTTCGGGATCGGGGTCGAACACCGCCACATCCCACCCGTTCAACAGGAACCGTGCAGCCCAACCGCCGCCGATCACCCCACCGCCAATGATTGCCGCTTTCCGTGCCATGTCATTTCCTTTTCAAGCCGGGGCCCCGCCCCGCACCCCCGCCTTTCCCCATCGAGAAAGGCAAAGGGCCGTTTTCATCTCTCGCGCCGCCCGATACCAAGACCCTGCACCCTTTTTCGCAGGGCAGAAAGCCGGGTGGCCTTGTTCGTCTGCGCAGGGGCCGACCTTATGGCCGCCCTCTGCACGCGTTTCAAAACAGCCGACCAGCGGCGTTACCGCTGAACCGCTGCGCGGGTCTGCCATGCAAGGGCAGTCCGCATCGCAGCTTGCCAGCTATCTCAGCGCGGCAAGGGCGCCCGCTTTTCCAGCTTCAGCTTCGCCCGCACTTCAGCCGGGGTGATCACCCGCGCGCCCATATTGCTGATGATGCTGACTGCCCGCTCCACAAGCTGCGCGTTGGTGGCCAACACGCCCTTGTCGAGCCACAGGTTGTCTTCCAGCCCCACCCGCACATTGCCCCCGGCCAACACGCTGGCGGCAACGTAAGCCATCTGGTTGCGCCCCAAAGCAAAGGCCGACCAGAACCAGTTCGACGGCACATTGTTGACCATGGCCATGAAGGTGTTCAGGTCATCCGGTGCGCCCCACGGCACGCCCATGCACAGCTGCACCAGAACCGGATCCGGGATGATGCCTTCGCTGGCCAGTTGCTTGGCCAGCCACAGATGGCCGGTGTCAAACGCTTCAATCTCAATCCGGGTGCCGCTGTCGACCATCCGCTTGGCCATATCGCGCAAGAGGCCGGGCGTGTTCACCATCACATAATCGGCCTCGTTAAAATTCATCGTGCCGCAATCCAGCGTACAGATTTCAGGCCGGCATTCGACGACATGCGCCACACGTTCGGTGGCCCCCGCCATGTCGGATTTAGCCGACATGCGGTTCATCGCCTCGGATCCGTCAAACATCAGATCGCCGCCCATGCCGGCGGTCAGGTTCAAGACCACGTCGGTGCCGCTGTCGCGAATGCGCTCGGTGACTTCGCGATAAAGCGCAAGGTCGCGCGACGGTTTGCCGGTTTCGGGGTCGCGCACATGGCAATGCACCACGGCCGCGCCCGCCTTGGCGGCATCAATGGCCGATGTCGCAATCTGCTCGGGGCTGCGCGGCACATGAGGGGATTTGTCCTGCGTGCCACCCGATCCGGTGACAGCACAGGTGATGAAAACTTCGCGGTTCATGGCCAAGGGCATGGGAATCCTCCAATTCAGTTGCCGGGCAGCATAACGGGCTTGCAGGCGCACGCTTTGCGATTTACGCAAGTTTCATGGCAAAAAGCGCAACGATCTTCGCCGCATCGCAGCAACCCCTGACGCTGGCACTTCTGGTGCTGCCGCAATCCTCGATCCTTGAGGTCGCCTCGACGCTGGATCCCCTGCGGTCGGCCAATCGGCACTTGGGATCTGACAGTTACCGCTGGCGCGTGGTGTCCCCCGATGGCCGGGCGGTGCCGCTGACCTGCGGGATCGAACTGCCGTCAAACGGGCCCCTCTCGGCGGCTGAAGGGGCTGATGCGCTGATCGTGATCGCCGGGTTCCAGCAGTGGCAAGGGGCGACACAGCCCTTGATCCGCAGCCTTGCGCGCATGGCGCCGCGCTTTGCGGCCGTCGGCGGGATCGACGCAGGCGCCTGGGTGCTGGCGCGGGCGGGGCTTTTGAACGGCTACAAGGCAACGGTGCATTGGGAAGACCATGAAGATTTCGCCGCCGCCCACCCCGGCGTGGATGTGCAACCCAGCCGCTTTGTCCTTGACCGCAACCGCTTTACCGCCGGAGGGGCCGCCCCTGCGGCCGATCTGATGCTACACCTCATCAAAGCGCGCCATGGCCCGGCGCTGGCCTTGCAGGTTGCGGCGAGCTTTATCACCACCGCCCGCGATGGGCATGATCCGCAGATCAGCCCGAAGAAACCCGACCTGCGGCTTGACCCCCGCGTGGCCACAGCGATTGCCCGGATGGAGGCGCGACTGGACCAACCCGAAACCGCCGAAGAAACGGCCCGCGCCGTTGGTCTGTCACCGCGGCGGTTGGAACAGCTCTTCACCCAAAACCTTGGCCTGGCACCCGCCGCCTATGCGCTGTCGCTGCGCCTACAGGCGGCGCGGCGCATGATCACCGACACGCGCCATCCTTTGGCCGAAGTGGCGCTGCGCTGCGGGTTTTCCTCGGCCTCCAGCCTCTCCCGCGCCTTCAGCGCGAAATTCGGCACCGCCCCCAGCCGCCTCCGATAATGCCCAGACCCTGCGCCCTGCCACCATGAGGGAAGCCTCCGGCGGGAGTATTTGGGCCAAAGTGAAAGGGCTTTCATCTTGGCGGAGATACTCCGGGGGTGAGCCCGGAACGGGCGAGGGGGCTGGCCCCCTTACACCGACTCCAACAGGCCCCG
The DNA here is from genome assembly GCF_965194375.1 of Allotabrizicola aquatica (SeqCode). GTDB lineage: Bacteria > Pseudomonadota > Alphaproteobacteria > Rhodobacterales > Rhodobacteraceae > Tabrizicola_A > Tabrizicola_A aquatica. The sequence goes on from NZ_OZ239428.1 coordinate 340,532, forward strand.
ACCTTTCAGCAAGGGCTCCACCCCCGGCATGCGACCGCGGAATTGGGTGTAAAGATATTCGGCAGGTTGCGAGCCACCAGCCGAAAGGATAAACGTTTCCAGCCGCTTGGCGGTTTCAGGATCAAAGGGGTTGCCTGTCTCTTCAAAGGCGGCAAAGGCGTCGGCGTCCATCACTTCGGACCACATATAGCTGTAATAGCCCGAGGAATAGCCGTCGCCCGAGAAGACATGCGCAAAATGCGGGGTGGCATGGCGCATACGGATGGCGCGGGGCATGCCAAGCGATTCCAGCACTTCAGCCTGTTTCTGCATGGGGTCGGCCGGGGCGGCGCCTTCGTGGAAGGCGAGATCCACAAGCGCGGAGGCCACGAACTCCACCGTGGCAAAGCCTTGGTCATAGGTTCCGGCCGCCAGAAGGCGCTGGAGAAGATCGGCGGGCATCGGCGCGCCGGTTTGCCAATGGCGGGCGTGTTTTTCCAAGACTTCAGGCACTTCCAGCCAGTGCTCATAAAGCTGGCTGGGCAGTTCGACAAAGTCGCGGGCGACCGAGGTGCCCGAGATGAAGCCGTAGGTCACATCGGACAGCATCTGGTGCAGCGCATGGCCAAACTCGTGAAACAGCGTGCGCGCGTCGTCATAGGACAGAAGGCAAGGCTCGCCCTTGGCAAAGTTGCAGACGTTGACCACAATGGGCCTTGTCTCCACGCCCAGTTTCTTCTGGCTGCGCATGGCCGAACACCAAGCGCCCGAGCGTTTGGAGCCACGGGCGAAGTAATCCCCCAAGAAAACAGCCACATGCGCGCCGTTGCGGGTGACCTCCCAGCCCCGCACATCGGGGTGGTAGAAGGGGCCATCGATCTCGCGGAACTGGAGCCCGAAGAGGCGATGTGCGCAGTCAAACTGCGCGGCCAGCATGGCGTTGAGCGACAGGTAGGGCTTTAGCGCGGCCTCATCCAGATCATGTTCGGCCTTGCGGCGCTGTTCACTGTAAAAGCGCCAATCCCAAGGCTCCAGCAGCCCAGTGATGCCATCGGCGTGCAGCATCGCCTCCAACACGGCGGCATCGGACAGAGCCTTGGCGCGGGCGGGTTCCCAGACGCGCATCAAAAGGCCGCGCACCGCCTGCGGGGTTTTGGCCATTTCGGGTTCCAGTTTGAAATCGGCAAAACTTTGATATCCCAAGAGTTTCGCCCGCTCCTCCCGCAAGGAGAGAGTTTCGGCCGCAATTGCCCGGTTGTCGTTGGCGTTGCCATTTGCGCCGCGTGCGACCCAAGCCTCATAGGCTTTTTGCCGCAAGGCACGGCGGGGGCTGAACTGCAGGAAGGGCACGATGATCGAGCGTGACAGGGTCACCACGGGGCCGGATTGGCCTTTCTCAGCCCCGGCGGCGCGGGCGGCGGCGATGGCGAAATCGGGCAGGCCGTCCAGATCGCCCTCGGTCAGGGGCATGAACCAGTCGCGTTCGTCGGCCAGAAGGTTCTGGCTGAACTGCGTGCCAAGGACGGCGAGGCGGGCTTTGACATCGGTCAGGCGAGCGGCCTCGGCACCGTCCAGATTGGCACCGGAGCGGACGAACATCTGGCGGTACAGCTCAAGCACGCGGGATTGTTCAGGCGTCAGGCTGAGCGTGGCGCGGTTTTGCCACAGCGTTTCTATCTTTGAAAACAAAGACTTGTTGTTGGTCACTTCGGACGAAAAGGCGCTGAGCTTGGGGGCGAGGTCGCGCATCAGGGCTTCGCGGGTGTCGTTCGCGTCAGCACCTGCGAGGTTGTAGAAAACGCCCGAGACACGGTCGAGCAGGGCTTCGGCCAGTTCCAGCGCGTCAATGGTGTTGGCAAAGGTCGGGGCGTCGGGGTTTGCGGCGATCTGGCCGATGTTTGCGCGCGCCTCGGCCAGGGCGGCGTCGAAGGCGGGGGCGAACTCCTCATCCCGGATTTCGGCAAAGGGGGGCAAGGAAAACGTTGTGTTCCAAGGGCTTATAAGAGCGTTCATCGGGGGGCCTTTTCGGAATCAGGGCTGAGTTCGGGCGCGCAGGCGGTGTTCGATGCGCCGCAAGATCAGGCTGAGGGTGATTGTCATGGTCAGATAGATCAGCGCGGCGATGTTGTAAGTCTCGAAGTAACGAAAATTCCCCGCAGCCGTCACTTTGGCCAATTGGGCGACATCGGTCACGCCCAGCACCGCGACCAAGGAGCTGTCCTTGACCATGGCCACAAAGTCATTGCCCAAGGGCGGGAGGATCATGCGAAAGGCTTGAGGAAAACTAATATGGCGAAAGCGCTGCCAGCCGTTCAGGCCCAGCGCTTGGGCGGCCTCGATCTGGCCTTTGTCCACCGCTTGCAGGCCAGCGCGGAACACTTCAGCCAGAAAGGCGGAATAGGCCAGCATCAGGGCAATGACGGCGCGGTACAGCAGGGGGAAATCGCGGGTTCGAAGCGGCGACAGGCCCAAGGGTTCCAAGACCTGATTGGCCAGCCATACGAGCCCCGGGGCCAGCACGAAGGCGACATAGAGGAGGAGGACAATGATCGGGATACCGCGCATCACCTCGATATAAAGTCGCGCCATCTGGCGCAGAATCATGTGGCGCGAGAGCGACATGACCGCAAGGCCAAGCCCCATGACACAGGCCCCAAGATAGGCCACAACCGCCACCCCGATGGTGATCCAGATGCCCTTGGACAGCGCGGCAAGGGCCGCCGAATAGACCTCAGAGGTGGCGACCTGCCAAAACAAGAACGCCCCGGTCAGGGCCAGAATTACCAGCCACCAGGGAAAATCGTCATCAGGTTTTGAGGAGGGAGTCATGCGGGAAATCGGCGGCCCCGCACCATGGGTGGGGGCCGCCTGAGCTCTTTATTCGCCCATCTTGTAGTCAACGAACCACTTCTGGTTCAGCGCATCCATCGTGCCGTCCGCCTTCATCGAGGCGATTGCGGCGTTGATCGGCGCGACAAGCTCAGACCCTTTCGGGAAGATGAAGCCGAAGTCTTCCGAGGCCAGCGGCTCGCCGATGATCTTCAGCCCGCCGTTCGAGGCGGTGACATAGCCATTGGCGGCGGTGCTGTCGGAGAGGGTCAGATCGACATCGCCCGCCTTCAGGGCCTCAAGGCCCGCGCCAAAGGTTTCGAACTTGATGACGCGGGGGTTTTCTTCGTTGCCGTCCAGAATGTTGTAAATGGCGGCATAGAAGGGCGAGGTGCCGGGCTGGGCCGACACCAAAAGCTCAGGGATGGCCGCGAACGAGGCCGCATCAGTGAAGCGTGCCTCGTCGCCGCGCACGATCATCAGCATTTCCGAGCGCATATAGGGTTCCGAGAAATCGACCTTTTCCTTGCGCTCGTCCTTGATGGTGATGCCGGTCATCCCGAGATCAAACTGGCCCTCTGACACCGCCGGGATCATCGCATCCCATGAGGTGTTCTCATACTTGACGGTGATGTTGATGCGCTTGGCGATCTCGGCCATGGCGTCATATTCCCAGCCCACAGCTGCGCCGGACTTGTCCAGAAACTGCAGGGGCGGATAGGCGTTTTCGGTCACAACGACCACTTCCTTGCCCTCAAGATTCGGCAGGTCTTGGGCCATGGCGGCAGTGGCGAACATCGTCATACCCATGAGGGCGGCGGCGGCGGCAATCTTCATGTGTGAACTCCCTGTCACAAGGTGATGGCTGACTATGACAGCGCCAAGCGGCGTGGCGCAAGGGGTGGCAAGGCGTCTGATCCGCGTCGGGTTTGCGTCTGGCGGGCGCATGGCATTTGTCCCGACAGCGTGCGGACAAAAGGCGCGCACCAAAATGGGGGTGGACTCCGTGTCTTTGTGCAACTGCGCACAGTCATTTGCCCATGCGCCGCCAGAACCCGACGTTGCGCGAAGCTGCGACTGCGCCCATCCTGTCCACATCAACCCGGAGCCACATCATGACCCGCATGCCCACCTATTTCATCAGCCACGGCGGCGGCCCTTGGCCGTGGATGCCCGACTGGCGGGCGATGTTCAAAAACCTTGAGGCGTCGTTTGTGCAGATGGTGAAAGACCTGCCGGAACGGCCGAAGGCGATCTTGATGATCTCGGGCCATTGGGAGGACGCAAGCTTTGCCGTCATGACCAGTGCGAACCCGCCGATGGTCTATGACTACCACGGGTTTCCGCCAGAGACCTTTCAGATCCAGTACAACGCCCCCGGCGCGCCCGAGATTGCCCGCCGTGCGGCTGGGTTGATTGCGGCGGCCGGTCTGCCGGTGCGGCTGGATGACAGGCAGGGGTTTGACCATGGCTGCTTTGTGCCGGCCTTTGTGATGTATCCCGATGCCAGCGTGCCGGTGTTCCAGATTTCCCTGCAAAAGGGCCATGATCCGGCGCGGCATTTGGCCTTGGGGCGCGCGCTGGCGCCGTTGCGCGATGAGGGGGTGCTGATCGTGGGATCGGGGCTGAGCTATCACAACCTGCGGCTTTTCGGGCCGGGGGCGAAAGAGCCGTCTGAGGCGTTTGATGCCTGGCTGGCCGAGGTGATGGCGAAACCCGGCGCCCAGCGCAGCGCCGACCTGATCGCATGGGAGACAGCGCCTTTTGCACGGGTCTGCCATTTGCAGGAAGACCACTTTGCCCCGATCTGGGCCGCCGTGGGGGCGGCCGAAGGCGATGCGGCGCGCAGAGTGTATCATGACAAGGGGCTTTTTGGCGGTGTGACCGCCTCAAGCTACCGGATGGGCTGAGCCGCAAATCGGGCAATCGGGGCGCTTCTTGGCCCCGATCACCCGAGTTTCGGCGTAAAGCGCGTCATGGATCAGGATGCGCCCGCGCAAGCCCTCGCCCGCGCCGGTGATGTGCTTGAGCGCCTCCATCGCCATCATCGCGCCGATGATGCCGGGCAAGGGGGCGGCCACGCCGGCCTCGGCGCAGGTGGGGACCATGCCGGGCAAGGGGCGTTCGGGGAAAACACATTCATAGCAGGGCCCGCCGTGAGCGGGGTCATAAAGCGAGATCTGCCCCTCCCATTGGGTGATGGCGGCGGAAATCAGCGGCACGCGCGCCTGTGCGCAGGCCCGGTTCACCAGATAGCGGGTGTCGAAATTGTCGGTGCCGTCAAGGACAAGGTCATAGTCGGCCACCAGCGCCTCGGCCGTTTCAGCATCAAGGCGGCGCTGATAGGGGCGCACCTCGATAAAGGGGTTCAGGGCGCGCATGGCGATTTCGGCCGATTGCACCTTGGGCAGGCCGATGCGGGCGTCGGTGTGGATGATCTGGCGCTGCAGGTTCGAGCCTTCGACCGTGTCATCGTCGATCACCCCGATGGTGCCAACCCCGGCGGCGGCGAGATAGAGCAGGGCCGGTGAGCCTAGGCCCCCTGCCCCCACCACTAGAACGCGCGCCGCCTTAAGCCGCTGCTGCCCCGGCCCCCCGATTTCGCGCAACAGGATGTGGCGGGCGTAGCGGTCCAACTCGGCGGCGCGAAAGGGTCCGCTCTCAGTGGGCGGCTCAACCGGCTTCACCCGCGCGCGCAACCGGCGAAGGCCAAGGACATAGCCTGCGCCCAGCGCCGCCAGCCCGCCCACCACGGCCCAGACCTGCGCATCGCCCCCGGCCAGCACGCGCAACCCATGGCCCTCGGGCAGGGCCAGATGCACCGCAATCGCCGCGAGCCAAAGGCCCAGCAAACCCCAAAGCCGCCGCGCCACGGGCACGCCCATGACCCAGCCCAAGGCCCAGAACCCGGCCGCCAGCACCACCACGCCCATCAGCGCGTTCCCGTGGAGCCAAAGCCACCCGCGCCGCGGGCCGTGGTGTCCAAGTCCTCCACCACCTCAAACCCTGCCTGCAGAACCGGGGCAATCACGCATTGCGCGATCCGGTCACCATGGCTCACGACATAGGGCGCAGCTCCAAGATTGACCAAGGCCACCCCCAAAGGCCCACGATAATCGCTGTCGATGGTGCCGGGCGTGTTGGGCAGGGTGATGCCATGCTTCAAGGCAAGGCCAGACCGGGGACGGATCTGCATCTCAAACCCCTCAGGGATCGCGACCCGCAATCCGGTCGGCACAATGGCCCGCTCCATCGGCTGGAGCACAAATCCGGCCGCGCGCATCTCGACCGGCAGGTTGGCGCAGATATCGGCCCCCGCGCTGCCCACCGTCTGATAGGCCGGCAAGGGCACCAAGGGGTCCGCCCAATCCTCGCGAAGCACGCTTATCTTAATCGCCATTCATCTGTTCCCAAATATCCCCGCCGGAGGCGCACATCCGCCCCAGACGATCCCGCCCAACCCGCTTGCACCCCCGGAATTTGCACAAATTCCGGCCAAAATTCTTGCATCAAGAATTTTTCAGCGCCTCGGCGATGCGCTGGGCCAAGGCGCGGGCCACCTGATCCTTGCCCATCCGCGGCCATGTCTCGGACCCCGCCTCGGAAATCAGCACCACGGCGTTTTCCGTGCCGCCCATGATGCCGGTTTCGGGTGAAACGTCGTTGGCCACGATCCAGTCACAGCCCTTGCGGGCGCGTTTGGCAGTGGCGTGGGCGACCACATGCTCGGTTTCAGCAGCAAAGCCCACCACCAGACGCGGGCGCAGGGCGCCTTTTGCGACGGTGGCCAGAATGTCGGGGTTTTCGGCGAATTCGAGCGCGGGCGCGCGGCCTGATCCGTCTTTCTTCATCTTCTGCGCGCCCGCATTGGCGACGCGCCAATCGGCCACGGCGGCGGCCATTACAGCGGCATCGGCGGGCAGCGCGGCGGTGACGGCCTCTAGCATCTCGCGCGCCGTTTCCACCCGCACCACCTGCACGCCAGCGGGGGGCGGCACAGAAGCAGGCCCGGTGACAAAGGTCACCTTCGCCCCCAGATCGCGCAGCGCGGCAGCAATTGCCGTGCCTTGCGCGCCAGAGGAGCGGTTGGCGATATAGCGCACGGGGTCGATGGGTTCATGGGTGGGGCCAGAGGTCACCAGCACATGGCGGCCTTTCAGCGGCCCATCGGTCAGCGCCGCGGTGATCGCGGCAAGGATCGCCTCGGGTTCGGCCATGCGGCCGGAGCCGAACTCACCGCAGGCCATCTCACCCGCGTCGGGGCCGACGAAGGCCACGCCATCAGCCTTGAGCGTCGCCAGATTGCGCTGGGTGGCGGGGTGTTCCCACATCCGCACATTCATCGCCGGGGCCATCAGGACAGGGGTGTCGGTGGCAAGAAGGAGGGTGGAGGCGAGATCTTCGGCCCGGCCAGTGGCAAGTTTTGCCATCAGATCGGCGGTGGCCGGGGCCACGACCACGAGATCGGCCACGCGGGAGAGCTGGATATGGCCCATCTCGGCCTCATCCGTCAGGTCAAAAAGGGTGGAATGCACCTTTTCACCCGCAAGCGCCGCGACCGACAGGGGGGTAACGAACTCGCCCCCCGCGCGGGTGAGAACCGGGGTGACCGCAGCGCCTGCGGTTTTCAAAAGCCGGATCAGCGACAAGGATTTATAGGCCGCGATGCCGCCGCCGATGATGAGAAGAATGCGTTTTCCGGCCAGCATGGCGGGCTCCGTTCAAGGTTGGCCCACGTTAGGCCCGCGCGGCGGCAAACTCAACCGCCCCCGGAGGCGTTGCCTGTGAGGGTGGCGCAGGGGTCGTCGCGGGGGATGATGGGGGTGAGGAGCCAGAGGTCGAAGGGCGGGGTGGCGGGGGCTGTCTCTTCGAATTGGGCGATGGTGAGCACGCTGAGATCGGGCGCGACCCGTGCCAAGGGCAGGGTCAGGCCCTGATCGCGCCGCGCGTGGCCGTTGCCGGTGATGACGGCCACCGGGCCGCCGGTGTCAGCCATGGCCTGCACCACGGCGCGGGCGAGGGCGGCGTCGCGCAGGCGCTGGACATCGACCATGGCGGGCAGAAGATCGGGCGGCAGGGCGTTACAATGGGCCTTGGCCTGTTCGGCCTCACGCGCTGATTGGTCGTCAGGCGGCAGGGGATTGGTCAGGCCGTAGGCGGCGGCCTCGGGACCGAAGACAGCGGCAATGCCGGTGTCAAAGGCGCGGCGGGCCTCGGTTCGGGGCACTTCGGCACCGTAGACCCGCGCCTTAGGGGCGGCGGTGAAGATGGGGTAATACATGGAGAAATCGGGCCAGCCTGCGGCCTCCCAGCCCAAAATCTGACCCAAGCTGTCCGCATCGGGAAGCGTGTCGGGTATCTTCTGCGCCGCCTCGGGGGTAAGCATTTCAAAGACCAGCGCCTTGGGGGCAAGGGCCGTGACGGCGCGGGCCTGATGGGCGTGGTGGGTGGGGTTGTCGTGCAACTCGCCCAAGATCACCACATCGGCCCCGGCGAAGGTGGCCGCGCGGTCAAGCGCCTGAGGCGGGAGTTCAACGGCAAGCGCCGGGCCTGCGGCCAGGATCGCAAGGGCGGCGAGGACTTTCATCACAGAAAGTCGTGCACCCCTTCGGCGCGGGTCTCAAGATGGCGGCGCAGCTTGCCATAGGCGGCGGCCTCAAGCTGGCGGATGCGTTCTTTGGAGAGGCCCATTTCGGCGCCCAAGCTTTCGAGCGTGCGGGGTTCGTCGCGCAGGCGGCGCTGGGCGACGATGTAGCGTTCACGCTCATTCAGCCCGGCCATGGCTTTGGCCAACCAGCCGCGAAGCGCCGCGTGGTCATGCGCGACCTCAACCGCTTCGGCGGCCTGCACGCCGTCATCTTCCAAAACGTCGATCCACTCGCGCCCGTCCTCATCAGAGGCTTGCGGGGCGTTGAGCGAGGCGTCCATGCCGGCCAGACGGCCTTCCATCATCTCCACTTCGGCCAGCGTCACGCCGACCTCATTGGCGACACGTTCGCGCAGCTGGGCGCTGTCGAGTTCCTCGCCCGCTGCCGCCGCTTCGCGCGAGAGTTTGGCCTGCACGCGGCGCAGGTTGAAGAACAGGGCCTTTTGCCCGGAGGTGGAGCCGGTGCGGACCATGGACCAGTTGCGCATCACATAGTCTTGGATCGAGGCTTTGATCCACCAGACGGCATAGGTGGAAAAGCGCACGCCACGGTCGGGGTCGAACTTTTCGGCGGCTTTCATAAGGCCAAGTGAGGCCTCTTGAATGAGGTCGTTCATCGGCGCGCCGTAGCGGCGGAATTTCGACGCCATCGAAATCGCCAGACGCATGTAGGCTGTCACCAGACGGTGGAGTGCGGCGGTGTCGCGGTGGTCGCGCCAAGCGCGGGCGAGGCCTGCCTCGGTCTCGGCGTCCAGAAGTTCTGCGGCGCGCGCTTGGCGCGACAGGGTTTGATCGGTATATCCGTCCAGGGCCATCTGCGCCTCCCTAAGTTTCTCGTTCTCGGCTGTTGACTTAATTACGGATCGAACCAGTGATCGGATCACCGCTGCCCATGGACCATTCTAGTTTTTCTGCGCCCGGCCTGCCCTTGCCCAAGTTATCGTTGATCGTCGGCGGGGCCCGGTCGGGAAAATCGCGGCTGGCCGAGAGGTTGGTGGCGCGGTTGGCCACGGCAACCGGGCTGCCGCGCGCCTATATCGCGACGGCGGAGATCTGGGACGAGGAGATGCGGGCGCGGATTGACCGCCATATCGCCGACCGGGGCGAGGGTTGGGTGACGCAGGAGGCCCCGCGTGATGTGGCGGGGGCTTTGGCCCGCGCGGAGGGCGTGGTGCTGATCGATTGCGCGACCTTGTGGCTGACCAATGTGATGCTGGGGGGCGGCGATGTTGAGCGCGAGACGGCGGAGATGCTTGCGGCCATGGCCGTCTATCCCGGCCCGGTGATCGTGGTTTCGAATGAGGTCGGTTGGGGCATTGTGCCGGACAACAAGCTGTCGCGCGATTTCCGCGACGCGCAGGGGCGGCTGAACCAGAGGCTGGCCGAGGCGGCCGATCTGGTGGCGGGTGTGATGGCCGGGCTGCCCATGGTCTTAAAGGGCCAAATGCCGGTGCTGCAATGAGCCGGATCTGGTTGGTGCGCCATGGGCCGACCCATGCCAAGGGGATGGTGGGTTGGACCGATCTGCCCGCCGATCTGTCAGATGCGGCCGCACTGGCCCGGCTGAACGCGCATTTGCCGCAGGTGCCGGTGATCTCGTCAGACCTGACGCGGGCGGTGGCCACGGCGGACACCCTGCACAGCCGCCCGCGCCTGCCCCATGATGCCGACTGGCGCGAGTTGCATTTCGGCGCGTGGGAGATGCAGACCTTTGCCGAGGTCGAAGCCGCCAGCCCCGACCACATCCGCGCCTTTTGGGAGACGCCCGGCGAGATCAGCCCGCCCGGTGGCGAAAGTTGGAACACGATTTGTGGGCGGATTGAGCGGGCGGTGCAGCGGTTGGCCCCTGTGCCCGAGGTGATTGTGGTGGCCCATTTCGGGGCCATTGTCGCAGCCATCCAGCACGCGGGCGGGCTGACGGCCACGCAGGCCTTTGGTCACAAGATCGACAATCTGTCGGTGACCTGCCTTGAGTTTGGTGCCGCGCCGCGCGTTTTGTCGATCAATCACATCCCGTGATGGGCGGGCGCACAAATCGGCGCTTTTCCCTTTGGGGCCCCCGTGCTTTCTTGGCGGCACCCGTGCTTTCTTGACGACAAAGGAGATGTCCCATGACCTATGATCTGGTGATCGGGGATCGCGCCTATTCCTCGTGGTCCTTGCGCGGCTGGCTGTTGTTTGATGCCTTTGGCCTGCCGGTCAAACTGCATACTGCGCGGCTTTACACCGACGAATTGCCGACCCTCTTGAAGCAGTTTCATCCCGGCAAGACCGCCCCCACCATGCGCACGCCCGATGGGGTTGTGGTGCCGGAAACCATTGCCATCGCCGAGGAATTGGCCAGTCGGCACCCTGAGGTCGGGATCTGGCCCCCAGACCCCAAGGCGCGGGCGGTGGCGCGGGTGCTGGCTGCTGAAATGCATGCCGGGTTCACCGCGCTCCGCAGCCATTGCCCGATGAACCTGCGGGTGAGCTACACCGATTGCGCCCCACCCGAGGCGGTTCTGGCCGATCTGGCACGGCTGGAGGTGATCTGGGATTGGGCGCGCGATCAGACCGGATCGACGGTTTGGCTGGCCGGAGACTATTCGGCGGCGGATGCGTTTTTTGCACCCGTCGCGACGCGGATCGCGACCTATAACCTGCCGGTGTCGGACCGCGCGATGGCCTATGTGCAGGCCCATCTGGCGCATCCGTCGTTTCGGCGCTGGCGCGCGATGGGGCTGGTGGATGGGGCGGATCAGGAGTTCTACCGCCGCCCCTATCCGCTGCGCCCGTGGCCCGGCCCGGTGCCAATGGCGGCCCGCGCGGTGGAAGGGACTGAGGCCGAGAACGCCGCCTGCCCCTATTCGGGCAAGCCCGTGACCCATGTGCTGGAGATGCAGGGCCGCCGCTTTGGGTTTTGCAACGCGTTTTGCCGCGACAAGACCGTGGCTGACCCCGAGGCTTGGCCTGCGTTCATGGCGCTTCTCTAGGCCCTGATCTGAAGCGGCTCATCGCTCGGTTCCCGTCGCTCTTCGCGCAGGCCCCCGCCAGCGTTAACCCTTTGCTAACGCTGTTCGCCTAACCGTTTACCATTGAAGCGGGGGCAAGATGGTCGCGCGGGCCTTTACGGTGGCATTCGAAGGGGTCGAGGCGCGGTTGGTCGAAGTGCAATGCGCGCTGTCGCCGGGGATGCCGGCGTTTCACCTTGTGGGACTGCCCGACAAGGCGGTGAGCGAGGCGAAAGAGCGGGTGCGTGCGGCGATGAACGCGCTGTCGATTGCGCTGCCGTCCAAGCGGATCACCGTCAACCTGTCGCCCGCTGATCTGCCGAAAGAGGGCAGCCATTTCGACCTGCCGATCGCGCTGGCGCTCATGGCCGCGCTGGAGATCATCCCGAAGGATGAGGTGGAGGGCACCATCGCGCTGGGGGAACTGGCGCTGGATGGGCGGCTTATTCCGGTGATTGGCGCGCTGCCTGCGGCGATGTGCGCGGCCGAGGAGGATAAGGTGCTGCTGTGCCCCAAGGCCTGCGGGGCCGAGGCGGCTTGGGTCGGGGCGACCCAAGTGCTGGGTGCGGCGTCGTTGCACGAGGTTTTGCGCCATTACACCAATCAGTCGGTGCTGAGCCCGGCCGAGGCGGGCGAGGTGATGCCCGAGGCGGGGGGGCGCGATCTGCGCGATGTGAAGGGGCAGGAACGGGCCAAACGCGCGTTGGAGATTGCGGCGGCGGGGCGGCATCATTTTCTAATGGTGGGCACGCCGGGGTCGGGCAAGTCGATGCTGGCGGCGCGGTTGTCGTCAATCCTGCCGCCCTTGTCGGCGGTGGAGGCGCTGGAAACTTCGATGATCCATTCGCTGGCGGGGCTGTTGACGGAAGGGGGGATTTCGCGCGCGCGGCCGTTTCGCGAGCCGCATCACACGGCATCCATGGCGGCCATCGTGGGGGGTGGCAAGGGCGCGAAGCCGGGGGAGATTTCGCTGGCGCATAATGGGGTTTTGTTCATGGACGAATTCCCCGAGTTTCCCCGCGCGGTGCTGGAAACCCTGCGCCAGCCGATCGAGACGGGTGATGTGGTGGTGGCGCGGGCCAATGCCCATATCCGCTATCCCGCGCGGTTCTTGCTGGTGGCGGCGGCGAACCCCTGCAAATGCGGGTATATGACCGACCCGGCGCGCGCCTGTGCCCGGGTGCCTGTGTGCGGCGAAGAATATCTGGGGCGGATTTCGGGGCCGATGTTGGACCGGTTTGATCTGCGGGTGGAGGTGCCGCCGGTGGCCTATAGCGATCTGGACCTGCCGGCCTCGGGCGAGACATCGGCCACGGTGGCCGCGCGGGTGGCGGCGGCGCGGGCGCGGCAGGCTTTGCGGTTTCAGGGCCATGCCACGGCGCGGGTGAATGCCGATCTCGAGGGCAGCCTTTTGGAGGCCACCGCCAGCCCAGACGCGGAGGGGCGCGCGCTGTTGGTCCGGGTGGCGGAACGCTTTGGCCTTTCAGCGCGGGGCTATCACCGGGTCTTGCGGGTGGCGCGGACGATTGCCGATCTTGATGGCAGCGAGGCGGTGCGCCATCCGCATATCGCCGAGGCGGTGAGTTTTCGGCTGACGGTGGGGGCAAAGGGGTGAACCTCGTCGTCGCCTGCGGCGCTCCTCGGGGGGACGACGAGCTGCCGACGGCGGACGAGGAGGGCGTCAGAGGCCGCGCTTGGCCTCGATCACCTGCCAGATTTTCTCGGCGGTGTTGGTGCCGTCAAACCGCTCGAGCTCCTGAATGCCAGTAGGCGAGGTGACGTTGATCTCGGTCAGCCAATCGCCGATGACGTCGATGCCGACAAAGACCTGCCCCTTTTCTTTCAAGACCGGCCCGATCCGCGCGCAAATCTCCAGATCGCGCGCCGTGAGCCCCACCTTTTCGGGCCGCCCGCCCGCATGCATATTGGACCGGGTTTCCCCCGCCTGCGGCACGCGGTTGATCGCGCCGACGGGCGCACCATCCACCAAGATCACCCGCTTGTCGCCCTTGGACACATCGGGCAGGAACTTTTGCACGATCATCGGCTCACGGCTCATCCCGGTGAACAACTCATGGAGCGAGGCAAGGTTGCGGTCGTTCGGATCCAGCCGGAACACGCCCGCGCCACCGTTGCCGTACAGGGGCTTGAGGATGATGTCGCCGTGCCGCGCCTTGAAGGCGCGAATCGTGGCCAGATCGCGGGCGATGGCGGTGGGCGGCGTCAGATCGGGAAAGCGCAGGACCAAAAGCTTTTCAGGGCTGTTGCGCACCCAGAACGGGTCATTCACGACGAGCGTTTTGGGGTGGATCATCTCGAGAAGGTGCGTCGTGGTGATATAACCCATGTCAAAGGGCGGATCCTGCCGCAGCCAGACCACGTCAAACTCGCCCAGATCCACCTCGGTCTCGGGGCCATAGGTGACGTGGTTGCCCTGCTCACGCCGCAGCTCAATCGGGAAGCCCCGCGCCATGACGCGGCCTTCGACAAAGGCCAGCTTGTCGGGGGTGTAGAAAAACAGCGAATGCCCGCGCGCCTGCGCCTCAAGCCCAATGCGGAATGTCGAGTCGCCGTTGATGTTGACCGATCCGATCGGATCCATCTGCAAGGCTACTTTGAGACCCATGGCGCGCTCCTTCAAATTGCGCGCCCTTTGTGACCGATGCCCGGCCGAGTTGCAAACCCCCCGTCACGCCCGCCCCTTAGGCCGCGAAGGCGTTCTCAAGGATTTCGATCTGCCCGCGCCCATCGACCAAGGCGACGTCAAAGCGGACAGGGGTCAACTGCCCTGCAGGTTCACCGCCGATGAATTCAGAGGCCGCGTCGTAGATCCGCGCCATCTGGCGCGGGCCCAGCCGTTCTGCGGCCTGCGCATGGGTCTTGCTGTGCTTCACTTCGATGAAAATCACCTCGGCGCCGTCGCGGGCGATCAGATCGATCTCACCGCAGGAGCCCCGCCAACGCCGGGCGCAAATCGGCCGGCCTGAGCCCGCATAAAGCTGTTCAACCATAGCCTCAGCGGCCAAACCTGCCTGATAAGATCGCGCGCCGCTCATCCCGATTCCTTTACTTTGACCGATCCGCAGACCCGCGGGCCAGCGCCATTTGATACACATCGCGTTTTGGCAGACCGAAAGCCTCTGCGACGGCTGTCGCAGCATCCTTGACCTTCATCGTTGTCAACGCCCGATCCAAAGCTGCCTCAATTGTCGCCGCATCTGCTTCAACCGCCTCACCGCGCCCGAGAACAAGCACGATCTCTCCCTTCAAGTCGCGGTCTTGGCACGCTGCGCGCACCTCGGCCACGGTGCCGAGGATCACCTCTTCGAATCGCTTGGTCAATTCGCGGCAGAGCGCCATTTTGCGCCCTTCTCCCAAGATATCGCAGAGATCTTCCAAGATTTGGTTAATGCGCCTTGGGCTTTCATAAAGCACCAGCGTCGCCGGTTGATGCGCCAAGTCTTGCAGAAAGCTGCGGCGCGCGGCCTTGGTGCTGGGGGCAAATCCGGCAAAGACAAAGCGGTCGGTGGGCAGGCCCGCCACCATCAGCGCGCAGAGCGCGGCTGAGGGGCCGGGGGCTGCTGTCACCATCAGGCCCTCTTCAATCACCGCCCGCGCCAAGGGAAAGCCCGGATCTGACACCATCGGCGTGCCCGCCTCGGAGGCATAGGCCACCGATTTGCCCTCGGCGATGGCTTGCACAAGACGCGGGCTGGTCTGCGCCTCGTTGTGGTCATGACAGGCCACAAGCGGCCGCTTGCCCAAGGGGATGCCGTGGATTTCCATGAGGTGCCGCAAGGTCCGGGTGTCCTCGGCCGCCAGCACATCGGCCGAGGCCAAGACATCCAGCGCCCGAAGCGTGATGTCGCGGGCCGTCCCGATTGGGGTGGCCACCAGATAGAGCCCGGGCGCCAGCGGGGTTAGCTCATGCACCGTCTTGCCGCCTGCCATGGGCCCATGCCCTCCTCTTTGCGTTTACTTCCCCCGGCGAAGGCCTTAACTTCCGCCTTCGTGTACCAATCTCTTCGAGTGGGGAATTGTCAGATGTTGTCTGTTTTGCGTCGGGCCCGCAAGTCGCTGGGCCATCTTGCCCTTGTTGCCGCCACTGCCGTGCTTGCGGCCTGTGTCCCGGGAGGCGGTTTGTCGCCTTCGGGTGGCTCGGGCAGCGGGGCCATTCAGGTCGCCCTGTTGGTGCCGGGTGGCTCGGGTCAGCTCAGCGACGAGGTTTTGGCCAAGAGCCTTGAGAATGCCGCGCGGCTGGCGATGGGCGATTTGCAAAACGTGGAGATTGATCTGCGCGTTTACAACACCGCCGGATCGCCTTCCCAAGCTGCCGCGCAGGCGCAAAAGGCTGTGGCTGATGGCGCGCAGGTCATCCTTGGGCCGGTCTTTGCCCAAGAGGCCAATGCCGCCGGGGTTGCGGTGGCTGCCTCGGGCGTGAACGTCTTGTCCTTCTCGAACAATCCCGACATTGCCGGGAACAACGTCTTTGTTCTGGGGCCAACCTTTGACAACACCGCCGCGCGTCTGGCCAGCTTTGCGGTGCGTCAGGGCAAGGGCAACATCATGATCGTGCATGATCGCAACACCGCCGGGACCATCGGCCGTGCCGCGATTGAGCGGGGCGTGCGTGCCACTGGGGGCACCGTGGTGTCCGTGGGCGATTACGAGTTTTCGCAAAACGGCGTCGTCTCGGCCGCCCCTGCTTTGGTACGCGCAGCACGAGAGACCGGCGCGCAGGCTGTCTTTATGACGGCGGACAGTTCGGGGGCCTTGCCCTTGATCTCGCAGCTTTTGGTCGACAACGGGCTGTCCTCGGCGGATGCCCAGTTCATTGGCCTGACCCGCTGGGATATTCCCGCCGCGACCTTGGGCCTGCCCGGCGTGCAGGGCGGCTGGTTTGCGCTGCCGGATCCGGCGCTTTTCGCGCAGTTCCAAAACCGCTTTACCGCCGCCTATGCCGAGGCGCCGCATCCGATTGCGGGCTTGGCCTATGACGGGATTGCCGCTGTCGGCGCGCTGAGCCGGTCGAGCCTGCGGGGCCCGTTGCCGCGCGATGCGCTGACCCAATCGGCCGGGTTTGTCGGCGTCAACGGCATCTTCCGCCTGCTTGAGGATGGCAAGAACGAGCGCGGCCTTGCTGTTGCTCAGATCAAAGACGGGCAAGCCGTTATCATCGATTCCGCGCCGCGCAGCTTTGCCGGGCCGGGGTTCTGATCTGACACGCCGGGATCTGACGGGATGAGGTTAAATTCTACCCCCGAGGTCCCGGCGACCGCAGCCCCTGCGGCCACGGGTCTTGTGCCGCACACCGATCTGATTGACGCCCCAAGCCTGACCGCCGCGATCTGCGCCGAGATTGCGGGGTTGACCGACACCGATGCGCGCGCCGCGCGGGCCTGTGCCGTGCGCCATATGGCGGCCGAAAAAGCCCGGGCCAATGCGGCGCTTGCGGCGGCCTTTGCCGAGGCCCCGTTGCGCGCCCGCGAACTGGTCAGCGACCAATCGCGGCTGACCGATGGGTTGGTGAGGACCGCGCTGGCGGTTGCCCAGCATCTGCACCCTTTGTCCAACCCCACCGAGGGCGAGCGCATCGCGGTTCTGGCGGTGGGTGGCTATGGGCGGGCCGAAATGGCGCCGCATTCCGATGTGGATTTGCTGTTTCTGACGCCGTGGAAGATCACCCCTTGGGCCGAGGCGGTGATCGAATCCATGCTGTATATGCTGTGGGATCTGAAGCTGAAGGTCGGCCATTCCAGCCGCACTGTGGCCGATTGCCTGCGGCTTGGGCGCGACGACATCACCATCCGCACCGCGCTTTTGGAGCATCGGTTCATCTGCGGCCATGCGCCGCTTGAGACCGAGCTGAGTGACCGGCTTTGGGGCGATCTCTTCAAGACCACGGGGCGCGAGTTCATTGAGGCGAAGCTGGCCGAGCGCGCCGAGCGGCACAAGCGCCAAGGCGGGCAGCGGTATGTGCTGGAACCGAATGTCAAAGAGGCCAAGGGGGGTCTGCGCGATTTGCAGACGCTCTATTGGATTGGCAAATATCTGCACCGGGTGCCGTCCTCTGCCGGGTTGGTGGCGGCGGGGCTTTTGACGGGCGAGGAATATGCCCAGTTCGAGCGGGCCGAGAACTTCCTGTGGGCCGCGCGGTGCCATTTGCATTACATCGCCAAGCGCCCGGTGGATCAGCTGACCTTTGACATGCAGGTAGAGGTCGCCGCGCGGATGGGCTATCGCGACGGGCATGGCCGCCGCGCGGTTGAGCATTTCATGCAGGACTATTTCCGCCACGCCACCCGTGTGGGCGAATTGACCCGCGTGTTTCTGACCGAGTTGGAGGCCCGTCACGCCAAGCCAGAGGCGCGGCTGATGGGGTTTTTCAGCCGCAAATCGGTGGCCAAGGGCTATAAGCTGGTGCAGGGCCGGATTGATGCGGCGGACCCGGCGAAGTTCCTGTCGGACAAGCTGAACCTGTTGCGCGCCTTTGAGGAGGCGTTGCGGTCAGGCTATCTCTTGCACCCCAATATCATGCGGTTGATCGCGGCCAATCTGGACCTGATTGACGACGAGATGCGCGACGACCCCGAGGCGCAGCGCATCTTTCTGGATCTGATGCTGAAGCACGGCAATCCGGAACGTGCCTTGCGGCGGATGAACGAATTGGGGGTCTTGTCGGCCTTTATCCCCGAGTTCGAAAACATCGTCGCGATGATGCAGTTCAACGTCTATCACCATTACACGGTGGACGAGCATATCATCCAGACCATCTCGACCCTTGCGCAGATTGAGCGCGGCGAGTTGGTGGAGGATTTGCCGCTGTCGTCGTCGATCCTGAAAGAGGGGATCAGTCGGCGGGTGCTTTATGTCGCGCTTTTGTTGCATGACATTGGCAAAGGGCGGCCTGAGGATCATTCGATCATCGGCGCGCAGATGGCGCGGCGGATTGCGCCGCGGCTGGGGCTGGATGAGGAAGAAAGCGAGACCGTCGAATGGCTGGTGCGCTATCACCTTCTCATGTCAGACATGGCGCAGAAGCGCGATATTGGCGATCCGCGCACGGTGCGCGATTTTGCCAAGGCGGTGAAAACCCGCAAGCGGTTGGACCTTTTGACAGTGCTGACGGTTTGCGACATTCGCGGGGTCGGGCCGAACACGTGGAACAACTGGAAGGCCATGCTTTTGCGCCAGTTGCACGGGTTGACGACCGATGCGCTGGAAGGCGGGCTGGAAAGCATCAACCGCGAAAAGCGCGAGGATGAGGCGAAGGCCGCGTTGCGCGCCCGGCTGGTGGATTGGACCGATGAGGCGATCCGCGCCGAATGGGCGCGCCATTATGCGCCCTATTGGCAGGGCCTGACCACCGACACCCAAGAGGTGTTTGCCCGGTTGCTGCAGGGGTTGGACGACAGCGAAATTCGCATAGACCTGCACCCAGAACCCGCGCGCGATGCCACCCGCGCGGCCTTTGCCTTGGCCGACCATCCCGGCATTTTCAGCCGTCTGGCCGGGGCCTTGGCTTTGGTCGGGGCCAATGTGGTGGATGCCAAGACCTATACGTCGAAAGACGGCTATGCGACGCCGGTGTTCTGGATACAGGACGCCGAGGGCAAGCCCTATGACGTGGAGCGGTTGCCGCGTCTGACGCAGATGATCGACAAGACGCTGAAGGGCGAAGTTGTGGCGCGCGAGGCTTTGGCCGGGCGCGATAAGGTGAAAAAGCGCGAGCGCGAGTTCCGTTTTCCGACCCATATCACCTTCGACAATGAGGGGTCCGAGATTTACACGATCATCGAGGTCGACACCCGCGATCGGCCCGGCCTGTTGTTTGACCTGACCCGCACGCTGGCGGTCAACAACATGCAGATTTCCAGTGCGGTGATTGCCACCTATGGCGCGCAGGTGGTGGACACCTTCTATGTGAAAGACATGTTCGGTCTGAAACTGCACGCGAAGAACCGTCAAGAAGCATTGGAGAAGAAGTTGCGTCAGGCGATCACAGAAGGCGCGGAAAGGGCCAGCGCATGAGCGGCGCGGCACGGATGATCCGCAACATCATGACCTTGGGGATCTGGACGCTGGTGTCACGCGGTGCGGGGCTCGCGCGCGATCTGATGATGGCGAATTATCTGGGCGCGGGCGCGGTGGCCGATGCCTTTAACGTCGCCTTTTCGCTGCCCAATATGTTCCGCCGGTTTTTCGCCGAAGGGGCCTTCAATCAGGCCTTTGTGCCGATCTATGCCAAGAAGCTTGAGGCAGGCGAGGATGCCGAAACCTTTGCCCAAGACGCCTTTGCGGGCCTGTCGGCCATTCTGCTGGCACTGGTGCTGATTGGCACGGTGGCGATGCCGTTTCTGGTCTGGGCCATGGCCTCGGGCTTTGTGGGGGATGCGCGGTTTGATCTGGCGGTAACTTATGGCCGGATCACCTTTTGCTATATCTTCTTCATCTCGCTTTTCGCCATGCTGGCGGGTGTGCTGAACGCCCATGGCCGCTTTGCCGAGGCCGGATTTGTGCCGGTTTTGATGAACCTTGTGTTCATTGCCGCCATGTGGCTGGCCGCTGTTGCAGGCTGGGATATGGGCCTGACGCTGGCCTGGACGGTGCCAGTGACGGGGGTGGCGCAATTGGCGTTCACGTGGGTTGCCGCCGCGCGCATTGGCTTTGTGCCGCGCCTGCGGATGCCGCAGATGACGCCGGACCTGAAGCGGCTTTTGATCGTCGCCGGGCCTGCGATGCTGGCCGGGGGCGTGGTGCAGGTGAACCTTTTGGTGTCGCGGCAGGTCGCCTCGGGGACCGAGGGCGCGATTTCGTGGCTGGTCTATGCGGACCGGCTGTATCAACTGCCCTTGGGCGTGGTGGCGATTGCGGTCGGCACGGTCTTGTTGCCGGAACTGTCGCGCCGTCTGCGCGCGAATGACGCGGCAGGGGGGCAGGATGCGTTCAACCGGGGGACCGAGTTTGCGCTGGTCTTGACGCTGCCTTCGGCCGTGGGGCTGATGGTGCTGTCGCATCCGATCATCGAGGTCTTGTATCAGCGCGGCGCCTTTGGCGCAGTGGACACGGCCAATACGGCACTTGCGCTTGCGATCTATGCCGCAGGGCTGCCGGCCTTTGTGCTGCAAAAGGTGATGCAGCCCTTGTATTTCGCGCGGGAAGATACGCGCAGCCCGTTTCGCTATGCGGTCTGGTCGATGGTCACCAATGCGGTGCTGGCCGTGGGTCTGATGCCGCTGATCGGCTTTACCGCCGCAGCGCTGGCCACCACATTGTCAGCCTGGATCATGGTGGGGCAATTGTGGTGGGGCGCGCGCCGGATGGGGCCAGAGGCGCAGTTTGACGACCGGCTGATGTCGCGCCTGCCCTTGGTCTTGATGGCCTGTGTGGCGATGGTTCTGGTGGTCTGGGCCGGGGCGCTTTTGTTGCAGCCTTGGCTGCAAGCGGCGGGCTGGCGCTATCCGGCGCTGGCGCTGCTGGTGGGCCTTGGCGGCGTGGCCTATTTCGGCAGCGGCTTTGCGCTGAAAGCCTTTCGCTGGTCAGAGTTGAAGGGCCTGCGCGGTCAGCGCTGACGCAGGCGGTCCATCAACCGGCCAATCCCGCCGGGCACCACCAGAATGGTCACGGCAAAGCCCGCGGCAAAGCCTGCGAGATCGGCCACGAAACCGAGCCTGCCCTCCACCCAAATTACGCCATCGTCACTGAAACCTTTCAAAAAATGCTGACTGGCGAGATCAAGGTTCCCGTCCACTAGAAGTCCAACCCAAGTCGATACCCAATCCAACGGGCCGCCCGTCAAGACACCAAAGAGAAGCTGCGCGGCCAGAAGAAAGCCGATCATCGTGAAGGCGCGGTATTCGCTTCCCGATCCGGCCAACCGCAGCCACATGAGGTAGGTGAAGGCCCCTACCAACCCGTAATCGCCGGGATAGGCCCCAAACAGCGGCTGCGGCCCGGCCCAAAGGCCATAGGCGAAGGCCCCGGCAATCGTGGCGGCAAGAAACACCGCCAGAACCGCCCAAAAGCGCAAAACCTCGCCCACAAACTTGCCCAGCGCCAGAAGGATGACCACGGCAAAGACCGTATGGGTCAGGTTGCCATGCACAAAGGCATAGCCGACAAACCGCGCCAGATGCTCGGGCGGGAACTGGCCCAAGGACAGCATCTCACGCCAGAGGTCGGGCACAAAGGCCAGCCGGGTGATGGCATCGATCCGCCAGCCCACCGCCTCGGGGCCGCCTGCGACGCCGGACGCCCCCAGCTGCAGCACAATCTCCATCGCGATCATCGGCAGGGCCAAGGCCCAAACCGCGGGCGGCAAGGGGTTCAGCGGGGCGGCGGTGTGATCTTGCATGCAACTCTCCTCGGGGCTTCATTGACGCCCCTGCCCCACAGCGATAAGCCGATGCGGCACAACATTCCAGATGGAGTTCCCGATGTCCGAGCCGGTCCAAACGCCTCAGACCCAATTCAAGCCCCGGATTTTCTCGGGCATCCAGCCTTCGGGCGGGTTGACCCTTGGCAATTACCTTGGCGCGCTGAAACGCTTTGTCGAAAAGCAGGATGAAGGGATCGAGACGATCTATTGTCTTGTCGATCTGCATGCGATCACCGTCTGGCAAGACCCGGAAAAGCTGCGCCAGCAAACCCGCGAAGGGGCTGCGGCCTTTATCGCGGCGGGGATTGATCCGGCACGCTCGGTGCTCTTCAACCAAAGCCAAGTGACGGCCCATGCGGAACTCGCGTGGATTTTCAACTGCGTGGCGCGCATGGGCTGGATGGGGCGCATGACCCAGTGGAAGGACAAGGCGGGCAAAAACGCCGAAGCGGCATCCTTGGGCCTTTTCGCCTATCCCGCCCTGATGGCCGCCGACATTCTGGCCTATCATGCCACCATGGTCCCGGTGGGCGAGGATCAAAAGCAGCATCTGGAACTGACCCGCGACATCGCGATCAAGTTCAACAATGACTTCAAGGTGGATTTCTTCCCGGTGGTCGATCCCTTGATCGAAGGGGCAGCAACCCGCGTGATGTCCCTGCGCGATGGCACCAAGAAGATGTCGAAATCCGACCCTTCCGATCAAAGCCGCATCAACCTGACCGATGATGCCGACCAGATCGCCGCCAAGATCCGCAAGGCCAAGACCGACCCCGAGCCTTTGCCTGACACGGTAGAAGGGCTGAAAGACCGCCCCGATGCGCGCAATCTGGTGAACATCTATGCCGCCTTGGCCGGGCATACCGTGGATCAGGTGATCGCCGATTTCGCAGGTGCGCAGTTTGGCACCTTCAAGCCCGCGCTGGCCGATCTGGCCGTGGCAAAGCTTGCCCCCATCACCACCGAGATGAACCGGTTGATGAAGGACCCCGCCGAGATTGACCGCATTTTGGGCCAAGGGGCCGAGCGCGCCGAGGCGATTGCGCGGCCGATCGTCGATCAGGTCTATGACATCGTGGGAATGATCCGGTCGCGGCGCTAAAGCGTCACGGAATCGATTCATTCTCCCGTCATAATCGCGGCTGAGGCTCCCCGGCCTCGTCTTCTGCCTATCGCGTCGCCGTTCCCCAGCGGCGACGCTTTTTTTCACACGGACCCGCGCCTTCGCCGCCCCGGCTTTCATCTTGGCAAAAATACTCCGGGGGTGCGGGGGCTGGCCCCCGCTTCGACATCGGCCCCCCTTTCCCTTGCCCGCCCATCCTGATTAACTCCGCCGAAATTCGGGAGGACCACCATGGCATCGGGCACCAATATCCGCACCTTTTTCGAGGGCAAATGGCATGAGGGCAATATTCCCGTCATGCGCGCGGCCGATCATGGGTCGTGGCTTGGATCGACCGTGTTTGACGGCGCGCGCTCCTTTGATGGCATGGTGCCCGATCTTGCGCTGCATTGCGCGCGGGTGAACCGGTCGGCCGAGGCGATGCTGATGACGCCCACCCATGCCGCGCAGGACATCGAAGGCATTGTGCGCGATGGGCTGAAATCCTATCGCGCCGATCAGGCGCTTTACATCCGCCCGATGTATTGGGGGATCGAAGACGACGGTTATGGCCTTGGGCCGCACCGCGATTACACGGGCTTTGCGGTCTGTCTGGAAGAGATTCCGATGTCCGCGCCCGAAAATTCGGTGACGCTGACCACCACCTCGTTCCGTCGCCCCGTGTTGGCCGACAACGTCTGCAACGCCAAGGCGGGCTGCCTGTACCCCAACAATTACCGCATGATCGCCGAGGCCCGCAAAAAGGGCTTTTCCAACGCCCTTGTCGCCGATGCGATTGGCAATGTGGCCGAAAGTGCCACGGCGAACGTGTTCATCGTCAAGGATGGCGTGGCCTTTACCCCGATCGCCAATGGCACCTTCCTCGCCGGGATCACCCGGTCGCGCCACATCGCCAATCTGCGCGCCGATGGGGTGGAGGTGGTGGAAAAGATCATCAGCTTTGACGAGGTGCACGCCGCGGATGAGGTGTTCCTCACCGGCAACTTCAACAAGGTCACCCGCGTCACCCGCTTTGACGACACGCATTACAAATCGCACGCCATGGCGACCCGCGCGCGGGCGATTTATTGGGATTGGGCGGCCTCGCATCGCTAAGCTGATCGCAAAGGCTTGCGCCGACGCGCCCCTTCCGGCAATACTCGACTGGAAGGGGAGAGATTATGCGCAAGTTCCTTGTGGTCCTCGACGACAGCCGCGAATGTCTGAATGCCATGCGCTTTGCCGCGCTGCGCGCTGCCCATACCGGCGGCGGGGTGCAGATTTTGTCGATCATCCGGCCTGAAGAGTTTCAGGGCTGGATTGGGGTCGCAGACCTCATGCGCGCCGAGGCGCGCGAGCGGATCGAGGCGCATTTTCAGGTCTTTGCCAAATGGATGCGCGACAAGAAGGGGGTGAACCCCGAGCTTGTGATCCGCGAAGGTGACCCGGCGACCGAGATTTTGGCGCAGGTGCGCGAGGATCCCGAGATTGGCGTGCTGGTTCTGGGCGCAGGCACGGACAAATCAGGCCCTGGCCCGCTGGTCACGCAAATGTCGCGCAATTCGGGCAACTTGCCGATCCCGATCACCATTGTTCCGGGCGAGATGAGCAAGGAACGGCTGGAAAGCATCACCTAAGGCCGCCTGACCGCCATGCCGGGCGCGCATGCTGCGGGCGCAAAAGAATCAATGCTGCAATGCAGAAAATAACGTAGGGTCTGTACTGAGGGGGGATCATAGAAGGACGTCGCCATGACTCTTCATCCCCGTAGCCTGCCCAGCACCGCACCGCCAAAAGCCTTTGAGATTCCGGGTTTGGCCTATTACTCGGCCCCTCCCGTCCCAGCGACCACGCATCTCAGCCCGCCTGCACAAAGCGCAGCGGCCGAGGTGTTGGACGCGATGTATGGCTATTACAGCCCACAGGATTGATCGGCCAATGCCGGTGCCAAGCTGGGCCAACCCGCCGGGCGAACCTTGACTCTTGCCCCCCTCGGGCGCATATCCGACTTGAACTGTCGGAGATACGCAGATGTTCATCCAGACCGAATCCACGCCGAACCCGGCGACGCTGAAATTCCTGCCCGGCCAGACCGTGTTGGAGATGGGCACCGCCGATTTCCCGAGCTCTGAGACGGCGGGCAAATCGCCTTTGGCCGCCCGCATCTTTGCGGTGGCAGGGGTGACGGGCGTGTTCTTTGGCACCGATTTCGTAACGGTGACTAAGGCCGAGGCGGTGGATTGGGGCCATATCAAGCCCGCGATCTTGGGCGCGATCATGGAGCATTACCAGTCCGGCGCCCCGGTGATTGAGGGCGAGCAGGCCGCCGCGCATCAGGCGCATGACGGACCGGACAGCGACATCGTGCGCCAGATCAAGGAACTGCTGGACACCCGCGTGCGCCCGGCTGTGGCCCAAGATGGCGGCGACATCACCTTCCACGGCTTTGACCGGGGGATCGTCTATCTGCATATGAAGGGCGCCTGCGCGGGCTGCCCGTCTTCGACCCTGACGCTGAAGATGGGGATCGAGAACCTCTTGCGCCACTATATCCCCGAAGTCACCGAGGTGCGCCCGGTTGCGGCCTAAAGCTATGGCTGAGACGGTTTTGGCCTTTGACACATCGGCGGCGCATTGCGCCGCCGCTTTGCTTTTGCCGGATGGCCGGGTGCTGACCCGGCTGGAGCCGATGGAAAAGGGTCAGGCCGAGCGGCTGATGCCGCTGCTCGAGGAGCTGTTGCGCGAGGCGGGCTTGGGCTGGTCGGACCTCACGCGGTTGGCTGTCGGCACCGGGCCGGGGAATTTCACCGGGGTGCGGATTGCGGTCGCTGCTGCGCGGGGGTTGGCCTTGGGGCTTGGGATTCCGGCGATTGGAATCACCCGGCTTGAGGCCTTGGCCTTTGGCCTGCCGCGCCCGATTACGGTGGTCGAAGATGCCAGGCGCGGTGAGGTTTATGTCCAGGCCTTTGGCACTGAGACGTCTGATGCGCTGTTGCTGGACGGCTCGGATCTGGCGCATGTGGTGGAGACGGCGCATGTCACCGGAAACGCTGCAGCGCCTGCTGCCCTGCCCCCGGCCATGCCCTTGGCCGAGGCGATGGCGCACCTTGCAGTCGCCCGTGATCTGCCCCAGCCGCGCCCGGCGCCGTTTTACCTGCGCGGGGCCGATGCCGCCCCGCCCTCTGACCCGCCCCCGGTCATCTTGCCATGACCCCGGCCGAGATGGCGGCGCTGCATGCGCGTTCCTTTACCACCCCGCGCCCATGGTCTGAGGCAGAGATCACCGACCTTTTGGCCAGCCCGCTGGTCTTTGCGCTGACCCGGCCCGGGGCCTTTTTGCTGGGCCGCGTGGTGGCGGGTGAGGCGGAGTTGTTGACCATCGCCGTGCATCCCGATCAGCGCCGCGCGGGGCTGGGGGGGGCGCTTGTGGGAGCCTTTCTGACAGAGGCGATTGCGCGCGGAGGCGAATCGGCCTTTCTGGAGGTGGCGGAAGGCAATGCCGCCGCCCGTGCGCTTTATGCCGCCTGCGGCTTTGCCCCTGCCGGGCGGCGGCGGGGCTATTACCACCGACCCGATGGCGCGTCCGAAGATGCGCTGATCTTGGTCAGATCCTTAATGTAACCAATGTAATACCAATTGTCAGCCAAATGGTCAGCCAATCGGCGAAACCCGGCGTCACTTCGGCGGCTCACAGATTCCTGTTGACCCTTTGCGCGGCTTTCGACCTAAACTGTTGGCAATCCTCTTGTACAAGGCCGCTGCGGCCACGACAGAGGGCAACACGAATGGTAACCGGGAGAACATCCATGACCCTTATGAAACACTTGCTTGGCGCTGCCGCGACCTTGGCCCTGACCGCAGGCGTTGCCTCGGCAGAGCCGGCGATCATTTTCGACCTTGGCGGCAAGTTCGACAAATCCTTTAACGAGGCCGCTTTCAACGGCGCTGAGCGTTGGAAAGCCGAAACCGGCGGCACCTACAAAGAGCTGGAAATGCAGGACGAAGCCCAGCGCGAACAGGCGCTGCGTCGTCTGGCCGAAGCCGGTTCGAACCCCGTTGTCATGACCGGCTTTGCCTTTGGCGACGTGCTGGCCAAAGTGGCCCCGGATTTCCCGGACACCAAGTTTGCGATCATCGACATGGTCGTGGATCAGCCGAACGTCAAATCGGTGGTCTTCAACGAGCATGAAGGCTCGTATCTGGTTGGCATGATGGCGGCCTTGGCGTCGAAGTCGGGCACCGTTGGCTTTATCGGCGGCATGGACATCCCGCTGATCCGCAAGTTCGGCTGCGGCTATGCGCAGGGCGTCAAGGCTGTGAACCCCGATGCGACCGTGGTTCTGAACATGACCGGCACCACCCCCACAGCGTGGAATGACCCGGTGAAGGGCGCGGAACTGGCCAAGGCTCAGAAGGCCCAAGGCGCAGACGTGATCTATGCGGCCGCAGGCGGCACCGGCATTGGTGTTCTGCAAACCGCTGCCGACGAAGGCATCCTGTCGATCGGCGTGGACAGCAACCAAAACTACATGCACCCCGGCAAGGTTCTGACCTCGATGCTGAAGCGCGTGGACAACGCTGTGTATGAGGCCTTCAAAGAAGGCGAAGCACTGACCCCCGGCTTCAACGTCATGGGTCTGGCCAATGACGGCGTCGGCTATGCGATGGACGAAAACAACGCGGCGCTTGTGACCCCTGAGATGCAGGCCGCCGTTGATGCCGCCGCCGCTCAGATCAAATCGGGTGAGTTGGTCGTTCACGACTATATGTCGGACAACACCTGCCCGGCTGCCACGTTCTAAGAACGTCTGACTTGCATCCGTGCCGCGCCTGACCCATCAGGCGCGGCACATTTTACCAAGGGCCAGTTACCGAAGCCGCGCCACAGCGGACGGGCCTTGCTTTTCCACACGGGGGAGAGATGCGCATGGGCGACGCCCAATACGCGATTGAGCTGAAGGGCATTTCCAAAGCCTTCGGTCCGGTTCAGGCCAACAAAGACATCAACATTGCCGTGCCGAAAGGCACCATTCACGGCATCATCGGCGAAAACGGCGCGGGCAAGTCGACGCTGATGTCGATTCTGTATGGCTTTTACAAAGCCGATGCGGGCCAGATCTTTGTGGATGGCAAATTGACCACCATTCCTGACAGCCAGAGCGCCATTCGCGCCGGTATTGGCATGGTGTTCCAGCATTTCAAGCTGGTGCAGAATTTTACCGTGCTGGAGAACGTGATCCTGGGGGCCGAGGATGGCCCGATGCTGAACACCTCCTTGTCGCGGGCGCGGAAAGTGCTGGCGGATCTGGCGCGGGAATATGAGTTGGACGTCGATCCGGATGCCTTGATCGAAGATCTGTCGGTGGGCCACCAGCAGCGGGTGGAGATCCTGAAGGCGCTGTATCGCCAAGCCGATATCCTGATTTTGGACGAGCCGACCGGGGTTTTGACCCCGGATGAGGCGGACCATCTGTTTCGCATTCTGAAAGGGCTGAAAGATCAGGGCAAGACCGTGATCCTGATCACCCACAAGCTGCGCGAGATCATGGAGGCGACCGACAATGTCAGCGTCATGCGGCGCGGCACCATGGTGGCCACGGTCAAGACCGCCGAGACCAGCCCGGAGGCGCTGGCCGAGTTGATGGTGGGCCGCAAGGTGCTTTTGGAGGTGGCGAAGGCCCCGGCCACGCCCGGCGAGGTGGTTCTGTCGGTGCAAAACCTGCGCGTGAAGGACGATCACGGGGTGGAGCGGCTGAAAGGCATCAGCTTTGACATCCGCGCCGGGGAAATCCTTGGCATTGCCGGGGTGGCAGGCAATGGGCAGTCTGAGCTTTTGGCCGCCCTTGGCGGGATGGCGCGGGCCACTGGGCGCATCACCATGAAGGGGGCCGACTTGCCGCTGTCGGGCAAGGGCGCTGACGGCCAGTCGCGCCGCGCGGCGGGCATTGCCCATGTGCCGGAGGACCGCCACCACCACGGGCTGATCTTGGATTTCGCGGCCTGGGAAAATGTGGCCTTGGGCTATCACAACGACCCGGCCTATCAGAAGAACGCGCTCTTCATGGACAATGCCGCGCTGATTGCCGACACCGAGCGGAAGATGGCCACCTTCGACGTGCGCCCGCCGATCCCGTCCTTGCCCGCCAAGTCCTTTTCGGGGGGCAACCAGCAAAAGATCGTGGTCGCCCGCGAGATGGAGCGCAAGCCCGCGCTGTTGCTGATCGGCCAGCCGACGCGGGGGGTGGACATTGGGGCGATTGAATTCATCCACCAACAGATCGTCGCTTTGCGCGATGCGGGGACGGCGGTGCTGTTGGTGTCGGTGGAGCTGGATGAAATCATGAGCCTGTCCGACCGGATTGCGGTGATGTTTGACGGCCAGATCATGGGCCTGCGCGACCCGGCCCAGACCAATGAACGCGAGTTGGGCCTCTTGATGGCCGGCATGAACGGGGAGGCCGCCTGATGGACCGACTGCCGAAATGGGCCGATGTCGCCCTTGTGCCGCTGGTCAGCCTCGCACTGGCCGCGCTGATCTCGGCGCTGGTGATCTTGGCGATTGGCCAAGACCCGATGGAGGCCTTGAACACCATGGTCACCGGCGCCTTGGGGTCGGCCTATGGCTGGGGCTATACGCTCTATTACACCACCAGTTTCATCTTTACCGGGCTTGCGGTGACGATTGCCTTTCATGCGGGCCTGTTCAACATCGGCGGTGAGGGGCAGGCGCAGCTTGGCGGGCTTGGCGTGGCCTTCGCCTGCCTCTTCCTGCCTTGGCCGCATTGGTCGCTGGCCCTCATCGGTGCGGCCATGGCAGCCGCCCTCTTCGGGGCCGCTTGGGCCGCTATCCCGGCCTATTTGCAGGCCAAACGCGGCAGCCATATCGTCATCACGACGATCATGTTCAACTATATCGCGGCCTCCTTGATGGTGTTCATGCTGGTGGACGTGCTGCGCCCCGATGGCCAGATGGACCCGGCCACCGCCAATTTCCCCGAGGTGACCAACCTGCCGACCTTGAACGATATCCCCGGTTTCAACCTCTTCTTCACCAAGGATGTGCCGGCCAATATCACCTTCCTCATTGCCCTTGCGGCGGCTTGGGTGGTTTGGGCGATCCTGTGGCGCACGCGGCTTGGCTATCAGATCCGCGCCTTTGGCAAACCGGGGGCGGCGGCGCAATATGCGGGGATCAACGGGTTTCGCATCACGATGATTGCGATGCTTCTGTCGGGCGGCCTTGCTGGCCTGATGGCGATCAACAACGTGATGGGCGAGGCGGAACGGCTGTTGCAAAACTCGGCCTCCGGCGCCGGGTTCATCGGGATTGCCGTGGCCCTCATGGGCCGCAATCACCCGGTGGGCGTGGTGCTGGCGGCGGTTCTCTTCGGGTTCCTCTTCCAAGGTGGGGCGGAACTGGGCCTGTGGACTAAGATCCCGATCGAATTGCGCATCGTGGTGCAGGGTCTGGTGATCCTCTTCACCGGGGCCTTGGATTACATGGTGCGGATGATGCTGGTCAGGGTCTTTGCGCTTTTCCGCAGCCCTGCCGCCGTGAAAGGAGCCGCGTGATGGATTACGCAACGCTTCTGCAACTTTTGGACAGCACGCTGCGCCTTGGCACGCCCCTCCTCTTGGCCTGCTTGGCCGGGCTTTACTCCGAACGCGCGGGCATTTTCGACATCGGGTTGGAAGGCAAGATGCTGATGGCCGCGATGAGCGCAGGCGCGGTGGCGGCCCTGACCGGTTCGGTCTGGATCGGGCTTTTGGCGGCGATTGCGGGATCGATGCTGTTCGCCGTTTTGCACGGCATCGCCTCGATCACCTTCCGCGGCAATCAACTTATCTCAGGCGTGGCGCTGAACTTTCTGGCCTCGGGCATCACGGTGCTGACGGCGCAAGCGCTCTTTGGCCAAGGCGGGCGCACGCCGCCCCTGTCGGGCGACGGGCGGTTCAATCCCATCACCCTGCCCTTTGCCGAGGCGCTGAAAGATGTGCCCGTCATCGGCCCGCTTTACTATGAGGTGATCTCGGGCCATTCGATCCTGGTCTATGCGGCCCTCGCATGCGTTCCGCTTACATGGTGGCTGCTTTATCGCACCCGCTTTGGCCTGCGCCTGCGCGCGGTGGGGGAAAACCCGGCCTCGGTCGATACGGCGGGGGTGTCGGTCATGGGGCTGCGCTTTGCCGCGGTGATGATCACGGGCGTCCTCTGCGGCCTTGCCGGCGCCTATATGGCCACAGCCCTGCAAGCTGGCTTTGGCCGCGAGATGACGGCCGGGCGCGGCTATATCGCGCTCGCCGCTCTGATCTTCGCCAAATGGCGGCCTTGGCAAGCCTTGGGCGCGACGATGCTCTTCGGCTTCTTCCAAGCCCTCGCACTCCGCCCTGATGTGGTCGAAGGCGTGGTGGGTCAAAAGGTTCCGGTCTCGATGCTCGACGCGCTGCCTTATGTCCTGACGGTCCTCGTGCTCGCGGGCTTTGTCGGCAAGGCCATCCCGCCCCGCGCGGGCGGTGAGCCCTATGTGAAAGAACGCTGACGCCTTCAATGCGGCCCAAATATCCCACGGGGGTGCGGGGGTGTGAACCCCCCGCTCCTGCCCTCAACGCTGGACTGACCGATGACTGATTTGCTGCACACCGTCCAATCCCGCGCGGGAACCGAGCCTGTGAAACTGGGCCTTATCCTCGGCTCTGGCTTGGGCCATCTGGCCCATGCCGTCGACGGCGTGGCCATTCCTTACGCCGATCTGCCGGGCTTTCCGCATGTCGGCGTGTCGGGCCACAACCCGCATCTGCACATCGGCACGCTGGAAGGCGTGCGGGTCGCGGTCTTTGGCGCGCGGGAGCATTATTATGAAAACGGCAATCCAGCCGCCATGCGCCCGGCCTTGGACCTTCTTCAGGCGCTGGGGGCGGATCATCTGATCGTGACCAATGCGGCGGGAAGCCTGCGCCCCGATATTCGGCCAGGCGATCTGATGCTGTTGAACGATCACATCAACTTTTCCGGCCTGAACCCGCTGATCGGTGAAAAAACCGATGCCCGATTTGTCCCGATGACCACCGCCCATGACCCTGATCTGCGCGCCGCCCTGCGGGATGCGGCCAGGGCCGAAGGCGTGGCCCTGCCGGAAGGGGTTTATGCGTGGTATTCCGGCCCTTCGTTCGAAACCCCGGCTGAGATCCGCGCCATCAAGATCCTCGGCGGGGATGCCGTGGGCATGTCCACCGTGCCCGAGGTGATATTGGCGCGGTTCTTGGGCCTGAAGGTGGCCGCCATCTCCACCATCACCAATATGGCTGCCGGGATGTCGGACGAACAAATCAGCCATGAGCACACCAAGGCCATGGCGCCTTTGGGCGCGGCCAAGCTGGAGCGCATCTTGCGGGCCTATTTGCGCGGGTTGGCCGCCCGCCCCTGACAGCCCCATCTGACCTCAGCCGCCTCCCCTCCCCCTGGTGGGGAGGGGTTGGGGGTGGGGGCAATCCGGCAGGCAAAAGGCCCCACCGCACACCCCCCTGCCAACTGGCGTTATCCGCCATCTCGATCTGGATTTGACAAGCCCGCGAAACGGGCGCAAGTCTTGGACAACAGGCCCCTTTCCAACATACCTTGATGTTCCAACTGTACCTCCCCATCGCCGAGGTCTCGGTCAACGCCTTCCTGCTTCTCGGGATTGGCGGAATCGTGGGCTTTTTGTCGGGCATGTTCGGTGTGGGCGGCGGGTTTCTGATCACGCCCTTCCTCTTGTTCATCGGCATTTCGCCCGGGGTTGCGGTGGCGACCGGGGCCAATCAGGTGGTGGCCTCGTCGATTTCCGGCGTGCTGGCGCAGTTGAAACGCAAGGCCGTCGATTTCCGCATGGGGTCTGTGCTGTTGGTCGGGGGCCTTTTTGGCTCTTGGGTTGGGGTCCGGGTGTTTTCCTGGATGACCGAGCTTGGGCAGGTCGATCTCTTTGTGCAGCTGTCCTATGTGCTGTTTCTGGGCCTGAT
Organism: Allotabrizicola aquatica (SeqCode); assembly: GCF_965194375.1. Classification (GTDB taxonomy): domain Bacteria; phylum Pseudomonadota; class Alphaproteobacteria; order Rhodobacterales; family Rhodobacteraceae; genus Tabrizicola_A; species Tabrizicola_A aquatica. The sequence continues at coordinate 373,456 of NZ_OZ239428.1, forward strand.
CGGCGCGATGATGTTCTTTGAAAGCGCGCGCGCCTTGTTGCGCGCCCGCCGCCATGGCGGGGCGGCCCCCATTCGCCGCGCCCATGTCCACACGTGGGTGCATGGGCTGCCGCTGAAGATGAAGTTCCGCGCTTCGGGGCTTTATATCTCGGTGCTGCCACCTTTGGGCGTGGGCGCGCTGGTGGGCTTTCTGGCCGGGATCATGGGGGTGGGGGGCGGATTCATTCTAGTTCCGGCCATGATCTATATCCTTGGCATGCCGACCAAGGTGGTGATCGGCACGTCGCTCTTTCAGATCATTTTTGTGACCGGCTTCACCACGGTTGTGCATGCGGTCAACAGCCATACCGTTGATATGATGCTGGCGCTGTTGCTGATCATCGGCGGGGTGATTGGGGCGCAGTTTGGCACGCTGGTGGGCACGCGGCTGAAGGCCGAGCAATTGCGGATCCTCCTCGCCGCGCTGGTGCTGGCGGTGGCGATCAAGATCGCGCTGGATTTGTTGCTGCGCCCGGCCGAGCTCTTCTCGCTGACCCCCTTGGTGCTGCCGTGAGCGGCCTGCGTGCCGCCGCGCGCCGTTGCTGGGTCCCGGGTGCGCTGGCGCTGTGGTTAGCCACGGCGCTGGTGCTGGTTACCGGCGCCGCACGGGCACAGGGCGAAGAGATCGTGTCGGGCCTGTCGCAGAACCGCGTGGCGATCACGGCAAACTTTGACGGGTCCGAAATTCTGATCTACGGCGCGGTGAAACGCGAGGCACCTGCACCCACAGGCGCTCCACTTGAGGTGATCATCACGGTCGAAGGCCCCTCGATCCCGCTGGTGATCCGCCGCAAGGAACGGGTGGCGGGCATTTGGGTGAACACCTCATCGGTCACGGTGGACGCTGCACCGTCCTTCTATGCCGTTGCCACCACCGGTTTGGTCGATGACATCCTGTCGGACACTGACGACCTGCGTTATCGCATCACCCTGCCCCATGCGATCCGAGTCATCGGCGGCGCCTCCGAGGCCGCCAGCGTGGATGAATTCATCGCCGCCCTTGAACGCATCCGCAGCAACGAAGACATCTACCGCCTGTTGCAAGGCCAGGTGCAACTGGCGGAGGAAACGCTGTTTCGCACCGATGTGACCTTGCCTGCGAACCTGATCGAGGGCGATTATAAGGTGCGGATGTTCATCACCCGCGATGGCCAAGTGATCGACCAAATGGAGCGCGTGATCGGCGTACGCAAGACCGGGCTGGAGCGCACGCTCTATATCATGGCGCATGAACAGCCCCTGCTTTACGGCCTGATCTCACTGGTGCTGGCCGCCGTCGCGGGCTGGGCCGCTTCGGCAGGCTTCCGCCTTTTGCGGCGCTGATCGGGCGATCTGGTTCAGCCGATAGGCCAACCAAATCGGCGACCAAGCCCCCCCTTCTAGGGCGCAAGGCCTGCCTCACGGGCTTATCCACAGAAGATTTCATCAGATTTCACTTTACAGGCTTTCGCCTTCGCCCCACTATATCTAGTAAGTTCTAGTCGGGCTTACGCAGATCTTTGCCAGACACTCAGCCAGTTGTGGGATCTTATCCGCAAAGGGCCTAATGATGGGGCGGGTATGTCGGTTTCAGAAGATTTCCTTTCGCTGGATGACCTGCATCCGATCGACATCGTCGAAGATCTGGCCGCCCATCATGACTGGGAATTTGACCGCGTCACCGATGACCAGATCGCCATGGCGGTTGAAGGCCAGTGGCGCACCTATTCGCTGACGCTGGCCTGGTCGGCCCAAGATGAAACCCTGCGCCTGATCTGCACCTTTGAGATGGAACCGCCCGAAGACCGGCTGCCGGTGGTCTATGACATCTTGAACCGCTGCAATGACATGGTCTGGACCGGGGCCTTCACCTATTGGGCCGAGCAAAAGTTGATGGTCTGGCGCTATGGCCTGTGCCTTGCCGGCGGTCAGATGGCCGGGGCCGAACAGATTGACCGGCTGATTTCATCGGCGGTGTTGGCGGCGGAACGGTTCTACCCGGCCTTCCAATTGGCCGTATGGGGCGACCGCAGCCCGGCCGAGGCGATGAAGGTTGCCATTGCCGAGGCCTACGGTCGGGCCTAACCTCTGCCCCGAGAGATGGGGGATTTCAATGGCGTTGGAACAGGTTGCCCGCGACGGGCTTGTGCTTTTGGGCTGCGGCAAGATGGGCTCGGCGCTTTTGGCGGGCTGGCTGAAGGCGGGCTTGCCGCCGTCAGCGATCTGGGTTTTGGAACCGAACCCGTCTGACTGGCTGACCTCCACCGGCGTGCATCTGAACGCAGGTGTGCCGCCCGCGCCTGCGGTGGCGCTTTTGGCGGTGAAGCCCCAGATGATGGGCGCGGCCCTGCCTGCGCTGCAAGCGCTGGGCAATGGCACGACGCTGATGGTGTCGATCGCGGCAGGGACCTCGATTGCCACCTTTGAAAGCACCTTTGGCGACCGCACCCCGATTGTGCGCACCATGCCCAACACCCCCGCCATGGTGGGGCGCGGCATCACCGGCATCTGCGGCAATGCTCATGCCGGGGCGGCGGGCCTGCGGCTGGCCGCCGATCTTATGGCCGCGGTGGGTGAGGTGGTGGAGCTTGACGGCGAGCATCAGATCGACGCGGTGACGGCGGTTTCGGGCTCAGGCCCGGCCTATGTGTTCCACCTGATCGAGGCGATGGCCGCGGGCGGTGTGGCGCAGGGGCTGTCGCCCGATGTGGCGATGAAGCTCGCACGCGCCACGGTATGCGGGGCGGGAGAACTGGCCTTTCAATCCCCTGACCCCGCCGCACAATTGCGCATCAATGTCACCTCGCCGGGCGGCACCACAGCGGCGGCCTTGGCTGTGCTGATGGACGGAGACACCGGCCTGCCCCCTTTGATGGCGCGCGCCATTCAGGCCGCAGCCGACCGTGGACGGGAGCTTGGCAAATGACCATCACCTATGCTGACTTCGAACGCGTCGACATCCGCGTGGGCCGCATCACCCGCGCCGAACCTTACCCCGAGGCGCGCAAGCCTGCGATCAAGCTTTGGGTCGATTTCGGGCCTGAGATTGGCGAGAAACGCTCGTCTGCCCAGATCACCCGCCACTACACGCCCGAAGGGCTGGTCGGGCGGCAGGTCTTGGGGGTGGTGAACTTTCCACCCCGCCAGATCGGTAAGGTCATGTCCGAGGTGTTGATCTTGGGCCTGCCAGATGAGACAGGCGAGGTGGTGCTAATAGGACCGGGCCATGACGTGCCCTTGGGAGGAAAACTGTTTTGATGAAACTACTGATCACCCGGCCCTTGCCCGACCCTGTGATGGCCGCCGCCCATGCGCGGTTTAACGTCACGGCCCGCGCAAACACCCTGCCGCTGACCCCGGACGAACTCCGCGCCTCCTTGCGCGACTATGACATCGTGCTGCCGACGCTGCGCGATCTTTATTCGGCACAGGTCTTTGCCGATGTCGCCCAACCCCGCGCCAAGCTGCTGGCCAACTTTGGTGTTGGCTTTAACCACATCGACGTGGCCGCCGCCCGCGCGGCAGGCGTGCAGGTCACCAACACCCCCGGTGCGGTGACCGATGCCACCGCCGACATCGCGCTGATGCTGATCCTGATGACCGCCCGGCGCGCGGCGGAAGGCGAGCGGCTGGTGCGCGCCGGGCTTTGGGAAGGCTGGCACCCGACGCAGATGCTCGGCACCCATGTCTCGGGCAAGACGCTGGGCATCATCGGGATGGGCCGCATCGGCAAGGCCATCGCGCGGCGCGCGCATCATGGCTTCGGGATGGAAATCCTTTACCACAACCGCAGCGCCACCGATCCGGGCCTGCCCGCCCGCGCGGCGCCGCTAGAGCAGGTCATGGCGGCTGATTTCGTGGTGGTCGCCGTCCCCGGCGGGCCTGCCACCCGCCACCTCATCAACGCCGAGGCGCTGGCCTGCATGAAGCCGCATGGCCTCTTCATCAACATCGCGCGCGGCGATGTGGTGGATGAGGCCGCCTTGGCCAAGGCGCTGCAAGCGCGCCAGATCGCCGGTGCGGGGCTGGATGTCTACGAGCACGAACCCACGATCCACCCCGATCTTCTGCCGCTCGACACGGTCACGCTGCTGCCCCATCTCGGCACCGCCACACTGGAGGTGCGCACCGCCATGGGTCTTATGGCGCTGGACAATGTCTTTGCCTTTGCCGAAGGCCGCCCGCTGCCCAATCCGGTCTAGCGCCATGCGTTTCATCTTGGCCCAAATACCCCCGCCGGAGGCACCCGCCCGCTCTACCCACGACCGGGCGGCCGCATGATCATCTCGCCCGGCCGCCGCTTTGTCTTTGTCCATATCCCCAAAACCGGGGGGACCGCACTGACGCTGGCGCTGGAAGGGCGGGCGATGAAAGACGATATCTTGATCGGTGACACGCCCAAGGCGAGGGCGCGGCGGGGGCGGCTCAAGGCGCTCAAGCCGGCGGGGCGGCTGTGGAAACATGCCACGCTCGCCGATATCGACGGGGTTCTGTCGGCGGACGATCTGGCCAGCATGTTCTGCTTTACCCTTGTGCGCAACCCTTGGGATCGGGCGGTCAGCTATTACCACTGGCTGCGCGCCCAAAGTTTTGCCCATCCGGCAGTGGGTCTGGCCAAGGCCACGACCTTCAGCGGCTTTCTGGCCCATCCGCAGACGCGCACCGCCTTTCGGCTTTGGCCCGCCGCCGCCTATCTGCGCGATCGCAGGGGCACTGATCGCTGCCAGCTTTACGCACGCGTAGAGCATCTGGACAGCGATCTTGCCCCGTTAGAGGCGCATCTGGGCTTTCGCCTCACCCCTCTGCCGCGCGCCAATGAAAGCGCGCGCGCGCGCGATTGGCGGGGTTATTACAGTGATGCCGACGCCGCCCTTATTGCCGAAGATTGCGCCGAGGATATTGCGCGCTTCGGCTACGCGTTTGACGATCCTGCCCCATGACCAGCGCCCGCCTCCCCTCTCCCTTTGTGGGGAGGGGTTGGGGGTGGGGGGCAGCTTGGCGGTCAGGCCGCTTTGGCACCGGCAGCCGGGTAGAAACTCTGCCCCTTGGCCGCCATATCGCGCAGCATCTGCGGCGGGGTAAAGCGCGCGCCTTCGCTGGCGGTCAGACCTTCGCAAATCTCCACCGCCTTGACCGCCCCGATGATATCGAGCCAGCCAAACGGCCCGCCGGACCAGGGCGCAAAGCCCCAGCCAAGGATCGCGCCCACATCGCCTTCGCGGATGTCGGTCAAGACACCGTCTTCCAGCGCGCGCACGGCTTCCAGCACTTGGGCCATCAACAGACGGTGCTGCACGGTCCCGAGATCGGGTTGGTCCTTGGCCACGGGATAGCGAGCCTCCAAGCCCTCCCACAGCCCCTCGCGCTTGCCCGCCGCGTCATAGGCGTAAAAGCCCGCGTTGGCCTTTTTGCCCAGACGCCCCTCAGCGGCCATCCAGAACAGCACCTCATCTACCGCGCCATCAGGATAGGCATCGCCCATCGCGGCGCGGGTGGCTTTGGCGATTTTCACGCCGAGATCGATTGAGGTTTCATCCACCAGTTGCAGCGGCCCCAAGGGCATGCCGACCAGCTTGGCCGCGTTTTCCACCAGCGCGGGTTCCACCCCTTCGGCCACCATGCGGATGCCTTCGTTGATGTAGGGAATGATGCAGCGGTTGGCGTAGAAGAACCGCGCGTCATTGACCACGATGGGTGTCTTGCGAATCTGGCGCACGTAATCCAGCGCCTTGGCCACCGCGACATCGCCCGTGGCCTTGCCGCGGATGATCTCGACCAGCATCATCTTGTCGACGGGCGAGAAGAAATGGATGCCGATGAACTGTTCGGGCCGTTTTGAAGCCTTGGCCAAGGACGAGATCGGCAGGGTGGAGGTGTTGGTGGCAAAGATGCACGCCTCACCCACCGCCGCCTCGACGCGTGCCGTCACCTCGGCCTTGACCTTCGGGTCTTCGAACACCGCCTCGACGATCAGATCGCAGCCGGCCAGCGCTGCATAATCGGTGGTGGCCTGGATGCGGCCCAGAACTTCGGCCTTCTTTTCAGCCGTAACCTTCTTGCGCTGGATGCCCTTGTCCAACAGCCCCTCGGAATAGGCCTTGCCCCGATCCGCCGCCTCTTGTGCGGCGTCGATCAGGACCACCTCGATCCCGGCATTGGCCGAGACATAGGCGATCCCCGCGCCCATCATGCCAGCCCCGATGATACCAACCTTCTTCACCGTCTGATCGGCCACCGATGGCCGGTTTGCACCCTTCTCCAGCGCCTCTTTGTTGATGAACAAGGAGCGGATCATCGCGGTGGAGGACGGGTTCATCAACAGCGCGGTGAAGTGCCGCGCCTCGATCTTGATCGCGGTGTCAAAGGGCACAAGCGCGCCCTCATAGACCGCACCCAGCAGTTCCTTGGCGGCCGGGTAGACCCCCATGGTCTTGCCCGCCACCATGGCATTGGCGCCGACAAAGGTCATGAACCCGGCCGGATGATAGGGCGCGCCTCCGGGCATTTTATAGCCCTTGTCATCCCAAGGCTTCACAAGGTCCGCGTCCTTGGCTGACAGCACCCAGTCCTTGGCGCGCGACAAGAGATCCTCGGGGGCCACGACCTCATCAATCAGCCCGGCCATTTTGGCGGATTTGGGATCAGACAATTTGCCTTCCAACAGGAAGGGGGCCGCCATCATCGCGCCCATCTTGCGCGTCAGGCGCGTGGTGCCGCCACCGCCGGGGAAAATGCCGACGAGAATTTCGGGCAGGCCAATCTTGGCGCGTGGATTGTCGGCGGCAATGATGCGGTGGCAGGCAAGGGGCAGTTCCAGCCCGATGCCCAGCGCCGTGCCGGGCAGGGCCGCAACAATCGGCTTGCCGCCCTTTTTGGTCTTGGGGTCCATGCCCGCCAGTTCGATCTTGCGCAGCACGTGGTGCATGCCCATGACGCCATCAAAGATCGCCTGAGCGCCGCCCGCCCGCATGGCGGCGATCACCTTAAGGTCCATCCCGCCCGCGAAATCTTTCTTGGCGCTTGTGATGATGATCCCCTTCGCCGCAGGGTCGGCCAAGGCCCGGTCCACCATGCCCGACAGGTCCATAAACGCCTCGGTCGACATCACGTTCATCGACTTGTGCTTGACGTCCCAGGTCAGGGTCACGACGCCATCGGCGTCCATCGCATAGGTGAAATCGGTCATCACTGGTCTCCCTTGGGGGCGATATAGGGGGTGCCGTCTTTGTGGGTGAATGTGGCGCGACCGGCTTCGACCATGACCATTAGGTCCTCGTCGCTGTAGGTGGCCACCTCACGCGGGGCTTTTGAGCCGACCACAAGGAAACGGGCCGGCTTATCGGTGCGATTGAGGAAGTGATGGCCGTCGGGTTTGCCCGCCGGAAAGGCCGCACAATCGCCCGGGCCCATTTCGGTTTCGCCCGCATCGGTGACCATGATGAAGGTGCCTTCGGTGACAATGACGAACTCATCTTCCGCCAGATGCCAGTGGCGCATGGAGGACATTGCGCCTGGGGCCAGCGTCACCAGATTGACGCCGAACTGCGTCAACCCGCCCGCATCGCCCAACCGCAAGGAGGACCGGCCCGCCACCAAGGCATCATAGGGCGCGGGGTAGATGGAGCCGGTCTTGACCGGCAGGGAGGCAAGATTGATCTTGGCCATTACACCCTCTCAATGATCGTGGCAGCACCCATGCCAGAGGCGATGCACAGCGTGGCAAGCCCGGTCGATTTGCCCGTGCGCTCCAACTCATCCAGAAGCGTCCCGATGATGATCGCGCCAGTCGCACCAAGCGGGTGGCCCATGGCGATAGAGCCGCCGTTGACGTTGACGCGCGCAGGATCGACGTTGAAGGCCTGCTGGAACCGCAGGACGACCGATGCGAAGGCCTCGTTCACCTCGAACAGATCGATGTCCTTGATGGACATACCGCTGTCGCGCAGGATCTTTTCGGTCACCGGAACCGGACCGGTCAGCATGATCGTGGGATCGGTGCCGATCTTGGCCGTTGCGCGGACGCGCGCGCGGGGCTTCAGCCCATGGGCGCGGCCAAAATCGGCATTGCCGATCAGCACGGCGGCGGCGCCATCGACGATGCCGCTGGAATTTCCGGCGTGGTGGATGTGGGCAATCCGCTCCAGATGCGGGTATTTCATCAGCGCGATCTTATCGAAGCCGGGCATGGTTTCGCCCATATCCTTGAAGGCAGGCTTCAGGGCGGCAAGGGTAGCCATATCGGTGCCGGGGCGCATGTATTCGTCACGGTCCAGAATGGTCAGCCCATTGCGGTCGGTCACCGGGACGATGGATTTGGCAAAGCGGTTGTCCGCCCAGGCGGCGGCCGCCCGGCGTTGGGATTCTACGGCCAACGCATCGGCCATCTCGCGGGTGAAGCCGTATTCGGTGGCGATGATATCGGCCGAAATGCCTTGCGGGACGAAATAGGTTTTCATGGCAAGGGCCGGGTCCACCGCAATGGCGGCCCCGTCACTGCCCATGGCAACGCGGCCCATCATTTCGACCCCGCCCGCGATATAGGCCGCGCCAGCCCCACCCCGCACCTGATTGGCGGCAAGGTTCACCGCCTCCATGCCGCTGGCGCAAAAGCGGTTGATGGCAAGACCGGGAATGGACAGGTCAAGGTCTGAGAGCAGAACCGCCGAGCGGGCCAGACAGCCGCCCTGCTCGCCCACTTGGGTGACATTGCCCCAGATCACATCCTCGACCGCGTGGCCTTCAAGCCCGTTGCGCGCCTTGACGGCGTTCAAGAGGCCTGCCGACAGGGCAACCGAGGTGACCTCATGCAAGGCCCCGTCCGGGCGGCCCTTGCCACGGGGGGTGCGGACGGCGTCATAGATGAAAGCGTCGGTCATGGTTGGGCTCCTTGGTCGGGTCGGCGGGGGGCGTCATCGAAGGTCAGTTTGGCTGGGCGGTGTCCCTTTGTCCGCCCTGCGGCCCCGTCGCGCAACGCTTTCGCTGCGTCACATCTGGGGCCTTCGGTGGAAACCGGCCGAGGGATCATCCGCCTGCCCCCGGCAGTGCGCGCGGCATCAGATCATAGGGATGCGCCCAGCCTGGCAGCGCGGCGATCTGGGCCAGCCAGCGGTCTATCGCAGGCCATTCGGCGCGGTCAAAGCCGTAAGGCTCGGGGTAGTAAAGGTAACTGCAGCAGGAGAAATCTGCGATGGTCGGGCCTTGGCCAACGATCCAATCGCGCCCCTCGAGATGGCTGTTCAGCACCTTGTAGGCCGCCTTGAGCCGGCCTTGCAGAAAGGGCACAACACCGGCCGGTCGCTTGTCCTCGGGCAGGAAGTTGGCCAAGAACCGCGCTGTGCCGATCTGGGTGGACAGCTTGTGATTGTCCCACAGGATCCAGCGCCAAACCTCGCGCGCTTCATCAGCCGTAGCCCCCCCAAACCGCCCGGTCTTTTCCGCCAGATGGTCAAGGATCATGCCCGATTGGGTCAGAACCTGATCGCCGTCGACCAACACCGGCACCTCACCCATTTCATTGAGCTTGAGGAACTCCGGACTGCGCGCCTCGCCCTTGAAAAAATCAACAAAGCGCAGCTCCCAAGGCGTGCCGGTGAGCTGCAGCATCAGCGCCACCTTGTAGGCATTGCCGCTTTCACCAAAGCCATAAAGCGTGATCGTCATCGCGTCCTCCCTATCGTTGCGCTCTGCCCCAGCCCCGGAGGCGCTTCGCCCCCCGGACCCCCAGAGAGTATTTTCACCAAGATGAAAAGGATTTGTTCATCATTACCTTTCAATCTCATCCCGTGGCACAGGCTGGAGAGCCGATGGCCTCCCAAGGTGAAACCCCGCCTTCGACATGACGGATAGCCAAAACGGAGCCTCGAAGGCGGGGCGGATCTGGGTTTCATCTTGGTCCAAATACTCCCGCCGGAGGCTCCCGCCCGGTCCACCCGCGCCTCCCTATCCTTTCCGCCCCTCCAGCTCGGCGTTGAAGAGCCGCAGCCGGTGGGTGAGGTTGTCATGGTTGGTCACAGAATCGAAATGCTCGAACAGAAACGACAGCGCTTCGCCCTCATCCAGCCCGGCCTCGGTCGCGAAGCGCGTGAGGCGACGGTAGCCGTCTTCGGTCATGGCAACGGGAAAGCGCCGGGTCAGGCGAAAGCGTTTGGGCATTTAATACCTCGGGTTGCTCTGGGGCAAAATTCTTACTTCAAGAATTTTCTGCCCCAAGATTAGAACGCCTCCGCCGCCAAGGCCATCACCGGATCTGCGCCGCTTTCGATGCGGGCGAGGTGCATGGCGCAAGCGGGCAGTTGGCGGGCCATGTAATAGCGGCCCGTGGCGATTTTGGTGGTGAGGAAAGCATCATCGCCGCCACCTGCGTTGAGCGCCTGAGAGGCGGCTGCGGCCATGCGCGTCCACATCAGGCCCATGCAGACATGGCCCATCATCAGCATGAAGTCATAAGACCCCGCGAGCGCCGCATTGGGGTTTTTCATGCCGTTCTGCATGAAGAACATGCCCGCCGCCTGCATGGCTTTGGACGCCTGTTTCAGGGGTTCGGTAAAGGCGGCCATGCGGGGGTCTGCGTCATGCGCTTTGCATTCGGCCTTCACCATTTCAAAGAAGGCCATGACATGTTTGCCGCCGTCTTGCGTCAGCTTGCGGCCCACAAGGTCCAGCGCCTGCACGCCGTTGGCGCCCTCATAAATCTGGGCGATGCGGGCGTCGCGGACGAATTGGCTGACGCCATTGTCCTCGATATAGCCATGCCCGCCCCAGACCTGCTGGGCCTGCACGGCCATTTCAAACCCGCGGTCGGTCTGGAAGCCCTTGATGACCGGGATCATCAGCGACACCAGACCTTCGGCGGCGGCATCGCCCGTGCGGTGGCCGCGGTCGATCAGGCTGGCGGCCCACAGGGTCAGGGCGCGGGCGCCTTCGACGAAGGATTTCTGGTCCATCAGGCTGCGGCGGATGTCGGGGTGCACGATTAGGGGATCGGCAGGCCCCAAGGGGTTTTCTGCCCCGGTGATCGCGCGGCCTTGCAGACGGTCACGCGCATAGGCGACGGCGTTTTGATAGGCGGCTTCGGCCACGGCATAGCCTTGCAGGCCCACGCCCAGCCGCGCCTCGTTCATCATGGTGAACATGGCGCGCATGCCTTTGTGGAGGTCTCCCAGCAAATACCCCGTCGCGCCGTCATAGTTCATCACGCAGGTGGCGTTGCCGTGGATGCCCATCTTGTGTTCGACCTTGCCCACCGCAAGGCTGTTGCGCGCGCCAAGCGAGCCGTCAGCGTTCACCAGAAACTTTGGCACGATGAAAAGGGAAATGCCCTTGGTGCCTTCTCCCCCGCCCGGGGCCTTGGCCAGCACCAGATGGATGATGTTGTCGGCCATGTCATGTTCGCCAGCCGAGATGAAGATTTTGGTGCCGGTGATCTTGTAGCTGCCGTCCGCCTGAGGTTCGGCCCGGGTGCGCATGAGGCCAAGATCGGTGCCGCAATGCGGTTCGGTCAGGTTCATGGTGCCGGTCCAGTCGCAGGTCACCATCTTGGGCAGATAAAGCGCCTTTTGGGCGTCGGTTCCATGGGCGTGGATCGCGGAATAGGCGCCATGGGTCAGGCCCTGATACATGTTGAAGGCCATATTGGCTGAAACCAGAATCTCGCCCACCGCAGTGCCCATGAGGTAAGGCAGCCCCTGCCCGCCATAAGCCGGATCGCAATCGAGCGCGGGCCAGCCGCCTTCGCGCAGCTTGTCAAAGGCGGCCTTGAACCCGGTGGGGGTGCGCACTACGCCGTTTTCCAAGGTGCAGCCCTCGCGGTCACCGACCGCGTTCAGCGGTTCCAGCACATCGGTGGCGAGTTTGCCCGCCTCTTCCAGCACGGCGGCAGTGAAGCCGCGGTCCAGATCGGCGTAGCCGGGGATGTCCGATGCGCCGATCTTCAGCACATCGTGCAAGAGAAAGGCCATATCCTTGAGGGGCGCGGTGTAGCTGGTCATCGGGGTCTCCTTAGGCGGCGCTGGCGGTTTTGCGGAAGGCGGCAAGGGCTTTTTCGCCCTCAGCCAGCTGGGTTTTCAGATCGGCAATCGCCACGTCGAGTTCGGCGCGTTGCGCCTCCATCTGGGCGAGCCGGTCTTTGGCAATGTCATAGGTGCGCAAAAGCTGCGCCTCGTTCGAGCCGTCGCGGTCATACATGTCGAGAAGCTGGCGGATTTCCTCGAGCGAAAAGCCAAAGCGTTTGCCGCGCAGGATCAGCCGCAGCCGCGCGCGGTCTTGTTTGGTGAAAAGCCGCCTTGTGCCAAGGCGGATGGGCGACAAAAGCTCTTTCGTCTCATAAAGGCGCAGCGTGCGGGGGCTGACGTCAAATGCGGCGCACATCTCGCGGATCGTTAGAGTGTCGGCGGTGTCGGTCATGGCTGGCCCTTGGGCTGGGGTGCCGCGCCGAAGTGGGGCGCGCTGGACCATGATAGTAGAGTGCTTGACGTTAACGTAAATGTAACGTCACGTCAGAAGCCTGCGTGACGTAAGGGCGCGTTTGGGCGACCGGGACGGGCCGCCCAAAGCTTAGTCTTCGTCGCCTGCAATCTGCTTGAGAACGGCGCCTTTGCCGCGCCAGCGCAGGATGGGTGGAATCACCAAGGCCGCCAGCGCCACCGCCAAAAGCCCTGCTGCGAGCGGTGTGCTGACCAGCGTGGACCAATCGCCTTGGCTGATCGCCAGTGCCCGGCGCAGTTGCGCCTCGGCCATCGGGCCAAGGATCAGGCCCACCACCACCGGCGCGATGGGATAGCCGTGCAGGCGCATGGCATAGCCCATGACGCCAAAGATCATCAGCATCGACAGCTCCACCGGCGAGGGGTTGACCCCGATGGTGCCCAAGGTCGCGAAGAGGAGGATCCCGGCGTAAAGCCACGGGCGCGGGATGGTGAGGAGTTTCACCCAAAGCCGGATGAGCGGCAGGTTCAGCACCAAAAGCATGATATTGGCGATGAGCAGGCTGGCGATCAGCCCCCAAACGAGTTGTGGCGCGGTGGCGAACAGCAAAGGCCCCGGTTGCAGGCCGAATTGCTGGAAGCCTGCCAGCATGATCGCGGCGGTGGCCGTGGTGGGCAGCCCCAGCGTCAGCAAAGGCACCAGCGTTCCGGCGGCGGCGGCGTTGTTGGCGGCCTCGGGGCCTGCGACGCCTTCAATCGCGCCATGGCCGAATTCTTCGGGCTTTCGGGCAAAGCGCTTTTCGGTGCCATAGGACAGGAAGCTTGCGATGTCGGCCCCGCCTGCGGGCATGGCGCCGATGGGAAAGCCGATGGCCGTGCCGCGCAGCCATGGCCGCCAGGAGCGCGACCAGTCCGCCCGCGTCATGGCGACAGAGCCTTTGATGGCATGGACTTTGTCTTGCAGGCCTGCCCCTTGGGCGGCGACAAAGAGTGCCTCGCCCACGGCGAACATGGCGACGGCAAGGGTGGTGACTTCAATGCCGTCCAGAAGCTGTGGGACGCCGAAGGAGAGCCGCGCCTGACCGGTCAACCCGTCGATCCCGACAATCGCCAAGGCAAGGCCGACGAAGAGCGAGGTCAGCCCCTTCATCGTGCTTTCGCCAAAGGCGGCGGAGACGGTGACAAAGGCCAGAACCATCAGCGCGAAGTATTCGCGCGGGCCAAAGACGAGGGCGAGTTTGACAATATGGGGCGCAAGGAAGGCCAGCGCGAGCGTGGCCAGAAGCCCGGCCACGAAGGAGCCGATGGCGGCGGTGGCCAAGGCAGGGCCGCCGCGCCCGGCGCGGGCCATCTTGTTGCCCTCAAGCGCGGTCACAATGGACGCGCTTTCGCCCGGTGTGTTCAGAAGGATCGAGGTGGTCGAGCCGCCATACATGCCGCCGTAATAGATGCCCGCGAACATGATGAGCGACCCGGCAGGATCGAGCCCGTAGGTGACGGGCAGCAACAGCGCGACCGTCAGCGCCGGGCCAATGCCGGGCAAGACGCCGACGGCGGTGCCCAGTGTCACGCCGATCAGCGCGTAAAGCAGGATCATCGGGTCAAGGGCCGTGCCAAGGCCCTGCAACAGGAAATCGAATGTTGTCATCTTAGCCCCCGAAGATCAGGGTTTCCAGAAACCCGGCGGGAAGGTTCAGCTTCAAAAGCTGGTCAAAGACGCCGTAAATCGCCAGCGCAAAGCCAATGCCCGCAGGCAGGCTGATGGCAAAGTTGCGCTTGCCAAAGGCGGCGGCGGTGCAGGCGAAGAGAAGGCCCGAGGCAATGGAAAAGCCCAAGACGTGCAAGAGCGCCAATTGCAGTGCGAGCCCGCCGATGATGAAGAGGATCGGCACCGGGTTCTGGCGCGGCACGCCCATGGCCCCATGGCGCAGGCCCTTCCAGACATGGGCCAGCGCCAGTGCCCAAAGGCACAGGCCGACGAACAAGGGCGCCTCGCCCGACCCGATTCCGGCATAGCCGCCCTTGTCGGGAATGGCGCGGCCTTGCCAGATCAACAGGGCGCCAAGCGCGGCCAAGATTGCGGCGATGATGAACGCCGCCCCATCGGGGCGACGTTCAGTTGCGCGGTCAAAGCCGGTCATTTCACCAGACCGATGTCCTTGAGGACGGCGGTGGTGGACTCGATTTCCTTGGCGAGTTGGGCGTCAAAATCGGCCCCGGCAAGGTAGGTGTTGGCCCAGCCCTTGGTTTCCAGCATGGCCTTCCAGCCTGCCGAATTCACCAGCTTGTCGATGTCGGCGGCGACGGTGGCCTTTTGCTCATCCGAAAGGCCCGGCGCGGCGGCGACCATGCGCCAGTTCTGCACGTTCACGTCATAGCCCGATTCCATCAGCGTCGGTGCATCGGTGCCCGGCCATTTTTCGGCAGTGGAAACGGCCAGCATCCGCATGGTGCCTGCCTCGACCTGCGGTAGGAATTCACCGACGCCGGAAATGCCCACGGTCACCTGATTGCCGAGGATGGCCGCCAGCGCCTCACCACCGCCCGAGAAGGCGACATAGTTGATCTTGGTCGGGTCAACCCCCGCCGCCTTGGCCAAGAGGCCGACGGTGATGTGGTCCACGCCACCGGCCGAGCCGCCCGCCCATGACACCGATCCGGGATCGGCCTTCAACATTTCAACCAGATCGCCAATCGTCTGAAGGGGCGAGGCGGCTGGAACCGCGATGCCCACGGCCTCGCCGGTCAGGCGGGCAATCGGGGTGACATCGGCCAAGGAGACGGGCGATTCATTGGTCAGGATTGCGCCGACCATCACATAGCCGCCGACGATCAGCTGGCTGGCATCGCCTGCGGTGGAGGAGGCAAACTGTGCCAGACCCACAGTGCCGCCCGCGCCGGGGACGTTTTGCACCTGCACCGAGGCGGAAATGCCTTCGGCCTGCATCACCTCTTGCATGGCGCGCGCCGTGCCATCCCAGCCACCGCCGGGGGCGGCGGGTGCCATAATCATGTAATCATTGGCAAGCGCCGGCATGGCCAGCATCGTGGCAAAAGCTGCGCTCAAAAGCGTATGTTTCATTATGATTCTCCTCCCAATGCACGAATTTCGTGCGTTTTTTCCAAGACGGCACCTCCTCGTGCCCATCTTGGGGGAAAGTTCAGCACAAGAACCTGTCAAGAAGCTGACAGCCGGGGCCAGGCGTTAGCGCTCGGCCAAAGCTTCGTTCCAAAGCCGCAAGAGGCGCTTGCGCTTGGCTTGATCCAAATAGACCAGAACACCGGGGCTGACGGGAACCGGGCGCAGCTGGTCGCCCAAGGCGGCCTGCATGGCCGCGCCGCTGCCGGCACCTGTCACCTCAAGGCTGACCGCAGGCAGGCGGAGCTTTTCGGACAAAAGCGTCTGGCCTTCGGCGTCCATCAGAAACTCTAGAAACTCGGCCCCGAGATCGGGCGAGGCCGCCGCGCGCGGCACCAGCGCCACCCGCGACAGCACCACCGTATAGTCGCGCAAAAGTACAAGCCCCAAGTTGGGCTCCATCCGCGCCTGATCGGCGGCGTAGGACCCTAGGATGTTATAGCCCAAAAGGAGCCGCCCGTCGGCCACCCGGTCGATGATGCCCTGACTGGTTGGAAAGGTCTGCAAGCCCGCCCGCGCCATCACCCGCAGCAAGGACCAGATATCGGCAAAGTGTTCGGTGTCGCGGGCCAGAAACAGATAACCGACCGAGGATTGTTCGATGTCATAGGTGCCGATCTTGCCCGCCGCCGTGCCCGGCGCATTTTGCAGCCATGTCATCAGCTCCAGCCGTGACTGCGGCGGGTCATCCGGGAAGGACGGCTTATGATAGACCAGAACCGCCGGTTCCACCGTCAGCGCAAACGCGGTGTCTTGCCATTTGGCCCAAGCGGGCCAGCCTTTGGCGGCGGGCACCGGGGCGGCTTGAGCATAGCCGTCGTTGGCGAGTTTCAGTTGCAAATCCATGCCCGAGGAGAACAGGAAATCTGCCGTGCTGCTGCCCGCATCGGTTTCGGCGATCACCCGCGCGGCGATGTCGGCGGCCAGAAGGTCTTCATAGCGCACGGACACATCGGGGTGATTGGCCTGAAAGGCGGCGATCAGCGGCGTGGCAAGGCGGTTGTCCAGCGTGGAATAGATCACCAACTGCCGCCCGGCGCTGCCATCGGGGGCGGCATGGGTCACCACTTCGCCCAGAGCGGGGCGGGCCAAAAGGGCCAAAAGGCAAAGGAATACCAGACGCAATATCATGCCCCTCAGCTTGCTCGATCAACTGGCCGTTCACAACCGCAGGTTTTGCGACTAACCTGTCAGGCAGAAAGGTCCGTTTATGCGTCTTTTATTGGTTGAAGATGATTTGCCCCTTGCTGAGGCGCTGGTGTCGCTTCTGGTCTCCTCGGGCTATGCGGTGGATTGTGTGCATGATGGCGAGGCGGCACGGGCGCTGGTGGCGGCCGAGCAGTATGATCTGATGATCCTTGATCTGAACCTGCCGCATCTGGATGGTCTTTCCGTGCTGCGCGCCATGCGCGCCAGTGGCAACCGCGCCGCCGTGATGATCCTGACCGCGCGTGGCACCGCCGAGGACCGGGTGCGCGGGCTGGATCTGGGGGCCGATGACTATATGGCCAAGCCCTTTGACATCCGCGAGTTCGAGGCGCGGGTGCGGTCTTTGCTGCGCCGTCAGGCTGGATTGCGGTCGGCCACGGTCAGCCTTGGGGCGCTGACGCTGGACCTGACGACCCGGCAATTCGCGGCCCTTGGCCAGATCATCGACCTGCCGCCGCGTGAACGTGCGCTGTTGGAGCTTTTGGTCACGCGGGCGGGCAAGGTGGTGGCGAAAGAGGCGATCGTGCAATCGCTGACATCGCTGGATGACATGCTGTCGGACAATGCGATTGAGCAGTATATCTCGCGGCTGCGCCGACGGCTGGCGCCTTTGGGCCTGACGCTGCGGACGGTGCGCGGCATTGGCTATCTTCTAGAAAAACCGGCTGAGACGGCATGAAACCCTATTCGCTGCGCCGCCGTTTGTTGCTGTGGCTTTTGATGGCCACGGCGGTCTTGGGCCTTGTGGCCTTGGTGGACACTTGGCGGGAGGCGCTGCGCACGGCGCAAAGCGTGTCCGACCGGGTGCTGGTCGGATCTGCCTTGGCGATTGCCGAGCGGGTGACGGTGGACCAATCGGGCGGGCTGGAGGTGGATATTCCGTTTTCATCTTTGGAAATGCTGGCCTCGACCGCGCAGGACAAGGTGTTTTACCGGGTGGATGGGCCGGTGGGCAGTTTCTTGACCGGCTACCGCGATCTGGCGGTCGTCAGCGCGCCCCCCGGGGGCGTGGGCTTTGCCGATGGGGTTTATGGGCAAGTTGGCATCCGCAGCGCGACCCTGCTGCGCGAGGTTTCTACGGGCGCGAAATCCATCGCCTTTAGCGTCACGGTGGCCGAAAGCACCCGCGCGCGGGCGGCGTTGGCGCGGGCGATCCTGTTCCGCTCGGCCCTGAGGCTTGGGCTTTTGATGCTGGGCGTGGCGGGCATTGTCTGGGTGGGGGTGACCTTGGCGCTGCGTCCGTTGGAGCGGCTGGGCGAGGCGATTGCCGAACGCTCGCCGGGCGATCTGCGCCCGGTCACCGCCAATACGCCTGAGGAGGTGGAGGCGCTGGTGGCCGCGATCAACTCGTTCATGGGGCGGCTGCAAACCGCGCTGGAGGGGTTGCGCAACTTTACCGGCAATGCGAGCCACCAACTGCGCACCCCCTTGGCCGTGGTGCGCACGCAATTGGCGCTGATGGACCGCAGCGAGAGCCGCGCGCAGACCGCCACGGCCAGCGACAAGGCCCGCAGCGCGCTGGAGCGCGCCGAGCGGGTGCTGGCGCAGCTTTTGGTGCTGGCGCGGGTGGATGCGAGTTCGGGCGCGGCGGTGCTGCAACCGGTGGACATGGCCGCGATTGCCAAGGAGGTCACCGCCGAGATGGTGCCAAGCGCCCTGCCTGCCGACATTGATCTGGGGTTTGAAGGGCTGGAGGAGGCCGTGGTTCTGGCCGATGCAGTGCTGTTGGCCGAGGTGTTGAAGAACCTTGTGGCCAATGCGATCAGCTATGCCGGGGCGGGGGCAATGGTGACGGTGCGGGTGCTGGAAGAGGCGGGGCACGCGGTGCTTGAGGTCGAGGACAATGGTCCAGGCCTGTCCGCCGACCAAAGGACCGCCGCCTTGCAAGCGCAGCGCGGGGCGACACGCCCCTTGCCCAGCCTTGCCAAAGGCCAAAGCAGCGGGATGGGCCTTGGGCTGGCGATTACGGCGGAAATCTCGGCCCTATTCGGGGCGGATCTGGATCTAACCACGGGGCGCGGCGGGACGGGGCTATTGGCACGGGTGCGCTTTCCGGCTGCTGCGGGAAGCATTGCTGCGCCGCCCAGCGTTTAGCCTTTGGCGATCTCGGCGGCGGCTGTGGCGCGCAGGGCCATCAGATCGGCAATCGTGCTGTCCAACTCGGCCTTTTGGGCCTGCAGGGCCGCCAATTGGCGATCGGCCAGCTCTTGGAAAAGCACCAGCTGATCGCGCTCACCGGTCTTGCCGTAGATCAAGAGCCACTGGCGAATTTCCTCAAGCGAAAAGCCAAAGCGGCGGCCACGCATGATGAGCTTCATCCGCGCCACTTCGCGCGGGCCATAGAAGCGCGCCCGGCCCTCTTTTTCGGGGTCGAGAAGTTCGATGTATTCGTAATAGCGCAAGGTGCGCGGGGTCACATCAAACCGCGCGCACATCTCTTTGAAGCTAAGCCGTTCACTGGTCATGGGACAGATCCTTTGGCCAAAGGCTAGCGCCCTGTCGCGCGTATCACAACCCATTTGAAGGGCTGCGCGTAGGGGGTTGCAGCCCCCGGCCCAAGCCGCTTAAGTCGGCCAGAGGCTGGGCAAGGGCAAGATGATGCAAGATGATCGGGCGCTGAAGGTGGCGCGCGCCTTTATCGAGGCTTTGCCCCATGCCGCCGCGCTGAACCTGCGGCTGGAAGAAGTCATGAATGGCCGGGCCGTCATCATCATGCCTTACGATGCGCGGCTGGTGGGCGATCCGGCGACCGGGGTTTTGCATGGGGGGGCGATCTCGGCGCTGATGGACACGGCGAGTGGGGCCTCGGTGATGTGCCACCCGGAGGCGCCGGTCAGCACGGCCACGCTGGATTTGCGGATCGACTATTTCCGCCCCGGCACGCCCGGACAAGCCATCACCGCGCGGGCGGAATGTCACCATGTGACCCGGTCGGTGGCCTTTGTCCGCGTGACCGCCACGGATGAGGACGAGAGCCGCCCTGTCGCCATGGGGACCGGGGCGTTTTCCGTGGACCGGCCAAGGAAAAAACCATGAACCGCCCAAGCGACGCTGAGATCACCGACCGCGATCATGCGCTGAACTGGCTGGTGGGCGCGGTGCCCTATATCCGCTTTCTGGGTATCCGCTTTGACCGTGAGGGCGATCAGATCACCGCCCATCTGCCGTTCCAGCCGATGCTGATCGGCAATCCGATGCTGCCCGCCCTGCATGGCGGGGTGACGGCGGCCTTTCTGGAGGTGGCCGCGATCATCGAACTGGGCTGGTCGAGCCTGTGGGAGGATTTGTCCGCCGGTCGGCTTGGCCCTGAGGCTGTGGCGGCGGGCCATTTGCCGCCCCTGCCGAAAACCATTGATTTCACGGTTGATTACCTGCGTGCGGGCCAAGCGCGCGATTGCTTTGCGCGCGCCCGTGTCAACCGGTCGGGGCGGCGCTATGCCTCGGTGCATGCCGAGGCGTGGCAGGAAAGCCCCGACAAACCCTTTGCCAGTGCCGTGGTGCATTTCCTGATGCCGGAGACGGAGGGATGAGCGAAATCACGCATGCCCGCGTGGCCCGTATTGCGGTGCCAGTGGTGTTGTCCAATGCCACCGTGCCCCTGTTGGGGGCGGTGGATACGGCGGTGATCGGACAGTTGGGGCAAGCCGCCCCTTTGGGCGCGGTGGGCATGGGCGCGGTCATTCTGGCGACGCTGTACTGGGCCTTTGGGTTCTTGCGCATGTCCACATCAGGCCTTGCCGCGCAGGCCGAAGGGGCGGGGGATCTGCCGGAACGCTCGGCCGTTCTTTTGCGCGCGCTTTTGGTTGCGGGCGTGGCCGGGCTGGGCTTGATCCTGTTGCAGGGGTTTTTGTTCTGGGCCGCCTTTGCCGCCGCCCCGGCGAGTGCCGAGGTGGAGGGGCTGGCGCGGACCTATCTCGCCATCCGCATCTGGGGCGCGCCCGCCACCATTGCGCTTTACGCGCTGACAGGCTGGCTGATCGGGGTGGAGCGCACCAAAGGTGTCTTGGTGCTGCAACTGTGGCAAAACGGGCTGAACATCGTTTTGGACCTGTGGTTCGTGCTGGGCCTTGGCTGGGGGATTGAGGGTGTTGCTGTTGCCACCCTGATTGCCGAGGTAACCGGGCTGATGCTGGCCTTGTGGCTGGCGCGTGATGCGCTGACGCCTGCGGTGCTGCGCGCGGGGGTCGCGCGGCTTGGCAACCAGGTGGCCGTGGCGCGTATGTTCACCGCCAGCCGCGACATCATGGGCCGCACAATTTTGTTGCAGCTGTCTTTTACCAGCTTTGTCTTTCTGGGGGCCCGCTTTGGCGATGTGACTTTGGCCGCCAATCAGGTTCTGCTGCAGTTTCTGGAAATCACCGCCTATGCGCTGGACGGGTTTGCCATTTCGGCCGAAACGCTGGTGGGACAAGCCGTGGGCGCGCGGGCGGCGGGCGAGGTGCGGCGCGCCTCGCGCATTTGCATGCAATGGGGCTTTGGCGGGGCGGCGGTGATGGCGCTGTGCTTCGCGCTGACGGGGGGGCTGATCATTGATCTGATGACCACGGCACCCGATGTGCGGATTGAGGCGCGCTGGTATCTGTGGTGGCTGGTCGCCGCGCCGCTGATCGGTGTGGCCAGTTGGATTTATGACGGCATCTTCATTGGGGCGCTGCAAACCCGCGAGATGCTGCGGGCGATGATGATTTCGGTCGCGGTCTATGCGGTGGCTTTGGTGGTGTTGATCCCGACGATGGGCAATCACGGGCTTTGGGCGGCGCTGATGGTGCTGAACATCACGCGTGGGATCACGATGCGTGCGGCCTATCCAAAGGTGCTGGCACGGGCGGAGGCGGGTTAGCCCTTTCGCGCGGGGGCCATGCGGTGCAAAACGCGGGTCATGGCGCGGTGCCATGCGTCCAAAGCGCCGTCTTGGCCGAGATCAGAGAGAAGCTGTTCAGTGATGCCGCCCGGCGTGGTGACGCCTTTGCAGATGGCATCGAGCGGCTCATCCGATTGCAACAAGACCTCGGCATTGCCGCGCAGGGTTTCGGCCACCAGACGGCGGGCGGTGGCGGGATCCAGCCCCTCGGCCTGATACCACGCGGCCAGATGGCGCATGAGGAACACGCTCGCCCCCGACATGCCGCCAAAGACGGCGGCGGTTTCAAAGCTGCGGGCATCGGGCATTTGATGCACCGGGCCGCAAGAGGCAAAGAAGGCGGCCCAAAGCGGATTGGCCGGGTAAAGGAAGGTTGGCCCCGCCGAAAAGGCATTTGCATAGCCGGGCATCATGGAGAGCGTGGCCGTGGCAGGGCCAATGGCGGCGCGCATGTCCTCCAAAGACGCCCCGGCCATGGCCGAGCAAACCTCTTGTCCGGCGCGGAAGCTGAGGCCGCGCAGGATGGCCAGCCCGTCGGCGGCGGGCAGGCAGACGAGGATGTGGTCGCAAGAATCCACCAGCGCCTGATTGCTGGCCGCGACGGTGCAGCCGAACCGCGCCGCGAGATCAGCGGCTTTGGACGCTCCGCGCGGGGACAAGACAAACTGATGCCCGCCCTGTTGCGCGCCCTGCACCAGATAGGCGGCCAGATTGCCGACGCCCAAAACACCGATCTTCATGGCATTTCTTCCAGCACTTCGGCCATGGCGCGGGCGGTGGCGGCAATATCGGCCTCGGTATGCACGATGGAGGATAAGGAATGCAGCGTGGCCGAGGGGTTCATGTAAATTCCCTTGTCCATCAAGCGCAGAGCAAAATCGCGGAACTTGGTGCGGTCGACATGGGTGCAGAAATCACGGAAATCGGTGATTTCCTCTTGGTGCGTGAAAAAGATCTGGAACATCGAATTCACGCCCTGCACCACAATGCCATGGCGGTTTGACGCCTTGGCGACGCGGCGCACTTCTGCGGCCATTTTCAGGCCCAGATCCTTGATCTTCGCAAAACCGGCCTGATTGTCGGCCAGCATGGTTTCCAGCATGACCTTGGTCAGATGCAGCGACAGACGGCCCGCATTGTGGGTGCCGTAGTGCAGCACCTTGCCCCATTCGAGGCCCGCCATGATCTCGGCCCGCCCGCCGATCATCGCCATGGGTAGACCACCACCCAGCGCCTTGCCATAGGTGACAATATCGGGGGTCAGCCCGTAGATTTCAGCCGCGCCTCCGGCGGCAAGGCGGAAGCCCGTGACAGTTTCGTCAAGGTAGAAGAGTGCGCCGTATTGGTGGCAAAGCTCTTGCATGCGGTTGAGGTATCCCGGCTTTGGCGGGATCACCCCCATGTTCGACATCACCCCTTCGGTGACCACGCAAGCCGCCTCGCGCCCGTGCAGCGCCATGGCGCGTTCCAGCGCCTCAACATCGTTCCAGCGCACGACGATGGTGTCTTTCCACGCCTCTTCGGGGATGCCGGAACTGTCGGGGATGCGGATCGGGTCATTCGGGTGGCCGAGCATGGTGGGCGGCAGGGGGTTGGTGTTGACCAAAACCGAATCCCACCAGCCGTGATAATGGCCTTCAAACTTGATGATCTTGCGCCGCCCAGTGTGGCCGCGCGCAAGGCGGAAAGCGGCCATAGCCGCCTCGGTCCCGGTGTTGGCAAAGCGCACCTTGTCGACATGGGGCAGAAGGGCGACCAGCATTTCGGCCACCTCCACCTCAACCTCCAAGGCGGTCGCAAAATGGGTGCCGCGCGCCACTTCGCGCGTGATGGTTTCCACCACCTTAGGGTGGGCATGGCCCAAGGGCAGCGCGCCAAAGGCCATCATCCAGTCAATGTATTCGCGCCCGTCCACATCATAAAGCCGCGCCCCTGCGCCATGGCTCATGTAACGCGGTGCGCCGCCAAAGGTGGCCGGCCCGCGTGAGGCGGATGAGACGCCTTCGACCAGCACTTTCATGCCGCGTTCGAACAGGGATTGGGATGTGTTTGACATGGTTGTCCTCCGTTGGCCTGACCCTAGGAGAAAGCCCGCAGAGGGGCAATTAGGGCGTATTCACCAGCATCAACGCGGCGCGGCGGAAGGTGCTGTTCAATTGATCGCGGATCGCGGCATCCACGCCCACATCGCCCATGGCGCGGTCCATCACGGCCAGCCAATCTTCGGCGTCAGTGGCTCGGATTTCCACATGGGCGTGGATCTCGCGCAAGGACATATGGCCGTGGCGTTCGTGGTAATAGCGCCGCCCGCCAAAGAAGCCGCAGAGGAATTCGAACTGCGCCGGGCGGACATGGGACAGGCCATGGCCTTTCAGATGCATCTCCATGATCGCGCGGCCCTGCGGCAGGGTTTCGATGAGGTCATAGAAATGATCCACCAAGAGGTGCACCGTGTCTTCGCCGCCCATGCGGTCGATCATCGGATCCATCTTACCCTCCCTTCTATCCCGACAGCGGCCCCAAGAACCCGATTTCTTAGCAGAAATCGGACCGGAGCCTGTCCAGGCTCCGAGCCGGAATTTGCGCAAATTCCGTGCCCTGCGGGCAGGGTCAGCTTTGCGGGCGGGTTTTCTTCGGGTCGTAATGCGACAAGGGCACGATCACCGCCGGAAGCCGCTTTTGCTGACCGTCAAGCTTGCCGACCTCAAGCGCGGTGCCCACTGCCGAATGCGCCAGATCCACCCGCGCAAGGGCGATGTTCTTGCCCAAAAGCGGCGAGCGCATGGAGGATGTCACCACCCCCACCTGCGCGCGGCCGATATGCAGGCAGTCGCCGTGGCCGACATCGACATTGGCGTCGATGTCCAGACCCACGAACTTGTGCAAGGGGTTCTCTTTGCGCCGGATCAGGGCCTCGCGCCCGATGAAATCATCGGTCTTGGTTTTCAAGGGCACAGTGAACCCGATGCCCGCTTCGAACGGGTCGGTCTGGTCGGAGAAATCATAGCCCGCAAAGATCAGCCCGGCCTCGATCCGCACCATATCAAGGGCGGCAAGGCCCATGGGCTTCAACCCCAGATCGCCGCCATTGGCCCAGACGGCATCATAGACCGCGTGGCCATCCTTGGGGTGGCAGAAGATTTCAAAGCCAAGCTCACCCGTGTAGCCCGTACGCGACACCACCACCGGTGCGCCGGTTGGGCCACCAAGGCGGCCCACGGTCAGGCGGAACCAGCCGAGTTCTTCGATGGTCGGCTGATGGGGCGCGGTCCAGATCATGCGCTTCATGATCTCGCGCGAGTTCGGGCCCTGAACGGCCAGATTGTGCATCTGGTCGGTCGAGGAGCGCACCATCACCTTGAGCCCAAGCTTTTCCGCCTGCTCGCGCAGCCAGACGCCGGAATAGTCATCGCCGCCGATCCAGCGGAATTGATCCTTGCCCAGACGGAACACCGTGCCGTCGTCGATCATCCCGCCGTGCTCATAGCACATGGCGGAATAGACCACCTGACCCACCGACAGTTTCTTCATGTCGCGCGTCATGCACCATTGCATCAGTGCCTCGGCATCCGGGCCGGTCACTTCAAACTTGCGCAAGGGCGACAGGTCCAAGACCACGGCGGCCTGACGGCAGGCCCAATACTCCTCAATCGCGCCGTTGGAGGAAAAGTGGTTGGCCAGCCAATAGCCCCTGTATTCCACAAGGCTGCGGGTCTTGGCCGAAATGGGCGCGTGGAAGGCGGTTTCCTTGGTCATCTTCGGCTCTGACTCCGGCGTGGGGCGATAGGCGATGGAACGGCTGAATTTCTCGGCACCCGAATAGGTGCGGACATGGATGTCCGACAGATACCAGCCGTTTGCGGGAGAGGTGTCATCTGGGCAGGCGGAGTTGACGCAGACGATATCGGTCAGCGCCCGCATCAGCACATAATCACCCGGGCGCGACCACGGTTCGTCCGAGATCAGCACGCCATGGGCGTCGATGTTGGTGTTGAAAAAGAGGTTCACGGCCATCCAGCCTGGACGGCCATCGACCCCGTGCGGTGCCAAAGCGCCGTTGAAGTTGTCCGAGCAGTTGGCGTGGCCGGGATAACCGATGTCGTCATAGTATTTCGATGCGCAGGCCATGGCAAAAGCATCATGGCGGCCAACGGTGTCTTGCACCACCTCGACCAGCGGGACCCACTCTTGATCGTAGTATTTCGAGTGCAGGCCCGGCATGGAATAAGCATGGCCCATCAGCGTGCGCGAGGTGGTGACATCCAGCGCGTGCTGGATGCCCTTGTCGAGTTTGCGGGCGTCAAAGCACTGGAAGTCGGTGCACTGGCGGCCTTCGACGTCGATGATCTGGATGTAGTCGCCTGCTTTGACGAAATACGACTCGGCGGTCGCGGATTTCACCCGCAGATCAAGCACCGGGTCGGCCAAAGGATCAGGCAAGTCAAACTTGCCAATCTCGCGAAGTTTGGCGCGTTGCAGGTGCAGGGTCAGCGGCGTGGCGGTGTCTTGCGCGTCCGGTGCCATCGGCAGGCCGGGGGCGGCAAGGATCAGCCAGCCATCATCCAGCGCGGTCAGGTCAGCCCGCGCGCCCGGTTGGGTATCCGGCGCGAAAAGGCGCAAGGCCCCGGCGCGGGCCAAATCAATGCCCTTTGTCGCGATGCCACGGCGCAAGGCGGCCAGCCCTTCGCCCGCCGCATCGCCCAAGGCGAGCATCGCCTTCAGCCCCTCGGCCCCCGAATTTGACGCCTGCCCCAGAATGGCCGCATCAATCCGGCCCTCGACCGTTGTGGCGACCAGTTCCGCGATCTGCCCGCCTTCATCATTCACCACGGTCAGGCGGTCCCCTGCCCCAAGGCGGAGCATCAAGGCCCCACCACCGGGAATCAGGTGGCGTTCACGTCCATGGTGGCGTTCCAGATCGCGCGGTGTCAGGATGCGCGAGGGGCGCGGCGGCCCCGGAATGATGCTGGGATAGGGGGTGTCGAGCATCGGTGTCCCTTGCAGTAAGTTTTAATGGAGTTAAAACTTGTTCATTCACAAGAATAACAACGGGCCAAGCTTGGCACAAGCACGACCTTTGCGGAAGGACACAAAATGCTCGCATTGATCTGCGGCCTGACAGCGGCCTGCGCTTGGGCGGTGCATGACCTTTTGGTGCGCAAGATTGGGCAAGAAGCGCCGATCCTGCCGATGATGCTGGCGGTTTTGGCGGCAGGAACGGTGGCTTTGGTGCTGCCGACGGCGCTGATCGCCGAATGGCAGATGATGACAGGGCCTGCTTATGGGTTTTCGGCCGCCGCCGGGCTGGCTTATGTTCTGGGCATGGGCGGGCTTTACCGCGCCTTCAGTCTGGCCCCGGTGCGGATCGTCGCGCCGATTCTGGGGTCTTTCCCGATGATCTCGCTGGGGTTTGCCGCCATCGGGGGCAAGGCAGTGTCGGGGATCGAACTGGCGGCGGTTCTGGCGATTGTCGGCGGGATTGCCATCGTGGCGCTGGCCGGACGTGCCGAAGAGGGCGCGGATCACAGCACGCGGATGGGTGAGGCGATGCTGTGGTCGGTGGCAGGAACCGTGGGCTTTGCCACAACCTTCTGGCTGGCGCAGGAAGGCGCGCGTCAGGGTGATGAAATGGCCTCGATCGCGGTGACGCGTCTGGTGGCGCTGGCGGCGGTCTTTGCGATTGTGCTGGCCGCGCGGGCACCTTGGCGCGCGCCAAAGGGCACGGGGCGCAGTCTGGCGGTGATGGGGGTCTTAGATGCCATCGCGATCAGCCTTGTCACGATCTCTGGCCGTCTGCCCAACCCGGAATATGCCGCGATCAGCTCATCGCTGTTTGGCGTGCTGACGATCCTTCTGGCGTGGAAGATCCTGAAGGAAGCCGTCCTGCCCGCGCAATGGCTGGGGATTGTCACCGTCTTTGCCGGGATTGCGGCGCTGTCCTCGCAAGGCTGAGGCGCGGTCAAAGCGTGGCGCGGCTATTCCGCCGCCACAGGCACAGCGCGGCTGAGGCCCGAGGCCAGACGCCGTTCATCCTTGGGGCTGACGCCGAACAATTCTTGATAGTGCCGCGCCATCGGTGCCGGTGTGAGGTAACCCACCGCCGCCGCAATCTCACGCAAGGGATCGTTGGAATAGAGCACCCGCTGCCGCGCCTTGGCCAGCCGCAAATGGCGGTAATAGCGCAAGGGGCTTTGCCCGGTTTCGCGTTTGAACAGCCGCTCAAAATGCCGCCCCGACATCGACACCGCCGCCGCGACATCGGGAATGCGCAAGGGGTCTTCGACATGGGTTTCAAAGAGCCGGATCGCCTCACGGATGGGTGGCGTCAGGCGGTCCGCGGTGGAGGCGGTGCGCGCCACGGGGACCTTTTGGCTGGCATCTTCATCCCGGACAAATGGGTGCTGGAACCAGCAGGCCACCTCGGTCATGCATTGGCGGCCGAGACGTTCCTCGATCAGGCGCAGCATCAGATCAAACACCGCGCCCGCGCCCGAGGCCGTGATGCGCCGCTTGTCGCGCAGGATCACCGCCTCGGACGCCTTCACATCGGGGAATTCGGCCTTGAAGGCGGCCTCATAGCACCAATGAACCGAACAGCCGCGGCCCTCCATCAGCCCCGCGCGCGCCAGCGGGAAAATCCCGCCGGAAAACGCGCCCAAGGTCAGTCCTGTCCGCTCCAGCCAGCGCAAGCGGGCGGGGCTTTGGCGTGGATCGACGAATTCGGCGGTCGGGGGGGAGATCAGATAAAGATGATCCACGCCCGCCAGATCTGCCAAGGTGACGTCAGGTTCAAACCGCACCTCGGCCGAAGACCGCACCGGCGCGTGGGTTTCGGCCACCAGCCGCCATTCAAACTCGCGCCGCCCCATGATCTCATTGGCCGCCCGCAAAGGCTCAATCGCCCCGGTCAGGCAGGCCATGGGGAAGCCCGGAAACATCAGGAATCCCAAACGCAGGGGGCCTTCGCTTGGCATATCCGGTCTCCTGTCAGTCTTCGGGCCACCAGCCGGGTGAGGTGGGCTGGCCATCGTCATACTGCGACAGCCACTGAGCCATGGCATCGCGGTTGCGGATAAAGCCCTTGTAGGCCGCGAGATCCGGGTGCAGATCGCGCACCACCCGGTGCAGGCGGCGGCCCCATTTCGGCACGGTGACCAGCTCTTCGAACTTGCCCAGATAGGCGCGGATGTCGAAGCAGATCGCGTTCGAGCGCGGCAGGCGATAGAGCGTCTGCAATTCCACCCGCAGGTGCATCATATGGCCCATGTTCTCCTGATTTAGCTGGGTGCGCATATAGCCCCATTCAGGATAAGTCTCGGGTGCGGTGTCCAGCAAAGGATTGGCCGTCATCGTCCAGTTATAGCGCCGCACAGGTGCCCCGTGCTGAAGCTTCAAAAGGAATTTCAACGCCCGGTCAAAGATACCCTTTTCATGGGCCAAAGGCACCGGGGCATGCCATTCGTGGAAGTTCATGCCGATGTTGAAATCCAACGACCAGTCGGCCTGTGTCGTCACCATGCCCGCATCAACCCAGAGCGTGCCTTCGCGTTCGTCCTGCAAGGTGAAGTCACCTTGGGTCTGGCGGCTGATGTATTCCATC
Organism: Allotabrizicola aquatica (SeqCode); assembly: GCF_965194375.1. GTDB lineage: Bacteria > Pseudomonadota > Alphaproteobacteria > Rhodobacterales > Rhodobacteraceae > Tabrizicola_A > Tabrizicola_A aquatica. The sequence goes on from NZ_OZ239428.1 coordinate 402,705, forward strand.
GGGCCATAAGGCAGGGTGGATTCGTCGAGGAAGGTGAACTTCTGGTCAATGCCCAAGGGGCGGTTGATCCAGTGCCAGCGGTTGCCGTCCTTGGTCAGCGAAAACCACTGCGGATAGTCCCGCGCCTTGGTTTCCATGATGAGTTCCAGAAGATCCCATCCCGCTAGCGTCATATGCGGCAAGGACTGGCAGCGCAGCGGGTCCTTGGCCAGCACCCGCGCACGGTCGCGCATCTCGCTGAGGTAATGCTCATCCACATCGAAGGTGTGCTCAAAGACTGACCCTTTGCGCCCCGGAACATGCGGCTCCATGTTGACCGAATACATGTAATCGTCGCGGTCAAACGGGAACGGAAAGCGCCGAATTCCAGCGGGCGAGTTGCGATAGGTGAAGTCGTCGCAATAGGTCTCATCGCGGAAGAAGTCATCAAAGCCGTATTTGAAATCAAGGCTCATCGGTCGCTCCTATCGGTCGATCACCAGCGCCTTGCCGGTGAAGCGGCTGACGCAGGGCATGATTTTGGTGTTGCTGGCCATTTCGTCGGGCGACAGCCAATGATCGCGGTGGTCAATGTGGCCATCGCAGTGGATGACGTTGGTTTCGCACTGGCCACAGGCCCCGCCACGGCAGAGATAAGGCGCATCGACCCCGGCGGCTTCCATCGCCTCCAAGAGCGATTGGGTCGGGCCGACGGAAATGGTCTTGCCCGAGGCGGCCAACTGCACCTCAAAGCGGTCGCCGGTGCCGGGCGCGGTGAATTCCTCGAAATGCACGGCATGTTCGGGCATGCCCGCCGCAGCCGCCGTGGCGCGCACCCAGTTCAGCATCCCTTTTGGCCCACAGCAGTACAGATGCGTGCCAATCGGTTGCCGCGCCAGAATATCGGCCAAGGGCATCTGCTGGCCCATTTCGTCGAAGTAAAGGTTCACGCGGTCGCCATGCGCCGCCTTCAGCTCATCGCCATAGGCGCAAAGGGCCGGATTGCGGGCGGCATAGTGGAGTTCAAACTTGCCGCCAAAGCGGGAAAGCTGGTGCATCATCGCCAGAAATGGCGTGATCCCGATGCCACCTGCAAAGAACAGATGTTTGCGCGCCCGGTTGTCCAAAGGAAACAGGTTCATCGGGTGCGACAGCACCATCTCCATGCCGGGTTTGACATGGTGGTGCATGAACAAGGAACCACCCCGCCCCGCGTCATCGCGGCGCACGGAAATTTCGTAGCCCGACCGATCCTCGGGGTCAGACATCAGCGAATAGGGGTTCAGCCGCCGCGTGCCGTGGTCGTCCATTTCCACCACAGTATGCGCGCCGCCCGAAAAGGCGGGCAGTTCGCCGCCATCGCGAGCGACAAAGCGGAAACGGGTGATGAGGTCGTTAACCTTGACCACCTCGGCCACGCGGACATTCAGTTTTGCGCCACCGCTCATTTGAACCGCTCCACCGCCGGGGGGATCTGCCCCTTGTCTTCCGCATCAATGTTCACGCCCTGAAAGGCCGCAAGCCTGCGCGAATAATGGTCGCGCACAAAGAGGTGCAACCCGCAATGGCTGCATTGGAACGGATCGGTTTTCACATTCTCGGTGATGCCCTTGCAATGCACGCATTGCACGCGCCGCACGGTGGATCCGCGATGTTCCTTTTGAATGTCGACATGGGGAAAGCCCAAGGCCATCACATCGCGCTCGGCCTGCCCCATCAGGCCTTCTGTCCCGGTCAGGTAAACTTGCGCGCCCATCGGGGCGTCTTGCAACACGCGGGCAAGCCGGAACAAAAGCGTTGGGATCGAGGCGGCCTTTTGGGCCTGCTTGGCGCCCAAAGCCTCGATCTTGTCCCACTGATCGGTGCCGTTCGGGCCTGCAGTATAGAGAATATGGCTTTTGGCCAGCATTGCAGCCGGATCGGCAGCCTTGGTGACCATCTCGGCCACCGCTTCGGCCCCTTCGCCATCGGCCACGATCAGGTGAAAGGCCCCCGCGCGCGGTTCCAGCACGCCATAAACCGGGCGGCTTATCATCGAGGGGGGAAACTCGGTCTTTGTCATCTCGTCCGCACTTTGCCCATTCATCTGTTCCTAAATATCCCCGCCGGAGGCTTCCGAAGCCGGGACAAGCGCCCGGCGGGGTGGTTCAGTCTTAGCCCTGAACAGACCGACGCTTCTTGTCGATGTCGTAGAAGGGCAAGGAGGCAGACTTGCCCTTGATCGGGCCATGGGTGCCACAACGCACTTCCAGCGCGGTGCCGTTGTTGGCATCGGCCACCGGCAGGCGGGCGATGGCCACGGTCCAGTCATGCAAGGGCGAATACATCGCCTGGGTCACGACGCCGACCTGCGCGCCGCCTTTGAACACCGGGGCGCCGTTGCCCGGCACGTTCTTGCCTTCCAGCATCATGCCGGAAATCTTGAACCGCTCTTTGCCTTTCAGACGGTAATGCTCTTCCGCACCGCGGAAGCCGACCTTGCCGGGCGAGACGGTGAAATCAAGGCCCAGTTCCCACAGCGTGTCGCCGGGGCCTTCGTTTTCGAACGGGTACATTTCCGAATTGTCGAAGGGGAAGAACAAGAGATACGATTCGGTGCGCAGCATATCCAGCGTGGTAAAGCGGCAGGGGATGATGCCCATCGCGGCACCTTCCTCCAAAATGCGGTCCCAGATCATCGGTGCGTCTTGGCCACGGCAGAAGATCTCATAGCCGCGCTCACCAGTGTATCCGGTGCGGCTGATGGTGATCGGCTTGCCAAAGAGGCTTGCGCCCATGTGGCTGAAATAGGCGAGGTTGCGGATGCCCGGAATGTGCTTTTCCAGATAGTCCACCGCCAGCGGCCCTTGCAGCGACAAATCGTGCAGGTTGTCGTCAAAGCGCACCGACACATCGCGCCCGGTGGCGGCCATGGTCAGCTGCTCATGCCCTTGGCCCGAGCCATGGACGACCATGAAGCTGTCCGGCCCCATGCGGTAGATCACGCAGTCATCCACGAACTTGCCCGCGTCGTTCAGCATGCAGGCGTAAACCGCGCGGCCCGGCATCAGCTTGTCCATGTTCCGCGTGGTGGCGCGTTCAATGACATGGGCCGCCGCATGGCCGGTGATATGCACCTTTTTCAGGCCAGAGACATCCATGAGGCCCGCTTTGGTGCGGATCGCCATGTATTCGGCATCCGGATCACCCTTTTCATAAGACCAGGCCGTGCCCATGCCCGACCAGTCTTCCAGATTCGAGCCAAGAGCACGGTGGCGGTCACCCAGCGTTGAAAAGCGCCATGAATTGGTCATCTGCAGTCTCCCTGAAGTTCGTTTATTTTCGCCAAGTCTGTTAGTGTTCGCGACGAAAATCAATAATGAAGTGCAATTTATTTTCTTCTGAGAAAACATTCTTCAAGAAAAAGGGGCCGCTCGCGCAGCCCCTTTCCAGATTATGCCTGATGCGCGCTCTTAGGCGGGCAGCACGAAGAACCAGTTGGCCCAAAGCACCACTGCGGCCCCGGCCACAAGGGCCAGATAGGGCAGCATTCCGGCCTTACGGACCCCCATATCGCCCTCGGCAAGCCCAAGATCCTCATAGGTCTCTTTCGGGAACTTGCCGCCATCTTGCAGGTAATGGCGATACCAGAACACTGGGATGATGAACGATGCCATGATCAGCCCCGACCACAGCGCATTCTCATAGCCCCAGACCTTGGCACCCGCGCCAAGGATCAGCGCGTTCACGAAGGCCAGCACCGTGTTAATGCCGATCAGCACGGTCGGTGCCTTCCAAGGACGTTCGATATGCGCCGAATCGATGCGGTGGATCCAGCCGGCGTTCAGGTTCAAGAAGTTGAACAGGATGTAGCCGACGTTCGAGATGGCCAGAACGTAGAAGAAGCCACCCACGTCCGAGGCCAGCGCCAAGAGAACCACGTTAAAGGCAAAGTCGGTCCACATCGCCCTAGAGGGCACGCCCTTTTCGTCGACGGTGGACAGATACTTCGGCAGCCAGCCGTCTTTCGAACCCTGATAGAGGGTGCGCGACGACCCGGCGAGCGCGGTCATGATGGCCATGAACAGCGCCATGATCATCAAGATCACGAAGATCTGGGTGACCACCGGCCCGCCACCGATCATGTTGCCAAGGGCTTCGCCCACGCCGGTGCCATCAACGATGCCAGCGGCCAACATGCCCTCTTGGCCCAAGACACCTTGGAACGAGAAGGGGATCAGGAAGAAGAACACGGCGCAGAGAAGGCCCGAGTAGAAGATCGCGCGGAACGTGTCGCGCTTGGGGTCTTTCAGTTCGGCGGTGTAGCACACGGCGGTTTCAAAGCCGTAGGTCGACCAAGCAGCGATATAAAGGCCGCCCAAGAACAGCGTCCAGCCACCGATGTTCCATTCGCCATCCACGCCCGAATAGGCGGCGGTGGGGGGCAAGAGGTTGGTGACGTTCATGGTGTCGATGGCGCCGGTAAAGATCGGCACAAGGCCAACCAGCAGCAAGGGCACCAGAACGATGATCCCCAGCCATTTCTGGGTATTGGCGGTCGAGGCGACACCGCGATGCTGGATGGTCATGATGACCAGCATCAGCACAACGCCGATCAGGAAGGTCGAGTTGAAGTGCAAGGTGCCAAGGCCCGGGATGGGCAGGGCATAGGCTTCGAACGTGCGGAACCACGGGGTCAGCGCGGCCACGCCATCGGCGGCGGCCACAGCGTTGATGGCGTCCGCAGCCGCCACACCGGCGTTGGCGGCCATATAATCGATCACCGACTGGGTTTCAGCGGTGTAGCTGGCGATATTCGCCGCGACCCAGTCAACCACCTGCTGGCTTTCGGCCAAGGGGATCGGGAAGAGCGCGTTCAGAATGTAACCGGCAGCAATGGCGCAGCCGAGCGACAGCACGGGCGACCATGCAAACCAGTTGCACCACACCGAGAGGGGGGCGATCAGCTTGGAATAGCGCAGCCATGCGGTTGCGCCGTAGACTGAGGTCCCGCCCGACTTGTTGCGGAACATCCCGGCCATTTCGGCGTAGGTGAAGCTTTGCAAAAAGCCCATCACCATCGAGATCATCCAGACCGCGAAGGCCAGCTTGCCCGTGGTTCCTGCGATGCCGCCGATTGAGAACAGCACCAAGGGCGGCACACCTGCCGCAACCCAAAAGGCGCCCTTCCAGCTTAGCGCCCGGACCATTTGGCCCGAACCTGTTTCCGTCGTCATGTCCCTTTTCTCCTGTTGAACCCGGCGGATGTATGGCGGGGCCTCAGCCCCTCCCCTCCGCACGTTGATTTTCAAGCATTCAAGCCGCGCCTTGGCGCTGCGAGAAAGTCTTGTCTCCTTGTTCCCGCGTTTCCGTCGGACGGGCACGGGCATCTCACATGCCTGCGTCCCGTTGTCGCAAGAAAAGCACGTGACCGCCTTTAAGGCGAGTAAAATTTCATTTTTGCGAAAAAATGTTTCCTGTGATTCGGGCAGGCCGCCACAACCGCGGGCGAGTTGCCTGAATTTGCAACAAAAAAGGCCCCCGGCGTTGCGCCGAGGGCCTGTTTCGAGACTGCAAGCGGATCAGTTCTTGAGGTAGCTTTCCATCGAATCTTCCAGCGCATCTTTCCACGGCGTGTGGTGAACCGGGGCCATGGTGCCGGTGATGACCGACTTATAGGCGTGGTTGCGGAAGTTCATGATGCCCGCTTTCTTGTGGTCCTTCCATTCAAAGAAGGCCTCACAGGCACCGTCCACGTCGAAGGATGGGTAGTCGGTTTCCGCGATCAGTTCTTTCACATAGTCGCCCTGATAGTGGATGGCGTCATGGGCATCTTGGCCCGCATCTTCGCCTGCCACCCGGTCAACCACGTCCTTTTGCAACACGGCCTTGTCCGCCGGAATCGCAATCCGCCCCATGATCGCATCGCGCACCCACCAAGCTTGGGCGTCGAACATGTTGAAGGTGAACCACTGGTCCTGCATGCCGATGTAGAAGAGCTTGGGGTTATGCACGTAAGCGACGCCCTTATACAGGTCGGCGGCCGCCAAACGGTTTGCGGTTTTCAGGCGCAGATCGTCGGGCAGGTAGGGGAAGTGGTGCTTGTAGCCGGTGCACAGAATGACCGCGTCGATCTTCTTCGAGGTGCCGTCCTTGAAATAGGCGGTGTCCTCATCCATCCGCTCGAGCGCGGGCACTTCGGCCCAGTTGTCGGGCCAGTCAAAGCCCATCGGCGCGTTGCGGTAAGCCACGGTGATCGACTTGGCGCCGTATTTCCAGCACTGCGAGCCGATATCCTCGGCCGAGTAGCTTGAGCCCAGCAGCAAGAGGTTCTTGCCGGTGAATTCACGCGCATCGCGGAAGTCGTGGGCGTGCAGGACGCGGCCGTTGAATTTGTCGAAGCCGGGGTATTCCGGCACGTTCGGCGTGCTGAAATGGCCGGATGCGACGACCACATGGTCGAACTCCTCGTCATACATGCTGTCCTTTTTCAGGTCATGCACGGTGACGGTGAAATTGCCCTTTTCCTTGTTATACTTGACCATCCGAATGGTGGTTGAGAAGCGGATCCAGTCGCGAACCCCGGCCTTCTTCACCCGGCCTTCGATATAGTCGAACAGCACCGCACGCGGCGGATAGCTGGCGATCTGCTTGCCGAAATGCTCCTCAAAGGAATAGTCGGCGAATTCGAGGCCCTCTTTCGGGCCGTTCGACCACAGATAGCGGTACATCGAGCCATGCACCGGCTCGCCATGCTCATCAAGCCCGGTGCGCCACGTATAGTTCCACAGACCGCCCCAGTTGGACTGCTTTTCAAAGCAGACAACCTCGGGAATCTCAGCCCCTTTGGCCTGAGCGGACTGGAACGCGCGCAGCTGCGCAAGCCCTGACGGCCCCGCACCAATGACGGCTACTCTTTTTTTCATGGACACCTCCGGCTGTTCGATTCTGGCAGATGGTTACGCGCGCTGCCTTGGGCGGCATGCTAGAATCTGAGTTGCGCCAGTGTCAAATCTTATTCCTGCAGTGAAACATCAAAACCGCCCGTAAGGCACTGGGCCACGGGCAGTTTTTTTCAGCATTCGCCGGAATTTTCAGCGTGCCACGGTGACCGTGCACGGCGCTTGCCCGGAAACCTCGGCCGCGACGGAACCCAGAACCAGCCGCTTGACCCCGCGCTTGTCGCCAGTGCCCATGACAATATGGTCATAGCCGTTCTGCTCGGCATAGGCGATGATGGCCGGGGCCGCTTCGCGGGCGACCACCTCAACCGTGCCGACATCGGCCAGACCGGCGGTCTTGCACGTGACCTCGGCCGCTGCCATCAGCGCGGCCACATCTGCGGGTTCCCAATGGTTGATGGTCGGACCCCGCGCGCCGCCATGGGCGATGTTCACCACGCAAACCGTCAGCGGTGCGCCGGATTGCTTGGCCAGTTCAATAGCCTGCGCCAACCCCACCGCGGCATGGTCACTGCCATCTGTAGGGCAGAGAATTTTCTTGCTCATGGCGATATTCCCTTCGATCATGGTCCATATGGGAGCCACCACACCATGACCCGTCGCCCCGCGCCTTGACTTGCGTCAAGAATCCCGTCTCCATCGCCAAAATTCCCAAGGAAACCTGCCATGAAACCCATCGCCCCCGCCGACCGCAAGATCGCCAATATCCACTCGGCCGCCTTCAAGCCCTTTGTTTATCCGGACGGCACCGCTTTGGGTGACAGCATCTTGCAACTGGATGACGGGATCGAGCTTGGCACCGGTTTTCACGTCTACCGCATGCCCGCCGGCATGACGACAATGGGGCACCGCCACAACGGGCATGAGCAGTTCCTGATCCTGGACGGTGAGTTGCACGAAAGCGATGGCACCATCCTGAAGGCGGGTGATCTGGTGTTCTACCGCGATGGCACGGAACACAATTCCTATACCCCGAACGGCTGCCTTCTGGCCGTGCACATCGCAGGGCCGGAATTCCCGGTCGGCTGAGACACGCAATAAAAAAGGCCCCGGATAAATCCGGGGCCCAGCGGTAAGCCACAGGGGTTGGGCTTAGATATCTAGCGTGTTTTCGGTTTCCCACTTGGAGAAATGCGACGCGTAGCTGTTCCATTCCTTGTGCTTAAGCTTCAGGAAGGCCGACGAGAACTCATCGCCCATCATGGATTTGAGCGTCTTGTCCTTGTCGTATTCACGCAGCGCGTCCAAAAGGTTCAGCGGCAGTTTCGGCGCGTTCTTCACCGTATGGCCCATCTGGTACATATCGATGTCATAGCGACGCCCCGGATCGGCCTTTGAGCGCACCCCGTCCAGACCAGCCGCCAGAATGACCGCCTGCATCAGATAGGGGTTCGCTGCACCATCGGGCAGACGGAGTTCAAACCGTCCCGGACCGGGGACGCGCACCATGTGGGTGCGGTTGTTGCCGGTCCAAGTCACCGTGTTCGGCGCCCAAGTGGCCCCCGAAGAGGTGCGCGGTGCGTTGATGCGCTTGTAGCTGTTGACCGTCGGGTTGCAGATCGCGGCCAAGGCCGAGGCGTGCTTCATAATCCCGCCGAGGAAGTGGCGGCCCTGATCGGACAAGCCCAGTTCTTTCGACTTGTCGGCGAAAGCGTTGGTCTTGCCATCCAAGGACCAGACCGAGATATGGGCGTGGCAGCCCGACCCGGTGAGGCCCTTGAAGGGCTTGGGCATGAAGGTGGCGCGCAGGCCGTGCTTTTCAGCGACCGACTTCATCATGAACTTGAAGAAGCTGTGCTTGTCGGCGGTCTGCAGAACGTCGTCATACTTCCAGTTCATCTCGTACTGGCCAGTCGCGTCCTCGTGGTCGTTCTGGTAGGCCTCCCAGCCCAGTTCCAGCATGTAATCGCAGACCTCGGCGATGCAGTCATACTGACGCATCATGGCTTGCTGATCGTAGCAGGGCTTTTCAGCGTTGTCGTAGGGGTCAGCGACCTTGTCGCCTTCGGGGGTCAAGAGGAAGAACTCGGGCTCCACCCCGGTTTTCACCCGCAGACCGTCCTTGGCCGCCTCATCGATCAGGCGGCGCAACACGTTGCGCGGGGCCTGTGCCAAGGGCTTTTCTTCCATCACGCAGTTGGAAGCCAGCCATGCAACTTCGCGCTTCCACGGCAGTTGGATGGCCGATTCAGGATCGGGCACCGCCATCATGTCAGGATGCGCCGGGGTCAGATCCAGCCAGGTTGCAAAACCGGCAAAGCCAGCCCCGTCCACCGCCATGTCATTGATCGCCTGAGCCGGCACCAGTTTCGCACGCTGACCACCGAACAGATCGGTATAGGACACCATGAAATACTTGACGCCTTTATCCTTGGCCCATTTGGCAAGGTCTTTCGCCATGTTAAAACTCCCTGTCGTCTTTATGTTTTGTTAAGGGGGGGCGGCTTAGAAGCCGCCATTCCGCCCAGGGATCCAGTTGGTGCCTGCCAGCGGGACACCCGCCATGGCCGCCGCCTCGATGGTCAGCGAGCACAGGTCTTCCGGTTCCAGATTGTGCAGGTGGTTCTTGCCGCAGGCCCGCGCGATGGTCTGCGCTTCCAGCGTCATCACCTTGAGGTAGTTCTTCAGGCGACGCCCGCCCAGAACCGGATCGAACCGCTTGGACAGTTCGGGGTCTTGGGTGGTGATGCCCGCCGGGTCGCGGCCTTCGTGCCAGTCGTCATAGGCGTCCGCTGTGGTGCCGAGCTTTTGGTATTCGTCTTCCCACTTCGGATCGTTGTCGCCCAGCGCGATCAGCGCAGCAGTGCCGATGGCAACCGCATCTGCGCCCAGTGCCATGGCCTTGGCCACATCGGCCCCGGTGCGGATACCGCCCGAGACGATCAGCTGCACCTTGCGGTGCATACCAAGGTCTTGCAGCGCCTTCACCGCTTGCGGGATACAGGCCAGAATGGGCATGCCGACGTGTTCAATGAACACATCCTGCGTGGCGGCGGTACCGCCCTGCATGCCGTCCAAAACTACCACATCCGCGCCGGCCTTCACAGCCAGTGCAGTGTCGTAATAGGGACGCGCGCCACCTACTTTGACGTAGATCGGCTTTTCCCAATCGGTGATCTCGCGGATTTCCATGATCTTGATTTCCAGATCATCCGGGCCAGTCCAGTCAGGGTGACGGCAGGCCGAACGCTGGTCAATCCCCTTGGGCAGGTTGCGCATATTGGCAACCCGGTCCGAGATTTTCTGACCAAGCAGCATGCCGCCGCCGCCGGGCTTGGCGCCTTGGCCCACAACCACTTCGATGGCGTCTGCACGGCGCAGGTCGTCGGGGTTCATGCCGTAACGGCTGGGAAGGTATTGATAGACCAGCGTTTTGGAATGGCCGCGCTCTTCTTCGGTCATGCCGCCGTCACCGGTGGTGGTCGAAGTGCCAGCCGCCGTGGCCCCACGGCCCAGCGCTTCTTTCGCCGGGCCCGACAGGGCGCCAAAGCTCATGCCCGCGATGGTGATCGGAATGTCCAGATGGATCGGCTTTTTCGCAAAGCGGGTGCCCAACCAGACGTCGGTTGCGCATTTCTCGCGGTAGCCTTCCAACGGATAGCGCGAGATCGACGCGCCAAGGAACAGCAGGTCATCGAAGTGCGGCAGGTGGCGCTTGGTGCCGCCGCCACGAATGTCATAGATGCCCGAGGCCGCAGCCCGGCGGATTTCCGCGTTGATCGCCGGGGTGAAGGTGGCCGAGAAACGGGGCGGTGTTTTGGGGAATTCGGTCATTCTCTCGCCTCAGTAGGCCGACGCATTGTCGATGTTGAAGTTATAAAGTTTGCGGGCAGAGCCATAGCGCTTGAACTCTTCGGGCTTGGCTTTGCCATCGGCTTCGCCACGCTTCAGAAGGTCGGCCAGAAGGGCGATATGTTCGGGACGCATCTCTTTTTCGATGCAATCCGCGCCCAGCGATTTGACCGAGCCGCGCACAAAGAGACGCGCCTCGTAAAGGCTGTCGCCCAGTGCTTCGCCAGCGTCGCCCAAGACAACAAGGTTGCCCGATTGCGCCATGAAGGCAGACATGTGGCCGATAGAGCCGTGCACGACGATGTCGATGCCCTTCATCGACACACCACAGCGCGACGAGGCATTGCCTTTGACGACCAAAAGCCCACCGCGACCGGTGGCCCCGGCATACTGGCTGGCATTGCCGTCAATGATGACGGTGCCCGACATCATGTTTTCCGCAACACCCGGCCCGGCCGATCCCTTGATGCGGATCGTGGCCTGCTTGTTCATGCCCGCGCAGTAATAGCCCGTGGAGCCGCGCACGGTGATGTCCACCGGCGCATCAACCCCGGCGGCGATCGCATGCGCGCCCTTGGGGTTGATCACCTCCCACGAGGTCATGTTGGTCTGGCCTTTCAGCGCGTGCAGGGACGAGTTCAGCGCGCGCAGGCCCTCTTTACCAAGATCGAAAGTCTGCATTCTCTCAACGCTCCCAAAAGTAAACAGTGGCGGGCTCGGGCTCCCAAACGCGGGCGTCTTCGATGCCCGGCAGGTTGACCAGCGCGCGGTATTCGCTGCCGAAGGCAACGTATTGATCGGTTTCGGCCATAACGGCGGGTTTGCAGGCGATGGGATCGCGCACCACGCCAAAGCCGTTGTGGGTGCCAACGACAAAGGTGAAGAACCCGTCCAGATCGGTCAGAGTCGCCTCAAGTGCATTGCCCAGCGTCTCGCCGCTTTGCAGCTTGTGGCTGATGAAGGCCGCGCCGACCTCGGTGTCGTTTTCGGTTTCAAACGTCATGCCCAGACGCTTCAGCTCGCGCCGCACGCCGTTGTGGTTCGACAGGCTGCCGTTGTGCACAAGGCACTGGTCCGACCCGGTCGAGAACGGGTGCGCGCCCATCGTGGTCACGGCCGATTCGGTCGCCATGCGGGTGTGCCCGATGCCATGGGTGCCGCCCATCTTGGCGACTTCAAAGCGAGATGCCACATCCTTGGGCAGGCCAACCTCTTTGAAAATCTCGATATTCTCGCCTGAGGACATCACCTTGATCCCCGGCCGCAGATGCGCGACGGCAGACCGTGCCGCCTCAAGCTGGCCCAGCGGAATCTCCAGAACAGCGTGGGTCGATTTCACCAGCATCGCCACCGGCGCGCCAATGGCCTCTTTCAGATCGCCGTCGAGATCCTTGAAATCCTTTTCAGGATGCGCCGACTGCACGGTCAGCTTACCCAACCCCTTACCCGCCGAGGAGTAAATCGCGATGCCGGCAGAGTCCGGCCCGCGGTCGGTCATGGTGATGAGCATGTCTGTCAGCATGGCCCCCAACTGGGGCTCAAGCTTTGGGTCCTTTAAGAACAACCCAACGATTCCGCACATGGATTCGCCTCCTTTTTGATTTGCTTGACGATGACGCTAGCACCGAAGATTCCACCTATCAACTGTGAAGAAACTTTTTTTCCTTGTCGGGAAAAATTATTCAGATCGCCTAAAGTTTGGGCAGGTTTTGCTTGACAGATTGTCACACGCGGCTTTCCCTTCAGAAAACAAATTTGCCGGACAGCGAAACGGTGTCGGGGCCCAGCCAAATTCGGCAATGCAAAAGGGCCTAAGGGAGGGAAGCGTGTCAGACCTAAATCAACGGATTGAGGCGATGCACAAACGCGATGTCACTGTGGCATGGGCGTTTGTGATCGGACTGTGGTTCTCAGTGATCTTTGTTGCACTTGCCACTTGGGGCCTCGCCCCTTCGGGCGCCGCCCGCACCGTGCTGCTTTGTGCCGGGGCGGTGATTCTTCTGTTCAACACGGCCGCCATTCTGGCCATGCTGCGCCACTATCGTGAGGACCGCGACTTTATGTACGGCCTCGATATCAAGTTCCTTGACGAAGCAAAGGGGCGCTGAAAATGGCACATTACACACCGCCAATCCAAAGCAAGATCAGCCAGATGATCGACGTGATCGTGCTGGTCGCGCTGACCGTGGGCGCGCTTTTTGTGCCCTTGTGGCTGGGCATGGCGGGCGCGGCAAAATCCGTCGCCACCCCGGTGGAAAACCCCACATGGGAAGCCCTTGGCCAGAACGCCGCCCAAGCCGCACAATACGAGGCCCTCGGCTATACCCCCGAAAGCGCGCATGACCTGATCCTTGCGCGCTTTGACTACAGCTTCACCGGTGGGGCGCTGATCGTCATGATCTTGGTGATCGTCGCCTATTACGCCCTGATGCTGAAGTTTTCCGAAGCGGAGTACCGCGAGGTCATCTCCGAGAAATTTGGCGAGAAATAGGGGGCTGCGATGGAAACCTGGAACTATATCGAATACGCGGCCTGGGGCCTTTCGGCCTTGTTCGGCCTTCTCATGGTGATGGACTGGTTCAAGACCGACAGCACCTATTCCGAAGATGTCCTGACCTCCTCGCGCGAAGGCGAGCTTGAGGCCATGACCGAAGAATCCCACAAGGGCTGAGGGCATCATGGCACAAACTGACATCACATCTTCTGAGCGCGATGGCATGGGGCCGCATGGCACCAAGGTTGGCCTTCTGCGCGTTCTTGGCCCGGCCCACGTGTGGGCACTCGGCGTCGGCATCGTTCTCGTCGGCGAATACATGGGCTGGAACTTTGCCGTCGGCAAAGGCGGCGCCTATGCCGCGCTTATGGCCTGCTGGTTTGCGGGCATCCTGTACTCCTGCGTTGCGATGATCGATTCCGAAGTGACATCGACCGTCGCCGCTGCTGGGGGCCAATACACCCAAGCCAAGCATATCGTCGGCCCGCTGATGGCGTTCAACGTCGGGCTTTACCTTGTGTTCGCCTATACGATGCTCGAGGCGGCGAATGCGATTACTGCCGGCTATCTGATTTCGGTCGTCGCCACGATGACTGGCTTTACCGGCGAGCTGGATCAGCGCCCGTTCATCATCCTTGTGATCATGTTCCTGGCCTGGCTGAACTACCGCGGCGTGCTGGCAACGCTGACCTTCAACCTCGTCATCACCGCCATCGCGTTTTCCGCCATCATCGTGCTGTTCCTGTCGACCAGCGGTATCCTCGGTGGCGGCATCATGCAGCATGCGGCGCTGTTCGAAGGGCATGAGATGCCCTACGGCTGGATCGGCGTGGTTGCGGCCATGCACTTTGGCCTGTGGTTCTATCTGGGCATCGAAGGCACCACTCAGGCTGCCGAAGAAGTCCGCTCGCCCGCCCGCGCGCTGCCTTTTGGCACGCTGGCAGGCATCATGACCCTCCTCATCGCAGCAACTCTGACCTGGTACATCTGCTCGGGCGTGCTGCCTTGGGAGTTTCTGGGTGATGGCGTGAACGGCTCGGTCGCGCCTCTGTTCGACACCGCGCGCCTGTCGGGGTCGAATGCGCTAATCTGGCTCTTGGGCATCGGGACGCTGTTTGCCACCCTCGCCAGCGCCAACGGCTGCATCAACGATGCCTCCCGCGCGTGGTTCGCGCTGGGTCGTGACAAGTATCTGCCCGCTTGGTTCGGGGCCGTGCATCCGCAATACCGCACGCCCTACCGCTCGATCGTGTTCTTGGTGCCGATCGCGCTGATCTTCGCCTTGGGCGCGCCTTTGGATCAGGTGATCACCTTCTCGATCTTGTCGGGGCTTTTGGGCTATACCTTCATGCCGCTGAACATCCTGATGTTCCGCAAGAAGTGGCCCATGGGCACCATCAAGCGCGGCTATGAACATCCGTTCCACCCGATCCCGGCGATTGTGCTGCTGAGCCTCTGCGCGATCACCTTCTTTGCGGTGTTCCTTGGCTATGGCACCCAGCTTGTCGCGATGATCGGGTTCTACATCGTGGTGTCGCTGTGGTTCCACTTCTGGCGCTACCGCTTTGTGAACCGTGGCGCTCAGTTCACCATGCCTTGGCCGAAACCCAAGGGCTACTGATCTTGCATCACATTCGCTGGCCCGCCATTCTGTGGCGGGCCAGCACCTTGAAAGCCCCCGATGACCTCTCTCACCCTTCTTGCCGCAGCCCTTGGCGCCACCGCGCTTTGGCTCGCTTGGACCACGGTTCAGGCCCACAAAGCCCGCAAGACCGGACGCGCCAGCTATTTCCGTGCTGTGGAACCGCTGTTCACCAAAGTCACGACCCGCGTGGAACCCACCGGGTTCGCACGGATGACGGCGCATTTTGACGGGACGGCCTTTGATCTGCAGGCCATCCCCGACAGCCTAACCTTTCGCAAGCTGCCCGCCCTTTGGGTGATGCTGACCCTGCCCGCCCCGATGCCGGTCAAGGCCACGCTTGACATCATTGCCCGCCCCGCCGGGAATGAGCCGTTTTCCCATTTCGCCAATCTGCCGCAATCGCTGCCCTGCCCGTCGAGCTTGCCCGAGGGCACCGGCCTTCGCAGCGACGACGCGACCGGCGTGCCCCCGCTTGAGCTGATCGTGCCGCATTTGGCCGTCTTTGCCGATCCCAAGGTCAAGGAGCTGGTGATCTCGCCCAAGGGCCTGCGCCTTGTGATCCTTGCGGATGAGGCCGAACGCGGCCGCTTCCTGATTTTCCGCGATGCCGAGGTGGGCACATTCCCCCTGCCCGCTGAACGTCTGACGCCCCTGATCTCGACACTGCTTGCGCTGCGCCACACTTTGAACGAGGCCCGTGAATGACCGCCCCCAAAGCCCCGCCCCACCCCCATCTTGTGCTGGCCGTCGCCACCGTGCTGCCGGGCATGGGACAGGTGATGAACCGCCAACCGATGCGGGGGCTGATCTTTGTCTTCTTCGCGGTGCTTTTAGGGGCCTTCACCCTGAAGACCGCCGCCCCTGACGTGTCATTTGTCGGCAAGACCGCCGGGGCGCTGTTTGTCTGGGCGATGGCGATGATGGACGCCTACCGCACCGCTCGCCTGCGCCGGGCGATTTGGGAGCGGGACACGAAGTAGCCCTCTTCGGGGTCTGCGACCCTCCTCGGAGCGTTGCGCTGCTATGAGCGCACGAAGGTGCGACGAAGAGCACGCCCGGTCCTCGCAAGTGTGTTCTGGCGTTCGCCGGGATGGAGGAGGGTCAGAAAAGGCTGCAGTGCAGCGTTTTCCCGACGACGAGTCCACTGGACTGTTTTCTGATCCGCCTCACCCTTGCGGGTAAGAAATCACCGACAAATACCGCGCGGGCAGTTTGACCAACACTTCCGGTCCATGCGGCGCATCGGCGTCGAAAAACAGCGTGTCACCCGGCTTCAGCGCATAGACTTGGTCGCCGTGGCGATAATCCACCTCGCCCTCGAGCATGTACAATAGCTCCAACCCCTCATGCTGAAAGGCCGGGAAGGTGTCGCTCTCGGTGGTCAGGGTGATGAGATAGGGCTCCACCACCACGCCCGAGGAGTTCGAGCCGATATGACCCAAGAGGTTATACTGGTGCCCAGCCCGCGTGCCGCGCCGCTCGATCTCGAGATGCGCGCCTGCCTTCACATGCTGCGCCTCGCGCCGTTCCTCATAGCTGCGGAAGAACGCGGTCACAGGCACGGAAAAGGCGTGGGACAGCACCTGCAACGTGGTCAGGCTGGGCGAGGTGTTGCCGTTTTCGATCTTGGACAGCATCCCGATCGACAGACCAGTCACCGCCGCCAGATCCGCCACCGTCATGCCTTGCTGGCGGCGAAAGTTCCGCACCTCGCGGCCAATCGCGGCCTCTAGATTGCGCTCGGTGATCTCGCGCACGCGGTGCGGGTCTTGGTCAAACGCCGGTTTTGTGCGCGGCAAGGCGGCAGAATCGTGCAGGTCGTCCATCGCGGGGCCTCATTCACCTTATGGCTCAAATCATACGGGTAATTTTCCTATAAGGAAACATCGTATTCATCAAGCCCGGCCCCTGCGACGTAGGGTGCATGACCTTATGTTCAGGCATCCGCCCCTGCCCTCCCCGTTGGTGGGGAGGGGCTGGGTGGCTGTCAGATCACCGATTTCGCGGTGATCTCCAGCGCATGCAACAATCCTTGGGCCGAGGAGCGCGGGCCATACAGCACAACCTCGTTGGCGGAGCGCTTGATGAGGTAAACGCCCAGATGCTCCATCACCGTGCGGCTGGCAAAGCCATCGGGCAGCGTCGCCAGATCAAGGTTTGACAGCCGCTCAAACAGCGCCACCAGCCCGGCGCCTGCCACATCAAACCGCACCCAGGCATCGGTCTGTTCGGTGATCGACGCTGTCTCGCCAAAGGCGGGCTTCAGATGCGCGACGATGTCCTCATGGGCCGCAAAATCGGCCTCCACGAACCACATCTCCGGCGTCACCCAAAACGCGCTGAACGCCTTGCCCGCCTCATACGATGAGGCGCCCGGCAAAGGCACGCCTGCCTTCTTGGCCGCCGCCGCAAAGGCCTTGTCCTGCCCCCGCCGCACCGCGACCGAGGCCAAGGCCACATCAAACCGCTCGGTGATCCGGTAGGAGCCAATGGCCACCACCTCTGCCGCATCATGCCCCAAGGCGGTCAGGCTTTTCCATGCATTAGCCACGAAGACGCTCCCCCTCAGGATCAAAGAAATGCGGGCTGACGATCTCAACCTCGGTGTCGGTCTTGGTCAGGAAGTTCACCGCGCGCATCTTGCGGCCAATCTTCTGATCGCCCGCCTTGAGATAGCCCAGCGCAATGTCACAGCCCAGATTCGGGCTATAGACCTTGGAGGTCAGCCAGCCGCCATCGGACGCCAGTTCCACCGGCGCGCCGATTTCCATGAAATGGCTGCCCGCCGAAATGCTGGCCTTGGGGTCCACGGGTTTGACGCCGACCAGACGATAGCCGCCCGGCTGGTTCATCCCCTCGCGCTGGCTCAGCACCATGCCGATGCTGTCTTTCTTCTTCGACACCATCTTGCCCAAGCCCATGTTCAGCGCCGTGGACTGGCCGTTCAACTCGCCCCCCGCCACATGGCCCTTTTCAATCCGCATGACGCCCAAGGCTTCGGTGCCATAGACAATGGCATCAAACTCGGCACCGGCTTCCATCAGCTTACGGACCAGCGCATCGCCATAGCGGGTTGGAACGGCGATTTCATAGGCGAGTTCCCCCGAGAAGGAGATGCGGAAGAGACGGCCCCGCAGCCCGCCAAGCGTGATATTGCCCGCGCCCATATAGGGGAAGGCGGCGTCAGAAATGTCCTGATCGACGATCTTTTGCAGCAGGTTCCGCGCATTGGGACCGGCGACCGAGAACTGCGCCCAAGCCTCGGTGGTCGAGATGATCTGCACGTCCATATCCGGCCACAGCACTTGGCGGCAGTATTCCAGATGGCGGAACACCGTCACTGCGTTCGCCGTGGTGGTGGTCATCACGAACTCATGCTCGCCCATCCGCGCCGTGGTGCCATCGTCAAACACCATGCCGTCTTCGCGCAGCATCAGACCATAACGGCACTTGCCCACGGCCAGGGTGCTGAAGGTGTTGGCATAGACCTTATCCAAGAAGGCCCCGGCATCGGTGCCCTGAATGTCGATCTTGCCCAGCGTGGTCACATCGCAGATCCCGACCGAGCGCCGGGACGCCAGAACCTCGCGGTCAACGCTTTCGCGCCATGTCGTCTCGCCCGCTTTCGGCACCCATTGCGTCCGCAGCCAGTTGCCAACCTCGACAAAGATCGCGCCCTGTTCCGAGGCCCATTTGTGCGACGGGGTCAGGCGGAAGGGTTTGAATTCCTTGCCGCGCGACCGCCCCGCCAGCGTCCCCATCGCGACGGGCGTATAGGGCGGGCGGTAGATGGTGGTGCCTGTGGCCGGGATCGACTGGCCGGTCAGTTCGGCCATCACGGCGATGCCCAACACATTGCCGGTCTTGCCCTGATCGGTCGCCATGCCCAGCGTGGTATAGCGTTTCAGATGCTCGACGGCGGTGAAGTTTTCCTTATGGGCCAGCTTCACGTCCTTGACCGTCACATCGTTCTGCTGGTCGATCCACGCCCGGCCTTTGCCTTCATGCACATACCACAGGGGGCTGATCGCAATCGGTGCGTCCTCGGCCTGCGGCAGGTCGGCTGCCTTGGCTGCCATCCCCAATTCCGCCAACACCGCAATCGCCTGCGCCTGACCGGTCGCCAAAGCGCCATGGGTCGAGAGCGCGCCATTTGCCGCGCCCGCCGCCGTCAACCCGGCAGGGCCACCCGTGCCCGGCACAAAGGCCGCGATGTCGTCACGCCATTCGGGGCGCGAGCGGTGGTGCGAGGTGATGTTGACGTTGGGGTTCCAGCCGCCCGACACGCCCAAGGCGGTGCAGGCGATGGTCTCGGTCTTACCATTGGCCAGCCGCACCGTCACGGACTTCAGCCCGAGCCCGCCCGATGAATCAACGACCTGCGCGCCTTGCAGATGCCGAAGACCGGGCAACAGGTCGCCGCCTTCGCGGCTGTCGATCACGGCGGCCACATCCAGGCCCTTGGCCTGCAAGTCGCGTGCGGTGCGAAGCCCGTCATCGTTGTTGGTGAACACCGCCACGCGGTCGCCCGCCGCCACGCCCCAGCGGTTGGCATAGGCGCGCAAGGCACCTGCCAGCATGATACCGGGCCGGTCGTTGTTCTCGAACGCAATCGGGCGCTCGGTCGCGCCGCCCGCCAAAATCGCGCGCTTGGCGTAGATGCGCCACAGGGTCTGGCGCGGCTTGCCTGCCATCGGCACTGCGAGGTGATCCGACACCCGCTCTACCGCCGAATAGATGCCGTGGTCGAAGGCACCGACAATCGTGGTGCGGTTCATCAGGCGCACATTTGGCATCGCGGCCAGTTCTGCCACCACGCCGGCGGCCCAATCAGCGCCCGGCTTGCCCCCAACCTCAAAGGTCTCGGCATTCAGGCGGCCACCCATGCGGAAATCTTCATCCGCCAGAGCCACCCGCGCACCTGCACGCCCCGCCGTCAGCGCCGCCATCAACCCGGAAGGCCCGGCCCCGATGATCAGCACATCGCAATGTACAAAGCCCTTGTCATATTCATCGGGGTCTTCGTCCTTGGTCAGCGCGCCCAAGCCCGCCGCGCGGCGGATGATCGGCTCATAGACCTTTTCCCAAAACGCCGCCGGCCACATGAAGGTTTTGTAGTAGAACCCTGCCGCAAAAAAGCTGTTCAGCTTGTCGTTGATTGCCATCGCGTCAAGCTTGAGGCTGGGCCAAGCGTTCTGGCTTGTCGCCTCCAGCCCATCGAAGAGTTCGGCCACCGTCGCCCGCGTGTTCGGTTCCTGCCGCGCGCCCGAGCGCAGATGCACCAGCGCGTTTGGCTCTTCCGACCCTGCCGACAAAGGCCCGCGCGGGCGGTGATACTTAAAGCTGCGCCCCATCAGCCGCACGCCATTGGCGAGCAGCGCCGAGGCAAGCGTGTCGCCTTGGTGGCCGACATAGCTGTGCCCGTCAAAGGTGAAGCGGAAGGTTTTGCTGCGGTCGATCTGGCCGCCCGAAATACGATTGGACTGGCTCATTTGCTGCGCCCCTGCGCTTTGGCCACATCGCGGGCCAGTTCCACCTTGGTGATTCCATGGGTCACGGTGTTGCGCGTGACGACCAGCCAGGACCGATCGCCCTGCTCATGATACCAAAGCTCGCGGTGTTCCCCCGCCGGGTTGTCGCGGTTGTAGAGGTAGTCGTGAAACACCTCGATCCCGGCGGTCATGCCGTCGGGGCGATTGATAAGATTGGCATCGCCCAGATAGACGAATTCCTGCGCATCGCGGGGGCCAAGGATGGGGTGATTGATAATCATCTTAGGTCCTCAATGCAGGTTCGGCTGGGCGCCTTGGCCCTTTTCGTCAATCATCAACCCCTTGAGGAAGCGATCAAACCGGTAGGCCGTGGCGGTCTTGTGCGGCTCGTCCTTGGCCAGCAGATGGGCAAAGCACCAGCCCGAGGCCGGGGTCGCCTTGAACCCGCCATAGCACCAGCCGCCGTTGAAATAGAGCCCTTCGACATGGGTCTTGTCGATGATGGGTGAGCCGTCCATCGACATGTCCATGATCCCGCCCCACGTGCGGAGGAGACGCGCCCGGCCAATCGCGGGCATCAACGCCATGCCGCCTTCGGCCACGTCCTCGATGACCGGCAGGTTGCCGCGTTGGGCGTAGGAGTTGTAGCCGTCGATGTCGCCACCAAAGACCAAGCCGCCCTTGTCGGACTGCGACACATAGAAATGCCCTGCGCCAAAGGTCATCACGCCATCGATAAAGGGTTTCAGCCCCTCGGAGACAAAGGCCTGCAAGACATGGCTTTCAATGGGCAGGCGCATGCCCGCATGCGCCATCACCTTCGACGAGGATCCGGCCACGGCGACGCCCACCTTCTTCGCGCCAATGAACCCACGCGAGGTTTCCACGCCCCGGATGCGGCCGTTTTCAATCCGCATGCCGGTGACTTCGCAGTTCTGGATCAGGTCCACCCCGCGCATATCCGCGCCGCGCGCATAACCCCAAGCCACCGCGTCATGGCGCACCGTACCGCCACGGCGCTGCATCAAGGCCCCTTTGATCGGGAAGCGCGCGTTGTCGAAATTCAGGAAGGGATACATCGCCCGCACCTGATCGCGGTTCAAAAGCTCGGCATCCGCGCCGTTCAGGATCATGCCATTGCCGCGCCGGGTAAAAGCGTCGCGCTGCGCGTCGGTATGGATCAGGTTGATAATCCCGCGCTGGCTGACCATGGCGTTATAGTTGAAGTCCTGCTCCAACCCTTCCCAGAGTTTGAGCGAGAATTCGTAGAAGGGTTCGTTGCCGTCCAGCAGGTAGTTTGAGCGGATGATCGTGGTGTTGCGGCCCACGTTGCCGCCGCCGAGATAGCCCTTTTCCAGAACCGCGATGCGGGCCTGCTTGAATTCCTTGGCCAGATAGTAGGCCGTGGCCAAGCCATGCCCGCCGCCGCCGACGATGATGTAATCATACTCGGCCTGCGGGGCCGGGTCGCGCCAGACAGGCTTCCATCCCTTATGCCCGGTCAATGCCTCGGCAATGACGCGAAACCCCGAATAGCGCATGAACGGCCCTCCTGCTTTGGAAGGAACCTAGGCCGAACCCCCGCGAAAGCACGCGCCATTTTCGCCACGACTTAGGCGGTTTTCGCCATCGGACGCGGGGGCTATGCCAAAGCCGTGCCCCCGCCAACCCGCTACGGCCTTACTTCAGCTTGATGCAGAAGTGTTTTTTCACCGGCTTTTCAATCGTCCAAGTTCCCTTGAACCCCGGCTCGACCACAAAGCCATCTCCGGGGCGCAGGGTCACGGGTGCGCCGCCATCGGGGGTGATGGTGATTTGGCCTTCGATCAGGTGCACGAATTCATAGAACTTGTAGACCGCATGCCATGTGCCCAGCGTCGCCTCCCATGTGCCGCTGATCACAGAGCCGTCGATCGAGGTGTGCTGCACCCAAGTTTTCATCGTGGGGGTGCCCACGGTCTTGGTCCAGCCGTCAAGGTCGGTGGTCATGGGCTCGGGGCCGGGGGCGGGAAAGCGGAAAACCATGTCGGTCATGTCGGTCCTCATCAGGTTTGGTTCGGCCCCAGTGGTAGGCGGCAGCGCCAGTGGTTGCAAGCGGGCTGAGATTTTGGTTTCTGTCACGCCAAGGGCAAAGGGGGAAGACCATGCTGATCCGCAAGGCACAGGCCAAAGACGCAGCGCATCTGGTGCGGTTCATCAACATGGCGGCCGACGATTTGCCGATGCACTTTTGGCGCAAATCGGTGGGGCCTGAGGGCGACCCCATCGCCTATGGCATGGAGCGCGCGGCGCGCGAGACGGGCAGCTTTTCCTTCAACAGCGCTTGGCTAGCCGAGGTGGATGGGACCGTCGCCGCCTGCCTTCTGGGTTATCCTGCCGAGGATGACCCCAGCCCTATTGCCCCTGACACGCCCCCGGTCTTTGTGCCTCTGCTGGAGTTGGAGGCCCTCGCCCCCGGTTCGTGGTATCTCAACGTCCTTGCCACCTATGACAGCTTTCGCGGCAAGGGCTGCGGCAGCGCGCTTTTGGCCGAGGCAGAGGCGATCACCCGCGCAGATGGTCGCAAGACCATCAGCCTGATCACCGCCGACACCCACCATGACGCGCAGCGGCTTTACGCGGCCAAAGGCTATGTCGAAATCGCACGCCGCCCGGTGGTGAAGGGGGATTGGCAGGTGGATGCGTCCGAGTGGATCTTGATGATCAAGACGCTGGCTTAAAGCGTGACGATCCAACCCACCGACAGCCCGCGCTTTGGCCTGCCCCAAGGGGTTGTGGCCATTCTCGCCACGGTCTTTGCCATGGCGCTGACCGACGCGATCATCAAGCTGTCCAGTTCGGGCATGACGCTGTGGCAAATCTGGATCCTGCGGTCGGCCATCGTTGTGCCGATCCTTCTGGTCGCCACCAAGGGCCGGGTCTTGCCACCCGGCACGGGTTGGATCATCGCGCGCAGCGCGGCATTGGTGGTGCAATACCTCTGTCTTTACGCCGTCTTGCCGCTGATGGACATGGCCTTGGCGGGCGCGGCCTTTTACACGGCACCGTTCTTCATTGTCGGTCTGTCGGCACTGGTGCTGGGCAACCGCATAACTCTGCGGCATTGGTTGGCCATCGCCGTCGGCTTTGCCGGGCTTTTGCTGATCGTCCGGCCCTTTGCGGCGGCCTTCACGCCCCTGATCCTGATGCCCATCGCGGCAGCACTTTTCTATGCCATCGCCGCCATCCTGACGCGGGCGAAATGTGCAGAGACCCCGGCGCTGATCTTGGCGCTGTGGCTGAACATCGCCTGTCTGGCCTTCGGTCTGGCGATTGGCGCGGTTCGGGGGTTGATCGTGACACCCGAATGGGCGGGCTTCATCTTTGGCCCGTGGCACAGCATGGCGCGCAGCGATTGGGGCATGATCCTTGTGCTCTGCGTGCTGATCATCGGCATCGCCATCGGTCTGGCCCGCGCCTACCAATCCCCCCGCCCCGAGGTGATTGCGACCTTTGACTACAGCTATATGATTTTCGTCGTGTTCTGGGGCTATGTGTTCTTCGGCGAAGTGCCGGACCTTTGGACATTGGCTGGAATGGTGCTGATCAGCGCTGGGGGGCTTGGCGTGTTGATGATCCGGCCAAGCCGACCTTAAGGGATCACTTCGAAGCGATCCACATCCACCATGCCGTGATCGGTGATTTTCAGATGCGGGATCACCGGCAGCGCCAAGAACGCCAGTTGCAGGAAGGGTTCTTCCAAGACCACCCCCAGCGATTTCGCCGAGGCGCGAAGCGCGATCAGGTTTTGATGCACATCCTCAAACGGCTCAAGGCTCATCAACCCCGCGACAGGCAGGGAGAGTTCAGCCAGCACGCGACCGCCTTCCACGACCACGAAACCGCCCTCAATCTCGCCCAAGCGATTGGCGGCAAGCGCCATATCGTCATAATCCACCCCCACCACGGCAATGTTGTGATGGTCATGGCAGACGGTCGAGGCAATCGCGCCGCGCTGCAAGCCAAAGCCCTGCACAAAGCCTGTGGCCTTGTTGCCGTTCACCCCGTGCCGCTCAATCACCGCGATCCGGATCAGATCGCGCGACAGGTCGGGGCGCTTGTCGCCATCCTGAGGCGCAATATCAAAGGTCAGGTGCGGGGTGATGATCTTGCCCGGCAGGATACCGATCACCGGGGTTTCCACCTTGTTGCCGCTGGCGCGGAAATGGTGTGCTTCGACCCGTGGGGCCTTCACCGAATGGCGGGCCACCGGGGGGATGGTTTGGCGCGCGGCAAAGGCGGCATCGGTCACCTCTATCCCGCCCGCGTAGACCGCTGCCACATGGCAGCCTGTCAGGCTGTCGATCACCGCAATATCCGCCCGTTTGCCCGGCGCGATCAGCCCGCGATCCTTTAGCCCGAACGCCTCGGCCGCAGACAAGCTCGCGGCGCGGTAAACGGCCAAAGGATCGGCCCCCAGCGAAATGGCGGTGCGGATGATCCAATCCAGATGCCCATGTTCGGCGATGTCCAAGGGGTTGCGGTCATCGGTGCAGAGGCACAGGTAGGGTGAGTGTCGCTCGGTCAACAGCCCCACCAGAGCATGCAGGTCTTTCGACACCGACCCTTCGCGGATCAACACCCGCATCCCCTTGCGCAGCTTTTCCAACCCCTCGTCATAGGTGGTCGCCTCATGTTCAGTGCGGATGCCGGCGGCGATATAGCCGTTCAGGTCATTGCCGCGCAAAAGCGGCGCGTGCCCGTCAATGTGGCGACCGCGGAAGGCCTCCAGCTTCTCCATGCAGCCCGGGTCTTTGTGCAAAACACCGGGGTAATTCATGAACTCGGCCAGCCCGATCACGCGAGGATGATCCATCAAAGGCACCAGATCGGCGGCCATCAACCGGGCACCTGTGGTCTCCATATGGGTCGAAGGCACACAGGATGACAGCTGCACCCGAATATCCATCAACGTCAGGGCTGAAGCCTCAAGGAAATAGCGGATCCCCTCCAACCCGCAGACATTTGCAATCTCATGCGGGTCACAGATCGCCGTCGTCACCCCGCGCGGGGCGACGCAGCGATCAAACTCAAAGGGCGTCACCAATGAGCTTTCGATGTGCAGATGCGTGTCGATGAACCCCGGCACCAGCACCTTGCCCGAGACATCCACCTCGCGCCGTCCGGAATAGTGTCCAAAGACCCCCACGATCGTATCACCACAGATGGCGACATCGGTTTCCACCAAGTCCCCGGTGACAAGGTCAAACACCCAGCCCCCCTTCAG
The DNA here is from genome assembly GCF_965194375.1 of Allotabrizicola aquatica (SeqCode). Taxonomy (GTDB): domain Bacteria; phylum Pseudomonadota; class Alphaproteobacteria; order Rhodobacterales; family Rhodobacteraceae; genus Tabrizicola_A; species Tabrizicola_A aquatica. Next base: position 428,314 of record NZ_OZ239428.1, read on the forward strand.
CACCAGATCGGCAGGCACCACCCCGCGCCCCTGATCGATCCGGTCGGCAAGGCTGGCTTTGGGCGGGGGGAATGGCATGGTGAAATCTCCTTTGACGTAAGGAACAGCAAGGCCGCGCTTGCCGCAAGCCCTTGCAGCCGCCGTCGAAGGGTGGAACACCAAGGCCAAGGAGGCCCCGATGCGACCCTTGCGCGGCATTGCCCTGAAACTCGGCTCGGTTCTGGTGTTCATCGTGATGTCCGCGATGATCAAGACCACGGCCCAGCATGTGCCAGCCGGTCAGACGGTGTTTTTCCGTTCGGCCTTTGCCATTCCGGTGATCGTGGTCTGGCTGGCATGGCGGCACGAGCTGACCACCGGGTTTCGGGCGAAGAACCCGATTGGGCATATCTGGCGCGGGCTGATGGGCACCTTGGCGATGGGGATGGGCTTTGCGGGTTTGGCCTATCTGCCGCTGCCCGAAGTCACCGCGATTGGCTATGCGGCCCCCCTGTTGGTGGTGGTCTTTGCCGCGATGTTTTTGGGCGAGAATGTACGCGCTTTCCGGCTGGCCATGGTGGCGCTCGGGCTGACGGGGGTTCTTATCGTGCTCTCACCGCGCCTGACTATCCTGTCCGGCGAGGCCAGCGGCCACCGTGAGGCCTTTGGCGCGATGCTGGTCTTGGGCGGCGCAGTCTTTGCCGCCCTTGCACAGGTTTTTGTGCGCAAGCTGGTGATGACTGAAAACACCTCCGCCATCGTGTTCTGGTTCTCGCTGACCGCCACGCTTTTGTCGCTGACGACCCTGCCCTTCGGCTGGGTCATCCCCACCGGGATTGAAGCTGCCACGCTGGTCGGCGCGGGTCTTTTGGGCGGGGTGGGGCAGATTCTTTTGACCTCAAGCTACCGCGAGGCGGATGCCTCACTGGTGGCGCCTTTTGACTATGCGTCCATGCTGTTTGCGCTTTTGATCGGGTATTTCGTCTTCGCCGAGGTGCCGACTTGGACGATGCTCTTGGGCGCGGCCATCGTCATCACAGCGGGAATTCTGATTATCTGGCGCGAACGGAAACTGGGGCTAGAGCGTGCCAAGGGCCGCAAGGCGATGACGCCGCAGGGGTAAGCGTTTGGTGATGTCACAATTAAAAACCCCCGGTGTTTCCACCGGGGGTTTCTTTATTCTGAACCGGGTGACGGCCCGCGCGTTTTAGAAAAACGCGCTCCACCGCACGGGTTTCGCGCTAGCGCGAAACCTTACCAGTCTTCCTTGGCCACGATACGGGTGGTGACCGGCAGCTTCATCGCGCCCAGACGCAGGGCCTCACGTGCGATGGATTCGGCGACGCCGTCCACTTCGAACATGATGCGGCCCGGCTTGACCTTGGACACCCAACGGTCGGTCGAACCCTTACCTTTACCCATACGAACTTCGATGGGCTTGGCCGAGACCGGCAGATCCGGGAAAATACGGATCCAAACACGGCCCTGACGCTTCATGTGGCGGGTGATCGCGCGGCGAGCCGCTTCGATCTGACGTGCCGACACACGCTCCGGCTCGGTCGCCTTCAAGGCGAAAGAACCGAAGTTCAGAAGGAAACCGCCCTTGGCTTCGCCATGGATCCGGCCCTTAAAGGCCTTGCGGAATTTTGTACGCTTTGGTTGCAGCATAACTTTCCCTCCTTACGCGCGTTCGCGGTCGCGGCGAGGACCACGCGGAGCGGGGCCGTCAGCAGCTTCAGCAAGGCGACGGTCATGGGCCTGCGGATCATGCTCAAGGATTTCGCCTTTGAAGATCCAGACCTTCACACCAATGATGCCATAGGGCGTCTCGGCTTCGGACAGCGCATAGTCGATGTCAGCGCGCAGCGTGTGCAGCGGCACACGGCCTTCGCGGTACCATTCGGTCCGTGCGATTTCCGCGCCACCCAGACGGCCAGCCACGTTCACACGGATACCAAGGGCACCCATGCGCATCGCGTTCTGCACGCCACGCTTCATGGCGCGACGGAACGAAACCCGACGTTCCATCTGCTGAGCGATCGATTCCGCGACCAGCTGAGCGTCCAGTTCCGGCTTGCGGACTTCGACGATGTTCAGGTGCAGTTCCGACTTGGTGAAGGCATTGAGCTTCTTGCGAAGGGTCTCAATGTCAGCGCCTTTTTTGCCGATGATCACGCCCGGACGTGCAGTGTGAATGGTCACACGGCACTTTTTGTGCGGACGTTCGATGATCACGCGGCTGATGCCAGCGGCCTTGCACTCTTCATGCACGAATTCGCGCATCTTGAGGTCTTCGAGCAGGAGGTTGCCGTAGTCTTTCGACTCAGCAAACCAACGGCTGTCCCAGGTGCGGTTGACCTGCAGACGCATCCCGATGGGGTTTACCTTCTGACCCATTATGCAGACTCCCCGACTTGACGCAGCTTGATGGTGATCTCGCTGAACGGTTTCATGATCTTGCCGAAACGGCCACGAGCCCGCGGACGGCCGCGCTTCATGACCAGGTTTTTACCGACCCAAGCTTCGGCGACAACAAGGCTGTCAACGTCGAGATTGTGGTTGTTTTCCGCATTGGCGATGGCCGACTGCAGGCACTTCTTCACGTCACCGGCGATGCGGCGCTTGGAGAAGGTCAGATCGGCAAGCGCCTTTTCTACCTTCTTGCCACGGATCAGGCCCGCAACAAGGTTCAGTTTCTGCGGCGAGGTACGCAGCATACGGGCAATCGCCTGTGCTTCGTTGTCCGCCAAGCGGCGCGGATTCTTTTCCTGACCCATGGCTTACTTCCTCTTGGCTTTTTTATCGGCAGCGTGACCGTAGTAGGTCCGGGTCGGCGAATATTCACCGAACTTCTGGCCGATCATTTCTTCCGTCACGTTGACCGGGATGTGCTTTTTGCCGTTGTAAACGGCGAAAGTCAGGCCAACGAACTGCGGCAGGATGGTGGAACGACGCGACCAGATCTTGATCACTTCGCTTTTGCCCGAAGCCTTCGCATTCTCTGCCTTTTTCAAGACATAGCCATCGACGAACGGGCCTTTCCAAATGGAACGTGCCATGGATTAGCGCCCCTTCTTCTTGGCGTGACGCGAGCGGACAATAAGGGTGTCCGACTGCTTCGGTTTACGGGTCTTGTTGCCCTTGGTCCCTTTACCCCACGGGGTAACCGGGTGACGACCACCCGAGGTCCGGCCTTCACCACCACCATGCGGGTGATCGATCGGGTTCATCGCAACACCGCGGACGGTCGGGCGCACGCCCTTGTGACGCATACGGCCAGCTTTACCGAAGTTCTGGTTCGAGTTGTCGGGGTTCGACACGGCACCGATGGTGGCCATGCATTCCTGACGGACCATGCGCAGTTCGCCCGACGACAGGCGGATCTGAGCGTAGGAGCCGTCGCGACCAACGAACTGAGCGTAGGTGCCAGCAGCGCGGGCCAACTGGCCGCCCTTGCCGGGCTTCAGCTCGACGTTGTGCACGATGGCACCGATCGGCATGCCCGAGAAAGGCATGGCGTTGCCCGGCTTCACGTCAACCTTGGCACCAGCGATGACGCTGTCGCCAACAGCCAAACGCTGCGGAGCAAGGATATAGGCAAGCTCGCCGTCCGTGTAACGGACAAGGGCGATAAAGGCGGTGCGGTTGGGATCGTATTCGATCCGCTCAACCACGGCTGCCATGTCAAATTTGGTGCGTTTGAAGTCCACAACGCGGTAAAGACGCTTTGCGCCGCCGCCCTTGTGCCACATCGTGATACGTCCGGTGTTGTTCCGGCCACCCGTTTTGGTCAAACCCTCAGTAAGGGCTTTGACCGGACGGCCTTTCCACAGCTCCGAACGGTCGATCAGAACCAGCCCGCGCTGGCCTGGCGTCGTCGGCTTATACGACTTGAGTGCCATGTTCTCTGTCTTCCGTTAGCTATCGGGCCTTGCGACCCGGGTTAAGGGCCCCGAAGGTCCCCGGTTCTGGCGCTTTGAAGCGAAATCAAAGGCCGATTCGATAAAATTCCACGGCCCCGGATGAACCGGGGCCGCGAGATTCGCTGCCAGTATCAGAGGCCGGTGGAAACGTCGATGGTGTTTCCAGCTTCCAGCATGACATAGGCTTTCTTCTTGTCGCTGCGCTCACCAGCGCGGCCACGGAACTTCTTGGCCTTGCCCTTGGTGATGGTGGTGTTGACCGCCTTCACCTTGACGCCGAAAACTGCCTCAACAGCTTCTTTGATCTGGGGTTTGGTTGCATCCATGGCGACCTGGAAAACCACCGCGCCACCTTCGGAGACCATGGTGGCCTTTTCGGTGATGATCGGCTTTTTGATCAGGTCGTAGTGTTCGGGTTTCGCGCTCATTTCAGACGAGCCTCCAGAGCTTCGATACCTGCTTTGGTGATGACGAGAGTATCACGCTTCAGGATATCATAGACGTTTGCGCCAATGGTCGGCAGCACGTCGACGCCTTCGATGTTACGAGCAGCCAGCGCGAAATTCGCGTCAACGCTTGCACCATCAATCACGAGAACGCGCTTCCAGCCCAGCTCCGACACCATCTTGGCCAAGTGGCCGGTTTTGGCATCAGCCAAGGTCGCCGCATCCAGGATCACCAGCTCGCCCGCTTTGGCCTTGGCCGAAAGGGCGTGGCGCAGACCCAGTGCGCGGAACTTCTTGGGCAGATCATGGGCGTGCGACCGCGGGGTCGGGCCCTTTACAACGCCACCGTGACGGAAGATCGGGGCTTTCTTGGAACCGTGGCGTGCGCCACCGGTGCCTTTTTGGCGATAGATCTTCTTGGTCGAGTAGGACACTTCCCCACGGGTCAGCGTCGAGTGGGTGCCAGCCTGCGCGCGGGCGCGCTGCCAACGGACCACACGGTGCAGGATGTCGGCGCGCGGGTCCAGCCCGAACAGCGCTTCGTCCAGATCGACGGAACCGGCTTTGCCGCCGTCCAGCTTGATCACATCAAGTTTCATGCTTCACCCCCTTCAGCGGCAGCAGGCGCTGCGGCAGCGGCCGAGCGAACAGCGGCGGGCAGCGGAAGACCAGCCGGAGCGGCTTTCTTCACGGCGTCCTTGACGGTGACCCAGCCACCCTTGGAACCGGGGACAGCGCCCTTGACCAAGATCAGACCACGGTCAGCATCGGTGCGAACGACCTGCAGGTTCTGGGTCGTGGTGCGAACGGCACCAAGATGGCCAGCCATCTTCTTGCCCTTGAACACCTTGCCCGGATCCTGGCACTGGCCGGTCGAACCGTGCGAACGGTGCGAGACCGACACACCGTGCGACGCACGCAGACCACCGAAGTTGTGACGCTTCATCGCACCAGCAAAGCCTTTACCGATCGAGGTGCCGGCGATGTCGACGAACTGACCTGCCAGATAATGGTCAGCGGTGATTTCCGCGCCCACATCGATCAGGTTTTCGGACGACACGCGGAATTCCGCGATCTTGCGCTTCGGAGCCACGTTCGCCTTGGCGAAATGGCCACGCTGCGCGGCAGTGGTGTTCTTGGCCTTGGCAGAGCCCGCGCCAAGCTGAACGGCGGTGTAGCCATCCTTGTCAGCGGTGCGCTGCGCCACGACCTGAAGATTGTCGAGTTGCAGAACGGTCACCGGCACCTGAGTGCCGTTTTCCAGAAACAGCCGGGTCATGCCCAGCTTCTTTGCGATAACGCCAGAGCGCATGTTGTCTGCCCCCTTACACTTTGATCTCGACATCCACGCCAGCGGCGAGGTCGAGCTTCATCAGCGCGTCCACGGTCTGGGGGGTCGGATCAACGATATCGAGGAGACGCTTGTGCGTACGGATTTCCCACTGGTCGCGCGACTTCTTGTCGATGTGCGGACCACGCAGAACCGTGAATTTCTCGATTTTGTTCGGCAGCGGGATCGGGCCGCGAACGGTGGCACCGGTGCGCTTGGCCGTGGAGACGATTTCCTGGGTGCTGGCGTCCAGCACGCGGTAATCGAAGGCCTTGAGCCGAATGCGAATGGTTTGACCTTGCATCAGTTCTTCCTTCCGAACGTAGACACGAGGCGGGATGCCTGGCCCATAGGTTCGCTTTTGTGAATAGTCATCAGCGCGAATCTCCAAACGGAGTCGCGCTGCGCTCCTCTATAGGGCGCTCCCCGGTTCGGCAAGGGAATTCTCAGGCTTTCTGAGGCCCGGCGGCAGGGCGGCGACCCGGCTTGCCAGACGCCAGATCTGCCACATCTTTCCCTGTTCTATAGGCAGATGGCAAACCGGGGTTGTACCACAATGCGTAGGCTGATCCTGATCCTTGGCGATCAGCTCTCCTCCAGCCTCTCGGCGCTGGCGGACCTTGATCCGCAGGCGGATATCGTGCTGATGGCCGAGGTCGCGGAAGAGGCGCAGTATGTGCCGCACCACAAGCAGAAGATTGCACTTCTGCTCTCCGCGATGCGGCATTTCGCAGATGATCTGCGGGCCCGCGGTGTGACGGTGGATTATGTGCGGCTCGACGATCCGGCCAACACCCACAGCTTTTCGGGAGAGGTGGCGCGGGCAGTGCAGCGCCATGGTCCTGACCAGATCCTCATGACCGAACCCGGCGAATGGCGGGTTTTGCAGTTGATCGAAGGCTGGCAGAGAGCCCTTAACCTGCCCGTGACGATCCGCCCCGATGACAGGTTCTTTTGCTCACGGGCGGAGTTTGCCGCTTTGGCCAAGGCGGGAAAGACCAGCCGGATGGAGTACTTCTACCGCGACATGCGCCGCAAGACCGGCATTTTGATGGATCAGGGCGCGCCGGTGGGCGGGCAGTGGAACTATGACAGCGACAACCGCAAACCCCTGCCCAAAGGCACCCGGCCCCCCGCCCGCCGCCGCTTTGCGCCCGATGCGATCACCCGCGAGGTGCTGGAGATGGTCGCGGAAAGGTTTGCCGATCACTTCGGCGATCTGGAGCCTTTTGGCTGGCCCGTCACCCGCGCCGAAGCGCTGGCAGCGCTGGACCATTTTATCACTGACGCCCTGCCCCTCTTTGGCGATGTGCAAGATGCCATGAAGGCGGGCGAGGACTTCCTGTATCACAGCCTGTTGTCGCCTGCGCTGAACTGCGGCCTGTTGCTGCCGCAAGAGGTCTGCGCGGCGGCTGAGGCGGCCTACACGGCTGGGCACGCGCCTTTGAATGCGGTCGAGGGCTTTATCCGCCAGGTGCTGGGCTGGCGCGAATATGTGCGCGGGATCTACTGGGTGGAGATGCCCGGCTATGCGGCAAGCAATGCGCTGAATGCCAACCGCCTGCTGCCCGACCTTTATTGGACGGGCGACACCCCCATGCGCTGTATGGCCGAGGCGGTCTCGACCACCCGCCGCACGGGCTATGCCCACCACATCCAGCGCCTGATTGTCACCGGCAACTTTGCGCTTTTGGCCGGGCTTGCCCCGGCGGCGGTGGAGGAGTGGTATCTGGCGGTCTATGTCGATGCTTTTGAGTGGGTTGAACTGCCCAACACCCATGGCATGGTGCTGCACGCCGATGGCGGGCGGCTGGGGTCAAAGCCCTACGCCGCCTCGGGCGCTTATATCAACCGGATGTCGGATTATTGCGCCGGCTGCGCCTATGATGTGGCCGAAAAGCTGGGGCCAAAGGCCTGCCCCTTCAACTATCTCTACTGGGATTTCATCGACCGCCACGAGGCGCGCTTTGCCCGCAACCCCCGTATGGCGATGCCCATCAGAACCCTGCGCGCGATGGAGACAAACCGTCGAGAGGCCATTCGGGCCGATGCGACGGCGTTTTTGGACAGCCTACCCTCCTCGGGCCCTGCGTGGCCTCGTCGGGGATAACGAGGAGTGCCCGGAGGGCTCGACGAGGTTCGGGCGCGCACAAAGGAAAAAGGCCGCCCGGTTTGGGCGGCCTTCTTGATTTCGTCCGGCAGGGTTATCCCCCACCAGTCGATTACGCGATGATCTTCGACACGACGCCTGCGCCGACGGTGCGGCCGCCTTCACGGATGGCGAAGCGCAGCTTCTCTTCCATCGCGATCGGGGCGATCAGCGTCACGTTGAACTTCAGGTTGTCGCCCGGCATCACCATCTCGGTGCCAGCCGGAAGCTCAACCGTGCCGGTCACGTCCGTCGTGCGGAAGTAGAACTGCGGGCGGTAGTTCGCGAAGAACGGGGTGTGACGGCCGCCTTCTTCCTTGGTCAGGATGTAGGCTTCGGCTTCGAACTTGGTGTGCGGGTTCACCGACTTCGGCTTGCACAGCACCTGGCCACGTTCCACGCCTTCACGGTCGATACCGCGCAACAGCACGCCGACGTTGTCGCCAGCTTCACCGCGGTCCAACAGCTTGCGGAACATCTCGACGCCGGTGCAAACCGACTTCTTGGTGTCCTTGATGCCCACGATTTCAACTTCGTCGCCGACGTTGATCACGCCGCGCTCGATACGACCGGTCACAACCGTGCCACGGCCCGAGATCGAGAACACGTCTTCGATCGGCATCAGGAACGGCTGATCCACGGCGCGAGCCGGGGTCGGGATGTAGCTGTCAACAGCCGCCATCAGCGCGCGGATCGAGTTCTCGCCGATGTCCGGGCGCTCGCCGATCATGGCCTGGTGGGCCGAACCCTTGACGATCGGAATGTCGTCGCCGGGGTATTCGTAGGACGAGAACAGCTCGCGCAGTTCCATTTCCACCAGTTCGATCAGCTCTTCGTCATCCACAAGGTCAACCTTGTTCATGTAGCAAACCATGTACGGAATGCCGACCTGACGACCAAGCAGGATATGCTCGCGGGTCTGGGGCATCGGGCCGTCCGAGGCCGCGCACACCAAGATCGCGCCGTCCATCTGTGCCGCACCGGTGATCATGTTCTTCACATAGTCAGCGTGGCCGGGGCAGTCGACGTGGGCGTAGTGACGGTTCGCGGTTTCATATTCGACGTGTGCGGTCGAAATCGTGATCCCACGAGCACGCTCTTCCGGTGCACCGTCGATCTGGTCATAGGCGCGGAATTCACCAAAATACTTGGTGATCGCTGCCGTCAGAGTGGTCTTGCCGTGGTCAACGTGGCCAATCGTGCCAATGTTTACGTGCGGCTTGTTACGTTCAAACTTTGCCTTTGCCATGGTGGCAACTCCTTATTCGGTTGAGGAGGTGGGGGAAAACCCCACCCTACGGGATGGTAGGATGGGCTGTCCGCCCATCCCGCTTATGCGTATTTCTTCTGGATTTCCTGGCTCAGGTTTTCCGGAACTGCGTCGTAATGGTCAAACTCCATCGAGAACACAGCACGGCCCGAGGTCATGGACCGCAGCTGGTTGATGTAGCCGAACATGTTGGCCAAAGGCACCATCGCGGCGATGACGTTCGCGTTGCCGCGGCTGTCCTGGCCGTTGATCATGCCCCGACGCGAGGTCAGGTCGCCGATGACGCCGCCGGTGTATTCTTCCGGGGTGACGACTTCGACTTTCATGATCGGTTCCAGCAGTTTCGCGCCGGCTTTCTTCAGGCCGTCACGCATTGCAGCGCGCGAGGCAATTTCGAAAGCCAGAACCGAGGAGTCAACGTCGTGGAACGCGCCGTCGATCAGCGCAACCTTGAAGTCGATGACCGGGAACCCTGCCAAGGGACCCGAGTCCATGACGGACTTGATGCCTTTTTCGACGCCGGGGATGTATTCCTTCGGAACCGCACCACCCACGATCTTCGACTCGAACGAATAGCCTTCGCCCGGTTCGGTCGGCGAGATCACCAACTTGACGCGCGCGAACTGGCCGGTACCACCGGTCTGTTTCTTGTGCGTGTAGTCGATTTCATGCTCGCGCGAGATCGTTTCACGATAAGCCACCTGCGGCGCACCGATGTTCGCCTCGACCTTGAACTCGCGACGCATACGGTCAACGAGGATGTCGAGGTGAAGTTCGCCCATGCCTTTCATGATGGTCTGACCCGATTCAAGGTCAGTTTCTACGCGGAAGGACGGGTCTTCAGCTGCCAGACGGGCCAAAGCGATGCCCATCTTTTCCTGGTCAGCCTTGGTCTTCGGCTCCACGGCGATTTCGATAACCGGGACCGGGAAGGTCATGGTTTCGAGAACAACCGGATTGGCCGGGTCGCACAGGGTGTCGCCGGTGGTGGTCTCTTTCAGACCGCCCAGCGCGATGATGTCGCCTGCGAAAGCTTCGGAAATTTCTTCCCGCTCAATCGCGTGCATCATCATCATGCGGCCAACGCGCTCTTTGCGCTCTTTGGTCGCGTTCATCATCGCGTCGCCCTTGGCCAGCTTGCCCGAATAGATGCGGGTGAAGGTCAAGGAACCCACGAAGGGGTCGTTCATGATCTTGAATGCCAGCGCCGAGAAGGGCTGACCGTCATCGGCCGAACGGGCAATGTTACGGGTTTCCGACTCGTCGCCCGGCGCAAAGCCCATGTAGGGCGGCACGTCGAGAGGCGAGGGCAGATAGTCGATCACGGCGTTCAGAAGGGGCTGCACGCCCTTGTTCTTGAAAGCCGAGCCCGCAAAAACCGGGATGAAGTCGATGGCAAGCGTGCCCTTGCGGATCAGCGTGCGCAGGGTCTCTGCGTCCGGCTCATTGCCCTCAAGGTAGGCTTCCATTGCGGCGTCATCTTGGCCGACAGCGGTTTCCACAAGGTTCATGCGCCACTCAGCGGCTTCGTCTTGCAACGAAGCGCGGATCGGCTGGCGAACCCAGGATGCGCCCAGATCTTCGCCCTCATAAACCCATTCTTCCATGGTCACGAGGTCGATGATGCCTTCCAGCTTGTCTTCTGCGCCGATCGGCAAAGCCACCGGAACAGCATTGGCGCCGGTACGGTCCTTGATCATGCGAACGCATTTGAAGAAGTCAGCGCCGGTCTTGTCCATCTTGTTGACGAACACGATGCGCGGAACCTTGTAGCGGTCAGCCTGACGCCAAACGGTTTCAGTCTGCGGTTCCACACCAGCGTTGCCGTCCAGAAGAACCACAGCGCCGTCAAGCACAGCCAGCGAACGTTCAACTTCAATGGTGAAGTCGACGTGGCCGGGGGTGTCGATGATGTTGAAGCGGAACTTCGTGGCCTTGTCACCAAGACCTGCATTCGAGTCAACCTGGCGGTTCCAGAACGTGGTCGTGGCAGCCGAAGTGATGGTGATGCCGCGCTCTTGTTCCTGTTCCATCCAGTCCATCGTCGCGGCGCCGTCATGGACTTCGCCGATCTTGTGGGACTTGCCGGTGTAGTAAAGGATACGCTCCGAGGTCGTGGTTTTCCCTGCGTCGATGTGCGCAATGATCCCAAAGTTACGGTAACGCTCAAGCGGATAGTCGCGTGCCATGATGACCCCTTACCAGCGGTAGTGGCTGAACGCTTTGTTTGCGTCGGCCATCTTGTGGGTGTCTTCCCGCTTTTTGACGGCGGTGCCACGGTTGTTCACGGCATCCGACAGCTCGGCAGCCAGACGCTCTTCCATGGTGTTTTCGTTGCGCTTGCGCGCAGCGGTGATCAGCCAGCGGATCGCAAGCGCTTCGCGGCGCTCGGTGCGGACTTCGACTGGGACCTGATAGGTCGCACCACCGACGCGGCGCGAACGCACTTCGACGGAGGGCTTCACGTTTTCCAGCGCCTCATGGAAGGCTTCGATGGGCGCGCGCTTCAGTTTGGACTGAACACGCTCAAGGGCGCCATAAACAATCGTTTCTGCAACGGACTTTTTGCCGTCCAGCATCAGGTTGTTCATGAACTTGGTCAGAACCTTATCGCCATACTTGGCGTCAGGCAGAATATCGCGCTTTTCAGCGGCGTGACGACGGGACATCTGTTATCTCCTCACTTCGGACGCTTAGCGCCATACTTCGAACGGCGCTGACGACGTTCTTTGACGCCCTGGGTATCCAGCACGCCGCGAAGGATGTGGTAACGGACGCCGGGAAGGTCTTTCACACGGCCGCCACGGATCAGAACAACCGAGTGCTCTTGCAGGTTGTGCTTTTCACCGGGGATGTACGAAATCACCTCGAAGCCATTGGTCAGACGGACCTTGGCGACTTTCCGCATAGCGGAGTTCGGCTTTTTCGGGGTGGTGGTGTAAACGCGGGTGCAAACCCCACGCTTTTGCGGGCAGGATTCCAGGTGCTGCGACTTGGACTTCCGCACGATGGCTTCCCGGGGCTTCCGGATAAGCTGTTGGATTGTCGGCATCAAACTTCCTCGTGTTGCCCTTCCGGTCACTCCGGGGGGCGGTGTCAATACTCGCCCCGAACCTTGGGGCGCTGCTTCTCGACGGGTGCCTTGCGCCTACCGCAAAACACCAAGACCCGCATATGCCCCAGTTGAAGGGGGCGATGCGGAGAATTTCAGAGGATCGGGGCCTAGGCCCGGATCATGGCCACATCAAGCAATCAGAACCCGCCCGCCGGAGAATCCGGGCAGGTGGGATGCGCGGCTGATAAGGGGAGTCGCTGGGGTTGTCAACCTTCGGCGCGGGCGGCCACAGCGGCCATCCGCCGCTTCTGCCGTTCGCGCAAAAGCGTGTAGATGCCCGAGGCCACCACAATGGCCGATCCGACCAGCGTCCAGCCGTCGGGCAGCTCGCCAAAGGCGGCGAAGCCAAGGACAATCGCCCACAAAAGCGAGGTATAGCGGAAGGGGGCCACCACCCCGATATCGCCCCAGCGCATCGCGGTTACGGCGCACAGATAGCCCACAATCAAAAAGGCCCCTGCCGCGCCAACCTGCGCCAGTTGGGCCATATCCATCGCGATCCAGCCGGTCAGCCCGTCGAAATTCGCCCCCATCCCAGCGGTCGGCACAAGAGACAGACCCAGGCCCATGACCGCGACCATGACCGCCGCCCCCAGCGCCACAATGATCGAAGGCACATGGCTGCCCATCCGGCGCACCGCAAGGTCTCGCACCACCACGCATAGAACCGACGCCACGCCCATCAAAGACCAAATGTCAAAAGCCTCGGTTCCCGGTCGGATGATGATCATCACGCCCACGAACCCGACAAGAATGGCCAAAAGCCGCCGCCAGCCGATGCGGTCGCCAAAGACCAGCGCCGCCGTCAGCGTCACGGCCAACGGCAAGACCTGCATGATGGCCGACAGGTTGGCCAAGGGCATATGCAAAAGCGCGGTCAGGAAGGTGATGGTGGCAAAGATCTCGGCCACCGAGCGCAGGGTGATCAGCCGCCAATCGGCCCCTTGCAGCTTTTGACGAAAGGCACCGGTCAGGCTGCCCATCACCACAAGCCCGGCAATCGCGATCAATCCGCGCAAAAACACGGTCTGAAAGAGCGGCACCTCAGTCGTGACAGCCTTCATAAAGCTGTCGTTGACCGTGAAGGCCAGCATCGACAGGCACATATAGGCCACGCCGCGCAGATTGTCCGAGATCGCCATCTGGCCCCGCCCTTTGTTATTGCGGCCTCCTTGAGCACGTCCGTGCATGCGGCGGCCTGTCTTGCCGCGAGGAGTGCACGGAGTGCTCGACGAGCGCAATGCAAAAGGCCCCCCGGTTTCCCGAGGGGCCTTTGCATTTGTCAGCCGATCTTACAGATCGCGGCTTTCAATCGTATCGACCAGACCGCTGTCACTTTCGGTGTCCACCACATCCATCGGTGCCACAAGCGCCGCGGCGGTTTCCGCCTCGGACCGACGGGCCTCGATCACCAGATCGTCGCGGTCGGCGGCGATCTTCTTGACGCGGCTTGTCGCACCACCGGTACCGGCGGGGATCAGACGGCCAACGATGACGTTTTCCTTCAGGCCCACCAGCTTGTCGCGCTTGCCCTGAACCGAAGCTTCGGTGAGCACGCGGGTGGTTTCTTGGAACGACGCCGCCGAGATGAACGACCGGGTCTGCAAGCTTGCCTTGGTGATCCCCAGAAGGATCGGCTCGGCGGTCGCTTCGCGCATGCCATGGGCATGGGCTTTGGCGTTGGCCTCGTCCAGTTCAAACTTGTCGACGTTTTCGCCCTTCAACAGCGTCGTCTCGCCAGAGTCCAGAATCTCGAACTTCTGCAGCATCTGGCGCACGATCACTTCGATGTGCTTGTCGTTGATCTTCACGCCCTGCAGGCGATAGACGTCCTGCACTTCGTCGATCATGTAGTTGGCCAGCGCCTCGACACCCAAAATACGCAGGATGTCATGCGGTGCCGGGTTGCCGTCCATGATGTAATCGCCCTTCTGGACGAAGTCACCTTCCTGAACCGGAATGTGCTTGCCCTTCGGGATCATGTATTCCTGCGGCTGCAAGGTTTCATCAACCGGCTCCACAGTGATGCGGCGCTTGTTCTTGTAGTCCTTGCCAAAGCGCACGTAACCGTCCGCTTCTGCGATGATGGCGTGGTCCTTCGGACGACGGGCTTCGAACAATTCGGCCACGCGGGGAAGACCCCCGGTGATGTCCTTGGTCTTGGCACCTTCGCGCGGGATACGGGCCACAACGTCGCCCGGCCGCAGTTCCTGACCGTCCTCGATCGACAGGATGGCATCCACCGACATCGAATAGGTGATCGGGTTGCCGCTGTCGCCGCGCACCGGTTCACCGGTGGCCGGATCCATGACAATCACCTCGGGCTTCAGATCGCCACCCTTGGGTGCCGAACGCCAGTCCGAGACGATCTTTTGCGTCATGCCGGTGGCTTCGTCGGTCTCATCACGCACCGAGATCCCGTTGATCAGGTCCTTAAACCGCGCCACACCGGCCTTTTCGGCGATGATCGGCAGGGTATAGGGGTCCCATTCAAAGAGCTTGGTGCCACGCTTGACGGTCGCGCCTTCCTTGACATGCAGCTTGGAGCCGTAGGTCAGCTTGTGCACCGCACGTTCCTGACCAGCCTCATCGATGATCGCCATCGACATGTTACGGCCGATCACGATCTGCTCGCCATGCTCGTTGGCCAGAAGGCTCGGGTTGCGGAATTCAACCTTACCCTCTTGGCTGGCTTCCAAGAACGACTGCTGGCCACCCTGTGCCACGCCGCCGATGTGGAAGGTCCGCATCGTCAGCTGGGTGCCGGGTTCACCGATGGACTGGGCGGCAATGATGCCCACCGCTTCGCCTTGGTTCACTAGCGTGCCGCGTGCAAGGTCGCGACCATAGCACATGGCGCAAACGCCCTCTTCGGCCTCACAGGTCAGCGGGCTGCGGATGCGCATCACCGCCACATTCGCCTGTGCGATCATGTCCGCACGACGTTCGTCGATCAGCTCACCACGCTGCACGATCACCTCACCGGTGCCGGGCACCGTGACGTCATCGGCCGCGACACGGCCCAGCACACGCTCGGCCAAGGGCAGCACAACCTCGCCGTCATTGACGGCGGCTTCGGCGGTGATCGCACGGTCAGTGCCGCAATCGTGCATGCGCACGATGCAGTCCTGCGCCACGTCCACCAGACGGCGGGTCAGGTAACCCGAGTTTGCCGTCTTCAGCGCGGTGTCGGCGAGACCCTTACGGGCGCCGTGGGTCGAGTTGAAGTATTCAAGAACGGTCAGACCTTCCTTGAAGTTCGAGATGATCGGCGTTTCGATGATTTCGCCCGACGGCTTGGCCATGAGGCCGCGCATACCGCCAAGCTGCTTCATCTGCGTCACCGAACCCCGGGCACCGGAGTGGGCCATCATATAGACCGAGTTCGGCTCCATCTCAGCACCGGCGGCGTCGAACCGCGGGGCGGAGATGGTGGTCATCATCGCATCGGTCACCTTGTCGTTGCACTTCGACCAAGCGTCCACGACCTTGTTGTACTTTTCGCCCTGAGTGATCAGGCCGTCCATGTACTGCTGTTCAAAGCCGGCAACCTGTTCCTTCACCTCGTTGACGATGGTCCACTTGGTGTCGGGGATCAGCATGTCGTCCTTGCCGAACGAGATGCCCGCTTTGAAGGCTTCGCGGAAGCCCAGACCCATGATCTGGTCGCAGAAAATAACCGACTCTTTCTGGCCGCAATAGCGGTAGACGGTGTCGATGACGGTCTGCACGTCCTTTTTGCGGAGAAGGCGGTTCACCAGATCGAACGGTGCTTTCGCATTCAACGGCAAAAGGTTGCCCAGACGCAGACGGCCGGGGGTCGTTTCAAAGCGCTTCCAGACGATGTTGCCTTCGTCATCGACCTGCTTAAGGCGGGCCTTGATCTTGGCGTGCAGATGCACAGCACCGGCGGCCAAGGCGTGTTCCACCTCGTCCATATCGGCAAAGGCCATGCCTTCACCGACCATGCCCTTACGCTCCATCGTCGCGTAATACAGACCCAGAACCATGTCCTGCGACGGAACAATGATCGGCGCGCCGTTGGCGGGCGACAGAACGTTGTTCGTCGACATCATCAGAACGCGGGCTTCCAGCTGGGCCTCAAGGCTCAGCGGGACGTGAACGGCCATCTGGTCACCGTCGAAGTCGGCGTTGAAGGCCGAGCAAACCAGCGGGTGCAGCTGAATGGCCTTGCCTTCGATCAGGATCGGCTCAAACGCCTGAATGCCCAAACGGTGCAGCGTCGGCGCACGGTTCAGAAGAACCGGGTGTTCGCGGATCACTTCATCCAAGATATCCCAAACTTCGGGACGCTCTTTTTCGACCAGCTTCTTCGCCTGCTTCACGGTCGAGGACAGGCCTTTGGCCTCAAGGCGCGAGTAGATGAAGGGCTTGAACAGCTCCAAAGCCATCTTCTTCGGCAGACCGCACTGGTGCAGCTTCAGTTCCGGACCGGTCACGATAACCGAACGACCCGAGAAGTCGACGCGCTTACCCAGAAGGTTCTGACGGAAGCGGCCCTGCTTGCCTTTCAGCATGTCGGACAGCGATTTCAGCGGGCGCTTGTTGGTGCCGGTGATGACACGGCCACGACGGCCATTGTCAAAGAGGGCGTCCACAGCTTCCTGCAACATCCGCTTTTCGTTGCGCACGATGATATCGGGCGCACGAAGCTCGATCAGGCGCTTCAAACGGTTGTTCCGGTTGATGACGCGGCGATAGAGGTCGTTCAGGTCAGAGGTCGCAAAGCGGCCACCATCCAACGGGACGAGCGGGCGCAGTTCCGGCGGGATGACCGGAAGAACGGTCAGAACCATCCACTCAGGACGGTTGCCGGATTCAAGGAAGCTTTCCACGATCTTCAAACGCTTGATGATCTTCTTCGGCTTCAATTCGCCGGTGGCTTCCTTGAGGTCAGCGCGCAGCTGCTCAGCGGTCGCGTCCAGATCGATCGCGGCCAGCATTTCGCGGATCGCTTCCGCGCCGATGTTGGCGGTGAAGGCGTCAGCGCCATACTGGTCTTGCGCGTCGAGGTAATCCTCTTCGGTCATCAGCTGACCATAGGTCAGGTCGGTCAGACCGGGTTCGATCACCACGTAGTTTTCGAAGTAAAGAATACGCTCCAGATCCCGCAGCGTCATGTCCAGCATCAGGCCGATACGCGAGGGCAGCGACTTGAGGAACCAGATATGGGCAACCGGCGAGGCCAGTTCGATGTGGCCCATCCGCTCACGGCGGACCTTTTGCAGCGTGACTTCCACACCGCATTTTTCGCAGACAACGCCGCGATACTTCATGCGCTTGTATTTGCCGCACAGGCATTCGTAATCCTTGATCGGGCCAAAGATACGGGCGCAGAACAGGCCGTCACGCTCGGGCTTGAACGTGCGGTAGTTGATGGTTTCAGGCTTTTTAATCTCGCCATAGGACCACGACAAGATGCGCTCGGGCGATGCCAAGCTGATCTTGATCTCGTCAAAGGTTTTGACGGGGGCCACCGGGTTGAACGGGTTGGTGCTGAGTTCCTGGTTCATTTTGATTCCTAAGAATTAAGGCGGCGGGGGAAGCGGGCGGCCGATTTCTGTTCAGAAATCGGCCCGGATTTTTTTCAAAAATCCGTTACCCGTTATTCTTCCTCCGCATCCAGGAGTTCCATGTTGAGGCCAAGGCCGCGCACTTCCTTGACAAGGACGTTGAACGATTCCGGAACCCCGGCTTCGAAATTGTCCTCGCCCTTGACGATGCTCTCGTAGACCTTGGTCCGGCCTGCCACGTCGTCCGACTTGACCGTCAGCATTTCCTGCAGGGTATAGGCGGCGCCGTAAGCTTCCAAAGCCCAGACCTCCATTTCCCCCAGACGCTGACCGCCGAACTGTGCCTTACCGCCCAAGGGCTGCTGGGTGACCAGCGAGTAAGGCCCGGTCGAACGGGCATGCAGCTTGTCGTCCACCAAGTGGTGCAGCTTGAGCATGTACTTCACGCCCACGGTCACCTTGCGCTGGAACTTCTCGCCGGTGCGGCCGTCGAACACTTCGGACTGACCCGAAGTGTCAAAGCCCGCGCGACGCAGCGCCTCGTTGACGTCAGCCTCTTTCGCCCCGTCAAAGACCGGGGTGGCAATCGGCACGCCACGGGTGACATTGCCAGCCAGTTCAAGGAACTCGGCTTCATCACGGTCAGCGAGCGCCTCGTCATAGGTCTCGTCGCCGTAAGCCAGACGCATTGCTTCGCGCACGGGGGTCAGGTCGCCCGAACGACGATACTCTTTCAAAGCATCGTCGATCTTCAGGCCCAGACCGCGCGCGGCCCAGCCCATGTGGGTTTCCAAGATTTGCCCGACGTTCATACGCGACGGCACGCCCAAGGGGTTCAGCACAAGATCAACCGGGGTGCCGTCTGCCAAGAAGGGCATGTCCTCGGCCGGAACGACCTTGGAGATAACACCCTTGTTGCCGTGACGACCGGCCATCTTGTCGCCCGGCTGCAGCTTGCGCTTCACCGCGACGAACACCTTGACCATCTTCATCACGCCCGGAGGCAGATCGTCGCCGCGACGGACCTTCTCGACCTTGTCGTCGAAGCGGTTGTCCAGCGCACGCTTCTGCGCCTCGTATTGATCGTGCAGGGCTTCAACGTCCTTGGCCTCGGCTTCTTCGCCAAGGGCAAGCTGCCACCACTGGCCACGGCTGAGCGAGGACAACAGATCCTCGTCAATCGTCGAACCGGCCTTGATGCCTTTCGGGCCTTTGACAGCCGTCTTGCCCATCACCAGCGTTTTCAGGCGCGAGTAGATGTTGCGCTCAAGGATCGCCAATTCGTCGTCGCGGTCACGCGCCAGACGTTCGACTTCTTCGCGCTCGATCTGGAGCGCACGTTCGTCCTTGTCCACACCGTGGCGGTTGAACACGCGCACTTCCACCACCGTGCCATAGGCACCGGGCGGCAGACGCAACGAGGTGTCGCGGACGTCAGAGGCCTTTTCACCAAAGATGGCGCGCAGAAGCTTTTCTTCCGGTGTCATCGGGCTTTCGCCCTTGGGGGTGATCTTGCCAACCAGAATATCGCCCGGCTGCACTTCGGCACCGATGTAAACGATGCCCGCCTCGTCGAGGTTGCGCAGCGCTTCTTCACCGACGTTCGGAATGTCGCGGGTGATTTCTTCCGGCCCCAGCTTCGTGTCGCGCGCTGCGACTTCGTATTCTTCGATGTGGATCGAGGTGAACACGTCGTCTTTCAGAATGCGTTCCGAAATCAGGATCGAGTCTTCGTAGTTATAGCCATTCCACGGCATGAACGCGACGATGACGTTCCGGCCAAGGGCCAGTTCGCCCATGTCGGTGCAGGGGCCATCGGCCACCACTTCGCCGCGCTTGACCACGTCACCCACCTTCACCAGCGGACGCTGGTTGATGCAGGACGACTGGTTCGACCGCTTGAACTTGCGCAGACGATAGATGTCGACGCCCGGCTCGCCCGGCTCCAGCATCTCGGTTGCGCGGATAACGATACGGCTGGCGTCGACCTGGTCGATCACACCCGCGCGGCGGGCCATGATGGCGGCACCCGAGTCGCGTGCAACCACCGCTTCAATGCCGGTGCCCACGAAGGGGGCGTCGGCCTGCAGCAGAGGAACCGCCTGACGCTGCATGTTCGAACCCATAAGGGCGCGGTTGGCGTCGTCGTTTTCCAAGAACGGGATGAGCGAGGCCGCAACCGACACAAGCTGCTTCGGCGACACGTCGATCAGGTCGATCGCATCCGGCGGGTTCAGCATGAATTCGCCCGCTTTACGCGACGAAATCAGATCATCCTGGAAGCGGCCTTCGCTGTCTTGTGCTGCGTTGGCCTGCGCCACGGTGTGGCGCATTTCCTCGGTCGCCGACATATAGACGACGTCATCCGTCACCTTGCCGTCGATCACCTTGCGATACGGGGTCTCGATGAAGCCGTACTTGTTCACGCGGGCAAAGGTGGCCAGCGAGTTGATCAGACCGATGTTCTGGCCTTCGGGCGTTTCAATCGGGCACATCCGGCCATAGTGGGTCGGGTGAACGTCGCGGACTTCAAAGCCCGCACGCTCACGCGTCAGACCACCTGGCCCAAGGGCCGAGAGGCGGCGCTTGTGGGTGACTTCCGACAGCGGGTTGGTTTGGTCCATGAACTGCGACAGCTGCGACGAGCCGAAGAATTCACGCACCGCAGCCGCGGCGGGTTTGGCGTTGATCAGGTCTTGCGGCATGATCGTGTCGATTTCCACCGACGACATGCGTTCCTTGATCGCGCGCTCCATGCGGAGCAGACCGACGCGATACTGATTTTCCATCAGTTCGCCGACCGAGCGCACACGGCGGTTGCCGAGGTGGTCGATGTCGTCAATCTCGCCCTTGCCGTCGCGCAGTTCGGTCAGCGCCTTGATGCAAGCCACGATATCGGCGCGGTCCAGCGTGCGCTGGGTGTCCGGGCGACCCAGATCCAGACGCATGTTCATCTTGACGCGGCCAACGGCCGACAGATCGTAACGCTCGCTGTCGAAGAACAGCGTGTCGAAAAGCTGGCTTGCAGCCTCGACGGTCGGCGGTTCACCCGGACGCATCACGCGGTAGATGTCCATGAGGGCGGTGTCGCGGCCCATGTTCTTGTCTGCCGCCAAGGTGTTGCGGATGTAGGGGCCGACATTGACGTTGTCGATGTCGAGAACCGGGATATCGGTGATGCCCTGATCCAGCAGCGTCTTGACGGTGCCGCCCTTCGGCTCGCCGTCGCGGTCATAGTCCATCGTCAATTCGTCGCCGGCTTCAGCCCAGATCTCGCCGGTTTCTTCGTTGATGATGTCCTTGGCCACATAACGGCCCATGATGTGATCAAACGGGACCAAAAGCTCGGTGACCGAACCCTCGTCTTTCCACTTTTTCACCATCCGCGGCGTGGCCTTTTCGCCAGCCTTCAGGATGATCTCACCCGTGGCAGCGTCAACCAGATCATAGGTCGGGCGGGTGCCCGACACGCGGTTCGGGAAGAACTTGGTGACCCAACCTTTGTTCTTCACGTGGCGGAAGCTGATGGTCTCATAATAGGCATCCATGATGCCTTCCTGATCCATGCCCAGCGCGTACAGAAGCGTGGTCACCGGCAGTTTGCGGCGACGGTCGATACGCGCGAACACGATGTCCTTGGCGTCGAATTCAAAATCCAGCCACGAACCGCGATACGGGATGATCCGGCAAGCGAACAACAGCTTGCCCGAGGAATGGGTTTTGCCCTTGTCGTGGTCAAAGAACACGCCCGGCGAGCGGTGCATCTGGGACACAACAACGCGCTCGGTGCCATTCACGATAAACGTGCCGTTGTTGGTCATCAGGGGCATATCGCCCATGAACACGTCTTGTTCCTTGATATCCTTAACGCTGCGGGCGCCGGTGGATTCATCGACATCAAACACGATCAGACGCAGGGTGACTTTCAGCGGGGCGGCATAGGTCATGTCGCGCTGCTGGCACTCGTCCACGTCATACTTTGGCTTTTCCAGCTCGTATTTCACGAACTCGAGAACGGCGGTTTCGTTGAAATCCTTGATCGGAAACACCGACTGGAAGGTGCCTTGCAGGCCTTCGCCGTCCAAGGGCTTCGGGCTATCGCCCGAGCGCAGGAACAGGTCATAAGAGGATTTCTGAACCTCGATCAGGTTCGGCATGTCCAGAACTTCGCGAATCTTGCCGAAATACCGGCGGATACGCTTCTGGCCAACGTAAGCTTGAGCCATGCTCGTCGTTACCTTTCATCTTTTCCCCGGCACACGTCCTGTCGGGCCACAGGAGCGCGCCGCTTGGGCATAGGGGGGAAGGTTCCATTCATGCCAGCTGTCCCGTCAGCTGGCTCCCGAACCTTACCGCGCCTTGGAAGGGGCTTTGCGCAAAAGCCCCTTCCGAGACGCGAGAAGCTGGAGGCAGATTTCTCTGCCCCCAGCCTGCAAATCCTTGCCGGGGCAAGCGCCCCGGAGTGGATTACTTGAGTTCCACCTTGGCGCCAGCGGCTTCCAGGGCTTTCTTGAAGTTTTCGGCGTCTGCTTTCGAAACGCCTTCCTTCACTTTGCCACCGGCTTCCACGAGGTCCTTGGCTTCTTTCAGGCCCAGACCGGTGATGGTGCGCACTTCTTTGATCACGTTGATCTTGTTGGCGCCGGCGTCGGTCAGAACGACGTCGAATTCGGTCTTTTCTTCTGCAACTTCAGCAGCAGCAGCCGGACCAGCAGCCATCATGACAGCGCCGCCAGCGGCGGGCTCGATGCCATACTTGTCCTTCAGGATGGTCTTCAGTTCCTGCGCTTGCAGCAGGGTCAGACCAACGATGTCTTCGGCGAGTTTGTTCAGATCAGCCATTTTCATATTCCGTAAGTTTGAGAGGGGTCCAACGAAGTGGGGTTAACCCACGCGAGGCAAGGATCAGGCGGCAGCCTTTTCCTCGATGGTTGAAAGGATGCTTGCGATGTTCGAAGCAGGCGCGCCAATGGCACCAGCGATATTCGAGGCGGGCGCACCAATGCACGACACGATCTGAGCGATAAGCTCTTCGCGCGACGGCATGGAGGCCACGGCTTTAATACCGGCCTGGTCCATAACCTCACCGCCCATTGCCCCGCCAATAATGACGAACTTGTCGTTCGACTTGGCATAGGCCTCGGCAACCTTGGCCGCAGCCACAGGGTCTTCCGAGTAGGACAGCATGGTCATGCCCGTCAGGAGCTTGGCCATATTGGCCGAAGCTTTACCTTCAAGGGCGATCTTGGCGAGCGTGTTCTTGGCAACGCGGACGGACCCACCAACTTCGCGCATTTTTGCGCGCAGGTCCTGCATCTGTGCAACCGTCATACCTGCGTAGTGTGCAACCACAACAACGCCAGAGCTTGCGAAGATTTGGCCGAGTTCTTCGACCAACTGTTCTTTTTGGGCTCTATCCACAGTTTCACTCCAAGTGTGGGGGTTTCCCCCCGGCTCATGTTTGTGGCGAACCGAAGGCCCGCCACGTTCGGGTCCACGATAAAGTCCCGAGCCTTGATCACCCGAGGAAACCCCGGACTCACTGTTCTCGAACCCCATCTCAGGAGGGAAATTAAGGCGTTTGCGCGCCACCCACCGTCTCGGACAAAGCATACCTAACCCCCGCGACGAATCACGGAAGTGTGGCATGAGGGGGTCAATAGCCCCTGGCGCACGAATTTGAAAGCCCTGCCGTCGGATCAAGCCGCAATCTGTTTGCGACGAAACCGCGCGCGGGCCTTGGGGCTGAAGATTGGCCACTCCACCCAAGCCCGGATCTTGGCCCCCAGCACCCGATGCGGGCAGGCATGGCTGGCCAACAACCACGGCAGCATCACCTGATCGCGCCGCGTCAGGCTGGTCAGGCTGTCATACCACGCGGCGTTCAGCGCATCGGTCCGCGCGCAGCCCATCCGCTGCACCAGACAGGTGTTCACATAAAGCCCGGCATGGCGCGGCAGGGCTTGGGCCGTGAAATGGGCCGTCACTTGGGCGTGCTGGTCGGGCGTCATGTAGCCCAGCCGCAAGCATTCGTCCGCCTCATCCCACGCGCAGTCGCGGCGGCGGTGGCGGAACAGATAGCGCCCGGCGGGGGTATCGGGATGTTCCTTGACCACCCGGCGGATGATCCGCGCCGGGTCCAAAAGGAACCGCGCGTTGTTGTCTAAGTAGACCACCCAGTCATAGCCCTGAAAGAAGAGGTGCGGACACAGTTTGGGCAGACGCGACAGAATGGCCGGCCCCTCGCCCGCATCTTCCAGCCGGATCAGTCGGGCGGGTGAGGGCAGGCTGGCATGGTCGGTAAAAACGAACCGGTCATAGGCCGGGCTGTCGCTGCCCGTGGCCGCCGCGTTGAACGGCTCATGCGCGCCGAAATAGCAGGAATACACTGCAATCCGGGGGCCATCCGCCCCCGGTTGCAGCACAGGCCCTGCCGACCCTGCGCTCACAGGTTGGCGCGGAACATGACCGTGCGGATCGGCATGTCCTTGTGCGTGCCGCCATCAATCACCTCGACAACTGCCCCCTTGCCCGCCCCGACCCGGTTCAGCATCGCCACCAGCCCGGCCTCAGAAATTCCGAACGGGTCCATCGCCGTCACCCGCTCGGGCTGATAGTTCCAGCCGTGGTCCAGAATCAAAAACCCACCCGGACGCAAAGACGACATCCACCCGGCAAAGGCGGTTTCCGGGTCATGCGCATGATCCCAAGAGTTAGAATAGACCAGCTCCATCTGCCCCACCCAATCCGGATCCACCTCGTGGAAATCCCACTGGATCGTGTGCGGAAACTCGGTCGCATTGTCGGAAATCTCGGTGCCAAACACATCGGCCTGCGCGCCCAGATGCTTGCGGAACCAGACCTGCTCATTGCCGCGCCGGGTGCCGTGACAGACCCCGCGGGCCACCTGAACCCCCATCGCCCGCAGATAGGCCGACAAAAGCTGAATATGCTCTTCCGGCACCCACTGGTTTTCGATCTTCATCTTGTTGGCTTCGGTCTGCAGCCGACGATAGAGGTCAATATCCACCTTGCCATCGGCCGTATCATAGCGAAACAGCCGGAAATCCTCGGCCTCTTGCACCTTTGCCGCACTCAGCCGCTCGACCGCCTCGGGCGCCAGCCGCCGCGCCAGGCGGCGCATTTCCCCATCCTGAAATACTTGTTTTGCCATGATTGCCTCTTGGTCAAATATGCTTTTCGCCTCAATGCGCGCAGTTTGACCCAAGTTCGGAACCCAAACAAGCAAACGGCCGCCCTTTTAAGGGCGGCCGTTGCAATTTTGGTCACGCGGGCTTGGGGCCCGCCAGCCTTTAGGCGGTTGCCGAGGACAGGTCCACCGAGACGCCCGGACCCATGGTCGAGGACAAGGAGACCTTTTTCAGATAGGCGCCCTTGGCACCGGCCGGCTTGGCCTTGGACACGGCATCCACAAAGGCGCGGACGTTTTCGGCCAGCTTGGCCTCATCGAACGACACCTTACCGATCCCGGCATGGATAACCCCGGCCTTTTCGACCTTGAACTGCACTTCGCCGCCCTTGGCAGCTTCGACGGCGGACTTAACGTCCATCGTCACCGTGCCGACCTTTGGGTTCGGCATCAGGTTGCGCGGGCCAAGGATCTTACCCAGACGGCCGACCAGCGGCATCATGTCGGGGGTGGCGATGCAGCGATCAAACTCGATCTTGCCGGACTGGATGGTTTCCATCAGGTCTTCTGCACCGACGATATCCGCGCCAGCGGTCTTGGCTTCATCAGCCTTGGCGCCACGGGCGAACACAGCCACGCGCACCGTTTTGCCTGTGCCGTTGGGCAGCTGGACCACACCGCGAACCATCTGGTCCGCATGGCGCGGGTCAACGCCAAGGTTCATCGCGATTTCCAGCGTCTCGTCGAACTTGGCCGACGCGGCACCCTTGATCAGCTTGACCGCATCCTCAACCGAGATCAGCGACTTGCCGGCGAAAACTTCGTTGGCCTTAGCCGAACGCTTACCGATATCTGCCATGATGATCAGCCCTTCACTTCGATGCCGCAGGACTTGGCAGACCCAAGAATGATGTTCATCGCCGCTTCGATCGAGTTGGCGTTGAGATCTTTCATCTTGGTTTCAGCAATCTTGCGCAGCGCTGCGGTGGTGATCGAACCGGCCACTTCACGGCCCGGCTTCATCGAACCCTTGGCGCGGGCGCGCTTGCCCACTGCCGGCAGACCAGCGGCCTGCTTGATCAGGAACGACGCAGGCGCGGTCTTCAGCTCAAGGCTGAACGACTTGTCGGCGTAGTAGGTGATGATGACCGGGGTCGGGGTGCCGGGAGCAATCTCGGCGGTCTTGGCGTTGAATTCCTTCACGAACGCCATGATGTTCAACCCGCGCTGACCCAGCGCCGGACCAACCGGGGGCGACGGGTTGGCTTGCTGGGCCTTCACCTGCAGCTTCAAGCTGCCAATAATCTTCTTGGCCATGTGGCCTCTCCTTTATCACTGCGCCGCCCCTCATGGGCATTGGCGCGGTTTAGTGGTCCGGTCTGCCCATGGGGTCTGGCCCCACAAGCGCGCCTCCCACGCGATGCACTCAGAGGTTTTTCGACACCTGAGTGAATTCCAATTCGACCGGCGTCGCGCGCCCAAAGATCGAGACCGAGACTTTCAGGCGGTTGTGCGCCTCGTCCACGTCCTCAACCATGCCGTCAAAGCCCTCGAACGGGCCGTCGGTGACCTTGACCTTTTCGCCAATGTCAAAGCGGATCAGGTTGCGCGGCGCAGCCTCGCCTTCCTCGACACGGTTCAGAATCTGGTTCACCTCGGCGTCACGCATCGGCATCGGCTTGCCCTGCGGGCCAAGGAAGCCCGTCACGCGGTTGATCGACGAGATCAGGTGATAGCCACGGTTGGTCATTTCCATCCGCACAAGCACATAGCCCGGCATAAAGCGACGTTCCGACGTCACCTTCTTGCCGCGGCGCACTTCGATCACCTCTTCGGTCGGCACCAGCACTTCGTCAATCTCGTCGCCAAGATTGGCGTCAGCGACAGCCGTACGGATCTGCTCTGCGACCTTCTTTTCGAAGTTCGACAGCACGCTCACCGAATACCAACGCTTGGCCATGCCCATTCCACCTTAACTTGCCAGCCCCGCTAAGTGACTGAATTTCCTGCATTATCCGGGATTTGCCCCGGCTGTTTCGGGAACAAAAAACAGCGCGCAACTCGAATCGCTGCGCGCCGTGTTCCCG
This sequence comes from Allotabrizicola aquatica (SeqCode), assembly GCF_965194375.1. Lineage (GTDB taxonomy): Bacteria > Pseudomonadota > Alphaproteobacteria > Rhodobacterales > Rhodobacteraceae > Tabrizicola_A > Tabrizicola_A aquatica. The sequence continues at coordinate 455,297 of NZ_OZ239428.1, forward strand.
TGGTTGTGGGCGGGATAGCCGCCAACAGCCCTGATTTCAAGGGAATTCCGCGGGATACCCCGCTCAGACGCCGCCGATGATCAGCTTCAGACCAAAACGGATCGCCATGTCGACGAGGCTAAAGAAGGTCGCGGTCAGGGCCGCCATGATGAACACCATGATCGTGGTCAGCAAGACCTCGCGGCGCGTCGGCCAGACGACCTTGGCCACCTCGGCGCGAACCTGAGCGATGAACTGCGTGGGGGAGGTCTTGGTGGCCATTGTTGGATCCGATAATTGTCTATGCGGTCAGATACGCCGAACCCTTCCGGATTTCAAGCCGCTTGGCCGCGCAGGCCAAAGCCGCCAGAGCGAGGCCCGCGCTGCCCCGGCGGCCCGCGCTTACAACAGCCGCAGGGTCTGATAGACGGACAAGGCCGTTATCAGCACCCCCACCAACGCCATCAGGGCCTGTTGGGGCAGGATACGCGTGACATAGCCCGCCAGCGGAGCGGCGATCACACCACCAACAATCAGCCCAGCAACAGCCCAAAAATAGGTCATCAGCCCTCCAGCCTCCGACCAATGGCCCGTCAGAAGCGCCACCAGAAACGCGACAGAAACCGCCACCGTCAGAAAGAATTCCACCGTGTTGACAGTGCCGATCATCTGCCGCGGCGCACCACCGGTGCCGACCAGCCCCGTGGTCACCACCGGCCCCCAACCGCCGCCGCCAATGGCGTCGGCAAAGCCGCCAACCGCCCCCAAAGGTGCCACGAGAGCGGGGCTATGAGCATCGATCGGCTTTGCACGCCGAAAAGCCCTGTACAGGATGTAAACGCCCATGAACCCAAGATAGGCAGCGATATAAGGCTTGAGAACGTCGCCATCGATCGAAGTAACCACATAGGTTCCAGTCACGCCCCCAAGGATTCCGACGGGCGCCAGAATACGAAACAGGCGCCAGTCAACATTGCGATGCCATACATGCGAGCCTGCCGATGCCGCCGACGTGAACACTTCGGCCGCGTGGACACTGGCCGAAGCCGCCGCAGGCGGGACACCGAAGGCCAGAAGGACCGAGGACGAAACCACCCCATACGCCATCCCAAGCGCGCCATCGACAATCTGCGCGAGGAATCCAACGATCAAGAACAACAGAAACATATCTTCCATCTTAACCTCCATTTATATCACGACATTATCTATCGAGATTAAGCATTTTCAAGTCAAACCTTTGGAGTGCAGAGAAAAACGTCAAATGTTCGTTGGCTTGGCGGAGGGAGGAGGACAACGTTTTCCCTGACCATGGCTCACCGGAACGACGGCGCTGCAGTCCGCCTGCAAGGCGGAATTCTGTGCCTTGGGCTAAACTGAAGAAACCTGCTCAAAGGCAAGGTAAGCGCCGCAAAGGCCACGTCGCGCCCGAATGCGGGACGTGTTGGCGACTGTGTTCTGGAAATGGGCCTTGGCAGGGGCAGCAGGGATCGAACCCGCGACCTACGGTTTTGGAGACCGTCGCTCTACCAGCTGAGCTATACCCCTAGGCCTGCGGGCGAGTTACGGCATGGCCCGAGGGAAATCAAGGGGCCGCAGCGGGGAATCTGGCTTGGCGCGAAAGAATCCCACGCCTAAGAAAGATGGCAAAGGAGCCGCACCATGATCACCAACCCTAAAGAGTTCTTCCAAGATGGCTGCGGGCGCTGCAAGCGTTTTGCCACCGAGGCCTGCTCGGCCCGCCTCTGGTCAGAAGGGTTGGCGGTGCTCAGGGCGCTTTGCCTTGACGCAGGTTTGATCGAAACCGTGAAGTGGGGCCATCCTTGCTATATGCATGCAGGCCGCAACGTCGCGATTCTCGGCGCCTTTCGCGGCGATGTCCGGCTAACCTTTTTCAACGCAAGCCTTTTGGACGATGCTACGGGCCTGCTCACCCGGCAGGGCGAGAACAGTCCAATCGCAGATTGCGCCCGTTTCACCGATGCTGCGCAGATCGGCCCCGTGACGCCGGTTTTGCGGGGCCTTCTGGCACAAGCCAAGGCCCATGCCGAAGCCGGAACCAAGCCCGCCAAAACCGAAACCACGGTGGTTCTGCCTGATGAGCTTGTCTCGGCCCTTGATGCCGATCCGCATCTGGCCGAGGCGTTCCACGCTCTGACGCCGGGCCGACAGAAAAGCCATGCGCTCGCGGTAGGATCCGCCAAGGCGAGCGCCACAAGGGCGGCGCGCGTTGTAAAGCTTGCTCCGCTCATCCTTGCTGGAAAAGGCGCGCAAGAGCGTTGAGCCTACCCTCCTCGGGCCCTGCGTGGCCTCGTCGGGGGTAACGAGGAGTGCCCGGAGGGCTCGACGAGGTTCCGACGGGCACAAAGGAAAAAGGCAGCCCGGTTCGGGCGGCCTTCTTGATGTCGTCAGGCGGGGTTATCCCCCACCAGTCGATTACGCGATGATCTTCGACACGACGCCTGCGCCAACGGTGCGGCCGCCTTCACGGATGGCGAAGCGCAGCTTCTCTTCCATCGCGATCGGGGCGATCAGCGTCACGTTGAACTTCAGGTTGTCGCCCGGCATCACCATCTCGGTGCCAGCCGGAAGCTCAACCGTGCCGGTCACGTCCGTGGTGCGGAAGTAGAACTGCGGGCGGTAGTTCGCGAAGAACGGGGTGTGACGGCCGCCTTCTTCCTTGGTCAGGATATAGGCTTCGGCTTCGAACTTGGTGTGCGGGTTCACCGACTTCGGCTTGCACAGCACCTGGCCACGTTCCACGCCTTCACGGTCGATACCGCGCAAGAGAACACCGACGTTGTCGCCAGCTTCACCACGGTCCAACAGCTTGCGGAACATCTCGACGCCGGTGCAAACCGACTTCTTGGTGTCCTTGATGCCCACGATTTCAACTTCGTCGCCGACGTTGATCACGCCGCGCTCGATACGACCGGTCACAACCGTGCCACGGCCCGAGATCGAGAACACGTCTTCGATGGGCATCAGGAACGGCTGATCCACGGCGCGAGCCGGGGTCGGGATGTAGCTGTCAACAGCCGCCATCAGGGCGCGGATCGAGTTTTCGCCAATATCGGGGCGCTCGCCGATCATAGCCTGGTGGGCCGAACCCTTGACGATCGGAATGTCGTCGCCGGGATATTCGTAGGACGAGAACAGCTCGCGCAGTTCCATTTCCACCAGTTCGATCAGCTCTTCGTCATCCACAAGGTCAACCTTGTTCATGTAGCAAACCATGTACGGAATGCCGACCTGACGACCAAGCAGGATATGCTCGCGGGTCTGGGGCATCGGGCCGTCCGAGGCCGCGCACACCAAGATCGCGCCGTCCATCTGTGCCGCACCGGTGATCATGTTCTTCACATAGTCAGCGTGGCCGGGGCAGTCGACGTGGGCGTAGTGACGGTTCGCGGTTTCATATTCGACGTGTGCGGTCGAAATCGTGATCCCACGAGCACGCTCTTCCGGTGCACCGTCAATCTGGTCATAGGCGCGGAATTCACCAAAATACTTGGTGATCGCTGCCGTCAGAGTGGTCTTGCCGTGGTCAACGTGGCCAATCGTGCCAATGTTCACGTGCGGCTTGTTACGTTCAAACTTTGCCTTTGCCATGTCGGGCGCCCTTGCTTCTTCGGGGGCCCATCAGGGGCCCTGTGTTCCACGGGCGGGCACTTATCTGCCCCCATGCAAAAAATCAAGACCCGGCGGGCAAAGGAGCCAAGATTGCGCCGCCCATGCGCACCAATCACCCGACCCCAATAGCCGTGAATCTGGCGCGCGCCTTATTCCGCAACCACAGCCGCTGGTGTCACTCCGGGCAGGTTGGGACCGAACGTCGTCGCCGCCGGGGTTGCGGGCGTCCCTAGAGGCGGCAGACCGAACCACTCAGGGTTTTCCAAAAGCCAGCGCTCGACAGCCTTGGCCGCATTATAGGACAAGATTTCCATCTGCCGGGCGGCCGATTGCGTCAGGCCCGAGCCGAGGACGGTTTTCTCGGACATCTTCTCCATCACGATGATCTGCTTGCCCTCTTCGTTCAGCTTTTTCTGCTCGGCATCATCCCAGATTGTCACGGTCATGCCCAAAGCCGACTTGGGATTCAGCACCAAAGGCACGCCGGGCGGGGCCAGGGCAAAGGCGTCAATCGAGATGCCGATGTTGTAAAGCTTGGCCCCCTCATAGCGGCCGAACCGCTCTTCCATGGCCTTTTCCAGCGCCGCTTCCCATTGTTCAGGTGTGGCATTGCGCGAAATCGCCACCTTTTGCATGTTCGAGGTGACCACAATGTTATGGCCCAGCGCGAAATCGCCCAAGGGCACGGGCGGCTCGGCCAGATCATTCTTCTGACAGGCCGACAGAGCAAAGCCCACTCCAAGCACAAGAACCGCGGCACGCAAGAATCGCATTTGGAAAACTCCGAAAGGGCAGCTTCTGTTCTTGGGATACAGCCGCCCGCGCCCGGGCGCAACAGCGGGCCAAGGCCTGCCCCCCTTGCCGACCATCACGAGACTGTTAGGGTGAGCGCACCACAAGAGAGGTTCCGCCATGACCGAAAGCCCTGAAAGCCTTGCCCTGCGCATGGGTCTTGATCTGCCCGACTTTGACCGCATCGGCTATTACGGGGCGGATTATGGGACGATGAAGCCCTTTCACCGGATCGGGAACCTGTTGTTCCTCTCGGGCCACGTCGCCCAGATCGGCACCGAGATCACACACAAGGGTCGGCTTGGCAAAGACCTGACCACCGAACAGGGCTATGCCGCCGCCCGCCAAACCGGGCTAAATGTGCTGGGCGGGATCAAACAGGCCGTGGGCAGTCTTGACCACGTCCAGTCAATTGTCCGCACGCTAAACTTTGTCGTTTGCGCCCCGGATTACGAGGACGTCCACAAGGTCTCCTCTGGCCTGTCAGACCTTTTTGTCGAGGTCTTCGGGCGCGAGCGTGGCCTGGGCGGTCGGGCGACGATCGGTGTCATGGCCTTGGCCGGCGGGGTCTGCTTTGAAACTTGGGCCACGATTGAGCTTAAGGACGGCTGCCCCTAGCCTTGCAGGCGGCGTTGGTGCGCCTGCGCAAACCCATCCGCAGCCAAGCCTTGTGATTTGCGCCTTTCGAAATACTCCCGCTGGAGGCAACGACGAGGCGTCCAGGGCACCCCATCATAGCACTTGCACAGGACGAAGGGGCTTTCCCATGCGCTGCGTTTCTGCGAAGGGAAAGCATCTGCGAGGTCATCATGCTGGACGACGATCTTTCCGACGACATTCACCCGCTGTTTCACGGCGCGCCGAAGTCGACCGAGTTTCGCAAGCTGCGCAAGCGGCTGGTGCAGAACGTGCGCGAAGCGATCGAGACCTACGGCATGATCGAACCCGGCGCGCGCTGGCTCGTGTGCCTTTCTGGCGGCAAGGACAGCTATACGCTACTGGCCATCCTTCACGAGTTGAAATGGCGCGGGCTTTTGCCGGTTGACCTGTTGGCCTGCAATCTGGATCAGGGGCAGCCCGGATTTCCGGCCACCGTCCTGCCCGAGTTTCTGTCGCGCATGCAGGTGCCGCACCGGATTGAGTATCAAGACACCTATTCAGTGGTAACCTCAAAGATCGCGCCGGGGGGCACGATGTGCTCCCTGTGTTCGCGGCTGCGGCGCGGGAATCTGTACCGAATCGCGCGTGAGGAAGGCTGTTCGGCCGTTGTGCTGGGGCACCACCGCGATGACATTCTGGAAACCTTTTTCATGAACCTGTTTCACGGCGGTCGGTTGGCCAGCATGCCGCCAAAGCTGGTGAACGAAGAGGGCGATCTGTTCCTATATCGCCCGCTCGCTTTTGTGCCCGAGGCGGATTGTGACCGTTTTGCCCGCGCAATGAATTACCCGATCATCCCATGTGATCTCTGCGGCAGCCAAGAAGGCTTGCAGCGCGTGCAGGTCAAAAAGCTGTTGGATGACTGGGAGGCACGCACGCCGGGGCGCCGTCAGGTGATGTTCCGCGCACTGATGAATGTGCGCCCGTCACATCTGGCCGACCCCGGGCTATTCGACTTTGCCGGCCTGTTGCGGGAAATGGGAACAATTAGCGAAAATCCTCCGTATCTTCGCGACCCGGATTAACAAAGCCATCAGCCTCTTTGCCTAGCGTTTCAGGTGCCGGGGCCGTCCCGGTGCCGCGCCGGAGACATGGTTGATGCCCCATTCACTCGCCGCCCGACTGACACGCCCTGCCCGCAGCCTTGCCGTCATGATGCGGCGGCCTGAGATGATCTTGTTCTTGCCGGCCATCACGCTGGCCGCCTTTTGGTTCGGGGGAGAGCGGTTGCTGGTCATGGTGGCGCTCGGCGCGCCTTTGGTCTTTGCACTGGCCGGAGCGTTTCGCCAGGCGGACCCCGCGCCCGCCCTGCCGGATGCTTTCAGCGGGCTTGGATTGCGCGCGCATCTTGTCACGGCGCTTGAGGCCATCGTGACGGATGAGCCGATCAGTGGCAAAACGACCGCCTGTCTTGTGGTGCAGTTCGACGAGATGGATCAGGTGCTGGACCGGCATGGTCGCGCCGCCCACACCGAGGTTCTGACGCGCTGCGCGGAACGGATCTGTGCCGCCCTGCGCAGCGGCGATCTGGTCGCCCGGCTGGAAGGGGGCGGTTTGGGCATAGCGCTGGCCCCGGTGCGTCGTCTGGATCTGGAAACCGTGGTGCAGCTGGCCTCGCGCCTGCAGGCCGCGATCAATGTGCCGGTGTCCCTGAACGCGCAGCGGATCTATGTCTCGGCCTCGGTCGGGTTTTGCATGGCGCAGCGCGCGCCAGCGCCGCGCGGCAAGGCGCTTTTGGATGCCGCCCAAGTGGCGGCGGATGAGGCCGCGCGCCACGGGCCGGGGACCATTCGCGCCTATGCGCCAGACATGGCGCGGCACCGGGCTGACCGCGATGCGCTGCGCGAAGAGTTGGAACTGGCGTTGGACGAAGGGCAGATTCGCGCCCATTTCCAACCGCAGATTTCCACAGACACCGGAGCCATTACGGGGTTTGAGGCTTTGGCGCGCTGGTATCACCCCGAACGCGGCCTGATCCCGCCCGCCGATTTCCTGCCGATGATCGAAGATGCGGGCCTGTCCGAGCGTTTGGGCGAGGTAATGCTGTTCAATGCGCTCACCGCGCTCGCACGTTGGGACAGGGCCGGGCTTGATGTGCCCACGGTCGCCGTGAACTTCTCGGCCGCGGAATTGCGGAACCCGAAGCTGGCCGAAAAGCTGAAATGGGAGCTGGACCGGTTCGGGCTGGAGCCAAAGCGGCTCTGTGTCGAGGTGCTGGAACATGTGGTGGCCGAAACTGATAATGATGTGATCGTCTCCAACATTTCCGCCCTTGCCCGCATGGGCTGTGGCATTGATCTGGATGATTTCGGTACAGGCCATGCCTCGATCACCTCGATCCGGCGCTTTGCGGTGCGGCGCATTAAGATTGACCGCAGTTTCGTCACCAAGGTGGACGAGGACCGCGACCAGCAAAAGATGGTGTCAGCGATCCTGTCGATGGCGGAGCGGTTGGGGCTGCAGACGCTGGCCGAAGGGGTGGAAACGCCGGGCGAACATGCAATGCTGGCCCAACTCGGCTGTGGGGACGTCCAAGGCTTTGGCATCGCCCGCCCTATGCCAGTGGACGAAACCATGGACTGGATCGAGCGGCACCGCGCCCGGCCCTCAGCCACCCCCCGCATCAGCCACCGCGCGCGCTAGGCCAAGGGGCGCTTGCGGCGCGTTTGCCGCGAAAAGACGCGCTTTCCCGGGCCTGGGCAGGGGAAAGCGCTTGACCTTTTGTCGCCCCTGGCGTTGAACCACCGCTGACCCAGAACAGGAATGGTGGTGGTCCGGATGGACGATCAGAACAAGAATCTTCTCCTCGCAACCGCGCTCAGCTTCATGGTGATCCTCGCCTGGTTTGTCGGCGGTCCGATGTTGTTTCCGCAATGGTTCCCCGAGGAGACCGTAGCGCAGCAGGCCGCGGCACCCGCCGCCGCGCCAGAGGCCACTGCTGCCCCGGCGGCTGAGGACGCTGCGACCGCCGCCAGCAACGAGCCCGCCCCCGAGGCGCCGCGCGTGACCATCGACACGCCCAAACTGTCGGGCAGCCTGTCGCTTGCGGGCGGGCGGATCGACGACCTTCTGCTGAAGGGCTATCGCGAGACGGTCGATCCGACCTCGCCCGAAGTGCGGCTTATGTCGCCGGTGGGCAAGGACCACCCTTATTATGCCGTCTTTGGCTGGCTGGCTGGCAACGGGCTGGAACCGGCAGATGTGCCGGATGCCAAGACCCAGTGGTCCGTCGCGGGCAATGCCACGCTGACCCATGAGACCCCGGTGACGCTGACATGGCAGAACACCAAGGGCCTGACCTTTACCCGCACGATCAGCATTGACGCGGATTTCATGTTCACCATCACCGACAAGGTGGACAACGCCGGCACCGCCGAAGCGCGTCTTGCGCCCTATGGCATTGTTGCGCGCCATGGCCTGCCCAAGCTGCAGAATACTTATATCGTCCACGAAGGGTTGGTGCGCCGCACCGATGGCACCTTCGGCGAAGTGGATTACGCCGATTTCGCTGATTTCGCCGTGCCCGAGGGCGAGGCGCTGCCGACCGAAAAGCAGGCCGCCACCACCGATGGCTGGATCGGCTTTACCGACCATTACTGGATGGCGACGCTGGTCCCGGAACAGGGCAAGCCTTGGACGTCCATCGCCAAGTACGTGCCGCAAAACGATATCTATCAGGCTGAAGTGCGCCATGATGTCATGGCCATCGCCCCTGGCACCAGTGCCGAGGTCAGCACCCGGCTTTATGCGGGTGCCAAGGAATGGGAAACCATCCGCGGCTATCAGAACGAGGGTGGGATCGCTGGGTTCATCGATTCGATCGACTGGGGCTGGTTCTACTTCCTGACCAAGCCGATCTTTGCGCTCCTGCACTGGTTGAACGCCACCATCGGCAACATGGGCCTTGCGATCATCGCGCTGACCTTCGTGTTGAAGGTTCTGGTGCTGCCCTTGGCCTACAAATCCTATGTCTCCATGGCGCGCATGAAAGAATTGCAGCCCGAGATGGAGGCTCTGAAAGAGAAGGCGGGCGACGACAAGCAAAAGCTGCAACGCGAGATCATGCAGCTTTACAAGGACCGGAAAGTGAACCCGGCAGCGGGCTGCCTGCCGATCCTGATCCAGATCCCGATCTTCTTTGCGCTGTTCAAGGTGATCTCGGTCACGCTGGAACTGCGGCACGCCGCCTTCTTCGGCTGGCTGAATGACCTTGCCGCGCCTGATAGCTCGTCGATGTACAACCTCTTTGGCTTGCTGCCGTGGGACGGACCGGTCACCGGCAGCCTGACCCACATGATCTTTATCGGTATCCTGCCGATCATCTTGGGCATCACCATGTGGATGCAGCAAAAGCTGAACCCGGCACCGACCGATCCGATACAGCAGCAGATCTTTGCCTGGATGCCTTGGGTCTTCATGTTCATGATGTCGACCTTCGCGTCGGGCTTGATCGTGTACTGGATCACCAACAACACGATCACCTTTGTGCAGCAGTATCTGATCATGGCCAGCCACGGCAGCCGACCCGACTTCTTTGGTAACATCAAGGCCGGGGCCAAAAAGCCAGTGGCTGTCTCGGACAAGAGCAAGAAGAAATGACAGGACGGCTGGCGCAGATCTGCCGCCACCCGATCAAGGGACACGGACGCGAAACCCTCGCGTCCGTTCGTCTTTTGGCGGGGGAGTGCCTGCCTTGGGACCGCCATTGGGCCGTGGCCCATGAAGCGGCGCAGTTGGAGCCCGGCTGGAACCCGTGTGTGAACTTTGCGCGCGGGGCGAAAGCACCGGAGTTGATGGCGATCACCAGTGTGCTGGATGAGGCGACGGCAACCGTCACCTTGCGCCACCCGGCGCAGGGCGAGATCACCTTGCGCCCCGATGACCCTGCCGATCTGCCGCGCTTTCTGGACTGGGTGCGCCCGCTGAACCCAAAGTCCCGCGCCCAACCGGCGCGGATCGTCACCGCCGGGCGCGGGCTGACCGACAGTGACTTTCCCTCGGTCGCAATCTTGTCCACCGCCTCGCTCGCCGATCTATCGGCGCGCATGGGGCAGGACCTGTCGCCGCACCGCTGGCGTGGCAATCTCTGGCTGGACGGGGCCGCGCCTTGGGCCGAGTTTGACTGGATTGGCCGTGAGATCCGCATAGGTCAGGCTGTGCTGCGGATTGAAGAACGCATCACGCGCTGCACCGCCACCCAAGTGAACCCCGACAGCGGCAAGACCGACGCGGATACCCTTTCCGCCTTAGAGGCCGCGTTTGGCCATCAGGATTTCGGGGTCTACGCCACCGTGATTGCGGGCGGTATGGTCGCCACCGGCGATGAATGGAGCCTGACATGAGCCAGATGCAATTCAAGCTGGCCGATGAGCCAGAGTTTGAAGCCCGCGAGAAGGGCCGCCTGCTCTTTGCCGGTCCGGTCGATTTCGTCAAAGGCGTGGTCGCTATGTCGGGCCTGCCGCCGGCAGACCGGCGCGAGGTGTGCTTTGCAGGCCGCTCGAACGTTGGGAAATCGAGCCTGATCAATGCTCTGACCGGGCGCAAGACGCTGGCGCGCGCCTCGAACACGCCGGGGCGGACGCAGGAAATCAACTATTTCGCGCTGGGTGAGGAACGCTATCTGGTCGACCTTCCCGGCTATGGCTATGCCGAAGCCCCTTTGGCGATTGTGGCCAAATGGCAGGCGTTGCTCAAGCAATACCTTGCCGGGCGCCAAACCCTGCGCCGGGCCTTTGTGCTGATCGATGCGCGCCACGGGGTGAAGGCGGTGGATGAGGAGATCCTCAAGCTCTTGGACCGCTCGGCCGTGACCTATCAGGCAGTGCTGACCAAGGTGGACAAGATCAACCGCACCGAACGCGATGCGGTGATCGAACAGGTCAAGGGCGCTTTGGCCAAGCATCCCGCCGCCTTCCCCGAGATTGTGGTGACAAGCTCGGAAAAAGGCGAAGGGATTGAAACCCTGCGGGCGATTATCGCAACGCTGGAGTAGCCCTAGACGTGCTGCGCGCCGTTGACCTGCAGTTCGGCGCCCGAGATATAGCTCGACTGGTCTGAGCACAAAAACCAGATGGCATCGGCCACCTCTGAGGGTTGGCCCAACCGCTGCATCGGCAGCTTTTCAACGATCTTGTCCGTCCCCGGCGACAGGATCGCAGTTTCGATCTCGCCCGGAGCAATGGCGTTGACGCGCACCCCAAGCGGGCCGAAATCATGCGCCATTTCGCGGGTCAGCGCCGCCAGCGCCGCTTTTGACGTGGAATAGGCCGCCCCGGCAAAAGGATGCACCCGGCTGCCTGCAATCGACGTGACGTTGACGACCGATCCTTTGGCCGCCGACAATTCATCCTTCAACCCACGTGCCAGCACGATCGAGGCGAAGAAATTCACATGAAACACCTGCCCCCACGTGCGCAGGTCGGTCTCAAGCGTGTTCAACCGGCTGCCGCCCGGCCCTTTCGGGCTAATCCCAGCGTTGTTGACCAGCGCGTGCAGTTTGCCACCCAGCGTTTTCTTGATGCCTTCAAGGGCCGCAATCGTTTTGTCGGGGCTGGCCAGATCGATCTGCACATGGTTCGCCTCACCATTCGGCCAAGGGCAACGCGGATCGAAGGGGTGACGCGAGCAGGTCAGCACCCGCCAGCCTTCGCGTTCAAAACGCTTGACGGTGGCATGGCCGATGCCGCGCGATGCCCCGGTCAAGAGGAGAGTTTTCTGGTCCGTCACGATGGTCTCCATTTTGACGCTGACCTTAGGCCAATGCGTGGCATGTGCAAGCGATGTGCAGGCCAATCGCCGCTTGGCACGGGGGGGGAAAAGCCTTATGGGGCGGAAAAGATCGGAGGCCGCCATGGAAAAACAGACCCTCACCGCCCAAGACGCCAAAACCACCGCCAAGATGCTGTCCGAGGCCCTGCCCTATTTGCAGCGGTTCGAAGGCGCGGTTGTGGTCGTGAAGTTTGGCGGCAATGCCATGGGCGACGATGCGGCTATGGCGGAATTTGCCCGCGATATCGTGCTGATGCGGCAGGTTGGGGTAAACCCTGTTGTGGTGCATGGCGGCGGCCCGATGATCAACGACATGCTGAGCAAGCTGGGGATCAAGTCCGAATTTGTGCGCGGCAAGCGGGTGACCGACAAGGCCACGGTGCAGGTCGTGGAAATGATCCTGTCAGGTCTGGTGAACAAGCGGATCGTGCAGGCGATCATGGATGCCGGTGGCCGCGCGGTGGGGATTTCGGGCAAGGACGACGATCTGATGGTCTGCGAGGCCGATGATCCGGAACTCGGCTATGTCGGCCGCCCGATCGAGATGAACGTGCAGGTGCTGCGCGATCTATACAAGGCCGGGATCATTCCCGTGATTGCCCCTGTCGGCACCGGCATGGCCGACAATGAGACCTTCAACGTCAACGGCGACACGGCGGCGGGTGCCATTGCCGGGGCCTTGCAGGCGGATCGCCTGCTGTTGCTCACCGATGTGCCGGGGGTCAAGGATGCCTCGGGTCAGGTGATGACCCAAATCACGCCCGAAGAGATTCGCCAGATGACGCGTGATGGGGTGATTTCGGGCGGTATGATCCCGAAAACCGAAACCGCGCTAATGGCTTTGGAAAAGGGCACGCGGGCGGTCACCATTCTCGACGGCAAGGTGCCAAATGCCTGCCTGCTGGAGCTGTTCACCGATCACGGCGCAGGCAGCCAGATCCGCTCCACCGAGCCCCGGATCAAACCGCACGTGAAACGCTAGCAATTTGCCCATCGCGCCCTTACGTTCAATAGACGGAATGTGAGGCGCGATGGAACACGATCTGCTTTGGCGGCTTGGGGTCTTTGTGGGACTCTTCGCCTTGTTTGCCACGCTTGAGGCGCTGGCCCCGCGCCGGGCCCGCAGCCAGCCGCGCAGCGCGCGCTGGTTTACCAATCTGTCGATTGTGGTTCTGGACACGCTTGCCCTGCGCGCCCTTGCCATTGCCCTGCCTTTGCTGGCCGTTGGCGCAGCGGTGGATGCCGGGCGCATGGGTTGGGGGCTGTTCAACGCGCTCGACTGGCCCCAGTGGCTTGAGGTGGTGCTGGCCATCCTGATCCTTGATTTGGCGATCTGGGCGCAGCATCTGGTGACCCATAAGGTGCCAATCCTGTGGGGGTTTCACCGAGTCCACCATGCCGACCGCGATTTCGACGTCACCACGGCGCTGCGCTTTCATCCGGTGGAGATTTTGGCGTCAATGATGCTGAAGATCGGGCTGGTCTATCTGCTTGGCCCCGCCGCGCTGGCGGTGCTGCTGTTTGAAATCATCCTGAACGGCACGGCGATGTTCAACCATTCGAACCTACGGCTACCGTTGTGGTTAGATCGGGCGGTCCGGCTGGTCTTGGTGACGCCGGACATGCACCGCGTGCACCACTCCATCCACCGCCATGAGCATGACAGCAATTACGGCTTTGCCCTGTCGGTTTGGGACAGGATCTTTCGCACCTATCGGCCTAAGCCTGAGGCTGGGCATGACCTGATGACAGTGGGGCTGGAATGGCAGGACGAAAGACCCTCGCGGCTGGGCTGGGCGCTGATGCTGCCCTTTCGGAAATAGAAACCCGGCTGGCGGCCCATCAGCTTGAAATCTTGGGCGGGTTTCACGCCGAGGAGGATGAGGCCCTGCCCCTTGGTACCAAGACCTTGCTCCTGATCGGGCCAAAAGAGCCGGGGTTCTGGCCGCATCTGACCGCACAACCCGAATGGGATGGCGCGCCCGATCCGGTGGACCGCTGGTCACGCCGGGTGATTGGTGGGATGGCCTGCGATCTAGGGGCCAAGGCGCTGTTTCCCTTTGGCGGGCCGCCTTATCATCCGTTCTACAAATGGGCGCTGCGCACAGGTCGGGTCTGGGACAGCCCTGTGCGGCTGTTGGTGCATGCGGGTCAGGGCTTGATGGTCAGCTTTCGCGGGGCTTTGGCGTTGAAAGAGCACATCGCTGTGCCGCCCCCGACCGCAAAACCTTGCGAGGACTGCGCCGCGCCGTGCCTTGCGGCCTGCCCGGCGGGTGCCTTGGGTGAGAAGGGCTATGACGTGCCAGCCTGCCATGCCTATCTGTCGGGCGGTGATCGTGATTGCATGAAAGCGGGCTGCCTTGTGCGCCGCGCTTGCCCGGTGACCCAAGCCTATGCAAGGATGCCAGAACAATCGGCCTATCACATGAGGCAGTTCCACAAATGAAGCGCTTGATCCTGACGCGGCACGCGAAATCCAGCTGGGATGACCCGCTGATGAGCGACCACGACCGCCCGCTGAATGAGCGTGGCAAAGCGGCCGCGGCCGATCTGGGCCAGTGGCTCGCCTCGCGCGGCTATGTGCCGTCCGAGGTGCTGTGTTCAGACGCAGTGCGCACGCGGGCGACCTTTTCGGGCATTGCCCCCGCCCTGCCCGGCGCGCCGGTGCTGGATCTGAAGCCCGCGCTCTATCATGCGGGCCCCGATGTGATGCTGGCGGTGCTGCGCCATGCCACGGCGGATACGGTGATGATGATCGGCCACAATCCCGGCATTGCAGAATTTGCCCATCGCTTGGTGTCGAAAACCCCGGTTAGCCCGGAGTTTCGCAAATACCCCACAGGCGCAACGCTGGTGGTGGATTTCATGGTGGACACTTGGGCCGATGCCGGTTTCGGCCAAGGCGTGACGGCGGATTTCATCGTTCCGCGCGAAATCGTCGCCTAACCGCTCCTCGGGCGCCTTCGGCGTCTCGTCGCACGACGAGCGCCAAAGGCGACGAGGAGGATCAGTGACCGAGAATCTGGCTGAGGAACAGCTTGGTCCGGTCGCTTTGCGGGTTCGAAAAGAACTCTTTCGGCGCGTTCTGCTCGACGATCTGGCCTTGGTCCATGAACACCACACGGTTCGCCACGGCTTGGGCAAAGCCCATTTCGTGGGTGACGCAGATCATGGTCATCCCCTCCTCGGCCAAGGCGATCATGGTGTCGAGCACCTCTTTGATCATCTCGGGGTCAAGCGCCGAGGTTGGCTCATCGAACAGCATGATCCGGGGCTTCATGCACAAGGACCGGGCAATCGCCACACGCTGCTGCTGACCGCCTGACAACTGGCCGGGGTATTTGTGGGCCTGCTCGGGGATCTTGACCTTGTGCAGGAAATGCATCGCGATCTCTTCCGCCTCGCGCTTTGGGGTCTTGCGAACCCAGATCGGCGCCAGCGTGCAGTTTTCCAAAATGGTCAGATGCGGGAAAAGGTTAAAGTGCTGAAACACCATCCCCACTTCGGACCGGACCTTGTCGATGTTCTTCAGGTCGTTGGTTAACTCGGTGCCGTCGACCACGATCTTGCCCGACTGGTGTTCTTCCAGCCGGTTGATGCAACGGATCAGCGTTGACTTGCCCGACCCAGACGGCCCGCAGATCACAATCCGTTCGCCGCGATTGACGGTCATGTTGATGTCACGCAGCACGTGGAACTGGCCGTACCACTTGTTCATGCCGGTGATCTGGATGGCGACCTCGTCCGAGACCTGCATCTGTTTGGTTGCTTCTGCCATGGTCAGGGCTCCTTAACGGTGATCGGTTTTCAGCTTCTGTTCCAGATACATCGAGTATCTGGACATCCCGAAGCAGACGGCAAAGAAGATGGCGCCGACAAAGATGTAAGGCTCCCAGTAGATGCCCTTCCACGCAGTATCGGCCCGCACGATGGTGGTGACGCCTTTCAGGGGATCCATCAGGCCGACAAAGGCCACCAGCGTGGTATCTTTGAACAGACCGATAAAGGTCGAGACGATGCCAGGGATCGACACCTTGAGCGCCTGCGGCATCACGATCAGCCGCTGCGCCTGCCAGTAGTCAAGGCCCAGTGCGTCGGCGGCCTCATACTGACCCTTGGGAAGTGCTGCCAGACCGCCGCGGATCACCTCGGCCAGATAGGCCGCCGAGAAGAAGGTCACCAGAATGATAACCCGCAGCACCACGTCGAAGTTGGTTTGCGGCGGCAGGAAGTAACCCAAAAGCAGCGTCGCGGTGAACAGCACCGTGATCAGCGGCACGCCGCGCACAAACTCGATAAACCCGACGCAGAGGGTCTTGATCAGCAGCATGTCAGACTGGCGACCAAGCGCCAGAAGGATGCCAATTGGCAGGGAGGCCCCGATGGAGGTGACGCCAATCACAAAGGCCAGAAGAAAGCCGCCAAACTCGTCCGAACCGACATCCGTCATGCCCAGAGGCATGGCCCCTTGCAGCGCCGTGGTGACGCTGGTTTGTACCGACAACCACCAAATCGCCGCTGCCAGCGTGCCGGCCCCTGTGGCCACGACCACCCCGAGCAAGGGCTTCGTCGCCCTATAGACCACTGCAAGCAAGACAAAGCCCATGGCGACGCCAACCGGCCCCCAGAGCGACCCGCCGTAGAGAAGCCAAAACCCCAAGAGCGGGTAGAGGACAGTCAGAACAACCAACCTCTTGGGTGCGATCCAAGCCGTCGCAGTCAACCCGATCAGGATCAACGCAAAGAGCGCCAAATGGGTGGGGTTGTGATCCAAAAGGGCCAGCG
Organism: Allotabrizicola aquatica (SeqCode); assembly: GCF_965194375.1. Lineage (GTDB taxonomy): Bacteria > Pseudomonadota > Alphaproteobacteria > Rhodobacterales > Rhodobacteraceae > Tabrizicola_A > Tabrizicola_A aquatica. Next base: position 471,911 of record NZ_OZ239428.1, read on the forward strand.
CGATCATGGTCAGCGCTGCAACTGTGCCCACAAGGACCACATTGGGCTTACGCAGACCGTAATAAAGCACAGGCGCCAAAGCGATCAGCAACAGGCCAAGCGCCAAAACTGGACGCCAGTAAAGGTCGGCTGGATAAAAGCCGAACAGGAACTGGTGCCAGCGTTCGCGGATCAGCGCCCAGCAAGCGCCCGTTGCCTCAGGGCCAGCACTGGCCCAAACGATCTCGCGGCATTCCTTCAAGGAATTGGCGGTCCACACGCTGTTCAACAGCCAAGGCAAGGCCGCCTGCACAAGCAGGAAGACCACGGTCAAACCAATCAGGGTCAAGATCGCATTGAACGGCGAGGAGAACAGGTTCTCGCGCAGCCACTTCACAGCGCCGCGTTCTGTCAGCGGCGGGGCCTGTTGCGGCAGAATCTCAGAGCGGACGAATGCGGTATCGGGCATCTTAACGCTCCTTTAGCTTGACGGAATTGTTGTAGATGTTCATCAGCGACGAGATCAGCAGGCTGATCGTCAGGTAGATGCCCATCATCAGCACCATGCATTCCATCTCGCGCCCGGTCTGGTTCATCGTGATGCCGCCCAGCGTGCCGCGCAGGTCAAGGTAAGACACAGCAATACCCAGCGAGGTGTTCTTGGTCAGGTTTAGGAACTGGCTGATCAAGGGCGGGATGATGACACGCAGCGCTTGCGGCAGGATGACCAAGTTCATGGTGCGACCGGGGCGCAGGCCAAGGGCAAAAGCGGCCTCGGTCTGACCTTTGGAAATGGCTTGAATACCGCCGCGGACAATCTCGGCGATGAAGGCTCCGGTGTAGAGGATCAGCGCCACCAAAAGCGCGGTGAAAGAGTGGTTCACCGCAAGACCGCCCGTAAAGTTGAAGCCCTTGATTTGCGGGTATTCCAGATGGAAGCCCATGGCCATCAACAGCGCAATCGCAGGCACAAACAGCACCAAAAGCGATTGCCACCATGTGGTCGGGCGGTCACCGGTGTCTTCTTGAATGGCCTTGGCGCGGGCCAAGATCCTGCGGTTTACCAGAACCGAACCCAAGACGACCACAAGAAAGGCCACGCCCGACAGGCTGATCGGCACAGTGGCGATTTCAATCATTGGCAGCGGCCGATCAAAGACCGGGCCGGGAATGTTGGATCCACGGTTGGTGATGGCGATGGCGCCAAAGATCATCGTCTCTTTGGGGGCCTCACCCGCCGCAACCATCTCGTCGGTGACGCGAAAATCCTTGGGCTGGGGGTAGGTCTCGGTAAAGACCACAAAGATCAGGATGATCCACAAAACCAAGGGCACGTTGCGGAAAATCTCGACATAGACCGTCATCAACCGGGCCACGAGCCAGTTTTTAGACAGCCGCAGCACCCCGGCAAGCACACCAACGATGGTCGCGAAAAAACAGCCGATAACGGCGATAAGCAGGGTGTTCAGCAGGCCGATGATCGCGGCGCGACCGTGGCTGCTGTCGTTCGTGTAGGGGATCAACTGTTGGTCAATGTCATAACCAGCACGCTGCCACAGGAAGCTGAAATTGATGTCCTTGCCACGTTCTGCAAGGTTCTTGATCGTGTTGTCGGCCATCCAGCCCAAAAAGGCCAAAAGCAGAACCAACACGGCCAGCTGAATCGTGTAAGACCTATAGCGCGTGTCATAGACAAGCATGGACAGCCGGAAGGAGTCCTTCGGCGCTTCGGATGCGAGTGACATCATACCCCCTGTGCCGACCGGCGGCCGTCTTGATGCGGCCTGTCTGGATCTTGTCCAATGGTCAAAGCGATTAGGCTAAAGAAAAAACGGGCGCACCCCGGTTAGGGATGCGCCCGAAATCAATGATTACCGGAACGGTGCCGCGTACTGCAGGCCGCCCTGGGTCCACAGAGCGTTCAGGCCACGGGCCAGACCGATCGGGGTGGACGAGCCGATGTTGGCTTCAAAGATTTCGCCATAGTTGCCGTTGGCAAGGATCGCGTTCTTGAAGGCGGCGTTATCAAGGCCAGCCATCACGCCCATATCGCCTTCGCTGCCGAGCAGACGCTTGACTTCCGGGTCGGTGGTCGAGGCTTCGACTTCAGCCAGGTTGGCCTTGGTGATGCCTTTTTCTTCCGCGATCAGCAGCGCGTTGAAGGTCCAACGCACAACGTCGCCCCACTGGTTGTCGCCATGGCGAACGACCGGGCCGAGCGGCTCTTTCGAGATGATTTCCGGAAGAATGATGTGGTTTTCCGGATCCGGGAACGACGAACGCGCCGCGGCAAGACCCGAGGCGTCGGTGGTGAAGGCGTCGCAGGTACCAGCCAGATAGTTGCGCTGAGCTTCGGCGTCGTCAGCAACGGTCACCGGGGTATAGGTGATGTTGTTTTGCTTGAAGAAGTCAGCAAGGTTCAATTCGGTGGTGGTGCCGGTCTGGATGCAGACGGTTGCGCCGTCCAGTTCCTTGGCCGACGAAACACCGAGGTCCTTCTTCACCATGAAGCCCTGACCGTCGTAGTAGTTCACCGCAACGAAATCGAGCTTAAGGTCGTGATCGCGCGAGAAGGTCCAGGTCGAGTTGCGGATCAGCACGTCAACTTCGCCCGAAGCCAGCGCGGTGAAGCGGGTCTCCGAGGTCAGCGGGACGAACTTGACCTTGTTCTGGTCGCCCAGAACGGCAGCAGCGATGGCCTTGCAAAGCGAAGCGTCAAAACCCTGATACACGCCATTGGCATCGGGGGCGGCAAAGCCGGTCAGACCGGGGTTCGCGCCGCAGATCAGCTCGCCACGCGCCTTCACATCGTCCAGAGTGCCGGCAAATGCGGCGCCTGCAAGCACGGTGGTGGCAGCGAGAGTGCCGAGGAACACGGATTTTTTCATTCTTACCTCTTCCTGTGGGTCTGCCCCGAGGGGCAGGGGTTTACGCCCCGTCTTAGCGACAGATGCGGGTTCTGTGTGGCGCCGAAGGTGCCAGTGTTGGACATCATCTGTCACGGTCTTAGCTAAGGTCAAGAAAAACATCCGCTAAAGCGGAGCAGTTCTTGGCAACAAGCAGATTGACGATTGTATCACGCATAATGCCGAAACCATCGCCGTTGGATTGCGCAAGATTGTTACCGACACAAAGCGTAGAACTGCTCGGCCTCCAATAAAGCACGCTGCTTGGCGGCCTCAAGGGCGGCGGCATCCTCGTCAACACCCCAAAATTCGGCCTGCCAGCTCTCATCGATTCGGCTCAAGGCAAAGGCCTCGGCCGCCGAAAGCCGTCCGCGGGTGATCGCAATGCCAAGGATCAATGACCCGGTGATGGCGACAAAGTCGTGAAAAGCAGCCAGTTGAAAGGCGTCAAAACTGGCAACGGTGGCCTTCAGACGGACAAGACTTTCCACCGGTTGCGCGACCGGCACAATACCCGCGGTGACCACGAGCGGGGCCGCCAGTTCCAATGCAGACCAACCCAGCAGCGGATCCCAACCAACCATCTGGCGGGTAATCAACCCCTCCGGCCCAGTGGCGCGATAGCATAGAAGGTCGCTGGCACCATAGGCCGCGAGAAGATCAATCACCTCGTCGCGCTGGTGCACCAATTTGTCGATGGCTGAGTTCACCGCGCGCGTCACCGGCATGGTCTCTGGCTTGATCGCCCCCTGCTGCGCGTCCCACTCGCGGGCTGCGGCCTCGGCCATGGCCTGTGTCGGCATCACAACGGGGGCCTTGGCGGGCGTTTTCACGGCACGCCCGTCAAGCCGAACGGTGAACCCGCCGTCACAGGGCTCGGCGGTTGCAACTGTCCAAAAGCGTTTGGCTTTCCAGCCGCTCATTTGCGAAACTCAAAAGGATCGGCGGGCACGTCGTTTTCTTTCCAGTCGAGCAGCTTCCACGTCTTGGCCATGTGGTCTGGCAAGGGGGCGGTAAAGGTCAGCATTGCTTTGGTGATCGGGTGTTGAATGGTCAGGCTGCGGGCGTGGAGATGCAGCTTGCGGCTGACCTCTCCGCCCAAGCCAGCACCCCAGCCATCGCCCAGATTCTCGGTCGCCGACCCGCCATATTTGCCATCCCCGATGATCGGGTGGCCCAACTCCGCCATATGGGCACGCAACTGGTGTGTGCGGCCAGTGATCGGCTCCAGCGCCATCCACGACATCCGGGTGCCCAGAAACCACAGGGTGAAAAAATCGGTGTGGGCGCGCTTGGCGTCAGGGTAATCGGCCATCTTGGCGGGATGGACGCATTGCATCTTCTCCCCCTCGCCGCCACGGCCATGACCGGGGGCTTTCATCAGCCCATATTTGACAGAGCCCTGCCGCGGGTTTGGCACACCGGCGACCAAGGCCCAATAGATCTTGCGCGTGTGATGGTTGCGCAAGGCTTCAGACAGAGCCCGCGCCACCCGGTCGGTGCGCGCCAGCATCAAAACGCCGGAGGTGTCTTTGTCCAAGCGGTGAACCAGCTTTGGCCGCTCTTTGTAACCGAACTTTAGGGCCTCGGTCAGACCATCCACATGACGATCCCCCTGCCCCGATCCCCCTTGCGACGGCAGACCGGCGGGTTTGTTGAGGATGATGATATGCTCATCTTTCCACAACACCGCGTTCTGGATCATCTTGGTGTCGGCGGCACTGACGCGCCCTTCGGCCGGGCGGCTTGGCGCCTCGGTGTCTGGCAAAGGTGGCACCCGAATGACCATGCCTGGCGCCACACGATCAGACGCCTTGGCGCGCGCGCTGTCGATGCGCACTTGGCCCGTGCGGCACATCTTTTCGACATGGCCTTGGCTGATCTGCGGAAAGCGGCGCTTGAACCATTTGTCCAGCCGCTGCTCGCCCTCATCCGCCGAGACCGTCAGAAGTTTCACGCCGCTCATCCGAGGGCTCCTTTGGCAAGGGCCGCCCCAAGGGCAACCGCGAGAAGAGAGAGGCCGACCGAAAGGCCGACATAAAGCACCGCCTGCACGGTCTGACCGGATTGCCAGAGCTTCAAGGCATCCAGAGAGAAGGCCGAGAACGTGGTGAACCCTCCCAGCACCCCGGCCAGCAACACAGGGGACAGCGCGGCGCGTGTGGCAAGCACCACAAACAACACCCCCATCACGAAACTGCCCAGCACATTGACAGCCACCACCGCCCACGGCGCACCAAAAGCGGCCACGGTCAGATAGCGCAGCACCGAGCCAATGGCCCCGCCGATCGCAACTTGGGAAAGCGTCCAGAACATGGCGTTTCCTTGCGACTGCCCGCCCGGTTTGTCAACCGCCGCGCTTTGGGCCGACTGCCTGTTGCGGCTTTCATCTTGGCCAAAATACTCCCGCCGGAGGCTCCTTCGGCCAATGTCGAACGCTCCGCGGGGAGTATTTGGACCAAGATGAAAGCCCGGCGCGGGTTAGCTATCTCGTTTGGCGCGCAGTTTGGCGAAGTAATCGATGCGCTTTTTCAACTCGCGTTCAAAGCCGCGTTCTGGCGGGGCGTAGTAGACGGGGCGGCGCATACCGTCAGGGAAGTAGTTCTGCCCAGAAAAGCCATCTTCGGCATCATGATCATAGGCATAGCCCGCACCATAGCCGATCTCTTTCATCAGCTTGGTCGGCGCGTTGCGAATGTGCAGCGGAGGAGGGTGACTGCCGGTTTCGCGCGCGGCGGCGCGGGCGGCTTTGTAGGCGGTGTACACGCCGTTCGATTTCGGGGCGAGGGCGAGATAGACCACCGCCTGTGCGAGAGCGAGTTCCCCTTCAGGGCTGCCAAGGCGTTCATAGGTTTGCCAGCTGTCAAGGCAAACACTCTGGGCTTGAGGGTCGGCAAGGCCGATATCCTCGACCGCCATCCGGGTGATCCGGCGCGCAAGAAACCGCGGGTCTTCGCCGCCTTCCAGCATGCGGGCGAACCAGTAAAGTGCCGCGTCCGGGTCTGATCCCCGCACCGATTTGTGCAAAGCGGAAATGAGGTTGTAATGTTCTTCACCCGATTTGTCGTATTTCGTCGCGCGCCGCATGAGGCGGGTGGCCAGTTGCTCACGGGTCAGGGGTTTGTCTGCCTTCCAAGCCGCCACCTGTTCAATCAGGTTCAGGCAAGCGCGCCCATCGCCGTCGGCCATGTCGATCATCGCCTCGCGCGCCTCGCCCGTCAGCGGCAGCGCCCGGCCCAACTCACGTTCGGCGCGTTGGGTCAGGCGCTCCAGATCGGCCGGCATCAGCCGTACCAGGACGATGACCTGCGAGCGTGACAGAAGAGCTGCGTTCAATTCAAACGAGGGGTTTTCGGTGGTCGCCCCCACCAGAAGGATCGTGCCATCCTCCATATGGGGCAAAAAGCCGTCTTGCTGGGCTTTGTTAAAGCGGTGGATTTCATCGACGAACAGAAGCGTGCCTTGCCCGTTTTGCCGCCGAATCCGGGCCTGCTCAAAGACCTTTTTCAGATCCGGCACCCCGGTGAAGATGGCTGAGATCTGCACAAAGGCCAAATTGGTCTGATCGGCCAAAAGCCGCGCGATCGTGGTCTTGCCCACCCCGGGTGGCCCCCACAGGATCAGCGAGGACAAGGATCCCGCCGCCAGCATGGCGCCCAAAGGCCCCTCGGGGCCCAGCACATGCGCCTGACCGATCACCTCGGACAAGTTACGCGGGCGCAGCCGATCCGCCAGCGGGCGTGGCGCGCCGGGGGCGGGTTGGGCAGCAGCGGTGTCAAACAGATCAGCCATGCTGTTCAGACTACCCCCGGATGCAGAGCGGGGAAAGCCCTGCCGTCAGTGACCGGTCTGGCGAAAGCCCATCAGAACGACCTGATGTTTGATCCCTGCGATCTCCCTCACAGGGCCGATGCCCTCCATCTCGACACCGGACCGGTCGGCCCATCGGGGCCATGCCGCCGCCAAAGGTGTCAAACAATGGCTGGCACCCAATCGGCGCACCATTTCACCCAATTGGGCGATCAATTGGGCATGCATCCCACGACGGATCGAGGAGGGTACGTCATGACTGACCGAGCAGAGCGATATGGCTAATGGCGGGTCGCGCCGCAGTCCATGGCGACGCATTGGTTCACCACGCCGTCAATCTCGATGGGAGGGCCCGCAACCTCGGTCCGGAACCCAATCCGGCGCATCCAGCGGCCCCAGACCTGCGGGCAAAGCCCGAGCAACCGTTCTGCCCCCATGAGCTGTGCGGTGTTGACCATCTCGGTCATCAGATCGCGCTGGACGCGGCTGCGCAGACAAGAGGGCACATCGTGTGCAATAAAGACGCGGCTGGATTCCCAGACCTTCGGCGACACAGGGGCCTGTCCAAACAAAAGCGTGTCCGGAATCGTCGCCAAGAGTCCCGCCTGTGCATCGCGGATCATGTAGCTGTAAATGCCGCATCGCGCGGTTGTTGGCGTCAGCCGGATGCCTGCCAGCACCTGCCCGCCGTCATGCACTGCAATCCAGCGGCTTTGGGGTGTGTCATACTGGTCGAATTCCATGCCATCGACCTGCGGCAAGTTCCATTTGCGCTGTACGATAAAGGATTGATGCCGCGCTCGCAGGACATTGGTGAACAGCGTGCCGTGGGTATGAATATTGTCAAAGGATAAAGTCGTCGTCTGCATGCTAACCTCCAGCCGGTTTGAAAAACAGAAATCGGCCGGGGCACCACCTAGAGCAGCTTAGCTTCCAGCGCGCGCTGGACCGCTTCGGCAGTGGTGCGGCACAGCAAGCGTTCGCGTGCGCTGCGCAACCGGGCCTTAAGCGCGCTTTCCGAGATGCCGATCTGCTGCGCCGCCTGAGAATAGCGGTAGCCGTTCGCGATCAGCCGCAACGCCTCAACCTGGGCGGCCGAGAGGTGTTCAGGCGGTTCAGTTTCGCGGTGGAGGATGCGCACCATCTCGACGATTTCGGCAATCTCAGCGTCCGTGAATTCGCGGTCGCTGCGGGCAAAGCCGCCAATCGTGCGCGAGCTGGTCGGCCCATGCGCCACCGCAACGCCGTAGGTCAGGCCAAAGGCCTTGGCCTGCCCCAAGACATCATGCGGATCGGGATGGTTCAGGACACTCCACCGCGCGATACCTTCGGTGCCAAACCCCCAAGAGATCAGCGGATCGCACAGCATGTAGCCCCGGTTCGTATAAATCTCGACCCAGCGCGGGTCATAAGTGTTGACCATGATTTGTGCCGAGGCAAACCGGATATGCAGGCCGAGCGCATAACCTGCAGGGGCAAAGGTCGACAATCTTGCCAGTCCCATCTCCAGACCGATCGTGCGCGCCATTTTGCCTTCCCTTACCCCTGAACACAGTCACTGAAAAACAACCTATCGATGATTTGATACAATCTTAGAGTGTTATTGGCAAAGGATACAATGGAAAAAGGCCCGCGAAACGCGGGCCTTTCGTCAAAGTCCTAGATGCTGTGCCAGAGGCGCAGTCTTAGTCCTCAGCGGCTTCATCAGCGGCGCTGCGGGCATGGTCTGCGGCGCCCTTGGCCGAAGGATCACGATCGACGAATTCGATGATCGCCATCGGGGCCATGTCGCCATAGCGGAAGCCAGCCTTCAGAATGCGCACATAGCCGCCCTGACGGGTGGCATAGCGCGGGCCGAGGATTTCAAACAGACGTGCAGTGTGCATGTCCTGCTTCAGCTGGGCATGGGCCTGACGGCGTGCGTGCAGGTCGCCACGCTTGGCCAGCGTGATCAGCTTTTCGATGATCGGACGCAGTTCCTTGGCTTTCGGCAAGGTGGTCTTGATCTGTTCATGTTCAATCAGCGAACCGGCCATGTTGGCGAACATCGCTTTGCGGTGTTCGTGGGTGCGGTTCAGCTTGCGGTAGCCGTTTGAGTGACGCATCGGAATCTCCTAGACGCTTGTTTTGCTTTGTCCGGCAGGGCCTACGACTGGTCCCGCTCACCTTGGGCTTTCGCCATGTTTTCCCCGGCAGTCCGGGCATTTGTAACTGGGCGGGGTTTCCCCCGCCCAAATTCTTAGAACTGGTCTTCGAAACGCTTTGCCAGATCTTCGATGTTCTCTGGCGGCCAATCTTCGACTTCCATACCCAGATGCAGACCCATGCCCGACAGCACTTCCTTGATCTCGTTCAAGGACTTGCGGCCGAAGTTCGGGGTGCGCAGCATCTCGGCTTCGGTTTTCTGGATCAGATCGCCGATGTAGACGATGTTGTCGTTCTTCAGGCAGTTCGCCGAACGGACCGAAAGCTCCAGCTCGTCAACTTTCTTCAGCAGCAGCGGATTGAACTCAAGGCCCGCATCCACTTCGCCCGCCTTCGCCGACTCAGGCTCGTCAAAGTTGACGAACACGCCCAGCTGGTCCTGCAGGATACGCGCGGCATAAGCCACGGCATCATCGGGGGTCAGCGAGCCATCGGTTTCGATCTTCATGGTCAGCCGGTCATAGTCCAGCACCTGACCTTCGCGGGTCGGCTGCACTTCGTACGACACTTTCTTGACCGGCGAATAAATCGCGTCGATCGGAATCAGGCCAATCGGCGCATCTTCCGGACGGTTCTTGTCAGCCGAGACATAGCCCTTGCCGGTGTTAACCGTCAGTTCCATGTAAACGTCGGCGCCATCGTCAAGGTGGCAGATCACGTGGTCCTTGTTCAGAACCTCGATCCCGTTGGTTTCCGAGATGTCACCAGCGGTGACAACGCCCGGGCCCTTGGCAGAGATCGACAGGCGCTTCGGCCCTTCGACTTCCATCTTCAGGCGAACGCCCTTCAGGTTCAGCACGATGTCGGTGACATCTTCGCGAACACCCGCCACCGAGGAAAACTCGTGCAGCACGTTGTCGATTTGGACGCTGGTGATGGCCGCGCCCTGCAGCGACGACATCAGAACGCGCCGCAGCGCGTTGCCGAGCGTCAAGCCAAAGCCACGCTCCAGCGGTTCGGCGATAACGGTCGCCACGCGCTGAGCATCAGCACCGGCCTTCACGACCAGTTGCTGCGGCTTAATGAGTTCCTGCCAATTCTTGTGGATCATGCTTTCGCCTCCATTCTTGTCGCCTGCCCATGTCCCGTAAGCAGGTGACGCCCGAGGATCTGGAATCACGCAATCGGGCCGCGCGAAATCGCACGGCCCGATTGAATTCGAATAACGTTAGACGCGGCGGCGCTTCGGCGGACGGCAGCCGTTGTGCGCCAGCGGGGTCACATCACGGATCGAGGTGATGTTCAGGCCGACAGCAGCCAGCGCGCGCAAAGCCGATTCACGGCCCGAACCGGGGCCCTGGACTTCGACTTCGACGGTCTTCATGCCATGCTCTTGCGCCTTGCGGGCAGCGTCCTCGGCAGCCATCTGGGCTGCATAAGGGGTCGATTTCCGCGAGCCTTTGAAGCCCATGGTGCCCGAGGACGACCAGGAAATCGCATTGCCCTGAACGTCAGAGATCAGGATCTTGGTGTTGTTGAACGAAGAGTTCACATGAACCACGCCAGCGGCGATGTTCTTGCGCTCTTTTTTCTTCGTGCGGGATGCTTTGGTATCGCGTGCCATAGTGCCCTACCCCTTATTTCTTCTTGCCAGCGATGGCTTTTGCGGGGCCCTTGCGGGTACGAGCGTTCGTATGGGTGCGCTGACCGCGGACCGGCAGGCCCTTACGGTGACGCAGACCGCGATAGCAGCCGAGGTCCATCAGACGCTTGATGTTCATCGACACTTCGCGACGCAGGTCGCCTTCAACGGTGAAGTTGGCGTCGATGAATTCGCGGATGGCCAGCACTTCGGCGTCGGTCAGCTGATTGACACGACGTGCGCGGTCAATGTTCAGCGCGGCGCAGATCGCTTCGGCGTTATGGGCGCCGATGCCAGCGATATACTGCAGAGAAATGGGAACCCGTTTTTGCGTCGGGATGTTAACGCCAGCAATACGTGCCAAACGTATCTTCCTTTTGGTTGCGGTTCCGTAGTGCCAGAACCTTTTTTCACAACAGCCGGGCATAAGCCCGACAACGATCTTCCCAATTACGGGAAACCCAAACCACGGGCGATTCCGTGTCGGGACGCCGTGCTTTAGGGGCTTTCCCCCCTGCCGTCAAGCGGCGCGGGCCGGAATCTCAAGCCTTGTCCAGAACTTTCGCGATTGCGGTCGCGACCTGATCCATCGCGGCCATGCCGTCAATCTGCACAAGGCTTTTCTTGGCCCAGTAATAGCCGATCAGGGGGGCGGTGTTCTTGTAGTATTCCTGCAGCCGCACAGCAAAGACCTCGGGCGTGTCATCCTTGCGGACCGGCTGACCTGCGGCGCGTGCCTCTTCGGCGCGCTTGACGATGCGGCCAACCAGCGCTTTGTCATCCACCACAAGCTCGATCACCGCATCCAGCGTCAGACCGCGCTTGGCCAGAAGATCGGCCAACGCATCGGCCTGTTTCAGCGTGCGGGGAAAGCCGTCAAAGATGAACCCGCCAGAGGCCCCCTTTTCCAGCTTTTCCTCGATCAGGCCGATGACGATCTCATCGGTGACGAGACCGCCCTGTTCCATCACGTCAGCAACCTTGCGACCCATTTCGGTGCCGCTGGTCTTGGCATCGCGCAGCATGTCGCCAGTCGACAGTTGCACCATGGCGCGCTCATCCACCAAGCGCATGGCTTGGGTGCCTTTGCCAGCCCCGGGCGGTCCGAGAAGGATGATATTCGTCATAGCCTGCCCTCTTAGCGCCGCGCCGGAGCCTTCGGGGTGCGTTTCTTGCCCCGCAGGTTCGACTTTTCGATCAGCCCTTCATACTGATGGGCGAGCAGATGCGATTGCACCTGATTGATGGTGTCCATGGTCACCGAGACCACGATCAACACCGAGGTGCCGCCAAAGTAGAAGGGAATGGCAAACTGGTCGCGCAGCACTTCGGGCAGCAGGCAGATCAGCGCCAGATAACCCGAGCCGACCACCAAGACACGATTGACCACATATTCGAGATATTCTTCGGTCTTTTTCCCGGGGCGGATGCCGGGGATAAAGCCGTTCTGATCTTGCAGGTTCTTGGCGACATCCTCGACCTTGAAGGCCACGTTGAACGTGTAGAAATACGCGAAGAACACGATCATGCCGACGAAGAACAACAGATAGAGCGGCTGACCGGGGCCGAAATAGGCCAGAATGGTCGACATGATCGGGCCGGTTTGCGCGCCCGAGAAGGTCGAGATTGTGATCGGCAGCAGGAGCAACGACGAGGCGAAGATTGCCGGGATAACGCCCGAGGGGTTCACCTTGATCGGCAGGTTAGACGAGCCGCCATCGAACACCTTCATACCCACCTGACGGCGGGGATACTGGATCGTGATCTTGCGCAGCGCGCGCTCCATGAACACCACAGCCGCAATCACGACCACGACCATGATCAGCACGCCAATGATAACCGGGGTCGAGATGACACCCGCGCGGCCTTGGCTGAAGAACTGGGCGAGTGCTGCCGGAATTTCCGCCACAATGCCCACAAAGATGATCAGCGAAATGCCGTTGCCAATGCCGCGTGCGGTGATTTGCTCACCCAGCCACATCAGGAACATAGTGCCGCCCACCAGCGTGATGACACAGGACGCCACAAAGAACGCACCCGGCGTGTGGGCCAAACCGCCCGCTTGCAGCGAAATGGCGATGCCATAGCCTTGGAACAGCGCCAGCGCCACGGTGCCGTAGCGCGTCCACTGGTTCATCTTCTTGCGGCCCTGCTCGCCCTCTTTCTTCATCTGTTCCAGCGCGGGCACCATGGATGCCAGAAGCTGGACGATGATGGAGGCCGAGATATAGGGCATGATGCCAAGGGCAAAGATCCCCATGCGGCTGATCGCGCCGCCGGTGAACATGTTCAGAATACCGCCCAGACCGGCACCTGCATCGGCCATAAACTCGCGCAGCGCCTGACCATCGATCCCGGGAACCGGGATATAGGTGCCAAGGCGGTAAACGATCAGCAGGCCAAGGGTAAAGAAGATACGCTGACGCAGATCCGTCGCTTTACCGAAGGCCCCCCAAGACAGGTTGGCCGCCATTTGCTCTGCAGCAGATGCCATGTTTGGTCTCTTTCATGCACAGCGCCGCCGAACCGTTCTCCGGTCGGCGGCGCGGGAAAACTCGTGGGATGATGTAAGCGGTCTTGTCGCCGCTCACAACCTCTTATTCAGCCGCTGCTGCAACCGTGAGCGAACCGCCAGCGGCCTTTACAGCCTCGATCGCGGCAGCCGATGCGCCGGTGACCACCAGCTTGACGGCCGATTTGATCTCGCCCTTGTTCAGAACGCGGATGCCGTCCAGCTTTTGCTTGGTCAGGCCCGCAGCGATCAGCGCATCTTCGGTGATCTCGACCTTGGCATCCAGCTTGCCCAGACCAATGAACTTTTCGATCAGGCCCAGATTGATGACGGCGTAATGCTTTTGGTTCGGCTTGTTAAAGCCGCGCTTGGGCAGGCGGCGATAGAGCGGCATCTGGCCGCCTTCGTAACCACCAATGGCCACGCCCGAACGCGATTTCTGGCCCTTGATACCACGGCCAGCGGTCTTGCCCTTGCCCGAGCCGGGACCACGTGCGACGCGCTTTTGCTTTTTGGCGGCGCCGGGATTGTCGGAAAGTTCATGCAGTTTCATGTCGCAAACTCCTATGCCGGAACTGCACCCACTGCGACGGCGGGGCAAACACGGCGATTTTTCTTGGTTATGTGACGCCGGGCGTCACGGGTCTTGTTGATTCTGTGGCCTTGGAAGGTCACCGGGCGCGTATAGAGGGCGCATGCCGATCAATCAACCCCCGTAGGACGGGGCTCAACCCGCCGCAGGCGCCGGATAGCTGCCGGACGCATCATGCTTTTCCTGCCCGGTCAGCGCAGGAGTGAAAACGCAAATGATCCTCAGGTCAGTTGTGGCGCGCAGAAGATGCGCTTCGTGGTGGTCGAGCACATAGACTGTCCCCGGCCCCAAGGGCCAGGTCTGGCCGGTGGCCACATTCACCACCTCGCCCACGCCTTCGATGACATAGTTGGCCTCGACGTGGTTCTTATACTCCAACTGCTGCTCGGTCCCGGCCTTGCACAGCGTATCGTGCAAGGAATAGCCCAAGCCATCAGCGGCCAAGAGGATGCGGCGGCTTTCGAAGGCGTCGCCTTTCACATGGGCCGCGGTGTTCAGGATGGAGGCAAGGGTTCTAACGATCATGGCGGCTCCTTAGATTGGCTTGGTCGCTGCAGGATGACCGAGTTTCGCCCAAATGAAAACGCCCCCGCGTTTCCGCAGGGGCGCAATCTGTACGGTGCGCTTTGGCGCACCTAACCTTTAGCCACGCTCTTCAATGATCTGAACGAGGTGGCTGATCTTGTTGACCATACCGCGGATGGAAGGGGTATCTTCCAGCTCACGGGTGCGGTTCATCTTGTTCAGGCCCAGACCCTTGAGGGTCGCGGTCTGAACGGCCGGGCGCCGGGCGGCCGAGGCCACCTGCTTCACGACGATGGTTTTCTTCGCGGCCGGAGCCGCTGCTTTCTTGGCTGCCATGATCAAGCCTCCACGGTTTCAGCGGCGGGCTTGTTCAGGATCTCGGCCACCTTCTTGTTGCGGCGAGCCGCAACCTGACGGGGCGAGGTCTCTGCTTTCAGACCGTCGATGGTAGCGCGGATCATGTTGTAGGGGTTCTGCGAGCCAATCGACTTCGCAACAACGTCCTGCAGACCCAGCATTTCGAAGACGGCGCGCATCGGGCCGCCGGCGATGATGCCGGTACCAGCCACAGCCGAGCGCATCACGACTTTACCGGCGCCATGACGGCCTTCCATGTCGTGGTGCAGGGTGCGGGCGTCCTTCAAGGGCACGCGGATCATCTGGCGCTTGGCCTGTTCCGTTGCCTTGCGGATCGCTTCCGGCACTTCCTTTGCCTTGCCCTTGCCGAAGCCGACACGACCTTTTTGGTCGCCGACCACGACGAGTGCTGCAAAGCCAAAGCGCTTGCCGCCCTTTACGGTTTTGGAAACGCGGTTGATTGCGACCAGACGGTCAGCAAATTCCGGGGTTTCCTCGGGCCGGTTATCGCGGCGATCATTGCCACCACGATTGTCCCGACGGTTTTCACGTTCTGCCATTTTTCAACTCCTCAGAACTTCAGTCCACCTTCACGGGCAGCATCGGCCAAAGCCTTGATCTTGCCGTGAAAGAGGAAACCGCCGCGATCGAAGTAGCACTCTTCGACACCGGCCTTCTTGGCGCGCTCGGCGATGGTGAGACCCACCTTCGCCGCCGCTTCCACATTGTTTTTGCCAACGAAGCCCAGATCCTTTTCCAAGGTCGAAGCTGCCGCGACAGTGATGCCCTTGGCGTCGTCGATCAGCTGAGCGCTGATGTTTTTCGACGAGCGGTGGACGGACAGGCGAAGGCGGCCATTGGCCATCGCCTTGATCTTGTTCCGGACGCGCATGCGGCGCTTGAGGAACAGCTCTCTTTTGTTGTTCGCCATTTTTGCGCCCCTTACTTCTTCTTGCCTTCCTTGCGGAAGACGAACTCGCCCTTGTAGCGGATGCCTTTGCCCTTATAGGGCTCGGGCTTGCGCCACTCGCGGATGTTCGCGGCGACCTGACCAACCTGCTGTTGGTCAATGCCTTCCACAATGATTTCGGTCTGCTTCGGAGAGGTGACGGTGATGCCAGCCGGAACCGCGAAGTTTACTTCGTGGCTGTAACCCAGCGAAAGCTTCAGGACGTTGCCGTTCATCGCAGCGCGATAACCCACACCCTGAATTTCCATCTCTTTCTTGAAGCCGGTGCTGACGCCGATGACCAAATTTTCGATCATCGAGCGCGACATGCCCCACTGTTGACGCGCGATCTTCGAGGTGCCGCGCGGCGTCACCTTGATCGTGTCGTTTTCAATGGTCAGCGTCACGTTGTCGCCAGCGGTGAAGCTGCGGGTGCCCTTCGGGCCTTTGACTTCGACGGTCTGGCCAGAGATCGTGGCCGAGACGCCTTTGACAAGGGCGACGGGTTTCTTGCCGATACGAGACATTCAACCCTCCTTAGAACACGGTGCAAAGCACTTCGCCGCCAACATTGGCCGCGCGTGCATTTGCATCCGACATGACGCCCTTCGGCGTCGAGACGATGGAGATACCCAGGCCATTGCGGACCGTGGGGATATCCTTAACGCCCATGTACACACGACGGCCGGGCTTCGACACGCGCTTAACTTCGCGGATCACCGGAGTGCCTTCGTAGTACTTCAGGCTGATTTCAAACTCACCCTGGCCATTGGCCGTGGGGGTCTTTTCATAGCCGCGGATATAGCCTTCCGACAGCAGCACATCCAGAACGCGAGCCCGCAGCGTGGACGCCGGGGTTTTCACGGTGGACTTGCCACGCAGCTGACTGTTGCGGATGCGCGTCAGCATATCGCCAATAGGGTCGTTCATCGACATTGTGCGATCTCCTTACCAGCTGGACTTGACCATGCCCGGGATCTGACCGAACGAGGCCAGTTCACGCAGCATGATGCGGCTGAGTTTGAGCTTGCGATAGAACGCATGCGGACGGCCCGTCAGCTGGCAGCGGTTGTGGATCCGCGTTGCCGACGAGTTGCGGGGCATCTGAGCCAGCTTCAGAGTCGCCTTAAAGCGCTCTTCGACGGGCTTGGACTGGTCGTTGATCACCGCTTTGAGGGCGGCGCGCTTGGAAGCATGCTGCTTCACAAGGGCGGCACGCTTCACTTCGCGGTTCACCATGGATTTTTTTGCCATTGCTTCGGTTCCTCGCGCTTACGACGTGAAGGGCATGTTGAAATGCTTCAACAGCGCCTTGGCTTCCGCGTCGTTATTTGCGGTGGTGCAGATGATGATGTCCATGCCGAGGATCTCATCGACTTTGTCGAAATTGATCTCGGGGAACACGATTTGCTCTTTCAGGCCCATGGCATAGTTGCCACGGCCGTCGAACGAGGAGCCTTTCACGCCGCGGAAGTCGCGAACGCGGGGCAGAGCCACCGTGATCAGACGGTCGAGGAATTCATACATGCGGTCGCCGCGCAGCGTGACCTTGCAGCCCAGCGGCATTTCCTCGCGAACGCGGAAACCTGCGATGGACTTCTTGGCCTTGGTGATGACAGCTTTCTGGCCCGCGATCGCCGTGAGTTCTTCAGCGGCAGTCTTGACCTTCTTGGTGTCTTTCACGGCTTCGCCGACACCCATGTTCAGGACGATCTTGTCCAGCTTGGGGATCTGCATGTCGTTCTTGTAGCCGAACTCGGCCTTCATCGCGGCGCGGATGCGGGCGTGATAGTCAGCCTTGGCGCGCGGGGTGTATTTGGCTTGATCCAACATCAGATGGCCTCCCCGGTGGTCTTGGCGAAACGAACCTTCTTGTCGCCTTCCATGCGGAAGCCAACGCGGGTGGCTTTGCCATTCTTGTCCATCAGCGCCAGGTTCGACAGGTCGATCGGCATGGCTTTCGCCAGACGGCCGCCCTGCGAGGCTTGCGACTGCTTGGTGTGACGGATCGCGACGTTGACGCCTTCAACCACGGCTTTGTTGGCGGTCGGATTCACAGAAGCGATTTCGCCCTGCTTGCCCTTGTCCTTGCCGGTGAGCACGACAACCTTGTCGCCTTTACGGAGCTTGGCGGCCATTACAGCACCTCCGGAGCAAGCGAGATGATTTTCATGAAGTTCTTGGCGCGCAGTTCACGGACAACCGGCCCGAAGATACGCGTGCCGACCGGTTCACCCTGGTTGTTCAGGATGACGGCAGCGTTGCGATCAAAACGGATGGTGGTGCCGTCTTCACGACGAACTTCCTTGGCGGTGCGAACAACAACGGCCTTACGGACGTCGCCTTTTTTCACACGACCCTTCGGAATCGCTTCCTTCACCGAAACAACGATGATGTCACCGACCGAAGCATAACGGCGGTGCGAACCGCCCAGAACCTTGATGCACTGAACTCGGCGAGCGCCAGAGTTATCAGCCACATCCAGATTCGTTTGCATCTGGATCATTTGGTTTCTCCCGACCTTTGGGGATCATTCCCCAGGGTTTCGTATTGTCGACAGACGAAAGGGCCGAGGCTTATGCCTCGACCACAACCGTCCAGCGTTTGGTTTTCGAAATCGGTGCGCACTCTTCGATGCGAACAGTGTCACCGGTCTTGAATTTGTTGTGTTCGTCGTGAGCGCGATATTTCTTCGACTTACGAACGGTCTTTTGCAGCAGCGGGTGCTTGAAACGACGTTCCACCAAAACGGTGATGGTCTGTTCGTTCTTGTCCGAGGTGACAACACCCTGCAGGATACGTTTCGGCATGGCGGTTCCCCTTACTTCGCAGCTTCAGCAGCTTTTTGGACAAGCACAGTCTTGATGCGGGCGACGTCACGACGGACAGCGCGCATGCGGGCGGTGTTTTCCAGCTGGTTGGTGGCGGCCTGGAAGCGCAGGTTGAAGGCTTCCTTCTTCAGCGCAACGAGGTTCTCGCGCAGCGCTTCGGGGGTTTTCCCGTGCAGTTCTTTGGCGTTCATGCGCCTTTTCCTTTTCTCAGTCACCAGAAGGCCCCTTTCAGGTCACCTTGGGTCCGGTGGAACAAAAATAGTCCTACGATTCGCGGTTGCCCGGAATCGTTGGATGGGGCCGTATAGGGGGGATGGCAGGATAGGGCAAGCGGGAAATCCCCTAGGCCCAATTGTAATTGAAGCTGACCGAAATTCGCTCTTCTTGGGACATGTTCATCGGCACTTCATGCCGCAGCCAGCTTTCCCACAGCAGAAGCTCACCCACCTCGGGCTTTACATAGACGAATGGCTGAAGCTCTTGCGGGGCGTCTTTTTTCCGCAGGGGGGACAGCATCATCATGGCGAGACGCGGGTCTTCCAGTTTCAGCGCCGAGGTGCCTTCGGGCATCGCCACGTAGGTGGTGCCAGAGATCACCGAATGGGGGTGGATATGGCTGGAGTGCGTGCCGCCTTCTGGCAGGATGTTGATCCAAAAGGCGTTGCATTTGAGTTTCTTGCCTTGCAGATCAAAGCCCAGCGCCTCGCAGAACGCCGCCACATGCTTGTCCAAGGCCTTTTCCAGATTGCCAAAGATCGGCGCGCGCCAAGGAAGATCGTCAAGTGAGGCATAGGATGTATAGCCCGGATAGCCCTCCCGCTCGCACCATTCCTGACCGGCCTCGTCATCCTCGGCAATCGCGATACAGGTGTCGCGCAGTTCGTCGTAGCTCACCTTTTTCTTGGCCAGATCGTTCAACTTGGCGCGGTAAAGCGGCGTGACGAAAAGGTTGGTGAGGGTGGACATGGACAGGCTCCGTAAAGGCAGGGCGGGTTGGGCCTGTCGTTCCATACCTTTGGATTTGGCGCAAGGTGGCTTGGTGTCTGGCGGGCCTAGCCGTGGCGGATCACCAGATCGGCAGGGCGAGAGCCTGCCACCACGCGGCGGATGTTGGGCATGTCATTGCCGTCGATCCAGGCGCGGGCCTGATCAGGCGTTTTGCCGTAATGCGCCCAACGCGCCATCAGGCGGCGGTCCAACTTGGCCTCGGGGACGTCGATCCAGATCGTCAGATCAAAGAGCGGCGCAAGATCGGGCCAAGGCGCTTCATTCAACAAAAGGTAATTGCCTTCGACAATCAGGATACGGTCGTCCGGGCCAACAATGTCGGCCCCGGCGCGGCTGATTTCCAGATCGCGGTCAAAGAGGGGGATCGCCACCTCGTCTTCGGTGCGAAGCCGCGTCAGAAGGTGACGAAAGCCCGCCACATCGAAGGTGTCCGGCGCGCCTTTCCGGGCGCGGGCACCGCGCGCGATCAGTACAGCATCATCATAGTGAAATCCATCCATCGGGACCGCCTTGGCACCTTGCCCCAAGGCCGCAACCAGTTCGGCGGCGAGCGTGGATTTGCCCGCACCGGGCGGGCCGGCAAGGGCGGTCAGAAGCCGCCCCTGCGCTTGCGCTTTCGCGCGGATGGTTGCTGCCAGTTGCGCCGGGGTCATGCCTGTTCGGTCACGCCGTCGGGCAGTTTCGCGCCGGTCATGAAGGCCACCGCGTCAGACATCGAATAATCCTGCGGGCGGATCACGCAAAGGCGGCGGCCAAGGCGGTGAATGTGGATACGGTCGGCCACTTCGAACACATGCGGCATGTTGTGCGAAATCAGGATGATCGGGATGCCCCGCGCCCGCACGTCGCGGATCAGGTCCAGCACGCGGCGTGATTCCTTGACGCCCAGCGCGGCGGTGGGTTCGTCGAGGATCACAACCTTAGAGCCAAAGGCGGCAGCACGGGCCACGGCCACGCCCTGACGCTGGCCACCCGAGAGCGTTTCGACCGCCTGTGAGATGTCTTGAATGGTCATCAGACCCAGTTCCGACAGTTTCTGGCGGGCAAAAGCCTCCATCCGGGGGCGGTCCATCTGGCGAAAGACCGAGCCAAGGATGCCGGGCTTGCGCCATTCGCGACCCAGAAACATGTTGTCGGCAATCGACAGCGCGGGCGACATCGCAAGGTTTTGGTAGACCGTTTCGATGCCCATGGCGCGGGCATCATCGGGGCTGCGGAAATGAACGGGCTTGCCGTCTAACAAGATCTCGCCGTGGTCTGGGGTGACCGCGCCGGAAAGCGCCTTGATGAGGGTCGATTTGCCAGCCCCGTTGTCACCGATCACGGCACAGATCTCGCCCGGCATCAGGTCAAAATCTGCCCCGTTCATGGCCACCACGGTGCCATAGCGTTTCATCAGCCCGCGCGCTTCAAGGATGGGTTGTACAGCGGTCATTGTGTTGCCCTCCGCAGCCATTGATCCAAGGCGACAGCGATGATGACAAGGCAGCCTGCGGCGAACATCTGCCAATAATCATCGACCCCTGCAAGCGACAGGCCGGTGTTGAAAACGCCCACAATAAAGGCCCCAAGGACCGACCCGATGATCGACCCGCGCCCGCCGAACAGCGAGGTGCCGCCGATCACCACGGCGGTGATGGAGCCGAGGTTCACCGTGTCAAAGGCGATGGGCGAGACAGAGCCAACCCGGCCAATGGCGATCCAGGCGGCAAAGCCACAGATGAGCCCGGCCACAGCATAGACGGAAATCAGTGTTCGACTGACGTTGATGCCCGAAAGCATCGCCGCGTCGGGATCATCGCCAATCGCATGAACATGCCTGCCCCATGCGGTGTGGTTGAGCACATACCACAAGATCGCCGCCAACAGGATGAGCGCGATGCCGCCATAGGTCAGCGAGGCCCCCGCCATGTTGAAGCCTTCGCCAAACCACAAGAGCCCCGGCGCATTGGCTTCGATATCGGCGTTGCGGATGGATTCAGACTGGGAATACCACAGCTTCAGCGCGTTAAAGATCGACAGGGTGCCCAAGGTCACGATGAAGGGCGGCAGCTTGATACGGGCGACAAGGACGCCGTTGATAAAGCCCATGAGCGCACCGAAGAACATGCCGATCAGCACCGCCAGAAACACCGGTAGGCCCGCGACCACCGCAAGATTGCCCATGATCAGGGACGAGATCACCAGAATAGCGCCGACCGAGAGGTCGATCCCGGCGGTCAGGATGATCAGCGTCTGCGCCATCGCGATAAAGCCGGTGACGGTGGTCTGTTTCAACACCGTTGACAGCGCGCCCATGCCAAAAAACCGTGGGGCGACGATCGAGAAGGCGATGATCGAGATCAACAGGACCAGAGCCGGGATCAGCGTCGGGTTCCTGCGAAGGTGACCGCGCAGGATATGCGTCAGGGTCTTGTCATCCTTGTCAAAGCTCGCGACGGCCGTGTCGGCCTTGTTCAGCGTCGCCTCGTAATCGGAAATCGTCTTGGTTGGTGCGTCATCTGCGCTCATCGCTGTGGCGTCTCCCCCGGTCATGGCTGGCCAAAGCCGAGGGTGTGCCCCGGCTATGAAGAAGGGCGACCGTAAGAGTCGCCCTTCCATTGATCAAGTCAGTGCGTGAGGGGCATTAGCCCCAGCACAGCTCGGTGCCCTTGGTGCTGTCGATCGACGTCACGCCTTCGGCGGGCTTGTCGGTCACCAGGTTCACACCCGTGTTGAAGAAGGTCAGACCGTCGGAGGCAGCCGGCTTGGTGCCGTCCTTGGCGAAGGCGGCAATCGCTTCGATGCCCTTCGAGGCCATCAAAAGCGGGTACTGCTGCGAGGTCGCACCGATCACGCCCGACTGGACCGAAGCCACGCCCGGGCAACCGCCGTCAACCGAAACGATGATCGCTTGGCCTTCTTTGCCAGCGTTCTTCAGCGCCTGATAGGCACCTTCGGCAGCCGGTTCGTTGATGGTGTAGACCACGTTGATGTCGGGGTCTTTGGCCAAGAGGGTTTCCATAGCGCGCAGACCGCCCTCGGGGTTCGCGTCCGAGGATTCGTGGCCAATGACGCGCGGATCGTCTTCCGAGTCCATTACGGTCAAATCGGGAACGGTGATGCCAAAGCCGGTCAAGAAGCCGGTGTTGCGCTGCACGTCAACCGAGATGTTGTCTTTGTTGATGTTCAGCATGGCGATCTTGGCATTGGCAGCCTCGGCGCCCAGGGTCGCAGCGGCCCATTTACCGATCAAGATGCCAGCTTCGAAGTTGTCGGTCGCAAAGGTCATGTCCTGAGCTTCGGGATCAGCGATCGGGGTGTCGAGCGCGATCACGAGAATGCCAGCGGCGCGGGCGTCTTTCAGTGCCGGTGCGACCGAGTCGTTCGAGGCGGTGATCAGGATGCCCTTGGCACCAGCAGCGACGCAGTTTTCGATGGCGGTGATCTGCGGAGCAGCGTCGCCGTCTTTTTCACCAGCATAGGCCTGGAAGTCGAGGCCAGCGGCAGCGGCAGCAGCCTCGGCGCCCTCTTTCATCTTCACGAAGAAGGGGTTGGTGTTGTTCTTGGTGATCAGGCAAGCCAGATCAGCAGCCGAGGCGGAGCCCGCCATCAGTGCCAGAGCGGCAGCGCCAAGCAGCGCAGTGGTCTTGAGTTTCATTCTGTTTCCTCCCAAGGAATGAAGGGAATTATCCCATTCTGATGCCGTCCGACTTGGCCATGACGCCCGGCGACAGGATGTAGATGACCTGATTCCCATCCTTGCGTCAAGATAAATAAATCAGAGTGATTTAATATTGACAGCCCGCCGCTGAGGTCGCAGTCTTTGCGATTAGGGCTGGCACATATCTGCCAGAATCGCGGGCCACGGAAGGCACATGACATTATGCTGATCGGCATCTCTCCCCTCTTGGGGCCAGATCTTTTGCACGCGCTTCGGGCGATGGGCCACGGCGATGAAATCGCCTTTGTCGACGGAAATTATCCGGCGGCAGAACATGCCCGCCGCCTGATCCGGGCCGATGGCATTCCCCTCCTGCCAATGCTGCAAGCGGTGCTGGCAGTGCTGCCAGTCGAGGCGGTGATGCGGGCGGCCCTGAACAATGATCCGGCACAGGCAGGTGCCATTCACCGCCAGATCGACGCGCTGGCGCAAGGCTGCGGCCAGAGTGCGACATCTCTTTCGGGCGATCAGCTTTACCCAAGGATCCGTGCGGCCTATGCTGTGGTGGCCACCTCGGAGCCTGCGCTTTTCGCCAATGTTCTTTTGCGCAAGGCGGCCCTTCCGCCTTCCAACAGCTAAGGTCCCACCGCCGCCATGCCGCTTGCCGCCGATTTCGTGACCGACCGACAAGGCGCCGATGATCTTGGTTTGCGCGGGTCGAACCAATCTGGGATGCGCGACCATAACGAGCGGCTGGTGCTGTCGCTGTTGCGCCAGCATGGCGCGCTGGCCAAATCCGACATCGCGCGCATCACCGGGCTTTCGGCGCAAACGATCAGCGTGATCATGCGCGCGCTGGAACAAGACGGGCTTTTGCTGCGCGGCGAACCGGTGCGCGGGCGCATTGGCCAACCCTCTGTGCCGATGCACCTGAACCCCGAAGGCGCGCTGTTTTTGGGGCTGAAGATCGGGCGGCGGTCAACCGATCTTGTGCTGGTCGATTTTATGGGTCGGGTGCGCGACAGCCGCCGGAAAACCTATCGCTACCCCACTCCCGGCGGCATTGTTGCCTTTGTGGGCGAGGCCTTGCCCGAGTTGATGCATGGGCTGCCCGCCACCCTGCGGCCACGGGTCAGCGGCATGGGTGTGGCCATGCCATTCCAGCTGTGGAACTGGGTGCAAGCCTTGGGCGCGCCGCAGGCTGAAATGGACGCTTGGCGCGATTGCGACATTCAGGCCGATCTGGCCGCGATCACCGCAATGCCGGTCTATGTGCAAAACGACGCCACCTCCGCCTGTGGGGCAGAACTGGTCTTCGGCACCGGGGATAAGCCACGGGATTTTCTGTATTTCTACTTTGGTACCTTTATCGGCGGTGGGCTGGTATTGAACGGCCAGCTTTGCCTCGGGCGCACCGGGAATGCGGCGGGCGTTGGCCCCATGCCCGTTCAAGGACCAGATGGTCGGATGCGGCGCCTTCTCGAAGTGGCCTCTCTGGCCAGTCTCGCAGATGAAATGGAAGCGGCGGGCGAAAGTGCGGATCATCTGTGGGAGCAGCCGGACCGTTGGCAGGTCCCGGAACACTTGCTGGAACGCTGGCTGACCGAAGCAACCGAAGGGCTGGCCTCAGCGATCCTGTCGGCCACGACACTGTTGGAACTCGAAGCGGTGTTGATCGACGGCTGGATGCCACCCGCGATCCGAGCCGAGATCACCGCCCGCACCATTGCAGCCCTGCAGCGTCTCGATCTGTCGGGCATCACCCCGCCTTTGGTGCGGGAGGGAACCGTCGGCGCGCAGGCCCGATCCTTGGGCGCAGCGGCGATTCCGCTGTCACAGCGCTACCTCTTGGATCAAAACGCAGCCCAGCGCGACGCCTAAGGCAATTGGTTTTGTATTGGTATGGCCGAGGTCCGCCGCAGGTTTGACTGGGCCGGCAGGCCCTGTGCCTGCAAGACGGGTTTGACCAGCGCTTCGACTGGACAGGCTGTCGCGGCCCATGGCAGGTTAACCCAACCCTTCGCCGCACAAGGCACCGACCCGATGCAGACCGAGACCCCGACCCGACAGCCAAACCTTTTGCCGCAACTGGCCCATACCCGCAATCCCGGCATGGCGCTGGATCTGGATTGGGTGGCCAACGTTCAGGTGAACACCTCAGCGGTCGAACGGCGCACGGGCAGCTTGGGCGGCCGGCGGTCGGTGAAGAAAGAATTTCAGGCAGCGTGGCTTTTGAAGGCCATCTCACTGATCGACCTGACCACGCTCTCAGGCGATGACACGGCAGGCCGGGTCAAGCGGCTCTGCGCCAAGGCCCGCCAGCCGGTGCGGCCCGAGATGCTTGAGGCGCTGGGACTGCCGGGGCTGACGGTGGGCGCGGTCTGCGTTTATCACGAGATGGTAGAAATAGCGGTGCGGGCGCTGGAAGGCACGAACATTCCCGTAGCGGCTGTATCCACCGGATTTCCGGCAGGCCTGTCACCCTATCACCTGCGCATCGCCGAAATCGGCGAAAGCGTAAAGGCAGGTGCGCAAGAGATCGACATCGTCATCTCGCGCCGCCATGTGCTGACCGGCAATTGGCAGGCGCTCTATGATGAAATGCGCGAGATGCGCGCGGCCTGTGGCGCGGCCCATGTCAAGGCGATCCTCGCCACAGGTGAATTGCAAACCCTACGCAATGTCGCGCGCGCCTCGCTGGTGTGCATGATGGCAGGCGCCGATTTCATCAAGACGTCGACCGGCAAAGAGACGGTGAACGCCACCCTGCCCGTCTCATTGACCATGATCCGCTGCATCCGCGATTATCAAGACCGCACCGGCATCAAGGTGGGCTACAAACCGGCGGGTGGGATTTCAAAGGCCAAGGATGCGCTGATGTATCTGGCGCTGATGAAGGACGAACTTGGCCACCCGTGGCTGCAGCCCGACCTCTTCCGCTTTGGCGCCTCCTCCCTTCTGGGCGATATCGAACGGCAATTGGAGCATTACCTGACCGGGCAGTATTCGGCGGCCAACCGCCATGCGATGGGCTGAATGACGACCCTGCTCAAAGAAGGGGCGCTGCCCCTCGCCGCGTTTCGCGGCTCACCCCGGAGTATTTTTGCCAAGATGAAATCCCCCGCGCATTTCATCTTGGCCCCAAATACTCCCGCCGGAGGCGCACGGCGGCCCTCTGCGATCCCCTTTGCCGAAAGGACCATGACATGACCTCTGTCCGCGAGATTTTCGACAGCATGGCTTACGGCCCTGCGCCCGAAGGACATGCCGAGGCTTTGGCCTGGATTGCGGGGCATCAGGGGCGGTTTGGCCATTGGATCAATGGGGCGTTCACCGCACCCGGGGCGATGTTTGAAACGCGCAACCCGGCGACAGGCAAGGTTTTGGCCGAAGTCACGCAAGGTTCGGGCGAGGAGATCGCCCTTGCCGTAGCGGCGGCACGGGCTGCGCAAGGCAAATGGGCGCGCATGGGCGGGGCCGGGCGGGCGCGGGTGCTTTATGCGCTGGCCCGGTTGGTGCAGAAACACTCTCGCATGTTCGCAGTTCTGGAAACGCTGGACACCGGCAAGCCAATCCGTGAGGCGCGCGATATTGATGTCCCCTTGGTGGCGCGGCATTTCTACTATCACGCGGGCCTTGCCCAGCTTTTGGACAGCGAGCAGCCGGGTTTCGCCCCTGTGGGGGTCTGCGGGGCCGTGATCCCGTGGAACTTTCCGCTCCTCATGCTGGCGTGGAAGGTGGCCCCTGCCTTGGCGGCCGGCAATACCGTGGTGCTCAAACCCGCCGAATACACGCCTTTGACCGCGCTGTTCTTTGCCGAGATCAGCCGTGAGGCGGGGCTGCCCAAAGGGGTGCTCAACATCATCACCGGCGATGGCGACACCGGTGCGGCCTTGGTCGCGCACCCGGGTGTGGACAAGATTGCCTTTACAGGCTCCACCGCCGTGGGCCGCAAGATCCGGGCAGCAACGGCAGGGACGGGCAAGGCGCTGACGTTGGAGTTGGGGGGTAAGTCGCCCTATATCGTCTTTGACGATGCCGACATCGACAGCGCCATTGAAGGCTTGGTCGATGCGATCTGGTTCAACGGGGGCCAGGTCTGCTGTGCCGGGTCACGCCTTTTGGTGCAGGAAGGGATTGCCGATCGGTTCCATGCCAAGCTGAAGCGCCGGATGGATGGCCTTCGCATGGGCGATCCGTTGGACAAATGCATTGACGTCGGCGCGATCGTGGATCCGGTGCAATTGGCGATGATCCGCGGCATGGTGGAGGGCAGCGACGGCGAGGTGTACCACGCCGCCTGTGCTGTGCCCGAGGGCTGTTTCTATCCGCCGACGCTGATCACCGGGCTGAACGCGGCCTCGCGTCTGATGCAAGAAGAGATCTTTGGCCCGGTTCTGGTGTCGATGACCTTCCGCACGCCGAGTGAGGCGGTGGAACTGGCCAACAACACCCGCTATGGGCTGGCGGCCAGTATCTGGACCGAGAATGTCAATCTGGCGCTGGATATGGCGCCCAAGGTAAAGGCGGGTGTCGTCTGGGTCAATGCGACCAACCTCTTTGATGCGGCGGCAGGCTTTGGCGGGGTGCGCGAAAGCGGGTTCGGGCGCGAGGGCGGTTGGGAAGGCTTAATGGCCTATCTGCGCCCCGTCGCAAAGACCAAGGCGCTGGCGGTGCTGAAACCTGCCCCGGCCCCAGCGGCGGCTTTGGTTGAAGGGATCGACCGAACAGCCAAACTTTACATTGGCGGCAAACAGGCGCGCCCGGACGGCGGCTACAGCCAGGCCATCTGGTCCGCCAAAGGCAAGCTTTTGGGCCATGTCGGCCTTGGCAATCGCAAAGACATTCGCAACGCGGTTGAGGCAGCCCATGCCGCCAAGGGCTGGGGCAAGGCGACCGGACATAACCGGGCGCAGATCCTGTATTACATGGGCGAGAACCTATCGGCGCGCGCTGGGGAATTTGCCCAGCGGATCAAGGACCAGACTGGGCGTGACGGTGGGGACGAGGTAGAGGCCGCAATCAACCGGCTGTTCACCTATGCCGCATGGGCTGACAAGTATGATGGCGCGGTGAAGCAGGTGCCGATGCGGGCTGTGGCGCTGGCGATGAATGAACCTGTGGGCGTCATTGGCGCGCTCTGTCCAGATGAGGCCCCGCTTTTGGGATTTGTCTCTGTCATGACGCCAGCCATTGCCATGGGCAACACCTGCGTGTTGGTGCCGTCGCAGTCGGCGCCCTTGTCGGCCACCGATTTCTATCAGGTGCTGGAGACGTCGGATCTGCCCGCCGGGGTGGTGAACATTGTCACCGGCGCGCATCAGGATTTGGCCAAGCCCTTGGCCGGGCATCTGGATGTGGATGCGGTGTGGAGCTTTTCATCCGCGCCCCTGTCTGCCCAGATCGAAACCGAAGCAGCAGGCAACCTAAAGCGGACATGGGTCAACCACGGGCGCGCGCGCAACTGGTTTGGCGCAGAAGGTGAAGGCCGCGAGTTCTTGCGCCATGCGACCGAGATCAAGACGATCTGGGTGCCTTACGGCGAGTGATCCTCCGGCCCCTTGGGGCCAGAGGAAACATCTGTAAATTGTAATTCATTTAGGGCATACTGCGCCTGCGCGTTTTTTTTGCGCAGGCATCAAATCACCTGAAAAAGGTGATGAGCAGTTTGAGGGATTTGTTATGATTCAAGAATTTAAGGCCTTTCTCATGAAAGGCAATGTGATGGACCTTGCGGTCGGTATCATCATCGGTGCGGCTTTTACCGCGATCGTCAACAGCCTTGTCGGGGACCTGATCAACCCCATCATCGGCTTGATCCTCGGCGGGATCAACTTTTCGGACATGTTCCTTGACCTGTCCGGCACCAATCCGGCCTCGCTGGCAGCGGCCAAAGAGTCGGGCGCTGCGGTGTTTGCCTATGGCGCATTCATCACCGCGCTGATCAATTTCGTCATCATCGGCTGGGTGGTGTTCATGCTGGTGAAGTTCATGAACCGCCTGATGCCGCCCAAGCCGGCTGCGCCTGCCGCCCCGGCTGGCCCGTCCGAGACGGAGCTTCTGGCAGAAATTCTGGCGACGCTGAAGAAGTAAGCGACACGACATATGGAAAGGCCCCCGCAAGACGGGGGCCTTTTTCTTTGGGCGATGTGCAGTGCCTTACATCTTCAGCGCATCCGCCGCCGAAATCGTCGGCAGACCCAGTGCGACGCCGACCGCTTCGTAGGTCAGCTTGCCAGCGTGCACGTTAAGGCCGTTCAACAGGTGCTTGTCATCGGCGCAGGCCTTTTTCCAACCCTTGTTGGCCAAGGCCATCATGAAGGGCAAGGTGGCATTGCCAAGGGCCTGGGTCGAGGTTCGCGCAACCGCGCCCGGCATGTTGGCCACGCAGTAATGCATGATGCCGTCAACCTCATAGATCGGGTTTTGGTGGGTGGTGGCGCGGGAGGTTTCAAAGCAACCGCCTTGGTCAATCGCCACGTCCACAAGCGCCGCGCCGGGCTTCAGCTCTTTCAGCTGCGCCTTCGACAGAAGCTTGGGGGCAGCAGCACCGGGGATCAGCACCGCGCCGATGATCATGTCGGCCTGACGGGCCAGCTCGATCGTGGTGGCAGCATCGGAATAGCCGCATTTGAACTGGCCGCCGAACACGTCATCCAGATAGCGCAGGCGATTCACAGACCGGTCCAGCACGGTGACATCCGCGCCCATCCCGGCGGAGATTTTCGCGGCATGCGTACCGACCACGCCGCCACCGATCACCAGCACCTTGGCCGGAAGCACGCCGGGGACACCGCCCATCAGCACACCACGGCCGCCATTGGCCTTTTGCAGCGTCCATGCACCAACCTGCGGGGCCAGACGGCCCGCCACTTCGGACATGGGGGCCAGCAGGGGCAAGCCACCGCGATCATCAGTCACCGTTTCATAGGCAATACAGGTGGCACCGGATTTCAGCAGGTCATGGGTCTGTTCCGGATCGGGAGCAAGGTGCAGATAGGTGAACAGGATCTGGCCCTCGCGCAGCATCTTGCGCTCACCCGCCTGCGGTTCCTTGACCTTTACGATCATATCAGCGGCGGCAAAAATCTCGCTCGCGGTGCCAACGATCTTGGCCCCGGCTGCGACATAGTCAGCATCTGTAAAGCCCGCGCCAGTGCCGGCGTTCGTTTCCACCATCACCGAGTGACCGGCATTCACCGCCTCACGCGCGGCGTTGGGCGTCATGCCGACACGGAACTCTTGCGGTTTGATTTCCTTGGGGCAACCGATTTTCATATGACTTCCTCCCTGCTGGACCGACCTCTTTGGGTCGCCCTTGTGGCAAAAGCTTGCGCCTGAATCGGCGCAATTGCTTTGAAACTTGGCTGGTCGTTTTAGGCAAACGTGGTAGATTATTTGATGAATGGGCCTATTCGCGAAAGATTCCACCATGACCCTGATGCTTGACGCCACCGATCGCCGCATTCTGGCAGTACTGCAAAAAGAGGGGCGGATCACCAATGCTGATCTGTCCGAACGGGTCAACCTGTCACCCTCCGCTTGCCACCGCCGGGTACAGCAGTTGGAGGAGGCAGGGTACATCGACAAGTATGTGGCGCTGTTGAACACCCGAAAAATGGGCAAGCCGACGACGGTGTTTGTCGAAATCACGCTTCAAAGTCAGGCCGAAGACCTTCTGGACGCATTCGAGCGCGAGGTGGCGCGGGTGCCGGACATTTTGGAATGTCACCTGATGGCGGGGACGGCGGACTACCTTTTAAAGATCATGGCCGAAGACACAGAAGATTTCGCCCGCATCCACCGCCAGTTCCTCAGCCGCCTGCCCGGCGTGCGGCAGATGCAATCATCCTTTGCGCTGCGAACTGTCGTGCAGACCACGGCGCTGGCGGTTTAGGGTAGGCAAAGAAAAACCCCCGAACCTTGCGGACGGGGGTTGATCTGAGCTTGGGGCTTGCGCCCCCAGTGTTCGCTGGACGTCTTAGAGACCGCCTTCGCGCTGAAGCTTTTTCCGGGCGAGTTTGCGCGAACGCCGTACGGCTTCGGCTTGCTCGCGAGCTTTCTTGACGGAGGGTTTCTCGAAATGCTGCTTAAGCTTCATTTCGCGGAACACGCCTTCGCGCTGGAGCTTTTTCTTGAGGGCGCGGAGCGCTTGCTCAACGTTGTTATCGCGGACGCTGACCTGCATGTGGTTTTCACCACCTTTCTAAGTTTGAGTTGCACTATATGTGCAGGCTTGGCGCGCATAGCAAAAGGCGGCGGGCTTGTCTACACTGGGCAGGGAATGGAGGCGGCAATGGACAGTGAAAACAGCATGGAGCGGGCAAAAGCCAGCGTTTTGCAGGCCGCAACGATGCATGTGGCCTTTGACGGTTGGTCCGAGGCCAGCTTTCAAGCCGCGATCATCGATTCGGGGGTAAGCCCGGCCTTAGCACGCGCGCTTTTCCCGCGCGGCGGCGTTGATCTGGCGGTGGCCTACCATCAGGCGGGTGATGCCGCGATGCGCGCAGCACTGGCCGAACGGGATCTCGGCGCCTTGCGGTTTCGCGAGCGGGTGGTGCTGGCCATCCGCCTGCGGCTTGACGGAGCAGACAAAGAGTTGGTCCGGCGCGGATCAGCGTTGTTTGCACTGCCCCATCACGCAATCGAAGGCGCGGGGCTGATCTGGGCCACATCCGACGCGATCTGGACCGCACTTGGGGACACCTCGCGTGACCTCAGCTGGTATTCCAAACGCGCCAGCCTTTCGGCGGTCTATGGCGCGACGGTGCTGTTTTGGCTGGGCGACACATCTGACCGCGACGAGGCGACATGGGCCTTTCTGGACCGTCGGATCGAGAATGTGATGCAGTTTGAAAAACTGAAAGCCGGCGCGCAAAAGGCGCCGGGTTTCCAAGCCCTGATGAAAGGGCCACTCAAGATTCTGGAAAGGATTTCCGCGCCAAAAGGGGCTGCGGACCTGCCCGGTAAGATGAAAGGCTGACGACGAATGACGATCTCTGATTCTATGCTGGCGATGGCGATCTATCAGCCGGGCGGACCGGATGTGCTGCAACCGGTTTCGGTGCCGGTCCCGGTGCCGGGCCATGGCCAGATCATCATCCGGCTCGCCTATGCTGGGGTGAACCGTCCCGATGCGCTGCAGCGCGCGGGGTCCTATGCGCCACCGCCCAGCGCCTCACCTCTGCCGGGGCTGGAAGGGTCGGGCACGGTGGTCGAAGTGGGGCCGGGTGTGACGCGCTGGAAGA
Organism: Allotabrizicola aquatica (SeqCode); assembly: GCF_965194375.1. GTDB lineage: Bacteria > Pseudomonadota > Alphaproteobacteria > Rhodobacterales > Rhodobacteraceae > Tabrizicola_A > Tabrizicola_A aquatica. Next base: position 504,058 of record NZ_OZ239428.1, read on the forward strand.
TCGGCGACAAGGTCTGCGCGCTGTTGCCCGGCGGTGGCTATGCCGAATATGCAGCCTGCCACGAGGCGCACGCCCTGCCCATCCCCCCGGGGATGAGCCTGCGCGATGCGGCCGGTCTGCCGGAAACCTGCTTTACGGTCTGGTCCAACATCGTGATGCGCGGCGGCCTCAAGGCGGGTGAGCGGTTCTTAGTGCATGGTGGGTCGTCGGGAATCGGCACAACCGCCATCCAGATTGCGCGCGCGCTGGGGGCGCGGGTCTTTGCCACGGCGGGGACCGAGAAGAAATGCAAAGCCTGCGAGGATCTGGGGGCCGAGCGCTGCTTCAACTACCGCGATGAGGATTTTCTGGCCGAGGCCAAGAAGATCGGCGGGTTCGACCTGATCCTTGATATGGTGGGCGGCAGCTATCTGCCTAAAAACATCAAGGCTTTGGCCGATGACGGGCGTCTGGTTCAGATCGCGTTTCTGCAAGGCGCCAAGGTCGAGTTGAACTTTGCCGAGGTGATGATGCGGCGGCTGACGATCACCGGATCCACGCTGCGCCCGCAGTCCGATCAGGCCAAGGCGCGGATTGCCACGCAAGTGGAGGCGCATGTCTGGCCGCTGATCGCGCGGGGGGCGTTCAAGGTGGTGGTCGACAGCGAATACCCGCTGAATGAGGCCCCAGCGGCCCATTGGCGGCTGGAAAGCTCGGGCCATGTGGGCAAGATCCTGTTGAAGGTTGAAGGGATCTGATTGCGCCGCTGCTTTGGCAGGCCAAAGCAGCGACAAGCCATTCTGGTCGTCTGCGCGGGCAAGGGGCCCGCTTGCCTCCGGTCGCCTCCGGCGGGGATATTTTGACAGCGTTGAAGGCCTTCAATGTGGCGCAAACATCTTCGGGGGTGAGCGCGGCACGCGCGAGGGGGCGGAAAGCCCCCTGACGCCTGAGCCGTCGCGCTCTTGCGCGTAAGGCGAGGACCGGGCTTGCGCGGGCTTCTTTGGCCCGCGCGCCGCTGGACCGTCAGTCGCCCAGCTTGGCGTGGACCTCATCCAAATCGATCTCGCCAATCGGCATCTTGTTGGCGGGATTGTCGAAATCGTATTTGAAGAGCTGGAAATCGCGCTTGTAGATTTCCCAGACAAGGTGGCGCGACAGGTCGTCAAAGTAGTCTTCCACCGGATGGGCGCGTTTGGGGCCGTGACCTTCGCTTTCGTTGAAGCGGGGGATCTTCTTGAGATCAACCTTGTGCGTGGTTTTGATGTTCTTCAGCACCTTAGCCATGCCAGCATCAAAGTTTTCGGTAAAGAAGATCTGGTCATAGCGGCCGCCGTTGACGATGAAGGTCGAGACATGCCCCGCCATGGCCGACCAGTGGATGTCCGGCTCCATCGGTTTTTTCCAGCGGATGGTGTCGCGGGCGAACAAGAGGAAGCGGCGGAAGCTGGCGATCTGGTCAAACTCTTGCTTGCCGTCCTCGCCGCCGACTTCGATGCCGTACTTCTGAATGAGGAGCGGCACGAGGTTGCCGCGATAGCGTTTGCCGTTGCGCTGGATGCCACAGATCTTGTCAAAGAACGAAGACAGGATGCGGGTATAGGGGTTGCGCACACAGGTGAAGGCATAGACCTTTTGCCCCTTCACCGCCTTTTCGATCTTGGGCTGGCTCGCCTCGATCGCCCATTTGTGCATGCCGCCCACGGCGTCATGGATATCGCCGTCAAAAAACGTTCCGTGGTCGGAATAGAACATGATCTGCCCGATGGTCGAACAGGCGCATTTCGGCACGACCCGATACACCACGCTTTCGCTTTCTGTCATCCATGTTCCGGGGAAACCCACGATCTGCCTCCTTTGGCCAGCCCTTTGCGGCATGACCTGTTGCAACAGGGTGGAAAAAAGCAAAGAAACTGTGGTTTTTCAATGTCTGATGGCGCACTTTAGGGAAACAATTATATCTTATTGCGTTAACTGTTTCTCAAATGGCTAGAATCGCTTACATCCTGCTGTGTCACAAAGACCCCGAGGGGATCATCGCCCAAGCTCGCCGATTGACGGCGGCGGGCGATTTTGTGGCGATTCATTTCGACGGGCGCGCCAAGCAGGCCGATTTCGACAAGATCCGCGACAGCCTGTCCACCAACCCGGCGGTGACCTTTGCCGCGCGGCGGGCGAAATGCGGCTGGGGCGAGTGGTCCTTGGTCGAGGCCACGCTTTTGGCGGTTGAGGCGGCAGTGGACAGCTTTCCGCGCGCCACGCATTTCTACATGCTGTCGGGCGATTGCATGCCGATCAAGACGGCAGAGTTTGCCCATAGTTTTCTGGACCGCGACGAAGTCGACTACATCGAGAGCTTCGACTTCTTCAATTCAGAGTGGATCAAGACCGGCATTAAGGAAGAGCGGCTGGTCTATCGGCACTGGTTCAACGAGCGCAATCAAAAGTCTTTGTTCTATGCCTCGATGAACCTGCAGCGCCGTCTGGGTCTGCAACGCAAGGTGCCATCTGACATTCAGATGCAGATTGGCAGCCAGTGGTGGTGTTTGCGTCGGCGCACGATTGAATGGATCTTGGACTTTGTTCGACGCCGCAAGGATGTGATGCGGTTTTTCCGCACCACATGGATTCCGGATGAGACGTTTTTCCAAACGCTAGTGCGCCATCTGGTGCCCGAGCATGAGATTCGCACCCGCACGCTGACCTTTTTGATGTTCACCGATTACGGCATGCCGGTGACGTTCTACAATGACCATTATGACCTCCTTCTTAGCCAAGATTACCTCTTTGCCCGCAAGATCAGCCCAGATGCGAAGGATCTGAAAGAACGGCTGGGCAAGCTCTATGTCGCCCGAAACGTTCGGTTTTCCATTTCGAATGAGGGTCGCAGCCTTTTCACCTTTCTGGCCGGGCGCGGGCGGATTGGCCGCCGCTTTGCCCCGCGCTTTTGGGAGAACGAGGGATCATTGGGGCGCGAGCGCACCTTGATGATGGTGACGTGCAAGAAATGGCATGTGGCCAAGCGGATGGTGGATCGCATGCGGCGGGTGACCAACCTGCCCGCCCTCGACTATCTCTTCAACGAAGGGTCCACGCCACTGCCTGATCTGGGCGGCATCCAGTCCAACCTGGAAAAGCGCACGCGGCATCGGCGGGCCTTGGTGCGGATGCTCTTTGACTATTGGCAAAGCAATAAGCTGATCTTTTGCATTGATCCGGCCAATGTCGATCTGATGCAGGACTTTTACAACGATAAGGCCAATATCCGGCTGTTGGAGATCGAATGCGATTTCACCGATGATTATCTGATCGGCCATGCAACGCGGGTGGGTCTCGCGGGGGAACAGACGCCTCAGGAAACTATTGACCGGCTTCTGCCCACCATCCGCTATGATGTGAAGTTTGAAAGCGATCGGCTGCGCGATGCGGGGTTTGTGAATTTCTATCGCCTCCGCGAAAGCGGGACGGTGGATGAAAACACCGTGGCTTTGGCCGGATTCCTTGATATTCCGATGGACAAGGCGCGCGAGATTGCCGCCACGGAATATCTATATGTGGACTGACCGATGACCCATAGCTACGACCCGCAGAACATCTTTGCCCGCATCCTGCGTGGCGAGATCCCGAACAAGACCGTGCTGGAAACCGCCCACACGCTGGCCTTTCATGACATCAACCCGGCGGCACCTGTGCATGTGCTGGTCATTCCCAAGGGTCCCTATGTGACCTTTGACCATTTCGCCGCTGCGGCCAGTGCCGAGGAGATCGTCGATTTCCACCGCACCTCGGCCAAGGTCTGCGAGATGCTGGGGGTGGTGCCGGGGGATGGCTACCGCGCGATCACCAACGCGGGCAAGCACGGCATGCAAGAGGTGCCACATTACCATCTGCACATCTTGGGGGGTAAGGTTCTGGGCCCCTTAATCCAGCGCTGAACGAAAAAGGCGCCCCCGACGCGAGTCTGGGGGCGCCTTTTTGTGCGCTTGGCCGCGGCGCGGTCCTTACCGCTCCGGCACCAGAATTTCGCGCTTGCCGACGTGGTTGGCAGGCGTGACGACGCCCTCTTCTTCCATCTGTTCCACCAGACGCGCGGCCTTGTTATAGCCGATGCCCAGTTTGCGTTGGATGTAAGAAGTGGAGCATTTGCGGTCTTTCGCGACAATCGCCACCGCCTGATCATACAGCGCATCGTCCGAACTGTCGCCGCTGCCAAGGCCAAGAACCAAATCAATATCCGATGCCGCGTCGTCCTCGGGGCCTTCGACGACGCCCGACATATAAGACGGCGGGCCAAAGGATTTCAGGTGGTTCACCACCTCTTCGACCTCTTCATCCGACACAAACGGTCCGTGGATACGGGAAATCCGCCCGCCCCCGGCCATGTAAAGCATGTCGCCCATGCCCAAAAGCTGCTCAGCCCCCTGCTCGCCCAAGATCGTGCGGCTGTCGATCTTTGAGGTCACTTGGAACGAAATCCGGGTGGGGAAGTTTGCCTTGATCGTGCCGGTGATCACATCAACCGAGGGGCGCTGGGTGGCCATGATGAGGTGGATGCCGGAGGCGCGGGCCATCTGCGCCAGACGCTGGATGCAGGCTTCGATTTCCTTGCCCGCGACCATCATCAGGTCGGCCATTTCGTCGACGATCACAACGATATAGGGCAGCGAGACCGGGGCGAATTCTTCGGTTTCAAACACCGGATCGCCGGTTTCCTCGTCAAACCCGGTCTGGATGGTGCGTTTGAACATCTCGCCCTTGGCAAGCGCCTCTTTCACGCGGCCATTGTAGCCTTCGATGTTGCGCACGCCCATTTTGGACATTTTGCGATAGCGCTCTTCCATCTCGCCCACGACCCATTTCAAGGCCACGACGGCCTTTTTCGGGTCGGTCACAACGGGCGACAGGAGATGCGGGATGCCGTCATAGACGGAAAGTTCCAGCATCTTGGGGTCGATCATGATCAGGCGGCATTCTTCGGGCGTCAGCTTATACAGCAGCGACAGGATCATCGTGTTGATCGCCACCGATTTGCCCGACCCGGTGGTCCCGGCGATCAAGAGGTGGGGCATCTTGGCAAGGTTCGCGACGATGGGATCGCCGCCAATGTCCTTGCCCAAGGCCAAGGGCAGGCGCAGGTTGCTGTCGCCAAAGTCGCGGGCGGCCAAAATTTCGCGCAGGACCACCTTTTCGCGGGTGACGTTCGGCAGTTCAATGCCGATCACGGTGCGGCCGGGAACGGTCGAGACGCGGGCGGACAGCGCTGACATGGACCGGGCTATATCGTCGGCAAGGCCGATCACGCGGCTGGCTTTCAGGCCGGGCGCGGGTTCCAGCTCATACATGGTGACCACCGGGCCGGGGCGGACCGAGACGATCTCGCCCTTCACGCCATAGTCATCCAGCACGGTTTCCAGCATCCGGGCGTTTTCTTCCAACGACTCATCCGAAAGCGCCATGCGCTGGATGGTGGTGGGGTTGGTCAACAGCGACAGCGGCGGCAGTTCATAGGCCGGGGCCGCATCATCAAACCGCAGGCGCGGCTGAGCCTCGGCTATGGCGCGGGTCGAAGGGGCAACAGGTTTCTTGGCCACATGCTGCACCACCGGGCGACGATCCAGCGTCATGGGCATAACGCGTTGCGGGGCTGCGTCGTCGGCCGCGTCAACGTCGCCCTGCCAGTCCAGATCATCCTCAAGCAGATCATCGTCCATCTCGGACTGGCCGTGGGTGATGAAATCATCCTTGGCAAAAGCGTTGGCTGCAGGAACTTGCGGCGGCACCGCCGGGGCGCCGCCCAGAACCGGGGGTTCACTGCGCAGGCCGGGTGCGGCCAGAGGCCGGATATTGGCGATCAGCGGTTCCGGCCCACGCGGGCGGTTCAGACTGGGTTCACGGCGCTGAATGGCGGCGGCAATCGGCGACAGCGTGTCCTCGGGCGCGCGGGTGCGGGCGCGGATCACGCTCGAGATGCGGGCCTTGATCCGGTCATCATCGGGCATGTCGTCAAGATCAAGATCCTCAGACAGAACAGGCTCGACCAGTTCAGGTTCCACTGCGCGGCGCAACAGGGACGGCATACGCGCCAGAAAGCCAACTTTCTCACGCGGCGGCGCGTAGTGCGGTGCCTCAGCAAGTGGTTCGGGATAGCGCGGATCGGCCCGCAAACCGGCGGGTTTGCCAAAGGCGGGCATGGCGGCTTCGGGTTGCACAGGGTCCGAGTGACGAACGATGCCGCGTGCGGTGGCAGGCATCGCGGGCGTGGGCCCGGTGGCCGACATGCGGCGGCGGTCCTGCAAAGCGGCGGCGGCACGCGCGGTGCTTTGGGCCCCTTTGCCCGCAGCGCCCAGAAGGCCGGAGTACGTCAGCACAAGGCTGGTGACCAAGAAGCCCGCCGTCGCGCGCAGTTCCGAGATGTTGAAGCCCATCACAAAGGCCGTCAGCACCACAAGCACAGCACCTGTGGCCAAGGACAGGAATTTCAAGCCAAAGCCCGCGCCCGCCGGAAGCATGCCCAGCGCAGCGCCAAGAACGGTATCGCCAAACAGCCCACCCAGACCAAATGCATGGGTCCAGTCCGCCCCCGGCACCAGCGTGGCGGCGTAGACCGAGGCCACAGCGACAGCGATGACGGCAAAGACCATACGGCCAAGAACCCGCTCGGCCCCGCGGTGGCTGACAAAGCGCGCGCCCCAGGCGATCAGAATCAGCGGGACGGTCCAGACGCCCTTGCCCACAATGATGATCAAGGTCGAGGCCACTGCCGCGCCAAAAGCACCCAAGGCGTTGGAAATTGGTTTGTCCGAGGCGACCATCCAGCCGGGATCTTGCGGCGAATAGGTCCAGAACATCACGGTCAGGGCCAGCCCCAGCCCGATCAGTGCCAGCCCAAACAGCTCGCGCGAGCGGCGTTCCAGCATGGCCTGCGTGCCTTGGTCCAAGAGCGGATCGCGCTGCCGAATTTGATAGGATGCCATGTCTTGCGCCTCACCCATACAGACAGTCGCGAAGCTGGATCAGCCCGCGCTGCATTTCTTCTTTTGGGGCCACAAGGGCGACCCGGAGATAGGTTTTGCCGGGGTTTTGGCCCCCAGCGTCGCGCGACAGGTAAGCACCGGGCAGAACCCGAACCCCTGTTTCACGCCACAGTTTCAACGCCGCCGCCTCGCCGTCCTCGACAGGCAGCCAAAGGAAGAACCCGCCTTCGGGGCACTCAAAGCACTGAAGCCCGGCAAAGATTGCATCCGCTGCGCGGAACTTGTCCTGATAAAGCGCGCGGTTCTCAATGACATGAGTCTCATCGGCCCAAGCCGCCTCGCTGACGCGCTGGATCGGCAGGGGCAAGGGCGCACCGGCAAAGCTGCGCAGCTTGCGCATCTGCGCAATGCCTTGCGTGCCACCGGCCACAAAGCCAGACCGCAGGCCCGGCAGGTTTGACCGCTTCGACAGCGAATGAAAGGTAAACACCCGTTCGGGGTTGGCGCCCATCTCGGCGGCCACTTCCAACGCGCCGGGAGGCGGCGCAGATCGCCAGATTTCCGAATAGCATTCGTCGGCCAAGATGATGAAATCGTGCTTTTCGGCCAAGGCCAAAAGATCGCGCCAATAGGCGCGGCTTGCCACCGCGCCCTGCGGATTGGCGGGGGAGCAGAGATAGGCGATGGTCACGCGGTCCAAAACGGCGGGCGGCAGGCTGGCATAATCGGGCAGAAAGCCGGTCGCGGCGGTGGCGGGCACATAGACCGGTTCCGCCCCAACCGACAGTGCGGCCACGGCATAGACCTGATAGAACGGGTTCGGCATTAAGACGACCGGGGTCTTGCCACCCTTGGTTTCGGGGCAAAGTGCCACGCAGGCGTTGAACAGCCCTTCACGAGTGCCGTTCAGCACCATGACCTGATCTTGGGCCAAGCTCGCGCCATAGCGCCGCTGGATCCAGCTGGTGATGGCCGACAAAAGCTCGGGCGTGCCATCGTTCGGGGGGTAGACGCCAAAACCTGCCAGATTGGCGGCAAGGATTGGGCCGACGAAATCGGGCATCGGATGGCGCGGCTCGCCGATGGTCATGGCAATGGGATCGCCGCCGGGGGCGTGCGCATCCAAAAGCTTCCGCAGACGCGGAAACGCATAATCTGGCAGGTTCGAAAACCGCTCAGGAAACGCCATACTTGCCTCAATCTTCGGGGTCATGTCGCCCCGTTCGGTCTAACCTTAGCCAAGCCTCTGCCGCAGGTCCAGAAAAACCCATGTCTCAAGCCCTGTCTGACCCACAAGCTGTTGCTTTTTCGCCCGGTTTTCGCGGTGGAGCAGGGCGCGATGTCACGCCAACGCACGTTCCGCCGCGATGCCCAGACGCAAGAGCCGGTCTTCCTGCATCGGCCCCGCCATAAAGCTGATGCCACAGGACGGTTCCGCCGTGGGCAGGGTCAGGGCGCAGACGTCCATCAGGTTGCCAATGCGGGTGTTGCGCAGGGACAAAAGGTTCTCACTGATGTAATAGTCGAAATCGGTCATCAAGCGGTTGGCATCGGGCGGCAGGATGGCGGCTGTGGGCAGGATCACCGCATCGTATCCAGCGCTCATTTCGGCCCAAAGATTGCGGATCACCCGCAAACGCCGCCATGCGGCGACATAGTCAGAGGCTTTGACATCAGCTCCGGCGCGGACGCGTTCCAGAATGCGGGGGAACATCTTTTCTGGCGCGGTTTCCACAGTTGGGCCCCAGATGCCATAGGCCTCGGCCGTGACGAGGGTAGAGGTCAGGCTCATCGCTTCGGAGAGTTCAGGCAGGCCGCCACGGGTGATTTTTGCCCCGGCCCGTGCCAGCCGCGCCAAAGCATCGTCAAACCCGCGCGCGGGGCGTTCTCGCAGATCATCCAGCGCCACGGTTTCCAGCACCATCAGCCGGGCGCCGGACAGGCTCGTGCCCTCCAGATCCGGCGCGCGGCGGTTTTCCATGGCTGCCAAGAGATGGGCGCAATCTTCCACCGAACGGGCCAAAGGGCCAACCGTGTCAAAGGTTTCGCACAAGGGCACGACCCCGGTCAGCGGCAGGCGTCCGGTGGTGGTTTTCAGGCCCACAAGGTCATTCCACGCCGCTGGAATCCGCACCGAACCGCCGGTGTCGGACCCAATCCCAGCCGGGGCTAGCCCAAAGGCGACCGAGGCAGCCGCGCCCGAGGAGGAGCCACCCGACACAGCCTTTTCGTCGTTGATACAAGGGCTTGTCGCGGTGATCGGGTTAAGCCCCAGCCCGGAAAAGGCCAGTTCCGACATATGGGTCTTGCCCAGACAGACCAGCCCATCGCGGGTGGCCGCGGTCAACACGGCGGCATCGGCCTGCGGTACCCGTCCCTTAAAAAGGGCTGAGCCGGCTTCGGTTTCCACGCCCGCAGTGTCAAACAGGTCTTTCCAACTGATCGGAACCCCATCCAAAAGCCCCTTGCGCGGCCCCGTCTTGGCGCGTGAGGCCGCCCCCATCGCCTCGCTCCGCGCCCGAGCCGGGGTGGTGCGGGCATAGATGCGCGATGCCAGCGGGTGGCTGGCGATCTTGTCCAGAAAAGCCTCGCACAGTTCCACCGGGTTGATGGTGCCCTTGTCGATGGCGCGGCCAAGGTCGGCTGCGGTCATGTTGGTCCAGGTTTTCGACATGTCGCCTCGCTGTTTCGGGCCACGCTAGCGGCAAGGCGGCGCATGGACAATCCCGCCCGGTGGCCCATATTGGGGCATATGGAACATGATGCCGATATTCTGATCGTAGGCGGCGGGCTGAATGGCCCGGCTTTGGGCTTGGCCTTGGCGCGGGCGGGCATGCGGGTGGTGGTGATCGACGCGCGCCCCGCCCCAGCGCGGGCCGATGTGGGGTTTGACGGCCGCGCCTATGCGCTGGCGATCGCCTCCAAGCGGCTGTTGGCCGCGATTGGCGTCTGGCCCCGGCTAGAGGCCGAGGTGCAACCGATCCTGAAGATCAAGGCCAGCGATGGCCGCGCAGGCCAAGGCCCGGCGCCGTTTTTCCTGACCTTTGACCATGCCGAATTGGAAGAAGGCCCGATGGGTTTCATGGTTGAGGATCGGCGGCTTTATGCGGCGTTTCTCATGGCGATGGCCGAAACGCCGGGGCTGACGCTTTTATCCGGTGAAAGCGTGGTCGCGCAGGAGATCGGCGCACAGGGGGTAACGGTGCAGCTGACCTCGGGGCGCACTTTGCGCGGCCGAGTGCTGGTGGGCTGCGATGGCCGCGCCTCGGGCACCGCCGAGCGGGCGGGCATTCGGCGGCAGGGCTGGGGCTATGGGCAGACCGCGCTGGTAACAGCGGTGCGCCATGAGCACGATCACCAAGGCACCGCGCATCAGTTCTTCATGCCCTCGGGTCCCTTGGCAATTTTGCCGCTGCCCGGTGGACATCATTCGTCGATCGTCTGGAGCGAGACCGACGCGGCGGCGGCCGAGATTCAAGCGATGGATGACGCAGGCTATTTGACCGCCCTGCGCCCACGCTTTGGCGATTTTCTGGGCGAGATCGCGCTGGCGGGCGCACGGTTCACCTACCCATTGTCGCTGACCTTGGCCGAGGCCTTTGTGAAACCCCGACTCGCCTTGGTGGGAGACGCCGCCCACGGCGTGCATCCGATTGCGGGTCAGGGCCTGAACCTCGGCTTTCGGGACGTGGGCGCCTTGGCCGAGGTGCTGATCCTCGCCGCGCGGCGCGGTGAAGACATCGGCGCGGTGGATGTGTTGGAGCGCTATGAGCGCTGGCGGCGGTTCGACAGCACGACGCTGGCCTTGGGCATGGACAGCGTCAACCGTCTGTTTTCCAACGACAACCCACTGCTGCGCGCGGGACGTGACTTGGGCCTTGGCGTTGTGAATGCGGTGCCCGGTCTGCGGCGGCGGTTCATGAGGCAGGCCGCGGGCTTGCAGGGCGAGGTGCCCCGGCTGTTGACGGGCCGGGCGATTTGAGGAGCGCTTGCAGGCGGCTTAGTCGATCTTGCGGGCCTCAGACACCAGCATGATCGGAATCCCATCGCGGATGGGAAAGGCAAGATGCGCGGCCTTTGAGATCAGCTCTTGCCGTTCAGCGTCATAGGTCAGAACGGCATGGGTCTGCGGACAGATCAGCGCCTCAAGCATGTGACGGTCGGTTTCGGTGTCATTCACTGCAACACCTCATCTCCATTGCCCGAGCGGAGCGCGAATTCCAACAGCGTGACCAGCGTCTCACGCCGGGTGACAAGCGACGGCGCTTCCAGAAGCGCCTGTTTGTCCTCGGGCGAAAACGGCAACAGCATGGACAGGGCGTTGACCAACAATTCCGGCTCGGCCTCTTTCAGGCTTTCCCAATCGGTGCCCAGCCGCTGATGGGTGAAATAGCGCGACAAACGCTCTAACAGCGCGGGCCGGTCAAGGCCGGGGTCATCCTCGGTTGGGCCGGTGTCCCGGCCAAAGGGCGACCAATCCACCTCGGCGCGGCGATAGGGCGTAAAGCCCTGCACCTCTTGGCGCAGCCGGAACCGGCTGATGCCCGACAGGGTGATCATATAGCGCCCGTCCTCGGTTTCCGAAAACGCCGTCACGCGCCCCGCGCAACCGATCGCGGAAAGCCGCTTTTCTCCGTTTGGGGCTTCACGCGGTTGGATCATTCCGATCAGCCGCGAGGGGGTTTTTAGGCAATCGTCGAACATAGCCAAATAGCGCGGCTCAAAGATATGCAGCGGCAACCGCGCCCGTGGCAGCAAAAGCGCGCCGGGCAAAGGAAACAGCGGAATGGTGTCGGGCAGGTCGGGTGTTCTGGTCATGCCCACAACATAGTGCGGTTTTGCTTTAGGCAAAGATCATCGACGACAAACGACGCCGGCCAGCCAACACAATCGGATCCTGCGGCTTAAGCGCCTCGAAGATGATGAACAACTGGGCGCGGGCGGCGCCGTCATTCCATTCGCGGTCAAGCTTGAACAGATCCAGAAGCGTGTTCACCGCGCCTTCGACATCACCCGAGGCGTGCAGCGCGGTGGCCAGATCAAACATCACCTGACGGTTGGCAGGATCTTTGGCCAAAAGGGCGCGCAACTCGTCAACCGGGCCAGCCTTGGCGGCTTGGCGCGCGAGTTCGATCTGGGCGCGGGCGGCTTCAACCTCTTTGGATTTGGTCACCTCGGCCGGAGCCTCGGCGGCCAGCGTCTCGGCCTGATCCAGATCGCCCATCGCCAGATGGGCGCGGATCAGCCCGCCATAGGCGGCGCCGTTGGCAGGGTCTTCTTCCAAAATCGCGGCAAAGGTTTCGGCCGCATCGGCAGCAGCGCCTTCGGTCAGCATCTCTTCAGCGGCGGCCAAAGCATCGGCCAGACCGTCGTCGGCGCTGCCCCCGGCCAGCTTGGCCAGACCTTCGATGAATTTCTTAATCTCCGACCCCGGAATCGCCCCTTGGAACCCATCGACCGGCTGGCCGTTGAAGAAGGCGTAAACCGTTGGGATCGACTGGATGCGCAGCTGCTGCGACAGCATCTGGTTTTCATCCACGTTGATTTTGACCATGCGCACCGCGCCCTTGGCGGCGGTGACGGCTGCCTCAAGCGCGGGGCCAAGGGTTTTGCAAGGCCCGCACCAAGGGGCCCAGAAATCTACGATGACGGGAACCGTCTTGGACGGCTCGATCACGTCTTGCAGGAAGGTCTGTTCGTTGCCGTCCTTGATCAGGCCGGCGGTCGCTTGGGTGTCGGGGGTGCCGAACATGTCTGTCCTCATCGGATATGTCTTGGCCCCTATATGCGCCGCTTGGGCGCGGATTTGAAGGGGGCAGACGCTGTGCCGCCGCTTTACCGCCACGGCGCACCGGCATAGGCTGTGGCAAAACCCGGAGGATGGAATGTCGTTGATCTTGTGCTTTGGCGACAGCAACACCCATGGCACGCCGCCGATGCGGACGGTGGGCGAGTATGCGCGATTTGGGGCCGATGTGCGCTGGCCCAGTCGTATGGCGCGCGCCTTGGGGTGGGAGTTGGTGGAAGAAGGGTTGCCGGGGCGCACCGCGCATATCGCCGATCCGGTGATGGGCGCGCATATGGATGGTTGCGAGGGGCTAAAGATCGCGCTGCAAAGCCATGGGCCGATTGACTGGCTGGTGATCATGCTGGGCACCAATGACGTGAAGGCGCGGTTTGGCGCCAGTGCCGAGCAGGTGACGGGCGGCATTGCCGCGCTTTTGGACATTGCCCAATCAGCCGAGATGCAGACCCGCCATGGCGGCTTTCGGGTGCTGCTGATCTGTCCGCCGCCGGTGCTGGAACAGGGGCCGATTGCCGACCAGTTCTTTGGCGCACGGCGGCGGTCTTTGGAGTTGCCGCCGCTTTACAAGGCCTTGGCCGAGGCGCGGGGTGTCGCATTTTTGGATGCTGGTCAGGTGATTTCGGTCAGCCCGCAGGATGGCGTGCATTATGAGGCAGCCGCGCATGGCGCCTTGGCCGATGCAGTGGCCGCCGCCCTATGGGCCGAGATGTGACCAGCCGCAGCGCGCGGCCAACGCCTCAACCGGGTGGTCAGTGCCCATCGCCATGCCTTCACGAACCCCGGCCGAGCGCCGGTTGCGCAAGTGGTCGCGCATCAGATGCAGGCCCGAGCGGCTGATCTTGGTGATCGGGGTACGCAGAGGCAGCGCCCCCGCCCATTTGCGCTGCATAAAGCGGTAAGCTTCGTCGAAATCGGTCCCCAAGCTGCCATGGTAGCGGTCATTGTGGATGCAAGGCAGCGCCCCCGCATAGGCCCCCTGCCCCGCCGCGCGGGCGGTTTGGGCAATGTCGGTGCCATACATATGCCAGCCTGGGAGCCGCTCATCAAAGCGCAGGCCCGAGGCGCGGCGCAGGACGATCAGCAACTCGTCAAAGGCCTGCACCGGAGCTGAGGTCATCGGCACCCGCCCCACGATCATGCCCAAGGAGGACGACCAGACAGGACCAATCGGCGCACCATCCAGCCCGATGCCAAAGCTGCCGAACAGCGCCCAATCAGGCGGCAGTTCGGCCAGTCGAGCGGCAAGCAGACTGTCCCACCCCGGGGGCAGATAGACATCATGGTGTGCAAAGACCACCACCGGGGCTGAGGTGGCCGCCAGCGCACGATTGTAGGCTATGGCGGCCGAAGGGGCGTCTCGTTCCACATGCAAGGGAACCTCTGCTAACAGCGGCGAGCGGCCCAGATTGGCGGCCAAGATCGCCTCGGAATGGCTGGCGCAGGCAAGGACGATCTGGCTCATGCGCCCGCCTCACGGAAATGAGCCGCCAGGGCACTGGCCTGATGGTCAATATCGTGGCGTTCGAGCACGCGGGCACGGGCGGCGCGGCCCATCTCGGCCAGACGATCGGGTGACATCTGTGACAGGGCATGAATGGCGGTGGCCAAGGCCATGGCATCCCCCGCAGGAACCGTCCAACCCGCATCGCGGTTGACGAGTTCTGGCACACCCGCAATCGCGGTGGCGATCACAGGCCGGCCGTTGGCCATCGCCTCCATCAAGACCATCGGCAGGCCCTCTGCGAAAGAGGGCAGGATCAGCGCTTGGGCTGAATCCAGTGCCTTTCGCACCCCGGTCTCATCCTGCCAGCCGGTCAGAGTGATGCGGGGGCCAAGGCCGTATTTGTCAATCAACCCTTTGATCTGACCTCGTAACTCCCCATCGCCGACCAGCGTCAGGCGCAAGTTGGGTAAGGCCGGGGCGGCAATCGCAATCGCCTCAACCAACAGGCCAAACCCTTTCTGCGCCGAGAACCGACCAATGGCCACCAGATGCGGCCCCCCTTGCGGCAAGGGAACCGGGTCAGGAAAGCGATCAGGCTCAATCCCGCAATGCACAACCTTGATCTTGTCCCAATGCGACGGCGCGACCCAGCGGCACAGCTGGCTGCGGCCAAACGAGGAAATGGCCACGACAAAGGCCGCACCTTCCACTTTGTCGCGCAACGAAAGCGCCAATGGCGCATCAAATTCTTCTGGGCCATGCACAGTGAAGCTGTAGCGCGGACCACCAAGGCTGCGCGCCAACAGGGCGACGGTGGCCGAATTGGTGCCAAAATGAGCATGCAGATGTGATATGCCCAAGTCACGGCACCGCCGGGCGATATAGGCGGCCTCAATCAGGTAGATCAGGTGGCGCAAGCGACCCCCGGTGCCAACAGGCCCGCCCGCACCCCGCGCACCACAGCGCCAGGCAAGGATCAGCGCCCCAATGCTTTGGGCAGGATGGCTGACCCACCACATAAGCGCCGTGCCAATCAGCCGCCCCACCCCCATTTCCAGCACATGTTCGGTGCGAAAATCCTCAGCAATGTCGCCCGCGTCTACCAAAGCATCTCGGTCCGAGCGCATGGCAAAACGGTGAATGGGCACTGCAATACGTTCCAGCGCCTGAATCTCGCGCCGGATAAAGGTATGCGAGGCACGAGGATAGGTGTTGACCAGATAGGCAAGCTTCACTTGGCACCAAAAGTTTTGCGAACGAACTACGCTGAGCTTGCGGCAAGACTATGGCCATTTTGCTAATAAATCCGCTTTTTCGCCGCAAAAAACACGCGAAAGATGCGCCATGGTGCAGTCCAGTCTCATGGGAAAGGTTCTGTGCCTTTCCCGCTTTTGTTCATGCCGTTTCCGGGGATAGGCTTCGCCGAAATGTTGTCCGCCTCGCCCGATCCGACGCCCAGCCTGTTCCAGCGCGCCCTGACCGGGTCTATGCTGACGGCGGGGTCTTACGCCGTGACGCAAGGGTTGCGGCTGGTCTCGAACCTCATTCTGACACGGCTTTTGTTCCCCGAAGCCTTTGGCGTGATGGCGCTGGTGTCGGTCGTCCTGGTGGGCCTGTCGATGTTTTCCGACATGGGGATTGGCCCAGCGATCAGCCAGCACCGCAAGGGGGATGATCCGGCCTTTCTCGACACCGCTTTTACGCTGGATGTTCTGCGCGGCGGGGTGCTGTGGCTTTTGACCTGTGCTTTAGCTTGGCCTGCCGCCCAGCTTTATGATGCGCCAGAGTTGCTGCAGCTTTTGCCCGTGGCGGGGCTGACGCTGTTGATCGCGGGGTTCAATCCGACGCGGATCGATACGGCCAACCGACATTTGTTGCTGGGTCGGGTAACACTTTTGGACCTTGCCGCTCAGATCATCGGCCTGTTGGCGATGATTGCACTGGCCGTGGCGCTGCAATCGGTCTGGGCGCTGGTGCTTGGCGCTATTGTCGGGTCGATTGCCAAGCTTGTCATCATGCACCTGTGGCTGCCCGGTCGTCCCAACCGCTTTCATTGGGATGCCGAGTCGGGCCGAGACCTCATTCATTTCGGCAAGTGGATTTTCCTGTCCACCGCCTGCGGCTTTCTGTTGTCTCAGGGCGATAAGGCGATTTTCGGTGCTTATCTCAGCAAGGCTGATCTGGGCATCTACAACATCGGCTGGTTTCTCGCCTCGTTCCCCATTTTGTTGGCGGGGGCCGTGACGGGGCGGGTTCTGATTCCGCTTTACCGCGACCAGCATCCAGCGGCGGCACAGCAAAATGCCCTTAAGCTGCGGCGCTTTCGCTTTGCGATTTCGGGCGGCACGCTCGGGCTTTTGGCGGTTCTGGGCGTGGTGGGGATACCTTTGGTGGGGGTGCTTTACGACCCGCGCTATCAAGCGGCTGGCATGGTTGTGGTGCTGATGGCCATAGTGCAGATGCCCGCCGTGGTCGGTATGACTTATGACCAATCGGCCCTCGCAGCGGGGGACTCGCGCAGCTATTTTCTCCTCATGGCGCTGAAGGCGGCGGTTCAGACGCTGGCCTTCCTGATAGGGATGGAGACGGCGGGCCTTTGGGGTGCACTTGCCGCCCAAGGGATGGCGCTGATCGCCTTGCATCCGGCCATTGCGTGGTTGGCGCACCGCAACCGGGCTTGGGATGGGCTGCATGATCTGATCTTTTTCGCACTGGGCGGGGGGCTTGCAGGGTTGATCCTGTGGGTCAACCGCGCCACGTTTGGCCTGTGAAATCAGCAAATGCCCTAATCTGGCCTGTTGGCAGCCTTAGTCTTGCTTTAACATTATCGCACGCAAACCCCGACAAGAGGGATTTTGAAGCATGCACATTGAATCGACCGCGCTCCCCGGGGTGGTGATTTTGACCCCGCAGCGTTTTGGCGATGACCGGGGGTGGTTTAGCGAGACGTGGAACGCCGCACGCATGGCGGGGGCGGGGCTGGATTTCGCCTTTGTGCAGGACAACCATTCGATGTCGGGCGCGGTGGGCACGCTGCGGGGCCTGCATTATCAACGTCCGCCGCATGCGCAGGATAAGCTCGTGCGCTGCACCCGCGGCGCGATCTTCGATGTGGCGATGGATATTCGGCGCGGCAGCCCGACCTATGGCCAGTGGGTGGGGGTGGAGTTGACCGCCGCCAATGGCAAACAGCTTTTGGTGCCCAAGGGGTTCTTGCATGGCTTTGTCACGCGGCTACCTGACACTGAGGTGCAGTATAAATGCACCGATCTTTACGCCCCAGACTGTGATGGCGCGATCCGCTGGGATGATCCGACCATCGGGATTGACTGGGGCCTGACCGGCACGCCTTCCTTGTCGGCCAAGGATGCAGCCGCACCGCTCTTCGCCGGTTTTGACAGCCCCTTCATCTGGGAGGGCGTGGAATGAAGATCCTTGTCACCGGGGGGGCCGGGTTTATCGGATCCGCCGTGGTGCGGCTGGCCGTTGGGCGTGGGCATGAGGTGGTGAACCTTGACGCGCTGACCTATGCCGCCTGCCTGGAGAATGTCGCCTCGGTATCGGGGTCCAACCTCTACGCGTTTGAACAGGCCGATATCCGCGACCGGGCCGCGCTTGACCGCATCTTTGCCACCCATCGCCCAGATGCGGTGATGCATCTGGCCGCAGAATCCCATGTGGATCGCAGCATCGACGGGCCGGGTGCCTTTATCGAAACCAACGGGACCGGCACCTACAACATGCTGGAAGCTGCCCGCGCCCATTGGGTGGCGCAGGGTCGCCCCGATGCGTTCCGTTTTCACCACATCTCTACCGATGAGGTGTTCGGATCACTCGGCCCCACCGGTAAGTTCACCGAAGACACGCCTTACGACCCACGCAGCCCCTATTCGGCCTCCAAGGCCGCGAGCGACCATCTCGTGCGCGCTTGGGGTGAGACCTATGGCCTGCCGGTGGTCTTGACCAATTGCTCCAACAATTATGGCCCCTTCCACTTTCCCGAGAAGCTGATCCCCGTGGTCATTTTGAACGCGCTTCAGGGCAAGCCCATCCCGGTTTACGGCGCGGGCGAGAATGTGCGGGACTGGCTTTATGTCGAGGATCACGCCGACGCGCTCTTGCTGGTCTTGGGGCAAGGCCGGGTGGGCCGCAGCTACAACATCGGCGGCGAGAATGAGCGGCGCAACATCGATCTGGTGCGCACCATCTGCGCCATTCTGGATCGGAAGCGCCCCAAGGCAACGCCTTACGCCGATCAGATCAGATTTGTCACCGACCGCCCCGGCCATGACGCCCGCTATGCCATTGATCCGACGCGCATCCGCGAGGAGCTTGGCTGGCGGCCCAGCGTCACGGTCGAGGAAGGGCTTGAGCGCACGGTTGAGTGGTATCTGAACAATGAAGCCTGGTGGACGCCCCTGCAGGCCCGCGCCGGTGTGGGCGTGCGGCTGGGGGTGAAGGCATGAGGGTTCTGGTCTTTGGCCAAACCGGCCAAGTGGCCCGCGAGCTTGCCCGGCGCTGCCCGGCTGGGGTCACGGCGCGGTTTCTGGGCCGCGAGCAGGCCGATCTGATGGACCCCGCCGCCTGCGCTGCTGCGATTGCCGATTGCGACGTCGTCATCAATGCCGCCGCCTGGACCGCCGTGGACAAGGCCGAGGCTGAAGAGGCCGCAGCAACTGTGGTGAATGGTGCTGCCCCCACAGCGATGGCAGCGCGCTGCGCCGCCTTGGGTCTGCCGTTCCTGCACATCTCCACCGATTATGTCTTTGACGGCACCGGGGAGGCACCGTTCCGCCCCGATCACCCGACCGCACCCCTTGGGGCCTATGGCCGCTCCAAACTGGCCGGGGAACAGGGCGTTCTGGCCGCCGGGGGCCGCTCGCTCATCCTGCGCACCTCATGGGTCGTCTCGGCCCATGGCGCGAACTTTGTGAAGGCGATGCTGCGGCTCGGCCGCGAGCGTGACAGCCTCAACGTCGTCGCCGACCAGATCGGTGGGCCGACCCCAGCGGCGGCGATTGCGGACGCGATTTACACCGCCGCCACGGCGATGGCCCAAGGCGCGCCGGGTGGGGTGCATCACTTTGCGGGTGCGCCTGACACCTCATGGGCGGGCTTTGCGAGGCTGATCATGGCCCGCGCCGGGCTGGTCTGCGAGATCCACGACATCCCCTCTTCCGCCTACCCGACACCGGCCAAACGGCCGCTGAATTCGCGGCTCGATTGCACCAGCTTTACCGCCGCCTTTGGCATCCCACGCCCCGATTGGCGCGCGGGCCTTGATGAGATTTTGCAGGAGCTCTCCCATGCAGCGTAAGGGTATCATTCTGGCTGGTGGATCCGGCACGCGGCTCTGGCCGATCACCATGGGCGTTTCCAAGCAGCTTTTGCCGATCTATGACAAGCCGATGGTCTATTACCCGCTGTCGGTCCTGATGCTGGCCGGGATCCGCGAGATTGCCATCATCACTACGCCCGAGGATCAGACCCAGTTCCAGCGGCTTTTGGGCGATGGCAGCCAATGGGGCGTGTCGTTGACCTGGATCGTACAGCCCTCGCCCGATGGGCTGGCGCAGGCCTATCTTCTGGCGAAGGGGTTCCTGAACGGCGCGCCCTCGGCCATGGTGCTCGGCGACAACATCTTCTTCGGCCACGGGCTACCCGAAGTCCTCGCCAGCGCCGCGGCGCGCGAGACGGGTGGCACCGTGTTCGGCTATCGCGTGTCCGACCCCGAGCGCTATGGCGTGGTGGATTTTGATCGCGATGGCACCGTGAAGGCGATCATCGAAAAGCCCGCACAGCCACCCTCTAACTTCGCGGTGACCGGACTTTACTTCCTCGACGGCCGTGCGCCGGATCTGGCCGCGCAGGTCAAACCCTCGCCGCGCGGGGAGCTGGAGATCGTCGATCTTCTGGAGTTCTACCGCGCCGAAGGCAGCTTGCAGGTGGAAAAGATGGGTCGTGGCTTTGCCTGGCTCGACACCGGCACCCATAGCAGCCTTCTCGATGCCGGCAACTTCGTGCGCACCCTGACCGAACGCCAGGGCCAGCAGGTCGGCTGCCCCGATGAAATCGCCTATCGGCTCGGCTGGATCACCCACGCAGACCTCGCCGCACGCGCCGAGATCTTCCGAAAGAACGATTATGGGCTGTATCTGTCGACGGTGCTGTCCGAGGAACTTCCCGCCAATCGAGGCGGCTGAACATCAACTTTGCCGCTATTTGTTGCAATTTTTCGCTAGCATTGTTTCCGATTCCTGCAAAGATTGACGATATCAGGCCGGATGGAGCGAAAATGCTGGCAGGAATTGTGGTTTCAGCGGTGATGGGTGGATTGGCCGGTTTGGCCTTTTCCCTTTCGCATGAGAGCGGCCTTCTCGAAACCCTGTTGGCCTATCAGATCGGCGGCTTGCTGGCGGTGATGGCCTTTGTGGCGCTGGCCCGGCCGATGCGCCTGCGCCGCAGCTGAACCGCTCAGGCATTGACCACTGGCCATGAACAATAGGCTGCGTGCGTTCCTAACGGCACTTTTCTGGCCGCCCCACGAATCAATCCTGCAGATGTTCTGGGTTCAATTCTCCTTTTAGTTGTAATTTAAGCAATTGTGGCAGCATTGCAGCACATAAAGGGCACAATTTGGGGGAAACATTGTATAAATACGGCAATAATTAGATTTCTCCCCTCGCCAGACCCCCAGAAAACCTTGTAAAATGCGTAACTGGGGGCGTGCGTTTCGAGTGCGATCATGGGCTGCTATCTTGATTTCGGACAACCCGATTCTCGGGGCTTGGTCGGGTTTTTCCTGATATTTCTGAGTCTTGCGCCGCTTTTGACCACTTCATTGTGGCCGAGTGACAAACAATGACTATGAGCTTTCCCGAGTTCAATCCGGGCCTTGGGCTGCCGGGCGACACAAATGTGCAGGCCGCGCTTGCCTTGCCGACGCGTCCGGGGATTTACCGAAATCTCTTTAAGCGCCTGTTTGATATCACAGCCATTGCTCTGGCCGCCCCAGTGGTGGTGCCTCTGGTGGGGGTTCTGGCGGTGATCGTGGCGCGGGATGGTGGCAAACCGTTTTATTCCCAGATGCGCGTTGGTCAGGGCGGCAAGCGGTTTCGCATGTGGAAGCTGCGCAGCATGGTCTGTGACGCCGATGCGCGCATGGAGGACTATCTGGCCGCCCATCCTAAGGCGCGTCTGGAATGGGACCTGACGCAAAAGCTGCGGGATGATCCGCGCATCACCCGCTTTGGCAAAGTGCTGCGCCAGACCTCTTTGGATGAGTTGCCGCAGCTGTGGAATGTTCTCGTTGGCGAGATGAGCCTTGTCGGCCCGCGCCCGATCATGCTGAGCCAGCAGGTGATTTATCCGGGCGTGGCCTATTATCTCCTGCGCCCGGGCTGCACGGGCCTGTGGCAGACGGCTGGGCGCAACCGCACAACCTTTGAGGCCCGCGCCGACTATGACGCGACCTATGAGGAAAGCCTGTCGCTGCCGAACGATCTGAGGATTCTTGTGAACACGGTCGGGGTCATGGTGAAGGGGACCGGCTGCTAAGTGCCGAAGCCGCGCGCGGTTGAGAGAAGCGAAACGGCCCGCCCTAATCCAGGGCGGGCCGTTTAGCGTTTACCCGGTGGATTTGCCTGTCAGACCACCGCCGCAGCAGTCAACAGAACCAACGTGACCACCCCCGAAATCACGGCATAGCGCGGCAGGCCCAGAAGGGGTTTGGTCGGGTCATCCAATAGCTTCACCATGCCCCGCCCCCGCTGGGCGACCTTCTCGAGCCGTACCTCGGGGATCGAGACGACTGGGCGCAGGTCCAATTCCCGCTCCATCTGCGCGGCGGTGCGGATCACCGGGAACATCAGATCCAGCATAAAGGCCAGCACCAGCCCGGCCATCAGGCTGGCCAGGGCCCCGGCAATCGCCAGCTTTTTGTTGTCGCCCCCAATCGGCCCCTCAGGGATGATGGCGCGCTCCAGCAACGTGAAGCGCTCCGCCTGCTGCATTTCGGCCAGCCGCGAGTCAATCTCAGCCTGCGCCATGCGACCGGTGGCGGCATCATACTGGCTTTGCAATTGGTCGAGCTGCCGCTCATAGCCTGCCAAAACTCGTTCTACCTCGGGCGAGGTGGCCAGTTCGGCCTCTAACTCAGCCCGCAGGGTTTCGGTGCTGCGGATCTGGGTCTGCAACACCTCAAGCTGAGCGGCGATGTCATCCAGCGCCCGGCGGTCAGTTTCACGCAAGGTAGCCTTGGCGTTGATCTGGGCCGCCTCACCCTCAAGCGCCAGCTTGGCTTGCTGCTGCTGGCGCAGGTCGGCATCTAGACTGACAAGTTCATCGCGCCGCGCCTCCAGCAATTCGGGCAGGCTGTCGGCATTGGCGTTCTTGAACGTCACGGCCTCTGCTTCAAGCCTTGTGATGTCATTGCTGAACCGGGTCACCTCTTGCTGGAAGAACAGCACATTCTGATCCGCCCGGACCCGCTGGCCTGCGGCGGACTGATCCAGAATGCCTTGGGCAAAATCATTGGCGACACGGGCGGCAAGGTCAGGGTCATCCATGCGGGCAAAGATCAGAATGGCAGAAATCGCGCGAGCATCGCCAAAACCTTGCCCGGCGGCAGACTCCACCCCCTGAAAGCTGACCGCCATGCGCAAGAGGTCGATCTTCTTATCAATCGACAGCGGAAGATCGGCGTAGAGCCCGTGCCGCTCGATCACCGCGGCAAGGTTTTCGCGGGTGGTCAGCCGTTGTTCAATGCCCTGCAAGGTGACCGCGGCCGCACTCGTGCGCTGCGCTTCTGTACCCTGCACGGCAGCGCTTTGCACCTGAATGACGGCCGCCGTTTCATAGATGTCCGGGCGCGTCTTGGCATAGACCGCCGAGAAAAGCGTCCCAACCAGCGCGACCGCCAGAATCAACCAGCGTCGGCGGAGCAGAAAGCCCAAAAGCTCTTCGAACGACTGGATGTGGCCCATGGATCAGGCCTTGCCATAGCCACGGCGCTGCGCGGCACGATCTTGCGCGCGGTTCAGCACCACACCCATCAGGGGGATGCGCCCTTCAAACAGTCGCTCGCAGGCGCGCAGATCCTCGGCAGTGGTCTTGGTCCCATCGGCCACCAGAAGCACCGCGTCCAGCGAGGGCACCATGGCCAGCACATCATCGGTGCCCAAGGCTGGCGGCATGTCATAGATCACCACTTCGGGGTCCAACTGGTCCACCAAAGCCGACAGCGCCACCGCCGTTTCGGGGCTGTGCAGCATCTCGGCCGCCATCTCAACCGGGGTGCCGTTCAAGCCCAAGGCCAGCGTGCGGCCAAAGCGGCGGAACACCGATTCCAGCGGCTGATCACCGGTCAGGAAATCAGCGAATTCGGGAAGGTCGGTCAGCCCTAGCAGCCCGGCCAACTGAGGCCGACGCAGATCGAGATCGATCAGGGCAGTGCGGCTGGCCGGACGACGCGCCAAAGACAGCGCCAGATTGGTGGCGACAAAACTTTTGCCGCAGCCATGGGTGGGCGAGGTCACTGCGATCCGCTTCCACCCTTTTGTGGCAAGACCGTGCAAAATCTTCGAGCGCAACTGGTCCACCGCAAGAGCGGCGGGCTGGTTCGAAGGCATTGGAAACAGATTGTTTCCCTGCAGCTGTTCCACCGACAACTGCACCGCCGAGAGCGATTCCCAGACCTTGGCCGGGTTAACCCGCAGGGGGGCCAGCGGCGCCGTAAAGATCTCGCGCCCCGTCACAAGATCAAGCGTCATGGCGGGTGCCGAAACGATCTGGCCGGGCCGAAACAGCGATGCAACCGGGCCCCGCTGAGGCGGGCGATCGTGGGATTTGTCTTCGGACATGGCCGAAAACTCCATGTTTTCCCGCCAAACGGGACGCTGCATCAAGATCTCGTGTCTGGACATCTTAGGCCCGGCTCCATTCATTGTGCGGCATGTCATGCACACACTTTGTCACATTTGGACCCACCTTGCGGCGGAGCTTTTGCCCGTTCGGCCCCTCTCATCGCAGCCGCAGATGCTGCGCCTTGCCCTGATCGGAATCGCCCGGGCCCCCGCCCTGCCCGGATGGTTTAACAGATGTGGCAGAAAAAAGCAAAGTGTGGCGAAGTTGGGGCAAACATGGCAAAGCCGGGGGACTGGAGCGGTTGGACAGGGCATGATGACAGAGGATATCGCAGACAAAGAGACGCAGGCCACAGTGGATGCTGTGGTCATTGGCCGCAACGAAGGTGCGCGGCTGGTGGCTTGCCTTGCGTCGCTGCAGGGCCGGGTGCGGCGGCTGGTCTATGTCGATTCTGGCTCAAACGATGGATCGGTTGAACTCGCCACGGCCGCCGGGGCGGAGGTGCTGGCGCTGGATATGGCCCTGCCCTTTACCGCCGCGCGGGCGCGCAATGCTGGGCTAGAGCATCTGGCCGACGATCCGCCCGACTTCGTGCAGATGGTCGACGGCGATTGCGAGGTGCAACCCGGTTGGATCGATGCCGCCCTGTCCGCCTTTGCCGCGCATCCGGCCGCCGTAGTGATCTGCGGGCGGCGGCGCGAGCGGTTTCCGAAGGCTTCAGTCTACAACGCGCTGGCCGACCGGGAATGGGACACGCCCCTTGGCGCGGCCCGCGCCTGCGGCGGCGATGCGCTGATGCGGTTTAACGCGGTGCAGGCGGTGGGCGGCTATGAGGCGGGCCTGATCGCGGGCGAGGAGCCGGATCTGTGCCTGCGCCTGCGCCTGCGCGCCAGTGGCAGCGAGGTCTGGCGGATCGACGCGGAGATGACGCTGCATGATGCGGCGCTGATGCGCTTTGGCCAATGGTGGGCGCGCTCGGTGCGGGCGGGGCATGCCTTTGCCGAAGGTGCTGCCCGGCACGGGTTTGACCATTGGGGCGCCGAGACGCGACGGGCCTTGATCTGGGGGGCAGGCCTGCCCGTCGCCGTGCTCGTGGCGGGGCTGGCGCATCCGGCGGGTTGGCTTTTGGCGCTGATTTATCCCGCACAGTTGGCACGTCTGGCCCGGCGCGGCGGTTGGGCTTGGGGCCTCTTTAGCGTGATCGGCAAATTTGCCGAGGCGCGGGGGGCCTTGGGGTACTACGCAAGCCGGTTGCGCGGGCAGCGGCGCGGGTTGATTGAATACAAGTGACGCGCCAAAGCATTCAGCGCACCGCCTCCATCACCGCATCTTTCATCCGGCAATCGCGGATCACATCGTCACCACAGCGGCGCAGCGTCAGGTCCTTGGTCAGGCAGATGCGGGCCTCTTGGATCATTCCATCCGCGCAGGTGATGGTGATCTGATCGCGCGCAAGGCCTGGGTTGGCCTCAAGAAACGCGTCTTCCACGACCGAGGCGGGCAGTTGCACATCCTTGGGCAACCCGGCAAAGACCGGTGGCAAGGTGATGCTGTCAAAGGCTGCGCGGGCAGTGTCGAAGTAGTTCGCAGCCGACAGGCCAGCGCAGCGGCCATGCTTTTTCCACTGGTAAAACGCCGATCCTGCACCGCCGAACACATCCGCCACAGCGGTGGTCTGACTGCGCGAGGGATCACGTTCGGTGGTTCGACAAAAGGCGGGCCAGCCGCGTTCGTATTGTGGCCAAAGCCCATGGGCGACCCATGTCACCCCACGCCCTGCGTCACATTGCGGATCGTCGCGCCCATCGCCTTCGCGGGCGCACCAATTGGCCGACCACGACAGCGCCAGAACGTAGTAATCGAAATCCCCGGCCATCTCGCCGTCGGCATGGGCGGGGGGTGCAAGGGCAAGGGCGGCGGCCAGCACAAGGTTACGCATTTTCCCTTTTCCTTCACCCAAAAACCACCTATACGCCTGCCAGACTTTCCCGAAAACGAGAAGATCGCGGCCCCGGCTGCAGCCGTTTTCCCGGCACGGGAAAGATTTGTAAAGGCCCCAGAACGTGTGGGCGAAAGCGAAGAGGATGGACCGATGTCGAAACCTTTGATGGCCAAGGCCACGGCGGTTTGGCTGGTGGACAACACCACGCTGACCTTCAAGCAGGTTGCAGATTTCTGCGGGCTGCATGAATTGGAAGTTCAAGGCATTGCCGATGGTGATGTGGCAACTGGGGTCAAAGGCTTTGACCCGGTGGGCAACAACCAGTTGGATGCGATCGAGATCGAGCGCGGCGAAAAAGACCCGCTTTACAAGCTGAAGCTCAAGTTCAACGCCGCCGCCGTAGGCGAGGAAAAGCGTCGTGGCCCGCGCTACACGCCCCTGTCCAAGCGCCAAGACCGCCCGGCTGCGATTCTGTGGCTCGTCAAGTTCCACCCCGAATTGTCGGATGGTGCCGTGGGCAAGCTGGTCGGCACGACCAAGCCGACCATTCAAGCGATCCGCGAGCGGACGCATTGGAACATCAACAACATCACGCCGATCGATCCGGTCGCACTGGGACTGTGCAAGCAGTCCGAACTTGACACTGCCGTGCAGGCCGCCGCCCGCAAGAAGGCAGCCGAAGGCTCGGTCATGTCGGACGATGAACGCCGCAAGCTGGTGTCGACCGAACAGTCGCTGGGCATGACGCCCGAGGCCCGCGTGCCGTCGGGCTTTGAAGTGTTCGGCGGCGATCAGGACGAAGACAAGCGCACGGCGGCCGATTTCTCGGATGCTGACAGCTTCTTCAACCTGCCCGACGCTGGTGATGACGAAGACGAGGATGACGACGATCCGCGCCGCTAAGGCTGGGGATCGGCCGCGTTAAAGATGACCATTCGGGCGCAGGGCCAAGGCCTTGCGCCTTTTTCATTTGTCGGCATAGATTGCGTGGCCCGGCAGATTTTTGGGCGACACGAATTTTCAAGTTCAGATTTTTCTTGAGGTTTACCGATGGCGACGCCGACCGATCCGCTGTTTGCCCAACAATGGCATCTGCCGATGATCAGCAACATCCGCAAAATCTGGGACGAGTACACCGGTGTGGGTGTGTCGGTCGCGGTGTATGATGACGGAGTTCAATTCACCCATGCCGATTTGGCGGCCAACTACAATGCCGCTGCGCATTTCCGCTTTAACGGCGTTACCTATGCCCCCACCCCCAACACGTCGGCCGATGCCCATGGCACCGCCTGCGCCGGGCTTATCGCAGCGGTGGACAACAACGGGCGCGGAGGCGTCGGGGTCGCCCATGGCGCAACGATCACCGGATTGGATTATCTCAACGACCTGCAACACGCCTACAATTGGACCACACAGACCACCAGCGCGCTTTACGATGCCGCGATGCGTTGGGCCGGCCGGTTCGACATCATGTCCAACAGTTGGGGCACCACGCCCGATTTCAGCGATCCGTTGAACCTAAACAGGCCGGGCAATTCTGCTGAGGTGGATTCAGGGCACTTTGCTTGGGTTTCAGTCAACGGGCGGGATGGGCTGGGGACCATCGTCGTCAAGGCCGCTGGCAATGAGACGATGAACGCCAATGGCGACGGGTCCAACGTCTCGCGTCATTCGATCACCGTTGCCGCTACCGACCGCACCGGGTTTGCAGCCGACTATTCCAGTTACGGCTCTTCGATCCTTCTGACCGCCCCTGCGGCATCGGTGACGACCGATCTGATCGGCCAGCAAGGCTATAACCGCTCGGGCACGACCGACGGTGATCCGCTGGCGCAGACCGATTATACCTCCACCTTCAACGGCACTTCGGCGGCCACGCCTGTTGTGTCGGGGGTTGTGGCCCTGATGCTGGATGCCAATGATCGCTTGGGTTGGCGCGATGTGCACGACATCCTTGCGTTAAGTGCCAGCCACACTGGCAGCGCGGTGGGCAGCGGTCCATCTGCGACCGAGGTCGGCACTTGGCTGACCATGGGGGGCAATCACTGGAACGGCGGCGGGTCGATCTTTCATCAATCTTACGGATTTGGCATGGTCGATGCCTTTGCCGCCACCCGCATGGCCGAAGTCTGGACCCGGATGAACGGAGCGGCTGATACCTCAGCCAATGAACTCCATCTGCGCCGCAGTTATGCTGGGCCCGATGTGACCATCCAGGATTCGGACAGGAACAACGGAACGCCCGAAGCGAAGATCTCGTTTCAGATGACACAAGATATCGAGATCGACTCAATCCATGTGACTCTGGACATCACCCACGGCTATGCAAACGATCTGGTGATCTTTCTGCGCAGTCCGACGGGCCAGCAGATCACCCTCTTTGACCGAGAGGGCGCGACACCAGATCCGTTCTACAACTTTGGCTCCTATCTCTTGGATTCTGGTCTGGAATGGACCTTCGCCGCCGATTCCTTCCGCGGAATGAGTGCGCTTGGCACCTGGCGGGTGATGGTGCATGACCGCGCCGCGGGCGACATTGGCGTGATCACCGATGCGCGGCTGGATTTCTACGGCTCAGCCAACACGACCAACGATGTCTATAGCTTCACCGAAGATTTCGCGATGCTGCGCAATCTGCAGACCGGGCGGCGGGTGATTGATGACACCAATGGCGGTGTCGATTGGCTGAACTTTGCGGCGGTCAGCGGCACTCTGTCGGTCAATATGGTGGCGGGCGGGGCCATCCAGGTGAACGGCATCACGCTGGCCACACTTGCCACGGGGGTAACCGATTTCGAACGGCTGCAAGCGGGCGATGGGGCCGATGTACTGACGGGGAATGCGCTGGCCAATATGATCTATGGCGGCCGGGGCAGTGACCGGATCAACGGCGGCGCGGGCAATGACCTGCTCTTCGGCGAAAGCGGCAATGACACCCTAAGCGGCAACACAGGAAACGATACCATCAGCGGTGGACGAGGCAGCGATGTCTTTGTCTTTGGCCGCAGTTTTGGCGTGGATCGCGTCACCGACATGACCGACAACGCAGACACACTGCATCTGGACGATGCGATCTGGGGCGGTGGCCTCACCGTGGCTCAGATGCTGTCAAGCTTTGGCACGGTGGTGGCAGGGTCGGTCGTGCTGGAATTTGCGCCCGCGCTTGTTATCACGCTGCAGGGCTTTGGCAATCTGACGGCGCTGCGCGACGACATCACCATCATCTGACGACAATCGCCCGCCAGGGGGCTTGTCCCAGGCGGGCGCAAATCGGTTGCCTTTGCCTCAGCGCGCCATCAGCACTGGAACCGTGGCCTGTTCCAGCATGTTGCGGGTCGCCCCGCCCAGAATCGCCTCGCGAAAGCGCGAATGGCCATAGGCCCCCATCACCAGCATATCGGCATTTTCATCCAGCACATGGCGCGCAAGCACATCACTGACGCGCGGCAGGCTGCGGGCCAGAACGGACACCTCGGCATGCACGCCATGGCGCACCAGCATCTGGCACAAAAGACCACCGGGGTCAGAGCGTTCGGCCCCATGCGGCGGT
This sequence comes from Allotabrizicola aquatica (SeqCode), assembly GCF_965194375.1. Classification (GTDB taxonomy): domain Bacteria; phylum Pseudomonadota; class Alphaproteobacteria; order Rhodobacterales; family Rhodobacteraceae; genus Tabrizicola_A; species Tabrizicola_A aquatica. Next base: position 533,614 of record NZ_OZ239428.1, read on the forward strand.
GGATCGATCACGGTGATGTCCACCGCATCTGCCGATTTCAGGAAGGGCAGCGCCATGCGGGTGGCCGTCATCGCCTCGGCACTTTGGTTCCAGGCGACGACGATGCGCTTTGGCACCACATGCTCGCCCAACCCCTTTTCGGGCAGCACCAGAACTGGGGCCTTGCCTTCGAACATGGCCGCTTCAATCACCGCTTCGCTTTCCGCGCCCTTGCCCTCGCCATAAGGTCGGGGCAGCACCACCAGATCGGCAAAGCGCGCACGCTGGGCCACAAGGTCATTCATCGCACCGAGTTGCGTTACCGCCGCCTCAACCGAAGACCGCAATCCCGGCGGGCGCTTGAGAAGTTCGGCCTTCACCGCCGCCTCGGTCTCGCGCGCCTCGGCCTCGGCCCGGTCCAGCGAGACCTGCATCATGATGGCCCCCGATCCGATGTAGGAATAGCCCACCTGCGTGCGGTCCACCCCCAGCACCAGAATATCAAGATGTGCGTCCAGCGTCTGGGCCAATCGTGCCGCGGCACCCACGGCGAGCGAAGCATCAGCGGCCCGGGTCAAAACCGTGAGAATGGACTTATAGGACATCGGAAACCCTCCTTTGGGCGAAATCGCCTGTCGTGACACCCTGTCACAGTCGCCCAGCTCATGCCTTGACCTCGATCAACAGCCAGACAGAGGCCTGTTGACATGGATCAAGGCTTCCCTCCGCCGCACCTGCGAAAAGCAGGGCAGTCGAAAAAGCTTCTGGTCGGACCCGAGCCGATGTTCGGGCTGGAATCAGGACAAAGACGAAGGGACGCAACATGTGGGATTACATTAAACTGATCGTGCTGGGGCTGATCGTGGTGCTTGCCGCGATTGCCGCCAACTACGCGCGCGATCTGCCTTATATGGTGAATGCCCTGGTCGTTATGCTGGCTGCGGCCGCCACATTCGTGTGGCAACTGCGCCATGTGGGCGAACCGGCGCATCACCCTCAAACCGAATATCTGGATGGCGTCGTGCGCGCCGGGGTTATCGCAACCACCTTTTGGGGTGTGGTCGGGTTCCTCGTCGGTGTGGTCATCGCCTTCCAGCTGGCCTTTCCAGCGCTCAATCTGGGTCATGTGACCGAGGGCATCCTGAACTTTGGCCGTCTGCGTCCGCTGCACACCAGTGCGGTGATCTTCGCCTTTGGCGGCAACGCGCTGATCATGTCGTCCTTCTACATCGTCCAACGCACCACGGCGGCGCGCCTGTTCGGCGGCAATCTGGGCTGGTTCGTGTTCTGGGGCTGGCAGCTGATGATCGTGCTGGCGGCGACCTCGTATATTCTGGGTGGAACGCAGGGCAAGGAATACGCCGAAACCGTCTGGTACATTGATCTGTGGATCGCCGTGGTCTGGGTCGCCTTCCTTCTGGCCTTCATCGGCACGCTTTGGAAGCGCAAAGAGCCTCATATCTACGTCGCCAACTGGTTCCTGCTGTCGATGATCGTGACCATCGCCATGCTGCACATCGTCAACAACCTTGCCATTCCGGTGTCGATCTTTGGGTCTGAATCGGTGCAGGTCATGTCCGGCGTGCAGGATGCCATGACGCAGTGGTGGTATGGCCACAACGCAGTGGGCTTCTTCCTGACCGCCGGTTTCCTTGGCATGATGTATTACTTTGTGCCCAAGCAGGCCGAACGCCCCGTTTTCAGCTATAAGCTGTCGATCATCCATTTCTGGGCGCTGATCTTCCTCTATATCTGGGCCGGCCCGCACCACCTGCACTACACCGCGCTGCCCGATTGGGCCTCGACGCTTGGCATGGTGTTCTCGGTGATCCTGTGGATGCCCTCGTGGGGCGGCATGATCAACGGGTTGATGACGCTGTCGGGCGCTTGGGACAAGCTGCGCACCGATCCGATCATCCGCATGATGGTGGTGTCGATCGGCTTTTACGGCATGTCGACCTTTGAAGGCCCGATGATGTCAATCAAGGCCGTCAACTCCCTGTCGCATTATACCGACTGGACCATCGGTCACGTCCATTCCGGCGCCCTTGGCTGGAACGGCATGATCACCTTCGGCGCGCTTTACTTCCTGACACCGCGCCTGTGGAACCGCGACGGGCTTTACAGCCTGAAGCTTGTCAGCTGGCACTTCTGGCTCGCCACCATCGGGATCGTGCTCTACGCCTCCTCGATGTGGGTCACCGGGATCATGGAAGGCCTGATGTGGCGTGAAGTCGACGCCAACGGCTTCCTCGTGAACGCCTTTGCCGACACGGTGGCCGCGAAACTTCCGATGTATGTGGTCCGTGGCTTGGGTGGGGCGATGTTCCTGACCGGGGCGTTGATCATGGCCTATAACCTGTGGATGACCGTTCGCGCTCAGCCCGCAAAGGCCCCTGTCAACGCTGGCAACTTTGTGCCGGCAGAATAAGGGGAGGGATCAAACATGGCTTTTCTTGACAAACACAAGGTAATCGAAACGCATGCCACCCTTCTTTTGGTGCTGTCGTTTCTGGTCGTAACCATCGGCGGTCTGGTGCAGATCGTGCCGCTGTTCTACCTCGAGAACACCATCGAAAAGGTCGAAGGGGTGCGCCCCTACACGCCCTTGGAGCTGGAAGGGCGCAGCATCTACATCCGCGAAGGCTGCTATGGCTGCCACAGCCAGATGATCCGCCCGATGCGCGACGAGGTGGAGCGTTATGGCCATTACTCCCTGGCCGCGGAATCGATGTATGACCATCCGTTCCAGTGGGGCTCCAAACGCACCGGGCCGGATCTGGCCCGCGTGGGGGGCCGCTATTCCGACAGCTGGCATGTCGATCACATGATCGACCCGCAGTCAGTGGTGCCGGAATCGGTGATGCCGAAATACGCCTTCATGATGAACAACGTCATTGATGGCCAATACATCGCCGACAAACTCAGCACCAACGCCTTGGTAGGGGTGCCTTATAGCGAGGCAATGATCGAGAACGCCGTTGCGGACTTTGCCGCTCAGGCCGACCCGAACGCCGACACTGCGGGGCTGCAGGAACGTTACGGTGCGGCTGCCTTCGGGCATCTGGATGTCAATGTCTCGAACTTTGACGGCCAGCCCGAACTGACCGAGATGGATGCCATCATCGCCTATCTGCAAGTGCTGGGGACGATGGTGGACTTCACGACCTTCATACCTGATCCGACGCGATAAGGGGGAAAGCCAATGGATACCTATAGCTTCCTGCGCCAATTGGCCGACAGCTGGGCACTTCTGGCCCTAACGCTGATCTTCCTCGGGGTGATCCTCTGGGCGATGCGTCCGGGGTCGAATGCGGTCCATCGTGACATCGCCAATTCGATCTTTCGCAACGAAAAGCAACCCGCGGGGTCTGATAAAGACCCCCAGCCTGTGAAGGAGGCGTGAGCCATGTGCGCCAAGCAAGTCAAGAAAGCGCCCGCTCAGGTCGAAACCACCGGCCATGAATGGGACGGCATCGAAGAGTATAACAACCCCCTGCCGCGCTGGTGGGTCTGGGTGTTCTACGCCACCATCATCTGGGGCATCTGGTACTCGATCGCCTATCCGGCATGGCCCCTGCTGACCCAAGCGACCCAAGGGTATCTGGGTTATGACAACCGAACGGCCGTCGCCGAAGAGATCAAACGCTTTGACGACGCCAATGCCGAGATCAAGGCCAAGCTGGTGGCAGCACCTTTGGCCGACATTCCGGCGACAGACGCATTGAACACCTATGCCACCTCAGCTGGGGCGGCCGTGTTCAAAACCTTTTGCGCCCAGTGCCACGGCTCGGGTGCGGCGGGTGTGCAGGGCAAGGGCTACCCCAACCTGACCGACAATGATTGGCTGTGGGGCGGCGACATGGAGCAGATTTATCTGACGATCAACCATGGTATCCGCAACACCACCGACGCCGACGCCCGCTATTCTGAGATGCCGAAATTCGGCGCTGATGGCCTCTTGGAAGAGGCGCAGATCGGTGAAGTCGTGGAATATGTTCTGCAAATGTCGGGACAAGAGCATGACGCCACCTTGGCAAGCGCCGGGGCAACCGTCTTTGCCGACAACTGCGCCGCCTGCCATATGGAAGCGGGAGAGGGCGACCGCAACCAAGGGGCTCCTGCCCTGAACGATGCCATCTGGCTTTATGGCGGCGACCGCGAAACGATCCATACCTCGGTTTTCGGCGCACGTTATGGCGTGATGCCCGCTTGGGCAGGCCGCCTGTCGGAAGACGAGGTGCGGGCGGTCACGACCTATGTTCACGCCTTGGGCGGCGGCGAATAGCCGTAGAGAGCCGCTTGAAACCAAGGGCCCCCGGTGCATTCCGGGGGCCTTTGTCATGGCCGATTGCGCGCTTTTGCCTGCGGCAAGCTGAAGCAGTCCGGACAAGGGCCATTTGACTCAGGTCAAGGCGCGGGGGCAGGTCTTAGGGCAATTTGCGGTCATGCCCAGCTGCAACGGCTGCGGCATTGCACCGGCGCTTCGCCCTGTTCGCGCGTTTCCTAGAAGCGTCGGTGCCTCCCTCCCCTTTTTGACCCCTTTCGCAGTCCGGGTTCACCTTGGCGCAGCAACCGCCTGCGCTCAACACTGGCGCGAGACAATCTGCCACAGAGAAAAGCTGACTTCGCGATAGATAATTGATGCAGGTCAAGGCGGGAGAGCGGCGCACGGCGGATACCAAGGTCAGACGACCAAGCCTGAATTGCCGGAGAATGTCCGTGTCCACCCCTGATACCAACCCGCCCAGCCTCTATGCCGCGCGCGAGCCGATCTTTCCGCGCCGCGTGAAAGGGCAGTTTCGCACCCTTAAATGGTGGCTGATGGCGGTGCTTTTGGGCATTTACTACATCACCCCCTGGATTCGCTGGGACCGGGGTCCGAACCTGCCCGATCAGGCCGTATTGATCGACATGGGCGGGCGGCGGTTCTTCTTCTTCATGATCGAAATCTGGCCGCATGAGTTTTACTTCGTCGCGGGCCTTCTCATCATGGCAGGCTTGGGGCTGTTTCTCTTCACCTCGGCGGCTGGCCGGGTCTGGTGCGGCTATGCCTGCCCGCAGACCGTCTGGACCGACCTTTTCATCCTTGTCGAACGTTGGGTCGAAGGCGACCGCAACGCGCGCATCCGCCTGCATCGGCAGAAATGGGATGGCGAGAAGATCCGCAAAAGCCTTGTGAAATGGACGATCTGGTTTGCCATTGCGCTGGCCACGGGTGGGGCTTGGGTGTTTTATTTCACCGATGCGCCGACGCTGTTTTGGAACCTGTTGGCGGGCACGGCCCATCCCATCGCCTATACAACGATGTTCATTCTGGCGGCGACCACCTTTGCCTTTGGCGGCTTTGCCCGCGAGCAGATGTGCATCTACGCCTGCCCTTGGCCGCGTATTCAGGCCGCGATGATGGATGAGGACACCCTCACCATCGGCTACCGCGAATGGCGCGGAGAGCCGCGCGGCAAGCAGTGCGTGGAAGGCAACGGCGACTGCATCGATTGCATGGCCTGCGTCAACGTCTGCCCGATGGGGATTGATATCCGCAATGGTCAGCAACTGGCCTGCATCACCTGCGGGCTGTGCATCGATGCCTGCGATGACATGATGGACAAGATCGGCAAGCCGCGCGGGTTGATCGGTTATCTGGCTCTGACCGATGAGGTGCGTGAGCGAGAAGGCAAGGCCCCGAAATCGGTCTGGAGCCATGTGTTCCGCGTGCGGACCATGATCTACACCGTACTGTGGTCCGCCGTGGGCATCGCGTTGGTTGTCGCCCTGTTCATGCGCACCGAGATCGACGTCAACGTCACCCCCGTGCGCAACCCGCAGTTCGTGGTGCTGAAGGATGGCTCCATCCGCAATACCTATGAGCTGCGTCTGTTGAACAAGCACGGCGATGACCGTCTCTTCTCGATCTCCAGCACCAACGAAGAGGGGGCCGAGTTCGTGCTCGCCCTTGAAGGGCAAGAGGCGCTGCAGGTGTTGGTCCCGGCCAATCAGACCAAGACGCAGCGGCTTTATATCACCGCCCCCGCCGGGTCTGAGGCGGCTGAGGAAGAACGCACCGAGCTTCGGCTTTGGATCGAAGACCTTGGGTCAGACGTGGCTACGGGCACCGACCGGGTTCACCATGACACTGTCTTTAATGGCAAAGAGGAGGATTGAGATGCGCGAGATCACCGGCAAACACGTGCTGTTTTTCACCGTTTCGGCCTTTGCCGTCATCATCGCGGTAAATCTGACCATGGCCTACAAGGCGGTCAGCACCTTTCCGGGGTTGGAGGTGAAAAACTCTTATGTCGCCAGCCAAACCTTCGATCATGACCGCGCCGCGCAAGAAGCCTTGGGCTGGATCCTGGCACCCGAATATGATGCGGCAGCCAAAGAGGTGCGTCTGGTGTTCACCGATGCGGCAGGCATGCCAGTGAGGCTGCAGGATCTCAGCGTGCTGATCGGCCGGACTACCTCGGCGTCCGAGGATCGCCGCCCCGACTTCTCGCGCCAAGCCGGGGCCTATGTGGCCAAAACCGATTTGGGCATGGGCAAATGGATGATGCAAATCGAGGCGTGGGCCACAGATGGCACGCTGTTTCGTCAGCGCATCGATCTTTCGGTAAAGGGCTGACGGCATGACCGCCGCGTTGGAACCAGAGAGCTTTTCCGACGCCGGGCGCGCATCCCTGTCGGCCTGCCCGGCCTGCGTCGCCGCCCCCTCGGCCGAACGCATCGCCCAACTGTCGCAACCCGATCACGCGCGGATCATGCTCTCCTTGCCCGCCGCCCATTGCGCGGCCTGCATTTCCACCGTTGAACAGGCGCTTGCCGCCACGCCGGGCGTGCAATCCTCACGCGTCAACCTGACCTTGAAACGGGTCTCGGTTGAGGCCGATGCCGCCCTGACGGCCGATCAGCTGATCAAGGTGCTGGCCGGCGTCGGCTATGAGGCGCATGAGCTGGACGCCGGCCTTTTGTCAGCGACCGAGACTGACCGGCAAGGCCGCGATCTTCTGATGCGTCTGGGGGTCGCGTTTTTCTCCATGATGAACGTCATGCTGCTGTCCGTCGCCGTCTGGTCCGGCGCCGATGGGGTGACGCGCGATCTTTTCCACTGGATTTCTGGCGCCATCGCCATTCCAACCGTCCTCTTTTCCGGCCAACCCTTCTTTCGCTCGGCTTGGGCCGGGGTGAAAGTGGGCCGTCTGGGTATGGATTTCCCGATCTCGCTGGCCTTGGTGCTGGCAACCGGCATTTCGATTTTCGAGACATGGAACTCCGGCCATCACGCCTATTTCGATGCCGCCGTGATGCTGTGCTTTTTCCTGCTGTTGGGCCGCTATCTCGACCACCGTACCCGCGCTGTGGCGCGGTCAGCCGCTGAGGAGCTGGCGGCGCTGGAGGTTCCCCGCGCCGTGGTGCTGGTCGATGGGGCCGAAGTCACCCGGCCCATTTCCGAAATTGCCGTAGGCGATCTTGTCCGCGTGCGCCCCGGTGGGCGGATGCCGGTGGATGGCGTCGTGATCGAGGGCACCTCCGAGGTGGACCGCTCACTTCTGACCGGCGAAAGCCTGCCAGTCTTTGCCGGGCCCGACACTGTGGTCTCTGCCGGTGAGGTCAACCTGACCGGCCCCCTAACCCTGCGCGTCACGGCGGCGGGAAAGGACAGCTCGCTTCATCGCATGGCCGATCTGGTGGCCGTGGCCGAAAGCGCCAAGACCAAATACACCACCTTGGCCGAACGCGCGGCCAGCTGGTATTCGCCCTTGGTGCATATCCTGTCCTTCGGCGCCTTTGGTTTCTGGATGTGGAAAACCGGCGGCGATCTGCGCTTTGCGGTCAATATCTCGGCAGCGACGCTGATCATCACCTGCCCTTGCGCCTTGGGGCTTGCGGTGCCCGCCGTTGTCACCTCCGCCTCTGGCCGTCTCTTCCGCAAGGGGTTGCTCATCAAGCACGGCACCGCGCTAGAGCGTTTGGCCGAGGTAGATACAGTCGTCTTTGACAAGACCGGCACCCTAACCATGGGCGCGCCCGAGGTGACAAACCTCTCCGATCACCCCCGCACGGCGATTGAGGTGGCGGCCGCCTTGGCCAGCGCTTCCTCGCATCCGCTCGCCACGGCTTTGGCCGATGCGGCGCGGGCCGCAGGCATTCACCCGGCCCGCGTGGAAGATCTGCGCGAAGTGCCGGGCTATGGTGTCGAAGGCATCTGGAAGGGCCAGAAGGTAAAGCTGGGCCGCGCCTCATGGTGCAACGCAATGACGGCGGACATGACCGCGACATACCTTTGCACCGGCGAGGGCAAGCCCCGCGCCTTCACCTTCACCGACCGCCTGCGCCCGGGCGCCGAGGTCGCGATTGCCGAACTGACCGCTCAGGGCAAGTCGATCCGCCTGATTTCGGGCGACACCGAAGGCGCTGTCGCCGCCCTCGCAACCCGTCTTGGGATCACCGATTGGATCTCGGGCGCGCTGCCTGCCGAAAAGGCCGCGCTGGTGCGCGATCTGACTTTGAAAGGCCACCGGGTATTGATGGTGGGCGACGGGCTGAACGACACCGCCGCCTTGGCAGCCGCCCATGTCTCGATCAGCCCGGCCACCGCATTGGACGCCGCGCGCACCGCGTCCGACATCGTGCTGTTGGGTCAGGATATGGCGGCCATCGGCGACGCCGCCCGCATCGCCCGGCAAACCACCCAGCGGATCGTGGAGAACTTCGGCATCTCCGCCGCCTACAACGTCATCGCCGTACCCTTGGCGCTCGTCGGTCTGGCCACCCCCTTGGCCGCCGCCTTGGCGATGAGCCTGTCGTCGATTACCGTCTCCCTAAACGCCCTTCGGTTGAAGTAACGCCATGGAAATCCTGACCTACCTGATCCCGGTTTCCCTCTTGCTTGGCGGCATTGGCCTTGCAGCCTTCTTTTGGGCGATGAAAACCAAACAGTTCGACGACCCGACCGGGGACGCAAACCGTATCCTCACCAAGGATTGGGACGACAAGCCTAAACCTTGATCAGGCCCAAGCCCTAGCGCGGCGTTTCACCCCAAAGCGCGCGGCTTCGGCCCACCCAAGGCCCAGTCCAACAGCTCCACCGTATGCACCACCGGCACCCCGGTACCGGACCCGATCTGCATCATGCAGCCGATGTTCCCGGCGGCAATCACATCGGGGTTCTTGGCCTCCAGCGTCTCAACCTTGCGCGCCTTCAACTGCGCACTGATTTCGGGCTGCAACAGGTTGTAGGTGCCCGCAGAGCCACAGCACAGATGACTGTCAGCAGGCTCCACCACGTCAAACCCCACCCGCTTCAGCAAATCCTTCGGCGCGGTTTTCACCTGCTGGCCGTGCTGCAAACTGCAGGCCGCGTGATAGGCCACGCGCAGCCCCTTCGACGCACCCTCGGGCAGACCGATCTTGACCAAAAGCTCGCTGATATCCATGGCAAGGGCCGACACCGTCGCGGCCTCCTCACCGCCCAGCATATGGCCGTAATCTTTCACCGTGGTGCCGCACCCGCTGGTGTTGATGACCACCGCATCCAGACCCCCGGTATGTTTCTCCGCCATGAAGGCCGCGACATTGGCGGCGGCAGAAGCATGGGCCTCCGCCTCGCGCCCCATGTGATGCGTCAGCGCCCCGCAACAGCCCATGCCGCGCGGGATGACCACCTCGCACCCCAAACGGCGCAACAGGCGGATTGTGGCATCATTGATATCGGTGTTCAGCGCCTTTTGCGCACAACCCGTCATCAGCGCCACCCGCATCCGGCGCTCGCCCGTGGCGGCAAAGGTCTGGGGGTCATCATTCCGGCTGACTGGCGGAATGGTTTTCGGCGCCATCGCCAGCATGGCGCGCAGACGCGCATCAGGGAACAAGGGCGCAAAGGGCCGCGCAATCTTGGCCGCCAACAGCGCCAACCGGAACCGTGTCGGATGCGGAATAACCTTGGCCAGTACCCAGCGCAAAGCGCGGTCATGCCACGGGCGGCGATAGGTTTTCTCGACATAGGCCCGCGCCTGATCGATCAGATGCATGTAATCTACCCCCGAAGGGCAAGTGGACACACAGGCCAGACAGGACAGGCAGCGGTCAATGTGCTTGACCGTGCGGGCATCGGCCGGACGACCCGATTCCAGCATCTCCTTGATCAGGTAAATCCGCCCACGCGGGCTATCCAATTCATCGCCCAAGACCTGATAGGTGGGGCAGGTCGCGGTGCAAAACCCGCAATGCACGCAAGACCGCAAGATCTTATTGGCTTCCGCCAGCTTCGGATCGGCCAGTTGCGCCTCGGTGAAATAGGTCTGCATCGGATCAGAACCCCAAACCGCTGCGAAGCAGCGCCGCGCCGATCAATAGGCCGCCAAAGATCAGCGCCAGATAGCGACCCCGGCTTGCCTCAGCGGGCAAGACCATCAGGCGCAGACCCTGCACCAGCCCAGCCATCACAATCCCCAGCTGAGCAAAGGCCAAAACCGCCGCCCCGCCGCTGCCGACCAAACCCAGCCAACTGACCAGCTGCGCCAACACAAACATGGTGCCAATGGTGTAAAGACTGCCCGGCCCGCGCGGCAGGCTGCACAGCGAGACATAAAGCACCACTGGCAGGGCAAGGATCAGGATCGAGGGCATCTAAGTCTCCTTCAGGCAGCAAAAATCTGGCGAGGGTCGAATCTTTGGCGCAGCGCGGTGGACAGGGCGGCGACGGCGGGCGGCTCGGGTGGCAGGGCGGGAACCGACTGATCCTGAGGCGCGGCGCGCATCAGCGTGGCATGGCCGAACCCCACCACCGCCGCCCGAACCGCCTCGGCCTGCCCACCGGGTAGGGCCAACCAAACCAGCCCGCCGCCCCAATCATAAACCGCCTCACCACCCAACCGCTGCACAAGGCCCAGCGCCTCGGTTTGCTTCACGACCAGCCGCCAGAGCGACCCCGCGCGCCCCTGCAATGGTGCCACATCGCGCACCCCGGCCCAAAGCGCGGCACTCTCAGCGCCCGTGACCACGCGCCAATCGCCACCCAACCGGGCCCGCAACTCGCCCACCCGATAGGCGACAGATCCCGCCATCCCCTCCACCCTGATCAGCGCTTGGGCCTGCGCATAGGCCGCGCCCGAAATGTCAAACGGCGAGCCGAGGGCCACGCGCAGCGCGGCAAGCCCCGCCTCAGCACTGCACGAACCAACAAGCGAGGTCTCCGCCTCCGGCACCGCCTGCACGCGCAGTGACACCTCGGTCAAGACGCCAAGCCGGCCATGACTTCCCGCCATCAGCTTGACCAAATCATAGCCGGTGACATTCTTCATCACCCGCCCGCCGTTCTTCACCACGGTGCCCGCGCCGTCGACAAACCGCACGCCCAAAAGACTGTCGCGGCAGGCGCCCGACTGCACCCGCCGCGGCCCGCTGGCATTGGCCGCCACCACCCCGCCAATCGTGCTGTCACCCGGCCGCCCCAAGATCGCCCGCAGATCCGGCACCTCAAAGGACAGCCTCTGCCGTTCACCTGCCAAAAGCGCCTGAACCTCGGCCAAGCCCGTGCCCGCCCGCACCACAAGCGTCAGCGCGCCGGGCTCATAAAGCGTGACCCCGCGCAAACCAGTGGTGTCCAACACATCACCAGCGCCCAGCGCAACACCCCGCGTGCCACCGCCCCGCACCACGACGGGGCTCATCGCCCCTCGGATCAGATCGCTTAACTCGGACTCAGTCTCAGGGCGCATGGCAACCCCTTTCATCTTGGCAAAAATACTCTCGGGGTCCGGGGCAGACAGCCCCGGGGCCTCACCCAGCGCGACGGCTTTCGCTTGCGCCCAAGGGAAACACCTTGGCCGGGTTCAACAGCCACTTGGGGTCGAACACATCCTTGACCCGCATCTGCGCCTCAAGATCCTCAGGCGTGAACTGCACCGACATCAGATCGCGCTTTTCGATGCCCACGCCATGCTCGCCGGTCAGGCAGCCGCCAACCTCGACGCAAAGCTTCAAAATCTCGGCCCCCATCGCCTCGCACCGCTCCAGATCGCCGGGCGTGTTGGCATTGTACAGGATCAAGGGGTGCATGTTGCCGTCCCCAGCATGAAACACATTGCCGACGTCCAGCCCGAACTCAACACTCATCTCACCAATGCGGCGCAGGACGTACGGCAGCGATGAAACCGGGATCGTGCCATCCAGACACATATAGTCGTTGATCTGCCCCATCGCGCCAAAGGCGGATTTGCGGCCCAGCCAGATGCGCTTGGCCTGATCCTCATCCGCCGCTTCACGGAATTCCACCGGGTTGTGCGACAGCGCAATCGCCTTGATGCGGGCCAGTTGTTCATCAATCTCCGCCGGACTGCCTTCCACCTCGATGATCAACAGCGCCTCACAATCCGGGTAACCTGCCTTGGCAAAGGCCTCGGTCGCGCGGATGCAAGGGCGGTCCATGAATTCGATCGCCACGGGCAGGATACCCGCCTTGATGATGTCCGACACACAGGCCCCCGCCACCTCGTTGCTGTCAAACCCCACCAGCACGGGCCGCGCGCCCTCAGGCTTTGGCAGAATGCGCAAGGTGGCCTCGGTCACCAGGCCCAATTGCCCTTCGGACCCGCAGACCACCCCCAAAAGGTCCAGCCCCCCGGCCTCCATCCACGGGCCGCCAATCTCCACCACGGTGCCATCCATCTGCACCAGCGTCACGCCGAGAAGGTTATTTGTGGTCACCCCGTATTTCAGGCAATGCGCCCCGCCCGAGTTCATCGCGACATTACCCGCAATCGCGCAGGCAAGCTGGCTTGACGGATCAGGCGCATAGAAGAACCCATCCGCCTCTACCGCCCCCGTGACTGACAGATTGGTGCGCCCTGCTTCAACCCGGATAAAGCGGTTGTCGTAGTCGGTCTCCAACACCCGGTTCATCCGGCCAATGCCCAGAACCACGCAGTCGGCGGTCGGCAAGGCCCCCCCAGCCAGCGATGTGCCCGACCCACGCGGCACCACAGGCACGCCCATGGTGTTGCAGACCTTCAAGACCGCAGCCACCTCGGCCGTGGTGCGCGGCAAGGTCACGGCCAGCGGCGCGCAGGCATAGGCCGACAGCGCATCACATTCATAAGCGCGGGTTTCTTCCGGCGCGTCGATCACCGCATCGGCGGGCAGCACATCGCGCAGCGCTGCCACGATCGCCGGTTTGCGGCCCAGAATCGCAAGCTTGGGTGCTGGCATGTCCATAGACGCCTCCTGATGCTGCATTGGTAAGAAAATATAACCAATTGGTGGCGACACACAAGGCCAACGTGATCCGGGCTTTCACTGCGGGCAGAAACTTCCTAGGCTTCGGCCATGACCGATGCCCTCTCCCTTGGCCCCTTTGGCCTGCCCGATCTTGCCGCCCTTGGGCTGACCTTGGCCCTTTGGCTTGGCCTTGGCTGGCTGATCGAAAATCCCCCCGCGTGGCGGGTGTCAGTCTCCAAGCTGATGGAGCGCTACCGCCATGACTGGATGGCAGAATTCGTCACCCGCCAGCCGCGCATCTTTGATGCCACAATGATCGACAGCCTGCGCCAAGGCACCGCCTTTTTCGCCTCGGCCTCGATGATCGCGATTGGCGGCGGCATTGCCCTCATCGGCAATCCGGCAATGCTGGGGGCGCTGACCCGCGATTTGACACTGGCCAGCGACACGGCAGGGCTGCAACTGCGCGTCGCCTTGGTGGTGGCCTTTCTGGCCAATGCGTTGTTGAAATTCATCTGGGCGCACCGGCTGTTTGGCTATTGCTCCATCCTGATGGCCGCCGTGCCGAATGACCCCAGCCACCCCGAGGCCGCGCATCGCGCCACGCAGGCCGCCGATATCAACATCACCGGGGCAAAAAGCTTTAATCGCGGGTTGCGGTCGATCTATTTCGCGCTGGGGTCGCTCGGCTGGCTTCTGGGGCCTTGGGGATTGGTGGCCGGGGCGATGGTGATTTCCGGGATTCTGGTCCGGCGCGATTTCGGCTCCACATCACGCGAGGTCATGCTGCGGCGGATGTGAAGGGACCTGTGAACCTTCGGCTGGTGCCGACGGATCAGCCCAACCCCTCAACAATCACCACATGGGCCACCGCTGCCCCCTCGCGCCGGGCGCGGGCGGCCTGATACTCGGCGGACTGGTAGCATGCCCGCGCTGCGGCCAGTGTTGGAAACTCGATCACCACATGGCGATCAAGTGATGGGCCTTCCAACACCTCATGCGCGCCACCTCGCGCCAAAAACCGCGCGCCATGGGCGGCAAAAGCCGCAGGGGCCAGCGCCTGATAGCCCTGATAGGCCTCGGGGTCGGTCACGGTGACATGGGCGATCCAATAGGCGGTCATGGGGCTTCAAGCAGGGTTCGGGCAATCTCGGCGGCATCTTTCAAATGGTCCCGCACCGCCCGCGCCGCCGCCGCCGGATCATTGGCCGCGATCGCCCCGGCAATCCGCGCCATATGCGCCGGACCCGACACTCGGCGGTTGGTGCTGGCCAAGGTCAGTGCCCGCAGGCGCGAGATGCGGCCATTCAGTCGCTGCACGATTTCCCAGGCAATATCATGGCCTGCGGCGGCAAAGATCACCTCATAGAAGGTGGTCGTCGCGGCATAAAGCGCCGAAGGCTGGGCATCGCTGAACGCCGCCTCCAACCCCGCCAGTGCCGCGCCCAACTGCGCCTTCACCGCCTCATCCGCACGGCGCGCGCATTCGGCGGCGGCATCAGATTCCAACAGCCTGCGGATGTCATAAATCTGCGCCGCCTGCGCCCAATCGAGCCGCGCCACCATCGGCCCCGCCCGGCCGGATGTGTCCACCAGCCCCTCAGCCTCCAGCGTGCGGATCACCTCGCGCACTACTGAACGTGACACGCCCAACTGGTCGCACAGCGTCCGCTCCACCAGCCGCGCGCCGCCCGCAAAGCGCCCCGCAATGATCGCCCCGCGCAAACGGTCCACCGCCAACGCCCGCAACGTGGCGGGGGCCTCATGGATGCGCAGATCATCGGTCGGGCGGTTCATGCCCGAAATCTAGGCCGCGTCCCAGCGCCGCGCAAGGGTTTCTTGACATATGGTCCGATGGTATACCAACATACCGAAAAGCCGATGGAGACCCCCATGCCCGCGACGATTCGCAAAACGCTTCTGAACATCGAAACCACGCTGATCGAAGGGGGCCGGGCCGCGCCCCGCCCGCTGAAATTCATCGCGGCGGCGGCGGTCATCAAGAACCCTTGGGCCGGTCGCGGCTTTGTCGAAGACCTTAAGCCCGAAATCCACGACATCGCCCCCGAACTGGGCGTGCTTCTGACCGGGATGATACTTGAGGCGGCCGGCGGTGGTGACAAGGTGGAAGGCTACGGCAAAGCCGCAGTCGTGGGGCTTGATGGCGAGGTGGAACACGCCAGCGCGCTGATCCATACGCTTCGGTTTGGCAACCACTACCGGCAGGCGGTGGGGGCAAAGACCTATCTGGCCTTCACCAACACGCGCGGCCCGGCCAATTGCCCAATCATGATTCCCTTGATGGACAAGAACGACGAAGGCCGCCGCAGCCACTACCTGACCATCCAGTTCGCCATTCCCGATGCCCCCGCAGCCGATGAAATCGTTGTGGCTTTGGGTGCCTCGATAGGGGGCCGCCCGCATCACCGCATCGGCGACCGCTATCAGGACCTGAAAGACCTTGGTCATGACGTCAAAAACCCTGCGGCTGTCTGACGGCAGCACTGTTCGGGTGCTTGAGGCGGGCGCGGGCGAGCCGCTCCTCTTGATCCACGGCGTCGGTCTGCGCGCCGAGGCATGGGCCCCCCAGATGCGGCTTGAGGCGCATGTCTTTGCCGTCGACATGCCCGGCCACGGCGACAGCACCCCCCTGCCCGCTGGCGCGCGCCTGCCCGACTATGTCGCATGGGCCGCGCAGGTGATCGAGGCTTTGGGCGTGGGGTCGATGAATGTGGCAGGCCATTCGATGGGATCGCTGATCGCCGGAGGTTTGGCCGTTGAACGCCCCGATCTGGTCAAGCGCGTTGCCCTGTTGAACGGCGTCCACCGCCGCACACCCGAGGCCCGCGCCGCCGTGCTGGGCCGCGCCGCCGAAATCGCCGCCGGGGCGGGCAGCATCGAGGCCCCCTTGGCGCGCTGGTTCACCGAAGATCAGGCCGAGATCCGGGCGCGCGTGGCGGGATGGCTGCAATCGGTCAGCCAGACCGGCTATGCCATGGCCTACCGCGCCTTTGCGGAAGGTGACACGGTCTATGCCGACCGGATCAGTGAGATCGCCTGCCCGACGCTGGTTCTGACAGCCGATGGCGACGCAAACTCCACCCCTGCGATGACCTATGCCATGGCGGGCATGGTTCAGCACGGGCAGGCAGTTGTCATTCAGGGCCACAGGCATATGGTCAACCTGACCGCCCCGCGCGCAGTCAGTGATGCCCTGCGCGCGTGGTTGGCCGAGGAGGTGCGCCGATGACATCTGCCCAACCCGAAATTGACCCGCGCGCCCTGCGTGATGCCTTTGGCTGTTTCATGACCGGGGTGACTGTCGTCACCACCCTTGACGCCGCAGGCGCACCACAGGGCTTTACCGCCAATTCGTTTTCCTCCGTCTCACTTGACCCGCCCCTGCTTTTGGTCAGCCTTGCCAATTCCTCGCGCAATCTGGACAGCTTCGCCAAGGGCGCGGGGTTTGCCGTGAACGTGCTGGCCGAGGGGCAGAAGGACATCTCCGCCACCTTCGCCCGCCCTTCCGAGGACCGCTTTGCCAGCGTCTACTGGCGCAAGGGCCCGGTTGGCAGCCCGCTGATCGCCGGGGTCTCGGCCTGGTTTGACTGCACGCTGGAACAGGCGATCCCTGCGGGCGACCACACCATTCTGATCGGTCGGGTCGGCGGGTTTGAGGCGACGCCGGCCGCCGGGCTTGGCTACTACCGGGGCGCCTATGTCACCCCCGCCCAAACTTCGGCGGCCATGCCTGCGGGGCCGGACGTGGTCATCACCGCGATTCTCGAGGCCGAGGGCAAGGTTCTGTTGCAAGACGACGGGCGTGGCGGGCTGACCCTGCCCATGGCGCGGGCGGGCCGCGATGGGGTGCAAGCCGCCCTTACCCGATTGATCGCCGCCTCGGGCCTGCAAGCCCAGCCCGGCGCGGTCTATTCTGTCTATGACGATCCCGGTCAGGGCGCGCAGCACATCGCCTTTCTCTGCCCCACCACCCCGGGCAAGCCCCGCATGGGCGCGCTGGTGGACCTCACCCGCGACGGGGTGGCCGATGTCACCGACCCCGCCGCGCGCATCATGCTGGAACGGCTGGCCGACGAGGCGCCAACCGGGCGCTACGGCATTTACTTCGGCACGCATGAACATGGTCGCGTGCAGCGAAGCCAAGAAAGGGAAGAGCCATGAAATTCTCGCTTTTCGTCCATATGGAGCGCGTCAGCACAGCGGACGAAGAACCCCGGCTTTATGAAGAAATGCTGGAACTGTGCCAGATGGCCGATGAGGGCGGCATGCACGCCATCTGGACGGGTGAGCATCACGCGATGAGCTTTACCATCGCGCCCAATCCGCTGCTCAATCTTGTCGACCTTGCCCGCCGCACCAAGAACGTCCGCCTTGGCACCGGCACCGTGATTGCCCCCTTCTGGCACCCGATCAAACTGGCCGGTGAGGCGGCGATGGCCGATATCATCATGGATGGCCGGTTGGACCTTGGCATCGCGCGCGGGGCTTATTCTTATGAATATGAACGCATCATGCCCGGCCTTGATGCTTGGAACGCGGGCGGGCGGATGCGCGAATTGATCCCGGCGATCAAAGGGCTTTGGGCGGGGGACTATACCCATGAGGGCCAGTATTGGCAGTTCCCGAAAACCACATCGGCCCCGAAACCCCTGCAACAGCCCTTCCCGCCGATCTGGGTCGCGGCGCGCGACCCGAACAGCCATGATTTCGCCGTCTCGCAAGGCTGCAACGTGCAGGTGACCCCCCTTCACCTGCCCCATGATGAGGTGGTCAGCCTGATGGAGCGGTTCAACGCCGCCTGCGCCGCCCACCCTGAGGTGCCGCGCCCCAAGATCATGATCCTCCAGCACGGCTATGTCGCCAAGGACGCCGCCGATGCCGATCTCGCCGCCGAAGAGCTGAATGCGTTCTACTGCTATTTCGGCGCATGGTTCGTCAACAAACGGCCCGTCACCCAAGGGCTGATTGAATCCATCACCCCCGAGGAAATGGCCGCCCACCCGTTCTATTCGGCCAAGGCGATGCGGGACAACCTTCTGATCGGCGATGCGGCTGAAGTCATTGAAAAGTTGAAAAAGATCGAAGCCTTGGGCTATGACGAATTCTCGTTCTGGATCGACAGCGGCATGAGTTTCCAGCGCAAGCGCGACGGGTTGCGCCGGTTGATTGATGACGTCATGCCCGCCTTTGCCTGAGGACCCAATGGACCGCTTTCAGCACTATATCGACGGCCAGTTCGAAGACGGCAGCACCTGGTTTTCCAGCCTTGATCCGGCAACGGGCCAAGCTTGGGCCGAGATGCCCAATGCCACCGCCGCCGATGTGACCCGCGCGGTTGAGGCGGCGCATCGTGCCTTCTTGGGCCAGCCTTGGGCCGGGCTGACGGCCACGGCGCGCGGCAAATTGCTCTACAAACTCGCCGATTTGGTGCAAGCCGCCGCCCCGCGTCTGGCCGCTTTAGAAACCCGCGACACCGGCAAGATCATCCGCGAAACCAGCGCGCAAATTGCCTATGTCGCTGAATACTATCGCTATTACGCGGGCCTTGCCGACAAGATCGAAGGCGCGCATTTGCCCATCGACAAGCCCGACATGGAGGTTTGGCTGCGCCGCGAACCCGTGGGCGTGGTCGCCGCCATCGTGCCGTGGAACTCGCAACTCTTTCTGTCGGCTGTCAAACTCGGCCCGGCCTTGGCCGCGGGCTGCACGGTCGTTTTGAAAGCCTCGGAAGACGGCCCCGCGCCCCTTTTGGAATTTGCGCGTCTGGTGCATGAGGCAGGCTTTCCTGCGGGCGTGGTCAATATCCTGACCGGCGGGCCAGAGGCGGGCCGCGCGCTGACCACCCATCCAAAGGTGGCCCATATCGCCTTTACCGGTGGGCCAGACACCGCGCGCCACATCGTGCGGGCCAGTGCCGAGAACCTGTCGAAAACCTCGCTGGAGCTTGGCGGCAAATCCCCCTTTATCGTGTTCGACGATGCCGATCTGGACTCTGCCGCCAATGCCCAAGTCGCGGGCATTTTCGCGGCGACCGGGCAAAGCTGCGTGGCAGGCTCGCGCCATCTGGTGCAGCGCGGGGTCAAAGACGCTATGCTGACCCGCCTCAAGGCCAAGGCCGAGGCTGTGGCGATTGGCGCGCCCGACCAAATGACAACCGAGGTCGGCCCCCTCTGCACCCAGCGCCAGCGCGACCGTATTCAGGCGCTGGTCGATGCCTCGCTCGCCGCCGGGGCCAAACTTGTCACCGGCGGCACAACGCCCGCTGGCCCCGGCTTTTACTACCCCCCGACGATCCTCGACTGCACCGACGCCCCCCATGCGCCCTGCGTCACGCAAGAGTGTTTCGGCCCCATCCTCTCGGTCATCGCCTTTGACACTGAAGAACAGGCGCTAACCCTTGCCAATGACACCGCCTATGGGCTGGCCTCGGGCGTGTTCACCCGCTCGCTTACCCGCGCGCATCGGATGATCCGCGGCATCCGGGCAGGCATCGTCTGGGTCAACACCTACCGCGCGGTGTCGCCCATCGCGCCCTTTGGCGGCCACGGGCTTTCGGGCCACGGGCGCGAAGGCGGCATGGCGGCGGCGCTGGATTACACAACCGTCAAGGCGGTGTGGCTCCGCACCTCGGACGACCCGATCCCCGATCCGTTCGTGATGCGCTAGGCGTAGGTCCGCGCGCCGAAAATCGCGCTACCCACCCGAATATGGGTGGCCCCACGGGCAATGGCGGCCTCAAAATCGCTGCTCATCCCCATCGACAACCCGCTCAGCCCGTTCTGCGCCGCCATCGCCGCCAGCATGGCGAAATGCGGGCTTGGGTCCTCGCCCTCGGGCGGAATGCACATCAGGCCCTGCACCGGCAAATCCATCGCCCGGCAGCGGGTAAGGAAGGCATCCAGATCGGCAGGCAACACGCCCGCCTTTTGCGGCTCCACCCCGGTGTTCACCTGCACAAACATCTCGGGCGCGGCCCCCCGGTCTTGCACCAGACGTGCCAGCTTATCGGCCAGCGATGGGCGGTCCACCGAGTGAATGGCGTCAAACAGCTCCAGCGCCTGCTTGGCCTTATTGGTCTGCAACGGGCCAATCATATGCACCTGAACCCCGGCGAACCGCGCCCGCAGGTCGGGCCATTTGCCCGCCGTTTCCTGCACATAATTCTCGCCGAACAAGCGATGGCCTTCCTCCAGAACCGCAACCACCCGGTCCAAGGGCTGCACCTTGGACACCGCGATCAACCGGGTGGAACCCGGCACACGGCCAGAGTGGGCCTCGGCGGCGTGGATGCGGGCGGTGATCTGGGCAAGTGACATGGGCGGTCCTCCTGGCCGCCAGATGGGCACATCGGGGGGGGAAAGGGAAGCGGGCGGGCGCAGGTTTTCTGCGGGGCAATGGTCGCAAATTCCCATCTGCCCTGAGGGTTGAGTCTTCTCGCGACTACTGCCCTGGCTCTGTCGGCTGGCGTCGCTTCCGCTGAAATCAGCTTCTCCGGTTCGGCTGCAGCCGGTATCGGCCGTGATACTGTCACTACAATTGTTCCTTACACTCCAAGTGGTCCTTACGATTATTCCACTCAGCCCAACTGCACACCGATTGACGGCGCTAGTAATAACGAGCCGATGTCTCTCTCTTGCACCGATGACCGCAACGACGGCGAGTTCCACGTGTACAACGGTGGCTCGATCGACATCTCGGCTTCGACCGAAACCAGCAATGGCCTGACCATTGGCATGTCGACCAGCGTCAGCTTCGGCACCAACTATTCGTTCGACGACGGCGGCTTTGCCACCGAAGACGGCACCATTGGCGCTCCGACCGTGACCATTTCGGGTTCGGGCCTCACCGTGTCGATCGCTAATGATGGCATTGACCACCTCTATTCGGATGACTTCGCTGGCGATGTGGGCGTTGCCTACTCGACCGACACCATGTCGGCTGGCGCCGTGTTTGACATCGACAATGACGGTGTGCACGGGACCGAGTGGTCGGCAAACGGTTCGTTCACCGCTTCGGGCGCGACTGTCTCGGTCGCCTTGGACTCCAACGACGCCTATGTCCTCGGTGTTGCATACACCGCTGGTGCTGTGAACGCTTCGCTTGAGTCGGACAACGATGGCACCGACACCGTGAACACCGTTGGCCTGGGCTACTCGGCTGAGGGCATGTCTGCCTCGGTGGAAATCGGCGATGACAGCACCTGGTCTGTTGAAGGTGGCTACTCGGCCAATGGCTTGGGCATCACCGTTTCGACCGATGATGCGTCTGAATGGTCGGCAACTGCGTCCTACGACCTGGGCGGCGCATCGGTTGATGTTGGCCTGCTCCACACCGACGCTGCCTACGCTGGCGTGTCCTTCTCGTTCTAATCCGAACGAGAGCGCTTAAATCAAGCGCGTGTAAGTAAAATAGAAAGAGCGTACTTATGTGCGCTCTTTTTCCTTATCTGCTGCTTTTTTGGGCGGGCATTATACCAAAGAGCGACCTGATTTTTTATTGGATAATCAATTAATTGGCAGCCCTGGGACTTAAGGCGACGTCGCCTGTAGCTTGGGCGCGCATAGACCTTAGGACATCGCACATGGGCTTGTTTTCAAAGCTTCTTAAACACGACACCGACAGCGGCACAGCGCCCCTGTGTGGGCCGCTCTCAGGGCTGAAGTCCGCCATCACACTGGCCGAGTTTTTCGATACCAAATACTATCCGCACGCTGAATCCACCCGCAAACGGCCGAAAGTCGTTGGCCAAACCTTTGACAAACACATGCGCGCCAGCATTGGCGCGCTGCGGTTTGACGAGTTGGACAACAACGCGCTGGATACGTGGGTCCGCGATCAGGTCAAACAGCGCTATTTGCCCGGCACCATCAACAAACACATCTTCTTGGTGAACCGCCTTCTGAACCTCGCTCGGCGCTGGGGCTATATCGACCAGAACACCTGCGAAGATCGGCTGATTAAGCGCTTGCCGATGGGCGATTATAAACAACGCTTCTTGACGGTTGAAGAAATCGCAAAGGTGTTGAAATCCGCCCAAGCGGATCAGCACCCATTCATGCATCACATCCTGAAATTGCTGATCCTAACCGGCGCGCGCAGTGGCGAGGCGCGTTTGGCCCGGTGGTGTGACATTGATCTGCACAAACGCATTTGGACGGTGCCGGTCAGTAAAAACGGCCGCGCGCGGCGCATTGTGCTGAGTGGGGCCGCGGTGGAATTGCTGCACGAAATCCGCGAGCGCAACGCGGTGTTTCACCTCAGCACCCGGCAAGGCGAGTATGTGTTTCAAAACCCGCGCTTCCGGCGGCCCTACAATTGCTTTTTCTCGTCATGGGAGCGGATCCGCCAAGGCGCGGGCCTGCCCAATGTGCGCATCCACGACCTGCGCCACACCTATGCGAGCCTCCTCATCAACAAGGGTGCCAGCTTATATGAGGTGCAAAAGCTTTTGGGCCACTTTCACATCTCGATGACCGAGCGCTATGCTCACCTGATGCCCAACACGCTGGCCGAGCGGGTTGAGATCGTGGCGGGCCTGGTCAAATGATACAAGACGAGCCAGCGCTCTAATTACGTTCAAATTTCTGGCCTCTTGGTCAAGTGCGTCGTCAGTGAAGGAAGCTAAATCGCGTTTCATCCAAGCGCTTAAACTAGCCTTGTACATTCCTTAGGGCCCCGCAGCACGCTGCCCGTCCTAACCGCGAGCAGCATCAAATCTGCCAGAAAGGCGCAGATTGGTAAGGGTCTCATGTGGTCTCAAGGATAAGACAAGCAACCACCGCCTTTTAAAAAGAGCCTCCATTGAAAGCGGCAATTTGAACTCTGTGTTGTTCTACCACAGTGAAGTGATGCTACGGCTGTTCCTCAAGAACGTTCCAAGACTTCAGCAAGCAAGCGCACAGCCTCAAATGGCCAGGAATTGATGAAGAGAGAGTAAGTTCTTCTCAGCGGTAGACCCCAGTTGAGGGGTGCTTTGCCGTTCATTCGAAATGCTTACATGTTTGAAGAGGTTGCCGGTCAGAGAGCTGGAAGCCAAGAGATCTTCGCCAAAAGGTCCCCACTTAGCACCCACGGGCCCAACCATGGCACGATATGGGAATAGGTTCTCATGGTCACTTTATAGTAAAAAAATCTCTTGCTAGAGCGCGAATTTTGGAAGCATTTCTCAGATCAATGGGATTTTTGCTGCAAGGCTATGAATTTCTTCAACGCACCTTAAGCGGATTGACATCGTTTGGCGTATCTTGGCTCTCATAAGATATCATAATAATCTAAAGTAGACTAGAGAAGACTCATATGAGGAGTGTATCAGCGCGAGACGTGAAATAGGTGCTCAGACACAATGCTTCCGCTCATCGTTGCTATGACAATCAGTTTCGTTCTTTGCTTTGCGTTCACGAAATCTTCCAAGCTTTTGAATGGCTTCATAAGGCGACATGATCTGTCTGCAGTACAGTCGATGCATACCAAGCCAACGCTTCGATTGGCGGGCGTTGCGATATTTGTTTCGATCGTCATTACGAATGCCCTTTTTGAGCCGGGCTCTGAGCTATTGAGCACACTTCTCTTGTCATCGCTTCCATTGCTCGCGCTCGGGCTTCTAGAGGACGTCGGCCTTCATCAATCGCCGTCAAGACGCCTCGTCTCTTCGATCGTTGCCGGCGGTGTTTTTATGGCGATAACTGGCACGTATCTCCAGAACCCAGGTACGTTCCTATTAGACGCGCTCTTTGATTATTGGGTGATTGCGGTCTTCTTCACGCTCTTCATTACGTCCGGTATCGTCAACGCTTTCAATCTGATCGATGGCCTTAATGGACTGTCAGGATCGGTGGCACTCGTGGCAGCCGCAGGTATCGCGGCGATATCTCATGACGCTGGCCTCAATCATATTGCGCTTCCCGCCACCCTGATCGGCGGCGCAGTCATCGGTTTCATGATGCTAAACTTCCCTTTTGGAAAGATTTTTTTGGGCGACGCCGGTGCCTATGGGATTGGCTTCATTCTGTCGTGGATGTCACTTGACGTCCTAATGCAGGCGCCCGAAATTTCACCTTGGGCTATGTTGATGATGTTTTTTTGGCCATTTGCCGACACGGCCATGACGATAGCGCGTCGCCTTATTTCGGGTCTTCCTGTTGGGCAGCCTGACCGACTGCACTTCCACCAAGTCGTCATGCGCATCATTGAGATAAGTCTCCTTGGAAGAAGGGCGCGAAAGTACTCCAATCCACTGGCGACAATTGTGGTATTCCCTTTCATGGCTTTGCCACCATTCCTTGCGGTTCTCTTCGCGGACAATAATGCCCTCAGTGCGGCCTTGTTTTGGATGTTCATGACGTTGTTTGGCGTGGTCTATTATGCCGCCATCAAATCCGCCCCACGTCTCAAAATGAAGGCTGATCGTGTACGGGTTGGCCCGGGACACCTGACATGATGCAGGAGACCAAACGGAGCCATGATGCAGCAGAACAGAATTGGTTCGCAATTCAGCTAAAACCAAATTCCTTTCGCATCGCCGAGCGGTCTCTTTTGCGACAAGACTTTCGCGTGTTCTGTCCGAAAACAAAGAAGACCGTTGTGAAATTTGGAAAGCCCAGGGTTCAGATCGCATCCTTGTTTTCCGGCTACCTCTTTGTCCAGTTTGACGCGACACGTCCCAGCTGGCGCGCGATTTCAAACACCTACGGCGTCTCGCGGATCATTGCGGACGCACAAGGAGTTCCATCCTTCCTTCCAAGTTCATTCATCAAACTGCTGTTGCAACGTTGCGATGAGGAAGGCTTTATACTCCCGCCCCCAAAGGTGTCTCCCGGAGATCAAGTGCGCCTCGCAAAGGGGCCCTTCAGCGAGTTCGTCGCGAGAGTTGAGAGAATTGATGACCGCAAGAGGATTTGGATCCTGCTAGACATACTTGGCGGATCAAGAGAAGTCGAAGTGAAGATCGAAGACCTCATCAAGGATGATGCCGCGTAACCTAGGCAGTCCCAAAGCGCCGGTCTCTTCCGCGAAATTCGTCCACGATCTCGCTCAGGTCCTGAACCTTGAAATCGGGCCATAGCATATTGCAGAACTCAAGCTCGCTATATGCAGAGTGCCAAAGCAGAAAGTTTGACAAACGCTTGTCTCCGCCAGTTCTGATGATCAGATCTGGTGGAGGAGAAGCGCCTAAATCGCTGAGCGACGAGATCAGTTCCTCGTTAATGTCGTGAGATGCCAAATTGCCCTTTACGGCCATCTCGCAGGCCATCCTCACTGTCCTCACGATTTCGTCCTGACCACCATAGTCAACGGCGATATTCAACTGGAGACGCGTGCATGACGACGTCAATTCTTCCACAAAGATCATCGTCTTCTTAACTTGGTCATCCAGCTTATCGCGTCGCCCAATGAAGCGAACTCGAACCCCTTGCTCCTTCAATTCCTTAGCCTTCCTGCCAAAATAGAGGCGGAGAAGTCTAAAAATTGAGGTGATCTCATAGGGCGCCCTCTTCCAGTTCTCGGTGGAGAAAGCATACATGGTAAGGTGGGTGATGCCGAGGTCAGGGGCAGCTCTGATGCACTCTTCCGCGCACGAAACACCTGCACGATGCCCAAAGACCCTAGGCAAGCCACGAAGCTTTGCCCAACGCCCATTTCCGTCCAGGATCATCGCTACATGCAAGAATTTCACCGATCTCTATTTGCATCACTGGATCTAGATGCATCACAACAACACTGCAATAGATCTAACAAATGCTAATTTCGATCTTCCTGTTTTAACTTAATCGAAGCCCGGCTGCGATCTTTTAGGGCTCTCGCCACGAGAATTGGAACCTTTCTCAGGACCTTCTTGGCGATCGTCGGATAGTCAACTCCGCCACTTAGCAATTGAAGATACATGTCAGTAACAGAAGATCGTGCGAAGGCGTTGTGAACCGCCTCCCTTGTTGTCCAATGAAACATCAAGAACCTCACCACCTTTGCGTATCTAAGATCGCGATGGATATTTGAGAGGCTCCGCTTGTAAGATTTGTAGGCTGAAGACGGTGCCCCTCTTGAGATGGCATCGCGGGCTGCTTTGCCAGCGAGTGCACCACTTTCAAGCGCCAATGCAATGCCCTCTCCAGTGATGGGATCAACGAGGCCAGCAGCATCACCAGCGACGATGATGCGATTTTTGCCTGGTGTTCTCAAAAAGCTTCCAAAGGGAAGGAAGGCGCCTTTCTCAGCGATGGCATGAGATTCTGGTGCCATCTTGCTACGATAAGCTTTCATCAACTGCTTCGCGTCAGGGTTCTTGCTGTGAAGGCCGCCGACCCCTATAGTGCGGCTGTTGTGCTTCGGAAATGACCAACCATACCCCCAAGACATGGCATCCAGATCCAATTCGATTGCATTGTCGTCGCCCTCTGGCCTCGGCGCCTCTATTTCTAGCCCAAATGCCATTTTGGACTTTGGCACTTGCTTGCCGAGGCCCAGCCTTGCGACCACGGAGTTCGCACCATCCGCCCCAATAAGGACATCGAACGCAAATCGTCGATGATCTCGCAGTTTTACATAGGCCGGACCGATTTCGTTGACTGTCCCGCAAATGATGGACGCACCAAGCTTCTGACAATGCTCCATCAGAGCGTGGTCAAAACGCTTTCTCATCGTCATGTACATGCTGGGTGCTGATGGTTTGTTTGCGAGCTCTCGTTCGCCCGCCCAGAGCCTGATGTGATTGGTCTTCAAAAACAGATCATTGTCTGGCTGCACGCCAAACAGGTCTTGAAGGATCTTCATGGACCTCCCAGTGACGAGGCCCCCACACAGTTTGTCTCTTGGAAAGGCAAACTTGTCGATGATGGTGACGCTCAGTCCCAGTGAAAGAACCTGCGCAGCGGCGGCGCAGCCCGCCGGCCCTGCTCCCACGACAATCACATCAGCTCTTTCCAATGTGACCCTCTCTCCTGGAAGATTGTCCTGTTATCAAGAGCCCAGCATCGTTGCAAAACGCCATATCATCAGAGGGTTACTCTGGGATCTTGACGATCTGGAGCTGCCTATGGCCTAGCGCCGGGCTGGTTCTCTTATGTTCGTAAAATTCTCTTTTGGCAAGCATATGATCTCTAGAGGTACCCAAACGATAGTATTCCGATAAGGTACAGCAGCAAGGTGGCCCTAATGTGTCGGTATTGCGCGATTTCCTGCACTTCTGTCAGTTTTCGCGTGGCCACAGCGACGGCTGCATAGAACGGTATCACTTGTAGGCAGGAGTAGTGTGAAAAAGGCCCCAAGTTTGCGGGCGTGTAGTAGAATATGTAATCCCCGAAGATCGCCCGGTAGGGCATGTTCACAGCGAGTTCCAGCAGTATGGCCTCCGCTCCAATAACCACCATGGATAGTGGGCCGCCACCCAAACGCATCCCCCCGACGACTTGACCCCTGAGGTAACTGTAAGTGCCAAAAATGCCCCAAATCATCGGGAAGAACAGGCTGATGTCCCCTCCATGAGCGGGGTAGAGGCGATACTCCCACAGCGGCCAACCAAACACGATGTCCCACATCGAATTCACAAATGCCTCACCAGTGGCGCCCAACAATATGAAGAGTGTGACGGAGTAGACGAATTTTCGAGGCTCAAACCTGATGCGCCCCCCTCCGGCGACCCAGAACCCTGCGACAATGCACAGCAAAACCGCGATGCCGTAGATCGCAGCGCCTACAACGCTCACCTCCAAGAAACCGTTCAATTCCAGACCTATCGCAGCTGCATCATCGGAGGTGTTTTCCGCCACGTCCTCAATGCGTTGTCAATAAGTTAACCAATGGTCTCGCTGTTGCCGCAATTTGGTCTCTTTTGTGACATTTTTAGATCATATAGTGGCGTCATCCTACTGATCGAGAGATGGGCATGACCAAGGCTCGATGCAAATCGACACGCAAATTTGGTCGACTTCTCGCGACCATGATGTGCCTGTCTTCAGGGAGCGCTGCAGCGCTCGAGGTCCAAACTGGTTTGGATGTTCTGCAAGATCCTGACACCACCATTGATGGGCTTCATCGTCTCTATGTGGGCTACTCCACTGGAGATGGCCTCAGCCTGGGACAGTCAATCTACTCCGCAGCGCAGGGTGATGCGGGCGGTGCATTTTTTTGGGGATATGAGGCTGTAAAGACTTGGCCAATATCGCGTTCTGTTGAGGTCTATGCCTCGGGCTTCTTGGGTGGTGGCGGTGGCGCCTCGCAAGTTAGCGGCGACGGTCTTATGCTGCGTTACGGGCTGGGGCTTGATGTCAGTGTTTCCAAGAACTGGGGCATCATGGGTGGCTTGTCGCACATTGCGATCGACGGCGGTGATGAAGGCGTGACTGCGATGAGCGTCGGCCTGTCTTACTCAGCGGGCGCGTCAGACTACTCATGGGAAGGTCTGCCAATACACTCTGTCGCCGCGCGATCTTCCTTAGTCAGTTTTGGCGGGGAAGTGACGAGGGGGGGAACACCTCAGCAGGACTTGGTCCTCGTTGGAGCCGAGTTTTCATTCAGGGGCGGTCCCAGTGGCGAGTACTTCTTTGCTGCCGATGGCGCTGCCAAGGGTGGAGAGGGTTACATGCAAGTGATGAGCGGCCTTCGCGGCACAGCATCACTGGGTCGCGTTTCAGGGTTCTATGAGGGATCTCTGGGCTTTGGTGGCGGAGGCGAGGTCGACACTGCAGGCGGCGTCCTCGCCCAGGCCGGCATTGGCTTCGGCGTCGACATTGGAGATCACCTCGTCTTAGAGGCGATGCTGTGCGAACAAATCGCACCACAATCCGGAAACCGGGGCTCCGTGGCGACACTCAAGCTGTCGGGCGTTTTTGGCCGCGACGGGGCGGGTGTCGATGCCGCGTCGCCGGCGCAAGATTGGCAGTTTTCCACAGGCGTTTCTCAGCAGTTTCCGAACTCAGATTTTCGGAACACTCCCAGCCGAACCGGTCGGCCGTTTATGCAAGAGAGCTCCGTCGACATGTTCTTGGGTGAGCGCCTTTATCTCACGGGAAATGCTCAAACAGTACTCGGCGGCAACGCTGCGGGCTATGCCATCGGTTTGGTGGGATTGGGGTACCGCGCGCGCGTTGGCGCGTCCACAACTTGGTCGATTGAGGGTCACATCGGGGCGGCTGGCGGTGGCAGCGTCGCAGTTGATGGTGGTGCGATTTATTCTGTCCGAGGAGAAGTCGATTACTGGATAAGTCCCTCTATGGCGATCAGCTTGGGGGCTGGGCGTATTGCAACGCTTTCGGGTGAAGGGATGTCACCCAGCTTCATCAACCTCGGTCTAAAAATCCCATTTTCAACACACTAGCTGAGCCTTTGAAGTTTAAGAGTTTGAGGTGATCTGGAAACTCTCAGGCTAATGCATGTCATGAGCAAGATGCCATCTTGCTGCGTTGAGGATGGTCACATTCGCATTTGCTTGAAGTGGGTCCCTCACATTGCTTTTGGGGTCGATCTCACGAAATCCAATTGAAATACCTAGAGTTCTGTTAAACTTGTACGAATGAAGCACGTCATTTGTGGCGCGCCCAAGACATTGGAAGCATTATGGCAGACCGTCCCCTTACCCCCCTTCTTGACCGGGTCGCACTGCCTGCCCATTGTGTCGAGCGCCTGCTCATAAACGTCGAATAGTAGCATGTTGACCGAGATGTAGGCACGTTGTTCGGATCGCTGCATACGTCTTTGCGTTAAGTTAGTTTTGCAGGATTTATGTTGGGATCGATGGGAGCGAGTGGCTGCTGAATAACCGCTCGATAGTCTTGCCCAGCATCTTCATCAATCACGCCAGCCCTAAGCTGATGTATCGCGTGCCCGGTATGAACGCGCCCGAGATCGCGGCCAAGGCGCTCGAGGTGCTTGGCGTGTTTATGGTGGGCAAGTGCGCGGAATGCGCGTGCGGTGATGTTGGCCGTTTATCCGCGCTGCCGAACTGACGCTTCGTGCCCGCTCCTTTGGCGATCCAGCCATGTTCTTAAAGCGCAGAAGCTTTTGTGAGCGCCTCTGTATCATTTTAACGCCTTAAGATGAATATCTTTTCTCCAAATCGCCTGATAAACTCTTATTTACAATACACATCTATAAAGAGTAGATCGTACAGTAATGAACGAGTTGTTGACAAACAACGACTCGACGGCACGGCGTAAGCCAGTGCTTGTGCGGTAGCTATGTCTAAAGCTGGTCACGGCCGAAAGAATCGCCCTAAAATTGAGTTCATGCTGTTGCGGTCTCCTTTCGGAGAGCCCATCTTTGAGCCAGAGGCAAATTGCACGCCGTCTTAACGTCAGCCTGGGCTTCGCCAATTACTGCTTGCGGGCTTTGGTGGATCGAGGACTTGTAGAGTGCTCCAACTTTTTTGCGGCGGAAGACAAGAGGCGTTACCTATACCTTCTCGCTCCGTCCGGCATGTCTGCGAAGGTTGCAATAACAGGCAGCTTCCTTACGAAAAAAATGCAGGAACACGCGAAGCTCTCCGCAGACATCGAGGCTTTGAAGCGTGAGGTTGTCGGAAACCATGTCACCCCCTAAAGGGTTCAACCTTTGGAGTGTGGCGCCGGACCATACTTGTGCAAGCTAGCGAGCCTTGGCTGAGTAAAGGCTGTTAAAGAATACTCAAAACGTACCAACCTTTGCTTTGCTCAAGAATATCATTGTTTCGTGGCTTTCTGTGTCACGAGCGAAGTGCTTCGGCCCTCTCAAGAAGCTCTCAGTTTCCAGTTCAGTTTTGATTAAGTGTTGAAAAGCAAGTTGTTGCGGCCTTGCTCAACGATGGATGACTGTGAGATGATCGACGAGCGAAGAATAGAAGACGACGAAATCGATCTTGTTGAACTCGCTAAGACGATTTGGCGCGGCCGACGCATGATTGCTTTTGTCGTGACTATGGCGGTCCTAACCGCCTCGGCCTATCTCAACGTCGTTGACCGCAAGTATACCGTCTCACTTGTGCTGAAATCAGCACAAGAGCCGAGCCAACCCTCTGGCATTTCGGGCCTGGGAGGTATCGCCAGCCTTGCAGGCATCGAACTCCCCTCAGGTTCTAATGCTGACTTCTCTTCCTTCCCTCTTCTGATGAAATCACGTGAAGTCGCGGAAGCCATCTTCGACGACGAGCTGCTCATTCAATCAATTTTTTGGACTGAGTGGGACGCGGCAGAAGAGGAGTGGAGAGCACCATCTCGATCATTCCTGAGAGCAGCGTTGTCACCTGTAAAGGCCGCTGTCACGGGAAGCCCAACAACAGATTATGTGCCACCTAACGCCGCACGTCTCTCCGAACTGATTGAAAAACAAATCTCTGCATCAATTGATAGTAAGTCAGACTTACTCAACGTATCAACAGAAGCCTCTGATCCTGATCTGGCGCTCAGCCTGATGAACCGAGTTGTTTCTGAGACGGATGCTCTCTTTAGAGAGAGGTTCATCAAGGCAGGATCTGCCGCACTGGAGTTCTACAAGGGTCAACTGTCTCGCGCTCAATCTGGTGAGCATCGAGAGGCTCTCGCCCAGCTGATCGTCAAAGAAGAGCAAAAGCTAATGCTGGCAACAAGGTCTAGCAGTTATGTCGCAGAGGTGTTGCGAGGCCCCGACGTATCCAGAATGCCGACTTCACCGAAACCCACACTGATCCTCGCACTATCTGTCGTGTTGGGCCTGTTCGCTGGTGCGGGTTTGGTCCTGCTGCGCAGCGTTCTTGCAAATCAGAGGTCCTCATGAGCAGGTTGTTTCTAGGTGCCGTGTTGTCGCTTGCAGTGTCGTTGCCCGCGGCTGCGCAAGTCATCACACAAGATGCAATTCAAGGTCAGCTGGTCGAGATGCTTCAATCCGGTCAGGCGCCGGCTCCAGTCTCCCCACCGCCAGAGCCGACGGGTGAGAGCTCCGATGCGGCCGCCCCATCTGAGGCTCTCGAGGCGCCGCCTGTCGATGCGGAGGCACCCAAGACCCTCTCCGCAAGTCAGACATACTTTCAGACACTGCTGGGTGAGGTCTTGCAACCCTTCGGGCTTGCAGAATTCAAGAACCCCGGCAGCAACGAACTACTTCTATTCAACGCGCTTTCCGACGAGTACAAGCTGTCGGCTGGTGACGTTCTGCAGATTGTGATCCGTGGGCTCTACTCTGAAAGCATGAACGTCAAAATTGACCGTAACGGCGCAGTTACGCTCCCTCGGTTTCTTCCAATCTCTTTGGCGGGCTTAACCGTAGATGAAGCTGCAGACCATCTTGCTGAAGTGGTGGAGGTGAATGACGCCAGTGCGAGGGTTTCAGTCACTGTAGCCTCCGCGCGGCTGGTGCCATTGCAAATGGGTGGAATGGTCAGCGCTCCACAAGTGCTTGCGATCCCTGCTTATACTCCGCTCAGCATCGCGCTCGCGCGTTCTGGCGGGCTACAACCAGACGCATCGCTCAGACGCATTCGCATCCTGTCTCAGGAGCAGCCCGCTCGTGAAATCGATCTCTACGGGCTTTTGCTGGGAGACCCTGAGTTTCGGGAGCCTCTCTTAGCGGAGGGCGACAGGGTCTTTGTTCCCCCATCGAGCGGTAGCATTGCATTGGCCGGCGTCGTGCCGAGGTATGGCATCTTTGAGCTGCCTCAGGGGCAGGAAAGCATCAGCGTTTCTGAGGCGCTCAAACTTTCTGGACTGTCGCTAGTGCCGCAGGGACTGCCTCTAGAACGTGTCTTCTTTGCTCAGGATGGCTTGCCGGTTAGCGTCGTCGTCACGGATCCAGACAGCACGCAAATCAAAAGCGGCGAGGCTCTGCGCGTTGGAATGGTCAAAGCCATGACGCAGGGTGATGTTTCGGTGTTTGGCGCAGTGATAGAACCATTCAGTCAAGCATTCGTGGCCGGTTTGAAGCTCTCTTCCGTGCTCAAGGGTGGCGCTGTTCTTGCACCAGAAGCTGATGGCGACTTTGTCGTCCTATTAACTCCCCGCGGCAACGGGCCAGAGCCCTTTAGACTTGTACCGATCAAGGCAATTCAGAGTGGCATGGACGACCCCATCTTGGTACCCGGTTCGAAAATCCTTGTACCATCATTGGGTCAAGTCGAGGCCATGCTGCGATCTGTGTCTGGCACAGGAAACGCAGGTCTATCTGCGCTCGAGAAATCTATTGCGGACAATATTGTTGTGGCTGCGCCGTCCCAAGTGTTTGTTGACGGCCTCCTCGTAGCGCTTGTACCTCCAGGCGTGGAAGCCGGCCTAATTGACCGTTTCGTTATCGTCATGGCCCGAAACAAAATCTACGAAAGCTACGCTCTCATTGAAGGACAGGATGGATCCCTCAGATCGGTTGGCTTTTCCGCAAATGCTAACAACAGTCTGCTAAATTTCAAACCAGAGCGAGCGACTAGACTACACCTGTTTTCTAGACAATTCTTGTCGTCAAACCTCCAGGGCGCTGTAGACGAGGCAGTGGTTAATCTATCCACTGAAGAAATCGGTGAGAATGCCGCAATTGACGACAAGATTTACAGGCGACTAGCTTCAGATACACGATTGGTGCGTGGTGAAGTGTCAGAGCCCGGAGCATACCCTGTATCGGGGCGCACGACTTTGGCTGATATTCTCTTTGCGGCAGGTGGCGTCCTACCCTCCGGTGACGCTTCCGCGATCATTTTGCGACAGTATAAGGTCGACGGCGGTGTACTCAGCTTGGCGGCGGAAAGAACAATCGACAGCACTCGGGTTGATCCATCTACAGTAGCGCTTAATGGTATATTCGGTGTTCTTGTGCAGCCTCTTATAAATGACGCTTTGGTGGGCGAGGTAACCGTTGGTGGAGAAGTGGTGCGCCCTGGCACCTACTCTATTGAACGTGGCGATACCATTGCAGACCTTCTGGCGCGCGCGGGAGGTTTGACAAAGACAGCCTATCCCCTCGGTGCAGTTCTGTCGCGTTCATCACTCGTTGAAAGTGAGCGCGCCAGCAACTTCGAGTTGGCCAAGCAACTGCGCGA
Source organism: Allotabrizicola aquatica (SeqCode) (assembly GCF_965194375.1). Classification (GTDB taxonomy): domain Bacteria; phylum Pseudomonadota; class Alphaproteobacteria; order Rhodobacterales; family Rhodobacteraceae; genus Tabrizicola_A; species Tabrizicola_A aquatica. The sequence continues at coordinate 567,794 of NZ_OZ239428.1, forward strand.
GAGCGTGCTGCTTAACTCGCAGTCTGACAATAGCAGAGATGAGGAAATTGCGGCTGTTCTGGGCTTCGCTCAGGAACTCGAAGGCTCAAGGCCGACGGGTCGCCAGGTTGTGAACATCGCCGACGGTGAAGAGGCGACATTGGTGCTTCTTGAGGATGGCGATCGTCTTGTCGTTCCCAAGCGACCATCACACGTCCGCGTCATCGGTGCTGTGTATTCTGAGTTGGCAGCGCTCTACAGAGAGGGTGCCAGCCCGATGGACTACGTCGACGACGCCGGCGGCCTAACAAGATTTGCTGATCCCCGTCGTAGTTTCATGATCCTCCCGAACGGACGGAGCATTCCTGTCAACCTTCGTCGCAATAGCAGCAGTGTGCCAGTGCCTCCTGGCAGCGTCATTGTCGTTCCTCCAAAGTTGGACAGAGTGTCTACGATGCAACTTACGGAGGGCATCTCTAGGGCCCTTGGCAGCATCGCTTCGTCGGTATTGGCGCTCGACGTCTTGTCGGGCCAGTAATGCTAGGGAGGCAACTCTACCTTAGAGTGGCCGCACTCTTCGCCACTGCGGGGCCATCGTCTGCTCAATGCGACCTCTCAAGTATTGTTGCTGCGGCGCAATCCCAAATGGCATCTGGATCCTTTGAAGCGATAGTTGCGATCTCAAGTGAGCGCATCGCCCTCGTAACGTCTCCAGAAACTCCTCAGGAACGCTTGAATGTGGGAAGGGTGCCCCTTCTAGAGTTGCGTGATGATAAAGCCGTTGAGGTGGGCTCCGCGGAACTCTTGTGGTCATCGGGGCTCCTTGAGCGCTTTGGGGAAGTTACTGGGGGCGACGACCTAGAGCTTGTCATTGGCAAAAGCCAGGCTGTCTTGCTTGGTGATGAAAAGTGCATTGGCGTCGATTGGCAAGCCACACCCATATCTTCATCGTACTACGCAGTTGAGAGCACTGAACAAGAAACGCGGTTTACGGCGGGCCAAGTCTATTCGGCAGTCTTGGATGGCAGAGATTTGCGGGATGATATTGTACCGCAGATTTCGATCGACCTAAGGTACGGTGAACGTCTCTCTGAACGTCTCACAGAGATGCCTCAGATACAGTCGAGCCTCGTGATCAGGCCAATCTTGGGGCGGCTTTCCATTTACGAGGTCCATATTCCCGCTTTCGCGCTGAGAAACCCAAGTGAGACTTGGCTATCAGATGAAATCTCATATCTCTCCAGGATTGAAGCCGAAGAATGGCGTCTAGGGCGTGCATTGCCAGAGTTCTCGCTCAAACATGATGGCGATAGTGCTGTCTCAGCAGGCGCTTACTTTCCAATTTCGGATACCTGGTCAGGAGAAATTCAGGTTTCTTCAGTCGGTCGCGAACAAACACGCTACGCCATAGAAAAAGTTCATCTTTGGCCATCACAGGAAATCTACAGCAGCGTCACCATTGGACATCTAGACACCATAGGTAACGGTATATCGCTCTCCGGAGTTCATGACTTTGGGCAATCTCAATTCGGCCTATCTTTAGCTGCTGGAGAGGATAGTCAGAGTGCGGCGGCGCTGATCGAGCGCTCAACTGGATTGAATACCGAAGCTTGGGCTTTCATTGAGACGGCGCGTGGAGATTGGGACTTTGTTGTTGGCATGAGCCACAGACCCAACCCGTCTATCGAAGTCGATGTATCTTTGCGGCGCGATAGTACGGAAAACCGCAATCGCATCAATTTGGGTCTTTCGTTCCCCATCTCGGGCAATAGCCCGGCACGTATTGCGTTAGATGCTGGCGGCCAGCCGAATGGGCTGAGCACACTTCGTAGGAATACGTCGACTTTGCGCACAGCGCGCGAGGAAGCGCTCAATGATGTTTGGTCAGAAGTTTTAGAATAATGGCGCGCTTGTTAGGGCATAAGTCGGGTAAGGTCATGGCGCTCTCAACACAATTGTTGTTGCGGCTAAACTTGGCTGTGCCTGCGATCCGGCGTGCGTGAGGTTTAAGTGGTGTATCCTACCCGAAGCGCTCGTAATGCGGACGCCAGAGCAGTTCTTTGCGCGGACAGAATTGCAGCAGTGTCTTGTTCAGTAAGGTGATGTCACGTTCACGGCAGCTTGCGTGGCATGGCATGCCCAAAAAATCTGCGACTGCTGCTTATGCTGCGACGCTCATTTTGTCTGTGATGCTGGGATGCACCTCAACCACTGAACACCAGAATGTCGCAGAACAAAGAGTTGGGCAGTTGCTCTCCACGTCGCCAGAAGACGACGCTAAGTTGGATGGTCTCGAGTTTGCGTCCCGTAAAGAACTTTTGTCCGAACTTCACGATGCAGTTCTGAGAGATCCGAGAACTCATGCTTCCCTTGCTGAAATTGCTGCATCTGAGGCTGAGATTGAGAGCGCAGCATCCAACCTTCGGCCGAGTTTATCTGGATCCGGGCAAATCGGCGGCCAGAGCGGCACATCGTCAGATGATATATTTGGCCTTGGTTTGGTTCTTCAGGCCGAGCAAGTTATCGCCGACGGCGGCGCTCGAAACAGCGAAATTGATGCTGCAACGGGTGCACTTATTGTCGCGAGTGCACGGCTAGAGCAGCTCAAAAACGCACTCGCACTCGAGGCATTGGAGGCAGTTGTCGCCGTCTGGAGGCTGGACGCTCTTATTCAAAATTCTCAGTTGAGTGTTGCTCGACTGGAAGTGCTGCAAGGACAACTCGCGCTCGCCATAGCCTCTGGTCTTGTCGAGAGCGACACGAAAGAAAGGTTGGCTCGAACTGCTATTGCCGCTGAGGTCAATGCAGTCCGTCTCAAGTCTGAGAGGGCGGCTGCGGAAGCTAACTTTCGCCGCGCCTTCGAGCGTGCGCCTGGGGAGATTAAATTCCCGCCATCACTCCTCGACGATAGTCTTCGTGATGAGCTCCTGGGCGGCCAGCCGTTGTCGCCAACCCTGCGAGCCGCAGCCGCCGAGGTTGTCGTGGCTGAAGCAACGGAGCGTCGTGCTCGTGCGGCCTTTAGTCCACAGGTCGCCATGCAAGCCACTGCACGCTCTCCGATGGACCCTGAAGACGGCCCCACGATTGGCGTCGGTCTAGAACTACGATACTCGTTTTTTGAGGGCGGCAAGCGCAAGTCTCAACTATCTGCCGCCTTGGCACGAAGGAAAGCTGCGGAAGCTCAGCTGAGGGCGGCACAGTCAGAGACACGCGCGTCCGTCGCTGCGCAGAGAGCTGCGCTAAGGGCAGGATTGTCTGTTCTAGAGCTTAGCAAGGCTTCAGAGTTGCGTGTTAAAGAGGAGCTCCGCGTCGCAGAGCTTAGAGACGCCGCCGGAGACAAAGACATCGCCGCAAAGGTTGAGCTTGAAATGTCTGCCCATTCCGCGGCGGAGCAAGTCATAGAAGATAGAGCTGCGCTCTATCTCTTAGAGGCGCGGCTCGCCGCAGAGTTGGGATTATTGAGCCGCGCAATAATGTTGGAGACAGCATCCTCCAAAGGACATCCCGCTAAGGAAGTGGTGTCCGGACAGTGATGGATGTGACGACCTCTCGTCAGCCTATGCCGGCGCTGCTCTTGGCAGTCGAAGCTTTATTGCGAGAGCATGGCCAAGCGCGTGCACCCTCTTCCATCTGCGATTTAACGGGTGTGGTGCAGAAAGATTTTGACATTTCGGCGGCCGTCTTGGCCCTTCGCAGGCTCGGATTTGCGGCTGAATTCGGTCCACTAGTCTGGGAAAACTATGGCCCAGGACACGGCACAGTCATCGGCTTCGATGCACAGCAGCAGGCTCACTTGCTGCGTCCTGCTGCCGATGGACGAGGGTGTGAGTTGTTGGGATTTGATGCTGATCGGCCCGTAAGGCTAGATTTGCATCCTAACCGACTGCAGGATCACCTAAGCTCATATGTTATTCTCGCCCGGCCCTCTGCGCCGCGCTCCACAGAGCAAGGTTCTACGACACGGCGCCCCGGTTGGTGGCTATGGGACGCCTTTGGCCGTAGTAAGGGCATGTACGGCCAAGTCGTGCTCGCGGCCGCAGTAAGCAACGTCCTTGGTCTGTCTACATCACTCTTTGTGATGGTGGTCTATGACCGCATTGTTCCCAATGAGGCGATCGAGTCACTCATTGCGCTTACCATTGGCGTCGTCATCGCGATGGTCTTTGATTTTGCCATAAAGACCCTCCGCGCTCGGAGTATGGACTTGGCGAGTATGCGCGCGGATGAGTACCTCGCCAGGTTGATATTCGACAGACTGCTACTCTTGACGCCGGATGGATCGCGCCGTCGCTCTGGCGCCCTTGCGAGTATCATTAGAGAATTTGATACTCTTCGTGAGTTCTTCACCTCCGCCTCTCTTGTGGCGCTTGTCGATCTGCCCTTTGTCTTCTTGTTCGTCTGGGTCATTTGGCTCCTCGCTGGGCCGCTGGCATGGGTGCCTCTCATTGCTGTGCCTCTCGTGATAGGGACGAGTTTAGCAATTCAACCCCTTCTGGCGCGCCTTTCTGCGGATAGTATGCAGACTGCCATGAGCAAGCAGTCGGTTCTGGTTGAAACGCTTACCGGCCTCGAAACCCTGCGTGTGGCTGGTTTGGGCGGCCTTATGCGGTCGAGGTTCGAGGCTGCAGCTCAAACGCAGTCTGATCTTGGTCTTCGTAGTCGCGTGCTTTCTCAGTTTGCAGTGAACTCTGCCGCCTCGGTGCAGCAGGGAGCACAAGTCGTGACCGTATTCATAGGCACTTTGCTCATTCGCGACGATGTCATCACGATGGGTGCCATGATTGCGGCGGTCATTTTGACGGGGCGCGCCCTTGCGCCACTGTCCCAAATCGCGTCCGCACTGTCGCGTTACAACGCCGCACTTCAATCTTACCGCTCGATTGAGAGGCTGATGCAGGAAACAGAAGCTGCGTCCGCCACAGCTCAGGGTGAGGACGGCGCGGTGCCGAGAATTAGCCTGCCACGGATGCGTGGTGAGCTGCGATTGCGGGGCGTTGGTTACAGCTATGAGGGCTCAGCATCGCAGGTCCTACAAGATTTATCGTTGGTCATTCCGGCGGGACAAAAAGTTGCACTGGTTGGTCGGATGGGCTCCGGAAAGTCGACCCTTGCGCGACTTCTCGCCGGAGCGTTAGAGCCGACCAGCGGCGTGATCGAAATCGATGGTGCAGCGCTATCTCACATCGATCCTGCTGACTTGCGTCGCAACCGTGGTGTTATGCTCCAAGACAGCTGGCTCTTTGCTGGCAGCATTCGCGATAACATTCAGGGCGGTAGTCGCGAGGCAAGTGACGCTCAAGTTTTGGCCGCAGCTCGCCTTTCTGGCCTGGATGAGGCACTATCGCGTCATCCGTCGGGGCTTGCGACGGTTGTGGGGGAGCGAGGCGATGGACTGTCTGGAGGTCAGCGACAGGCGGTCTGCCTGGCTCGTGCAGTCCTCTGCGACCCGCAGATACTCGTCTTGGATGAGCCCACGAGCGCGATGGACGTGGCAAGTGAGCAGGCACTCCTTGGGCGACTTGCGCCGTGGATTTCAGGCCGTACTGCCATCATTGTGACCCACCGAAGCGCAGTCCTTGCGCTCGTTGACAGAGTTTTGGTGTTGGACGCAGGTCGCATTATTGCCGACACCACGCCAGACAAGTTGGGTGTCGTCGCGTGAACGACGGCGCTCAGAACTTTGAGCAACTGTCGCGCGAACTTGCCAGACAGCCATCGAGGAAAGACTTCGCGATTGTCATAGCAATTGCGGCCCTCCTGCCGACCTTTGTGATTTGGGCGGCTCTGACGGAGTTGGACAATATCACGCGAGGTGAGGGTCGCCTCATCGCAGCGGAACAAAATCAAGTGGTTCAGGCGGGCGAGGCTGGAGTTCTGTTGCGCCGCCATGTCGAAGAAAACACTGTCGTGAGACAGGGCGACATGCTCTTTGAGTTGGACCCAGTTGATGCCGAGAGCGAGTTGAACCGACTTCTTCAACGTCAAAGTGCAGCCCTTATCCGAGAGCTTCGCCTTCGCGCAGAGCTCTCAGATGATGATTTTGTTGTACCGGCCGATCTTGCGGCTGCCGCGCCGCAGATCGCCGCCAGCGAGACCGAACTTCACGCAGCTCGGCGCTCTGAGTTGTTGGGTGCATTGCAAGTTTTGGATGAGCAATTGGAGCAACGGCAGCAGGCACTCGCAGGCGCCACAGCTGCGCAGCAGGCGGCTGCACGGCGCGGTGCCTTGATCGACGCCCAATTGGCAAGCCTTGCGCCACTTCGTGCAGAAAAGCTCGCGCCAGCTCAGCGCGTTCTTGAGTTGGAGCTAAGCCAGGAGGATGCGCGTGCTGCGGAGGCGGCTGCCCTCAGCTCCGCAGTTCAGGCGGAGGCCGCAATTCGCGAAGTTGCGGGAGAGCGCGACAATAGGCTTCAGGCACAGATTTTGCGGGCACAGGAAGACCTCGCCGCGGTGCTTTCCGAGCTTGCTGAAATTGAGCAGACGCTGCCGCTCCTGCGCGAAAGAGTGAGCCGCACTCAGATTAGGGCGCCAGTTGATGGCATTGTGAGCCGCCTGAGCATACGCACCACTGGCGGCTACGTGAGTTCGGGTGCCGCACTCCTGGAGATCGTTCCGACGGGTGAGGATCTCGTCGTTGAGGTGAAGATGGAGCCCCGCGACATTTCGTCTATAGCGCTCGGCGACGCCGCTCGTGTCCGCTTCGATGCCTATGATGCGTCAAGGTATGGCCACGCTGATGGCATGGTGACCCGCATCAGTGCAGACACAATTCCGGACCCATCAAATCCCGCGCTGCGACACTACACGATCGAAGTGGCGCTTAATGGCACACTACCCGATGACGGCGCCGGTGGCACTGCACGCCTCCTACCCGGCATGTCTGCAACGGTGGATGTCGTGTCAGGAAAACGCAGCGTCCTTGACTATATCTGGCAGCCCGTTGCGCGGGTCCAGGAGCTAGCGCTGCGCGATTAAGCGTAGCGCCGGCGGATTTTCCGAATGCCAATCAGCCTCAAAGTTACACAAACAATCTTGGGAGACATGACTATGAACGCCCCTCAGATCGTGCCATCCGATGCCGCGCAAGCTGTTTTGCCCGCAGTGCCCGAAAGTCAATTAGCAGCTCGTCCCGACCCCCTCCTCTCCCTGTTTGAGAGGATTGCTCGTCGTGCTCCGACGGGCATGACGTTGAGCATTGCCAGCCTCGGCCTCGCCGCTTGCGGCGGTAATGGTGACGGAGGGGGTGGGGGGCAGACCGACCAGATCGGTGGGGTTGCACTAAAGGGTCTACTTGAGGGAGCCTTTGCATTCGCCGACTACGACCGCGACGGCGTCTGGGATCAGGGGACTGAACCCGGCCAACTCACCGACGCAAATGGCGAGTTTCAGTTGGATGTGACGGTTGAGGGCGCTCAGATTGTTGTCACAACAGACGCGAACACAATCGACGGCTCCACAGGCCTTGCGACGCCCGGAATTACCCTGAAAGCGCCTTCTGGCAGCACCGTGATATCTCCACTTACCACGCTGGTTGTTGAGACTGGCCTCACGCCAGCACAAATCGCTGCTAACCTTGGGCTCCCTGAGGGAGTGGACTTGCTGACGTTCAATCCCTTCGCTCTCGCTCCCGGCGCCGATCAAGCATTAGCTGAAGCAGCCCTCGAGGTGGAAAAGTCTTCCCACATGGTGATGGGAACCATTCGCGCCATCGCCGCCGCCCTTAAGAGTGGGGGCATCGACGCATCGGAGGCATATCGCCTCGCGGCCGCGGCAGTTACCGACGCTGTAAGGACTGCAACTCCAGACGCCCCTTTGGATTTCACAAACGCTGATACCATTCGCGACATATTCACTGCCGCAGCGAGTGAGGCTGTTGGTTTGCCTGACGACTTCGTAAACCTGTATTCTGACGCCATCACGAATGCGATCGTCGCTGCAAACTCAGCAGTGCAGTCCGCGACAAGTTTGGAAGACTCGTCAGCATTTTCAGGGCCCTCAAATCTCGTGAATGCCATCAACGGGAGCGACCTTGAGGACTTAGATGACGCTCTGTCAGGGTTCGTCTTTAGCAAGGTAGAGCTCGGCAACGTCGTCAGCTTCTCCGGCAATGCCACAGGCCCCATTACAGTATCGTTGGAGGACAACACGGCGACCTTCTATCGCGGCGGTGTGAGTGTCAAAGTAGAGAATGTGGCGAACAAGACCATTCGTCTCGCCGATGGCCAAACTCTGAGCGTTGACCTCGCGACCTATCAAGCCCTCGGCCCCACTGACGGTGCCGTTAACATTGCCGACGACGGTGTCGGCACTGTGGAGATCACCGGCATCGACGGAAAAACCTACGAGATAGCGGCGAACGTAAAGTTTTGGGTCCTACCAAACGGAATGAATGACGACGAGGCGCAGGACTTCTTTAGCGAGCTCGATGTTGGTGACGTCGTATACATGCCCTCAGGTCGCCATGACTTTGACGTGACATTGAATGTCGACAACGTGACACTCCTCGGCGCCAACTTTGGAGAGGCAGTTCATCGCCTTTCGGAAGACGAGAGTTTTGTCGAATTTTATGATGATATAGTGCTTGCCGACAGTTCTGGCGCAAACATCACTGAGGAGACCCACCGCGCAGACATCGCGCAGGAGATCCGCGACGACCTCGTCAAATTTGATACATCCGCCAGCCCGCGAGACCTAGATGAGAGCTGGATTTCTGGCAAAATCACGATCGCTGCCAGCGGCGTGACGCTCGACGGCCTTCGTTTGCACAATGCTGAGGGCGGCCTCGGATTTGCGACGGGTGTTCCGAACATCAACGACTTCGCCCTTCTGAACTCATACCTGACCGGCCACGCCGCAGGCTCCATTCGCTTCGCTGACGCAGACTACGTGCTGGACCAAGAAAGCGGCGCCATGACGGGCGATGCTTCATCCGGTTGGCGCATTGAGGGCAACCTGATCGGGGGCGTGAGCACCTCAAGCAGCAACGGCGGATCACTCTACCTCACTGGCCTCGCCGACAGCTCGATCTCCGGCAACGTGTTCTGGCGCCCTGGTGCAGCACACCTCTACCTCGAAGACCTCACTTCTGTGACGCTTGAAAACAACTTTTTCTACCACGGGATGCACGCCGGCGGCGCCAATTTTGATGGCCTTCTTGGGGGTGTTGGTAGCGGCTACGGCTACGGCTACGGTTATGGCACCGACACTGGCTACGGTTACGGATACGGAGGTTCTGGCTCCGGCTACGGATATGGCTACGGCAACGACAGTGGATACGGAGGTTCTGGCTCCGGCTACGGATATGGCTACGGCAACGACGGTGGATACGGCTACGGCTACGGATACGGAGGCTACGGTTACGGAGGAAATGGCGGCGGCGGTCCCTTCTTTGGCCGGAACTACTGGCTCGAATTGAAGGGCGTCAATGACGGCGTCACATTCTCTGACAACCTCGGTCTGTTCAACAGCGGTGGTATTCAGGTTTGGGATGAGGGCAGCACCCTCAACAACTTCAGCGACATCACGATTTCCGGCAACACCTTTGCTCTGTCCATCAACGCCGACCCATCCGGCTACCTCGACAGCATCTCGGGAACGAGCCGTCACAAGTCAGGCATCATGGGGGGAGTGGTCTGGTCCACCGAGGATGAGAGCGCTTCGTCTGGCCTCATCATAGATGGCAACCTCATTGAGGGCGACATCGGCCAAGTTATGAATGACGGCGACATCAGGTCTCTCATCCTCATTCAGGGCGGCGTCGACGGAGTTGAGATCGAGGGCAATACACTGTCCTGGGATTGGCTCACGCGCGACGGCTCAGTACCTCCGGGGGCAACTGCCGGGATAATGCTCAGCCGCACACTGATTGATCGTGAGTTCAATCCGGTCGACGTTTCCGGAAACACGTTCTCTCATCCAGGACTGGAAGAACTTCCATCAGGCTACTCATGGGCCGGGGTATACCTAAACGTCGCATCACTACTAGAGGGAGAGGATCGCTCTGAGGTGCTGCGCTTTGGGCTCAACAATGACTTCGAGGGCTTCTTCGTTGGGACGCTCGAAGATTTGGTAGATGACCAAGACACCTTTATCGAACTTACTGAGGGCCGGTTGTACCCCTACGGCTATCCTCTCAACGCGGCGCCGGAACAAGCCTACGACGACGGACGTCAGGCTCTGGTCTTTAGCTTCTGACGCTACGCGACAGACGCACACTCAGGTTCCTCACCGAAGGGCACGACATAAACATGCCGCCAAAAACACCTCACCTAACGCGCCTGCTGGCAAGTCTCGCAACGGTCGCGCTCTGCATTGCGATGTTACCGACAGCACCCGCCTCTGCCGAAGATGCGGGGTCGCGTTATTTGACGGCTCTTCGTAAGTTCACGCAACCAGACCGCAAACCCGTTTCGGTCGGAGTTCCCAGCGGCTTCGGTGCATCAGGTGGGCGCGCCTTTGGTTCGGTGGCGTACACCAGCCAAGACCGTAACACCGGAGTGCAGGACGACGACGACGGATCGATTGCGATCGGTCTTGGACTGGGCGACCCAGTAAGTGGCGTCGGGGTCGAGGTGGTCGTCGGCATCACCAGCGTCAGCACGTCATTCTGGGGGGACGGGACATTTGGTGATGAGGGCAACGTCGGCCTTAAGCTCCACCGCGCAGTCTCCGGCTTGCCTGGCTCGACGAGCGCCTCATTATCGGCGGGCGTCGGCAACCTCGCGGGTTGGGGGAGCACTCGTGAACTCCCTAGAAACTACTACGCCGCCTACTCTCAGGTCAGTGACGTGACGATCGATGGTCAAGTCTACCCAGTAAATGCCACGGTGGGTTTTGGCAGCGCAGTGTCGGGTGTTGACCGCGACCCCGGCGCCTTCGCCTCCGTCGGGGTTGGCGTGACGGGGCAGCTTTCAATGGGCGTTGGTTGGCTCGGTGATGAGCTGCAGCTTGGCGCCGTTTACTTCCCAAAGCGGTGGGGAGCTGCATCGATGTCGTTGACTTACGCAGACGCAACTCATCGTCACAGCGAGAGCGGTCGCGTGATTGTTGCCCTCAGCCTTGCACTTGAGCCATGGAGGAAGAGATGATGTCACGCAAAATTCGAAGCCAGGCCCTGTCGCCACTTCTGCGCTGTGCGATGGTGTTCAGCATCTCCCTCCCTCTCCTGCCCAATACAGTTGCGGCGGGGCAGGTTAATGTGGTCAATCCCGGCGGCATCTCTGTAATCTTGCCGCCGCCGCCGCCGCCTCCATCGACGCCTCAGCCGCCCACCTCCGGCGGCGGTGCTCCGCCAACGTCTGGCTCTCAGGGCGGAAGCGCGCCCAGCTCTGCCGCCGTCGCCGATGGGCCCAGCGCAATAAATGGCGTTGGACAGTTCGGCGCCGCGCAATCGTCTGCACTGTCGCAATTTCGCTCAGTTTCGCTGTCCTCTGTGTCTGACGGAGACTTGCAGATTGCGAGGGCGATCCTTCTTGAAGTGCTGGTCGATCTGACGGAGGGCAGCGCGACGCACTCTGAGTTGCAGTTTGAGCTCGCCCGGGTCGAGGCGGAGCTGTCGCTTCGTTAGTAAGATGTCGGATGGTCACAAGTTTGGTCTATCTTATCGGGCGTTTGGGCGTGGGAATGAATTTTCCGACGCCGTAAAAAGGCTCCAATTCAGTGTGTGATGAGCTTCGTTTTGAGTGCTCTCACAAAGAAATCCAAGAAATCCTACGAACCTTCTATCGAAGTCCTTGGGCGCTATAGCTCCTAGACATCGCGCTGCAAAATCCAAACCTCCAGAGAAAGACTGCAAATCCTTATGGATTATATCGTCAAAGACATTGGATTGGCTGACTTCGGCCGCAAAGAACTGACCATCGCCGAAACCGAAATGCCGGGCCTGATGGCCTGCCGCGAAGAGTTTGGCACCACGAAGCCGCTCAAGGGCGCGCGGATCGTGGGCTCGCTCCACATGACCATCCAGACCGCCGCGTTGATTGAAACGCTGACAGCCCTTGGGGCCGATGTGCGCTGGGCCTCGTGCAACATCTTCTCAACCCAAGACCACGCCGCCGCCGCCATTGCCGCCGCTGGCATCCCGGTCTTCGCGATCAAGGGCCAGACCCTGACCGAGCATTGGGATTACCTCGACAAATCCTTCATGTTCCCCGAAGGCGCAAACATGATCCTCGATGATGGCGGCGACGCCACGCTTTACGTTCTTCTCGGCGCACGCGCCGAAGCTGGTGAAGACATCATCCCCGTTCCGCAGTCGGAAGAGGAAGAGGTCATCAAAAAGCAGATCTACAAGCGCATGAAAGAAACCCCCGGTTTCTTCACCAAAACCAAGGCCGCCATCAAAGGCGTGTCCGAGGAAACCACCACGGGCGTCCATCGCCTTTATGATCTGCACAAGTCGGGTCAATTGCCCTTCCCGGCGATCAACGTGAATGACTCTGTGACCAAGTCCAAGTTTGACAACAAATACGGCTGCAAGGAATCGCTGGTCGACGGCATCCGCCGTGCCACCGACACCATGATGGCCGGCAAGGTCGCCGTGGTCTGCGGTTATGGCGACGTGGGCAAAGGCTCCGCCGCCTCCCTCCGTGGCGCAGGTGCCCGCGTGAAGGTCACCGAAGTGGACCCGATCTGCGCCCTGCAGGCCGCGATGGACGGCTATGAAGTTACCCTCTTGGAAGACGAAGTCGCCAGCGCCGACATCTTCATCACCACCACCGGCAACCGCGACGTCATCCGCATCGAGCATATGCGCGAGATGAAGGACATGGCCATCGTCGGCAACATCGGCCACTTCGACAACGAAATTCAGGTCGCCAGCCTTCGCAACCACAAGTGGACCAACATCAAAGAACAGGTGGATATGATCGAGATGCCCTCGGGCAGCCGTCTGATCCTGCTCTCCGAAGGCCGCCTGTTGAACCTTGGCAACGCCACGGGTCACCCGTCCTTTGTGATGTCGGCCTCCTTCACCAATCAGGTTCTGGCCCAGATCGAACTTTGGACCAAAGGCCAAGACTACGTCCCCGGCGTCTATATCCTGCCCAAGGCACTGGATGAAAAAGTCGCCCGCCTGCACCTGAAAAAGATCGGCGTCAAACTGACCGAACTGCGCAAGGAACAGGCCGACTACATCGGTGTCACGGTGGATGGCCCGTTCAAATCGGAACACTACCGCTACTGATCGAAAGAAGTTTCAATGTCTCGCAGCGACTACATTTTTACCTCTGAGTCTGTCTCTGAGGGTCACCCCGACAAGGTGTGTGACAGGATCTCTGACGCAGTTCTGGATGCATTCCTGACGGAGGAGCCGAATGCTCGCGTCGCGTGCGAAACCTTTGCGACCACGAACACAGTTGTTGTGGGAGGCGAGGTGGGTCTTTCAACGGAGGCCGCCACTAAGTCAATGCTCGAGAGGGTCGAGGGCATCGTGCGCGACTGCGTGCGGGACATTGGGTATGAGCAGGAAAAGTTCCACTGGAATACTCTGAAGGTTCACAATCTACTTCACGAACAGTCTGCGCACATCGCTCAGGGCGTCGATCGCGATGGCGCTGGCGACCAGGGCATCATGTTTGGTTACGCCTGCCGCGAGACCCCAGAATTGATGCCGGCCCCCATCCAATATTCTCACGCGATCCTACGGAGGCTAGCAGAGGCTCGCAAATCTGGAAAAGAGCCAACACTTGGGCCCGACGCAAAGTCCCAGCTTTCACTTCGTTATGAAGACGGCAAACCGGTTGAGGTCACGTCGATCGTCTTGTCGACGCAGCATCTAGATGAGGCACAGACGAGCGATGACATCCGTGCCATCGTGGAGCCCGATATCAGAGAAGTTCTGCCATCGGGTTGGATTACCGCAAAGACAGAGTGGTGGGTGAACCCGACAGGTAAGTTTGTGATCGGTGGCCCCGATGGAGACGCTGGCCTGACGGGCCGTAAGATCATCGTGGACACCTACGGTGGAGCGGCGCCTCATGGCGGCGGCGCGTTTTCTGGGAAGGACCCGACCAAAGTTGACCGCTCAGCGGCCTACGCTGCTCGCTATCTGGCTAAGAATGTGGTCGCTGCGGGTCTCGCTGACCGCTGCACTCTTCAGCTTTCTTATGCGATCGGGGTCGCTAAGCCGCTCTCAATTTATGTCGATACCCACGGCACCGGCAAAGTTGACGCTCGCGCAATTGAGCGGGCAGTTATGACTGCGATGGATCTGACGCCGAGGGGCATCAGGGAACATCTCGGGCTTAACAAGGCGATATACGCCCGCACGTCTGCCTACGGGCACTTTGGGCGCGCCGCGACCGAAGATGGTGGCTTTAGTTGGGAGAAGACAGACTTGGTCTCGTCACTGACCAATCTGTAAATTTACGGCAAAATTCTATCATGGAATGCTACAGTTAATCCGATCATCTGAGTTAAAAAGTTGGTACTAAGATGACATGAATTGACATCACTACACATTCAAGTCTCGCAACGTGAGCCAAAGGAGAAAAAATGCAAATTGCCGACCTAATCAAGACATTAAAATACCAGAAAAATAAGATAATCCGGTCTCGTCGATTGAATGGTGAAAGCGGATATTATCGCTTTTCGCATGGCATTCACTCTGCTGATAGGATCAGCATAACTAATCACCTCATGGAACTCCGCGGTTATACTTCGTACTTAGAAATTGGCGTTCGGCGTAAGTCTGCTATGCACAACGCGGTGTCTGCTAAAGAAAAGGTTTCTGTTGATCCAGACCCAAACGCAGGCGCCGACCATCAAATTACCTCCGATGAGTATTTCAGTCAATGCAACCAAACATTTGATCTAATATTCATAGATGGTTTGCACACGGGTGAGCAAGTTGAAAGAGACATACGTAACTCATTAAATCATCTAAATGAAAATGGTGCGATCCTGCTTCATGATATGAATCCACCAACAGCGTTTCATGCGCGGGAAACTTATGAAGTAGATGGCAAATACCCTGCATGGAATGGAACAAGTTGGAAAGGGTATGCATGGCATCGAAAAAATTCTAGAAATTTAAGAATGTTTGTAGTTGATACAGACTGGGGCGTAGGATGGATTGAAAAAGGCGCTCAGGAATTATGGAGTGGCCCAATTGATAAATATGAAGATCTTGAAAGACATCGAAGAAAAATTCTGAATTTAATAAGCGTCGAGGAATTCATAGCGATAAGTAATGATGCCTAATAGCGATAAATCCGTAAGTGAAACTGCATCGCGCGTGATATCAATAGAAGCGGACGCACTATATGCTATGGCGCGAAAATTACCACGAGATTTTACAAGTGCAGTTCACGCTATTCTGCAAACAAGGGGGCGAGTCATTGTTTCAGGTGTGGGAAAGTCTGGTCATATTGCAAAGAAGATTGCAGCAACTTTAGCCAGCACTGGCACGCCAGCAAGCTTCGTGCACGCAACTGAGGCAAATCATGGTGATCTTGGTATGGTGACGGCTGCAGATATATGTTTGATAATCTCGAATTCTGGCGAAACATCTGAGCTGAGTGGAATAGTAAATCACACCCGTAGACTTGGCATTTTACTAATTGCAATCTCATCCAATCCCGACAGTACCTTGATGCGTGCATCTGATTACAAATTAGTGCTGATAAGAGCGCCCGAAGCCTGCTCAATAGGACTAGCGCCGACCACATCAACCACTCTCGCACTAGCTCTTGGAGATGCATTGGCCGTCGCACTGATGGAGCAACGTGGCTTCCAGCCAGAAAACTTCAAATTGCTTCACCCCGCTGGTAGCCTGGGTGCAAAATTGACAAGGGTCGAGCAACTAATGCACCAAGGCGATGCATTGCCTGTCGTCGATCACCATACCTCGATGCAAATTGCCCTTGTTACGATGACATCCAAGGGGTTTGGTATCGCCGCTGTAATCAAGGATGGCACTTTGATGGGTGTAATAAGTGACGGAGACTTGCGACGCCATATGGGCATACTGATGAGCGCAACTGCAGGCGAGATCGCAAATAAAACTCCTGTGACTGTAGCGCCCGATGCATTTGCCATCGAAACATTGAGTATAATGAATTCAAAAAGAATAAATGCAATATTGGTAGTGGATGCCCAGAATAAACTTCTTGGTATTCTGCACATTCATGATCTATTACGGTTAGCAGCTGCGTGAGGGTCGTTCTCTTTGAAAAAGCCAATTATTCATTTACTAAACCATAAATATTTGACTCAAGCCTGTCGTGGATAGCATCTAGAAAAAGGAAGCAGTCTGCAGCAAGCGAAATATTTAAAAGGAACGTATGCAATTCCTCTGAAGAATCAAAAATTGTATATATAGAGCGCACCCGTCACATGAAATAGAAACTCATTTCTCAACATGAGCCCACAAGCGCAATCTAACCGCTTTAACTAAGAGAGCTATCGCACAATGCAGCCAAAAAAGACAGTGATGATCGGAAATGTGCCATTCGGTGAAAAACAACCAGTTTCCTTCATCTTAGGCCCTTGCCAGCTAGAAAATCGCGATCATGCGATGATGATGGCTGAACGCATTACAGAAGCTTGTGCTGCCTCAAGGTCCAAATTTGTTTTTAAAGCCAGCTTTGACAAAGCAAATCGTTCTTCAATTAAATCTAAGCGCGGCATTGGAATTGAGAATGGGCTACAAATCTTGAGTGAGGTTCGAAAAACCTTTGGATGCCCTGTTATCACAGATGTTCATGAGGTGGTGCAATGTGCACTCGCGGGCGAGATTGTTGACGCTATCCAAATTCCTGCATTCCTGTCTCGACAGACTGATTTGCTGTTGGCCGCTGGTGCCACAGGAAAGCCGGTCAACGTTAAAAAGGGGCAGTTTCTTGCGCCGTGGGAAATGAACAGAGTTGCGGAAAAAGTCGCAAGCACGGGGAATCTACAGATCTTGCTGTGCGAACGCGGTACTTCATTTGGTTATAACACTCTGGTAAACGACTTCCGAGCTTTAGAGACCATGGCAGAAACCGGCTATCCAGTGGTATTTGATGCTACTCATTCTGTACAGCAACCTGGTGCGCATGGTATCTCTTCCGGTGGGGAGCGCAAATTTGTTTCGGCCCTTGCGCGGGCTGCTTGCGCAGTAGGTGTCTCAGGCGTGTTCATAGAGACGCACCAGGATCCCGATAACGCACCCAGTGATGGGCCCAATATGATCGCTGTCGACGACTTGGCTGAATTGATCGTGCAATTGCGAGATTTCGATGCACTACGAAAGCGATGATCAAATTGAATAAACAGAAACGGTTGCTTCTTAGCGCGATTGTCGCGCTTCAAGTCTTAAGTGGTATCGGCGCTATTTTGATGATTACGCGTAAATTCGGTGTAGGGATTGACACCGATATATATTTCTTATCTCAAGCGATTCCTTTAACCTTTTTTGCCATTTTATCGACTCCAATAATGAACGTTTGGATTGGCACCCTGAGTAAGATAACTGATCAAGTTCAGCTTTCAAGAAAATATGGAGCGCTTGGAACATCTGTTGCTTTGCTATGCTTGCTTTCGTTATGCTCGCTGCCACTCATTGAAGAACTTGTGGAGCTGATTTACACAAGCTATTCCAATGAAATTACAAAAAAAATATCGGAATATACGTCTGTTTTGATGATCGCTGCTATTTTCGAGCTATTTGCCCTGCCTATGTTGATATATGCTCGTTCGCGTGACCGCTTCCTGCTCGTAGAGTCAATTTACATGGTTACTTCCTTCATTCATTTCGCATTCATTTACTCAATGAGAAGCGACACAGATTTCTCAACGATAATATACCTCATTCTGCTAAGGTCGATATTAATTAGCGTAGCAGCGCTAGTGTTCATAGGCTTTCCAAAACTAAATCTTGAAGCCTTCTCGTCAAAAGAGCAAGCTTGGAGGCAAATGCTCCCAGTATTCATCCTCGGCGCAGTTACAAAAAACAACTCCATCGTGGACAATGTAATAATCTCGTCTAGTGGAGCGGGTAATGTAAGCATCTACTCGATTAGCATGATGATAATCTCAACTATTGGCCGTATAATACAGAAGTCTTGGTTTAGCACTGATGTTCCACACTACAATAGGCTCATAGCAGAAAAAGATTTCTCCAATGTCAGAATAGAGCTGAGCCAAACACTTATCCACAGTCTAATAGCTTCAATTGTGGTTTTCTCCTTAGTATTATGTTTAAGGGAACCGATTGAGATGATTATTGGTTTGGTGCTACTGACTGAGGATGCGTCATCCTCGAGAATTTTCCTTGTTACATGTTTGCTATTTGGCTCAATATTCACTTCCACATACGGTACCTTGCCAGTTGCAATATTATATGGATTGGGAAGCACGCTTCTCCCCTCCCTGATTGGAATAACTTCGTTCTTTGGGGGCATCGTTGTAAAATTGCTATTTTTTCAGTTTTACGGACTTGAGGGAGTAGCGATTGGACATACATTGTACTTCTTGTTTACCACTATTTTGATCTCGTTTTGTCTGGATTACAAACTAAGAAAAATGAAACGATGAAAAGAAAAATTGTATTTTGGCCAAGCACTGATGACTTAAATTTGGCGAGTCAAAGGATTCGGTGTTTTGATGTAGTAAATCGGTTAAAGGCGCAAGGTTTGGACGTAAGCGTACAATTTGAGCCAAGAGTATGTGATGTTTTGGTTCTGAGTAAGCGCTATGATAACGCTTCGATTGAGCACGCCCTCAATCTAAAGCAAGAAAACGGTACTAAAATAGTTCTTGATATTTGTGATAATTTCTTCTATTTCGATGTAGCATCCAGCGCTGCAAAACTTAGAGCGTTGGAACTTAAAGATGCGCTGACGAAAGCTGACCTTGTTACTTGCTCAAGCGAATTTCTTGCGGAGCAGATTGGATTAAGAGTATCGACAGAGGTTAGAATAACGGTTGTAGAAGATTTCGTTGACAGAAGTTTATCCACCGTCAGAAGACCGTTTTTTTTGCAGTCGCTTAGCGACTTTCGAACGCTGATTCTTAACTTGCAGCTCGCCAGTAGTGGTCGAACCAAATTTCTGTGGTTCGGAAATAGCGGGGGAAACTTCGCAAGGAGTGGAATAAGTGCTGTGGAAGGTATCTTGGATGTGCTTAATACTTGGAATGCTGAAAGCCCCATTTCCTTAACCATATTAAGTAATTCTCGGCGGTCTCTCTCATATTTTTCGCAACGATCAGAATTTCCAATATACTACGCCAGTTGGAATGCTAGAAATTTTGAGAAGTTAGCAGTACTACACGATTGCTGCTTACTGCCTGTTGATGAGAATCCCTTCACCTATGCAAAAAGTGCCAATCGACTTACTTCGTGTTTGAAGCTGAAAATACCTGTACTGGCTACAGGAATTCCGAGTTATTTGGCCTACTCCAGGTTTGCCTTTTTGGATCCTTGGAACAGCTCAATCTCAGATGTCCACGCCTACATGAAGCGAGCGAATTTTGAGCCAGTACATCAGTTTCTAGAAAATATGGAGAGTGAAGTGCTCGATAAGTGGATAAAAACGCTCGAATCTGTATAGGTTTGTTCTGCAGTAGGTTAGGAAAGTTTAATGTGGGCTCCTGTGTGGTTTTGAATGCAAAGGACAGTATCGAGAAACTAAGTCCTGCTCACATAACCAGAAAAAAAGTTCCTCTAAGTCAGCGTGAAGCTTGAGCGGAAGTGTGTCGGACATCTTCAACCTTGTTCAAAATCGCCTTAAACCTTCAGCCGCGGGAACACGTTATCGTTTCCTGTCGTAGCCAGTGGCGACCCTGCGCCAGTCCTTCAATCGACCGAACATGATCTCGATCCGGTCGCTACCTTTGTGTGTTTGATGGGTTTGCCGCACGATTATCTATCCGGAAGGAAGGGTTTTGGTCCCCCTGCTTTCATCGCGTCGCAGAACAAGTCAGCGGCATAGCCTCGGTCAGCTGACGACAACTTTGCCTCTGGCAGTCTGCACAGCAGGGCCGCCAGACCCGTGTAGTCGCTGCCCTGGCCTGGCGTCGTGCAAAAAGGAATCGGGCGGCACTCAGCGTCGGTGACGTCAAGCTCACGCCGATCCTGGATCGAACAATCAAGCGGCCCCTAAGGTCGCCTGGCCCGCCTACTCTTGGACCACGGGCTGATCGCCGTGCTGCGCACCCTCAGACAAGTCGCATAGATCGTTACCGTCTTATGAAGGTCAGATTCCACGGCAAACCCGTTCATTATCCGGGCCAAGACCTCTTTGTCGCTCCACCGCTTCAATCGGTTGAAAAGGGTCGTTGGCTGGGCATAATCCTTCGCTGCATTTCACCAGTGAAAGCCATTCCGATTTATGAAGATCACTCCAATCAACATCCGCCGGTCGTCGACGCGGGGCTTACCGTGACTCTTGGGAAAGAAGGCCAGCAAACGGTCCATCTGCGCGTCAGGCAGCCAGAAGGGTTGCTCTAGCTCGGATCTCCTTTTTGAGATTTAATCAAATAGACTCCGCAAGATCAATGGTCCTGACCCTAGCGATTTGATTGCTATAGATCATGTCTTTTATACTATTCAGTCTGTTAAAACATTGGCAAATCAACCTTTCGGAAGTTATAGTTCGATAAGAAAGAATACACATGCCTGAAAAAAATCCATCAAGAGCATATGTGTATCAATCACTTGAACGTGAGAATCGCAAACTGGGCGGCATAAATGTGATTTCAGCAACAATTATTGGTATTTCTTTTCACTTTTTGCTGGGTGCAGTGCTTGTGGCCGAATTTGGTTCAGTTCCTCTAAAAATGGATCCATTTTTTATTATAGCATTTTCGATCATAGTTTATTTGAGTTCCCGAAATTTTCTTAAACCACGGCCAATGAACGCGCAGTTCCGCTATCACAAGTCTTTCAGCTTACTTGTTTTAACTATATTTATCCTCGAACTAGCATATTTCGGCGTTCCCATTTTAGGACACACAAGCTATACGAAATTTGGTTTTCCGGTACTTCACCATTTCGTCGCGAACGCGTGGATACTGCTTGTAGTGACGCGCAGGCCATCTGTGTATACGTTAATTGGAATACTAATCATTGCAGTCTGTATTGCAAACCGCACTTTATTTTTTGCAGCGCTAGTCGCCTTCTTCATAGCTAAACCGCCGAGAATAATGAATCTTATCACCGGTTCGGCGTTGACTGCGATTATTTTTACGATGATCGGTATTGCGCGTGCGAAAACTGGTGTGTTTTCAGATGTTGAGCTACTGCCAGGTTTAGTTGTACCGGAGCAGTTGTTCTTTCTGGTGCTTTATGTCATCGGACCGGCGATGGCAGTTCTCGATACTGGTAGTAGCTTTGAAATCGTGAGTTATTGGAACACCGTTCCTGAGTGGATGTTAAGTAGGGAAATCCCTTTGTATCTGAATTTTATAGTTTTCTACGGGGCGATTTACGCTCTCATGATGGTGGTCATTAACCGATTGTGGCTGAACGTTTTATTTTATCCCATTGCTGTTCATTTGCCGCTGACTTTTTTTCTGGATACCTTTACACAACGACAACGATCTCAGCAGTTCTAATACTTCTGACATTGAGTTTCAGGATTAGGTTTGATGAAAAATAGGGTCATAATTATCTGCTATAAAGAAGATTTTCAGGTGTCTGACGCTTTTCTGACTTCTAAAAAGCATCTGGGAAGGGATTTTGAGATAGTCATTATAAATAATGCCTCAGGTAAAGATGAGGTGAGGAGTATGCATTGCGATGACAAAGTGATTACCATATATGATTTTAAGGAGAATTATGGCCTTAAAGCCTATCAGATGCTACCAAAGTCAACCAATGACGGTTATACAATTCTTCTGAATCCTGACTGCTCAATTAGTCGGGAATATATAGCTCAGTTGGAGCGTTCTATCAGGGCCGGAGTCGCAGATGTGATCGTGCCAAGACTGACCTGTAAGGGAAGGACAATATCGCCATTCCGACGCTATAATATTAGGTTTGATTTCTATATTTTCGCCTTTTGTTGCGTCCGTAATGATTTTCTTGAACGGATCGATGAGATTCCAAATTATTTTTTTGTGGATGGAGTAGACTATTTTTTATCTATGGAATTCCGCCGCCTTGGAGCATTCATCACATCTTTGGACATCGAATTGGAGCATGACTTGTCTGTATTATCCAACTTCGCTAGCTTGTCAGATTTTCGGAAAAGCTTGATTATAAGGTCCGAGCTAGCATTAATCGAAAAACTATTTGGAGATAGTAATTGTATTCTATTTCTGAAAGTTTCTTGCCTTGCACGAATGAGACTTGTATTTTTTTTGAAACGAAAAGGTTGGCTTTGAAGAAATGCTGTCTGTATCAGGGCTCGATTTTGCTAAGAAGAAAACGCTCATTGTGGGAAAAGGTCCTTCAATCGATGCCTTTAGGCGTTATCTTGATTTTGACCATATTTTCACAATCAACCAGGTAACAAGTATCATCAGTCATCCACACTATGCCTTCTTTTTAGATTTGGAGCCTTTTCTAGAAGTACAGAACGAACTGTCGATTAGAAAAGATGTAAAGGTCATTCTTCCGTTATATCCAAATGTCCGGTGTGCACATAAAGGAACGAGAAGGTCTTCAAGAAGTATTTTGTCACTTTCAATCGAAAACAAAGTATTAAAGCAGTTGAGTGATGAAGATAGGTTGTATTTTTACAATCATGAGCATTCGGATGTGGGCGTCACTAATTCAAATAGAGACACATTCAAAGCAAACTTTGTATCTGTGACTGTTCTTCTTCAAATTTTGGCAGAGAAAAATGTTGCAAGCATAGCTCTGGTCGGATTTGATGGCGGATTGACTTACTCCAATAGTTTGCCTCTTTCTCGATTGCGCTCTCTAACAAGTAATTTTGATCGGCAGTTTAGAATTTTCAGGGAATTCAACGCTAAGATCAACTTCCTACTCAGAAAGGTCGACACTATGGTAAACATTTATGTTGGAGCGCAAGATGCGCAATATATTCCGGCGCGTGTCTTGGAGTATTCTATTCGCAAGCATACTCTTATAGAAGTGAATGTAATACGGTTAGGCGAGGTCGTTTCAAGCACCAAGTTTTCAGGTCGAACTCCTTTTTCTGGCCAGCGGTTTGAAATTCCTCGTCTCAACAACTTTGCAGGACATGCTATCTACTTGGATTCGGATATGTTGGTTTTTCACGATATCTCCAATTTGCTAGCGCAGGCAAGCGATACTACTGTTTCCGCCTGTAGGGTTCGAGAAGGAGTGAAACGTAGGCCGCAGTATTCCGTGATGGTAATTGATTGTAAATCGGCGCGATGGGATGTAGATGCAATTGCTACTGCTTCCTCGTATTCGTATGATAAAATCATGTTTGATTTGGACTTCGAACCGAGCAAGTCGCGCCAAATCGAAGCATACTGGAACGACCTGGAAGTTTTTGATAAAAACACAAAGCTACTTCACTTTACTGATATGGATAGGCAGCCTTGGATTTCAGCCGCCAATCCTTTGCGTGATGTTTGGATCGATGTGTTGCGAGAGGCTGTTGAGAATAACTTCATTTCTATTCAGGAGGTGATTGAAGCCATAAGAAAAGGTGACATCTCGCCCGATATTCTTGACTTGGTCTTGGGAGCGCGACAGAAACGCCGCTTTTCTAGCATACTTTATGCACCTCCGCATACGGTGGCTCGTTTCTTCAGATCGAATAATTATTTAACTAGAGCGCTCACTTCTGTAGCACTTAAGATACGGGGATTGGTGAAGTGAGGGCGTTACTTGTTGGCGGCGGTGGCTTCATTGGTAAGCACTTAGTTGCTAAGCTCCAGACCGTATTTGATTCTATTGTGGTTGTTGATAGTTTTTGTTTTCCTTCTCATACCTTTTCTACCGCTTCAAAAGAGTATTTCCAGAAGTTTAGCCCAAAAAAAGTAATTGTGTGTGAGAGTGACTGTGCATCAACTGACAACTATGTTGAGTATATCAAAGCTTGTGACATAATTTATTTGATGGCAGCAGATACTGGTACTGGGCGGTCATTTGATGAGCCACAAACGTGTTTAAATGAGAATGTTTCGAAACTTTCAATAGTTCTCACGGCGATTAGGTTACATAATCCCAGCTGCAAGGTTGTTTTTTTTTCCTCGAGGGCCGTTTATGGTCATGGTGTCTACTATTGTGAGAAGTGCAAGGCTGAGTGCCGAATTTCCCGGCAGCCAGCGGTTGGGAGATTTGAGCCGCGGTGTGTGATATGCTCCGACTCTGTGCGCTTCATTCCAATGCACGAATCACACACACTGGCACCTATCTCCGTCTATGGCGTTTCAAAGTTGGCAGGCGAGCGTTTGGTTGACATTCTCCTGCCCGACAATGAAGTTGTTATTATTAGACCCCAGAATGTCTACGGTAGCTATCAAGATATCCACAATCCCTACACTGGCTTGATAACGTGGTTTTGCAACGCCATTTACCGTGAGCAAGGAGTTGAAGTTTATGAGAATAATTTCATTACGCGTGATTTTATTCATGTTTTAGATCTTGTTGAAATGATCTTTAAAATTTCAATTTGCGATAAGTGGGATTCGCGATCGGTGTTTAATATTGGTAGCGGCACTTCTAGCACGCTGTTAGATGTTGCGCACAGTATTGCTTTGTTATTGAACAGTAGAAGCGAAATTTCTGTTAGCCCCAAATTTCGAGTGGGTGACGTATTGAACGCTACGGCAGATATGTCATCCTTCAACTCTCGTTATGGCCGTCACGTTTGTGCAAGTTTTTCTGATGGGTTTCAAGAGTTTTTGAATTGGTATCGAGGTTTAAATGCGCATTAATAGTCGAAGTCCAATTTCTGTTTGCATCGCTACGTACAACGGAGAGAAATATTTATGGGAGCAGTTGGTTACTCTTTGCGAGGATCTCCGCGAATACGACGAGATAGTTGTCTCAGATAACTGTTCAACCGATAAAACGTTGGAGATCGTTTCGAGATTACAGGACGGTAGGATTAAGGTGTTTACGTTCGAAGCACAGGGTGTAAACTTCAACTTTGAGAATGCCATACGGCATGCTTCCAACGAGTATATATTTTTTTGCGATCAAGACGATATATGGCATCCTGGAAAACGAGACAGGTGCATGGAAGTCCTAGGTGGTTGCGATTTGTTGATGCATAATGCGTTCGTTCGTGGTTCAGCATCTAGACGTTCCCAGTTATTTGAATCTTCAGTGAAATTAGATATCAAATCAACAATATTTGTTAATAAATTCACTGGCTGTTGTATGGTGGGCAGGAGAAGTTTTTTGCTTCAATGCTTACCGTTACCAAATAAGGTTCCCTATTTTGACCAATGGATCGCCGTTAATGCAATCGCTAGGCGGGTGTCTTACACATTTTTAAACGAGGCGCTCATCACTCATCGCCGCCATGATAGAAACACTAGTTCTCTTTTAAAAAAGTCATCTCAGCGAGTTAGACATATCATATTGCAACGTCTTTATTTATTATTCATCTTTCTGAAGATCAGGTTGAAATAATGAAGAGTTTTCTTATCTCTATTGTTAGCCATGGTCAAAATCGTTTAATTAACGAGCTTCTTTGTTCCCTTGACAAAAGCATCGTTACCTCCCGTTATAGTGTAACGATTGTTATAACACAAAACAAATTTGATCATCATGAGATACTTCCATTTGAAAATCTTAAAATCATTTCAAGATCGAATTTGCGCATGCTTGGCTTCGGTGCGAACCACAACCGCGTATTTGAACAATTTTCGCCAGATCTTTTCATGGTTGTTAACCCAGATATTTTGTTCAAAGGTTTGTTTGATATCGACTATGTGAGTGATGTTGCGTTGATGTCTCCTGGCATCTATTCACCATTGATTATCGGGCCCACTAATGAGATTGCTGATTTTCGGCGCAAAGATCTTTCCGTTACCAACCTGTTCAAGCGACATGTGATGCACTCTGATGAAAGTTTGAAATTTGACTGGTTAGCGGGAATGGCGTTGTTGTTTCCAGCAGAAGTTTATAGATCTTTGCAGGGGTTTGATGAATCTTTTTTTATGTATGTTGAGGATTGTGACTTGTGTATGAGGGCTCGTGCACTGAATTTTGAGGTTGGAGTTTTTGATGACATTATTTTGGTACATGATGCACGGCGTGACTCGCGACGGCGGCTCAAGTCGTTGTTAATGCACAGCAGGAGCATATTTAAATATTTGTTCAGATCGAACTACAATAGGATGAAGCGATGCTTATTGAACCGACCGCGCTCCCCGGAGCGGTGATTTTGACCCCGCAGCGTTTTGGCGATGACCGGGGGTGGTTTTGCGAGACATGGAACGCCGCACGCATGGCGGCGGCGGGGCTAGATTTCGCCTTTGTGCAGGACAACCATTCGATGTCAGGCGCGGTGGGCACGCTGCGGGGCCTGCATTATCAACGCCCGCCGCATGCGCAGGATAAGCTCGTGCGCTGCACCCGCGGCGCGATCTTCGATGTGGCGGTGGATATCCGGCGCGGCAGCCCGACCTATGGCCGCTGGGTGGGAGTGGAGCTGACCGCCACCAATGGCAAACAGCTTTTGGTGCCCAAGGGGTTCCTACATGGCTTTGTCACCCGCATGGCGGATACTGAGGTGCAGTACAAGTGCACCGATCTTTACGCCCCCGACTGTGACGGCGCCATCCGCTGGGATGATCCGACCATCGGGATTGACTGGGGCCTGACCGGCGCGCCGGCCTTGTCGGCCAAGGATGCCGCCGCCCCGCTCTTCGCCGGTTTTGACAGCCCCTTTATCTGGGAGGGCGTCGAATGAAGATCCTTGTGACCGGGGGGGCCGGGTTTATCGGATCCGCCGTGGTGCGGCTGGCCGTCGGGCGTGGGCATAAGGTCGTGAACCTTGACGCGTTGACCTATGCGGCCTGCCTGGAGAATGTCGCCTCAGTATCGGGGTCCAACCTTTACGCCTTTGAACAGGCCGATATCCGCGACCGGGCCGCGCTGGACCGCATCTTTGCCACCCATCTCCCCGATGCGGTGATGCATCTGGCCGCAGAATCCCATGTCGACCGCAGCATCGACGGGCCGGGCGCCTTTATCGAGACCAATGTCACCGGCACCTACAACATGCTGGAAGCCGCCCGCGCCTATTGGGTGGCCGAGGGCCGCCCCGAAGACTTCCGCTTTCACCACATCTCTACCGATGAGGTGTTCGGCTCGCTCGGTCCCACCGGCAAGTTCACCGAAGACACGCCTTACGACCCACGCAGCCCCTATTCGGCCTCCAAGGCCGCCAGCGACCATCTCGTGCGCGCTTGGGGTGAGACCTATGGCCTGCCGGTGGTCTTGACCAATTGCTCCAACAATTACGGCCCCTTCCACTTTCCCGAGAAGTTGATCCCGGTGGTCATTCTGAACGCGCTTCAGGGCAAGCCCATCCCGGTTTACGGCGCGGGCGAGAATGTGCGCGACTGGCTCTATGTCGAGGATCACGCCGACGCGCTCTTGCTGGTCTTGGAACAGGGCCGGGTGGGGCGCAGCTACAATATCGGCGGCGAGAATGAGCGGCGCAACATCGATCTGGTGCGCACGATCTGTGCGATCCTTGATGCCAAGCGCCCAAAGGCAACGCCTTACGCCAAACAGATCAGCTTTGTCACCGACCGCCCCGGCCATGACGCCCGCTATGCCATTGATCCGACCCGCATCCGCGAGGAGCTTGGTTGGCGGCCCAGCGTGACCGTCGAGGAAGGGCTTGAGCGCACAGTTGAGTGGTATCTGAACAATGAAGCCTGGTGGACGCCCCTGCAGGCCCGCGCTGGAGTGGGTGTGCGGCTGGGGGTGAAGGCATGAGGGTTCTGGTCTTTGGCCACACCGGCCAAGTGGCCCGCGAGCTTGCCCGGCGCTGCCCGGCGGGGGTCACGGCCCGGTTTCTGGGCCGCGATCAGGCCGATCTGCTGGACCCCGCCGCCTGCGCTGCGGCAATTGCCGATTGCGACGCGGTGATCAACGCCGCCGCCTGGACCGCTGTGGACAAGGCCGAGGCCGAAGAGGCCGCCGCAACTGTGGTAAATGGTGCTGCCCCCACAGCGATGGCGCAAAGATGCGCGGCTCTGGGTCTGCCGTTCCTGCACATCTCCACCGACTATGTCTTTGACGGCACCGGGGAGGCACCGTTCCGCCCCGATCACCCGACCGCCCCCCTTGGGGCCTATGGGCGGTCGAAACTGGCCGGAGAACAGGGTGTTCTCGCCGCCGGGGGCCGCTCGCTCATCCTACGCACCTCATGGGTGGTCTCGGCCCATGGCGCGAACTTTGTGAAGACGATGCTGCGGCTCGGCCGGGAACGCGACAGCCTCAACGTCGTGGCCGACCAGATCGGCGGGCCGACCCCGGCGGCGGCGATTGCGGACGCGCTTTACACCGCCGCCACGGCGATGGCCCAAGGCGCGCCGGGCGGAGTGCATCACTTTGCCGGTGCCCCTGACACCTCATGGGCGGGCTTTGCGCGGCTGATCATGACCCGCGCCGGGCTGGCCTGCCAGATCCACGACATCCCCTCGTCGGCCTACCCGACCCCGGCAAAACGGCCGCTGAATTCGCGGATGGACTGTTCGGGGATCACCGCCGCCTTTGGCATCCCACGCCCCGATTGGCGCGCGGGCCTTGATGACATTTTGCAGGAGCTCTCCGATGCAGCGTAATGGGCAGCGTAAGGGTATCATTCTGGCCGGCGGATCCGGCACGCGGCTTTGGCCGATCACCATGGGCGTTTCCAAGCAGCTTTTGCCGATCTATGACAAGCCAATGGTCTATTACCCCCTCTCGGTGCTGATGCTGGCCGGCATCCGCGAGATTGCCATCATCACCACGCCCGAGGATCAGACCCAGTTCCAGCGGCTTTTGGGCGATGGCAGCCAATGGGGGGTCAGCCTGACCTGGATCGTGCAGCCCTCGCCCGATGGCTTGGCGCAGGCGTATCTCTTGGCGAAGGGGTTCCTGAACGGCGCGCCTTCGGCCATGGTGCTCGGCGACAACATCTTCTTCGGCCACGGGCTACCCGAAGTCCTCGCCAGCGCTGCGGCGCGTGACACGGGCGGCACCGTGTTCGGCTATCGCGTGTCCGACCCCGAGCGCTATGGCGTGGTGGATTTTGACCGCGATGGCACCGTGAAGGCGATCATCGAAAAGCCCGCACAGCCACCCTCTAACTTCGCGGTGACCGGACTTTACTTCCTCGACGGCCGTGCGCCGGAGCTTGCCGCACAGGTCAAACCCTCGCCGCGCGGCGAGCTGGAGATCGTCGATCTCTTAGAGTTCTACCGAGCCGAAGGCAGTTTGCAGGTGGAAAAGATGGGCCGTGGCTTTGCTTGGCTCGACACCGGCACGCATAGCAGCCTCCTCGATGCCGGCAACTTCGTCCGCACCCTAACCGAGCGCCAAGGCCAACAGGTCGGCTGCCCCGATGAAATCGCCTATCGGCTCGGATGGATCACCCCCACCGAACTCGCCGCACGCGCCGAGATCTTCCGCAAGAATGACTATGGGCGGTATCTGAAAGAAAATTTGGCAGAGATAGAGCCTTGAGTAACGAAAAAACTTTGGCCCATTGCCAGTCAGATAGATTTTCTAAATGCCTGATTGAAAATGAGACGGTTTGCTAGAGCTATATGGATCAAGTGGCGCTTAAGATACTTCAACAGAGCTGAGACAATAGCTGTTTGCTTTTGGTTCGGCTCTTTTTGAGACCTTGAGAAGCTTATCATGAAAAGAATATCGTTATCTGGATGGTGCCAAATGCTAGCGATCGATCACCCATCAGTGGGTCTTATTCTTGGTTGTAAATGACCCTGCGGAGAATTCCGACCCGGCCGATTGCGGGCCAAAAGCCCGGCACCAGCGGGTTGCGCAAAAAGACCAAGGTCTTCATGGCACCGCAGTATCTGGAGAACTTTGTCCAAGCGACCTTCGATGTGGTGGGCGGGCTTGGCAAAACCTTTGTTCTGGGCGGCGACGGGCGCTATTTCAACGAACGCGCCGCGCAGGTGATCTTGGCGATGGCTGCGGCCAATGAGGTGGCGCGGGTGATCGTTGGGCAGGGAGCGATTTTGTCAACTCCGGCGGCCAGCCATCTGATAGGGCTGAACAAAGCGGATGGCGGGATTATCCTGTCTGCCAGTCATAACCCTGGCGGGCCGGAGGAGGATTTCGGGGTCAAGTTCAACATGCCCAACGGCGGCCCCGCGCCTGAAAGCGTGACCGAGGCGATCTATTCGCGCAGCACGACCATGGCTGAGTATCGCATCTGGGAGGGGCAGGACATCGATCTTACCCGGATCGGACGCCAGCACATCGGTGACATGGTCGTCGATGTGGTCGATCCTGTGGCGGATTACGCCGCGTTGATGGAAGGGCTTTTTGACTTCCCCGCCATTTGCGCCCTCTTTCAACGTGGGTTTCGCATGCGGATGGATACGATGAATGCGGTCACCGGGCCCTATGCCGTTGAAATTCTTGAAAACCGTTTGGGTGCTGCCAAGGGCACCGTGGTCAACGCCACCCCCTTGCCCGATTTTGGCGGGCTGCATCCCGACCCCAATCCGACATGGGCCCATGCGCTGATGGCGGAGATGATGGGAGAAAACGCCCCTGATTTCGGCGCGGCGAGCGACGGAGATGGCGATCGCAATATGGTGGTGGGGCGTGGGATTTACATCTCGCCTTCGGACAGTCTGGCGGTGCTTGCCGCCAACGCACATCTGGCCCCGGCCTATGCCAAGGGTCTGGCGGGCGTGGCGCGGTCCATGCCCACCTCGGCGGCGTTGGACCGGGTGGCGGCGGCTTTGGGAATTGCGTGCCATGAGACGCCGACGGGCTGGAAGTTCTTTGGCAACCTTTTGGATGCGGGAAAGGTGACGCTGTGCGGTGAGGAAAGCTTTGGCACCGGCAGCGACCATGTGCGCGAGAAGGACGGGCTTTGGGCGGTTCTGTTGTGGCTGAACATTCTGGCGGTGCGGGGCCTGTCGGTGGCCGAGATCATGGCCGATCACTGGACGCGCTTTGGCCGCAACTATTACAGCCGCCACGATTATGAGGCGATTGAGACCTCGCGGGCAGATGCGATGATGGCGGCGTTGCGCGCCAGCCTGCCCAGCCTGCCGGGTCGGCAGATGGCGGGGCTGACGGTGACAGCGGCGGATGATTTTTACTATGAAGATCCGGTAGATGGCACTGTCTCCAAGGGGCAGGGCGTGCGGGTGATGTTCGAAGGGGGCGCGCGGTTTGTGATGCGGCTTTCTGGCACCGGCACGGAAGGGGCGACGCTGCGGCTGTATCTCGAACGCTATGCGCCGGGGCCCTTGGGCCTTGATCTTGATCCGCAAGAGGCATTGGCCCCCGTGATTGCGGCCGCCGAGGCGATTGCGGGGATCGCCGAGCAAACCGGTGGCCTAAGCCCAGATGTCGTGACCTGATAGCTCAAATGGCTAATCCCAAAATGCAGCTGGAGCAAAACGCCTTTCCAGTTTCAAACATGAAAACTAACTTACAGGTTGGATAGCCTGTTCTTAATAGCATCAAAGCTCATCTGGGTTCTTGTGCGCCCGGAGACCATGTTTCTGCTACTTTTTGCCCTTGGTTGGCTACTTTTGCGCGCGGGGCGGGTGAGGCTCGGGCAGTCGTTAAGTTTGGTTTCAATTCTTGCATGCTGCCTAGTCGCAATTTTTCCAGTTGGTGACGCCTTCCTGAGACCTCTGGAGAAGACCTACCCAACTCATCCTGAAGTTCGCAAAGTCGCAGGCATTGTCGTCCTCGGCGGTGGCGAGAGTGACATTCAGTCCAACGTTTGGTCCCAGCCTAACACCGGCGACGCAGGAGATCGTTTCATCACAGCACTCTCTCTGGCACATAAGCACCCTGAAGCGATTGTTCTCTTTACTGGGGGCAGCGGTCGCCTGATGGGTGGCGCTTCAGGAGCGGAGATCGCTCAAGACATTTTCATTGGCGCGGGCTTAGACAAAAGCCGTTTGATCCTAGAGGGAACCTCTCGAAACACTGTTGAGAATGCCACCATGTCTTTGGAGCTTGCTCCAGACAATGCAGAGGGCGACTGGCTTTTGGTAACCAGTGCGTTTCACTTGAGAAGGGCCGTTGCCAGTTTCTGCGCCACTGGATGGAAGAATATCGTTCCATGGCCGACAGACTATCGCACAGGCGGATTCGTCGACAGGATCGGTTGGAATTTCGCACTCAATTTGAACGACCTAAACACTGGAGTGAGGGAGTGGATCGGCTTAGCCGCCTACAGCCTCACAAGACGAACTTCCGACGCAATTGAAATTTCAGACTGCTTGGCGGTCCAAAACTAGGCATACTCCATTTATTTTCATCTCAAATGTTTTCCCCTTCAGAACTGCTAGTTCTGTCCTGAGCGCGACAAAGAGTTCAGCGAACCTCTCCCCTGCCAGACATTGTGTTCCGCCGCCTCGACGTATCGAAGCAGCGTCTGAGGCGATTTCCAGCCGCCCGCCCTCATAATCGCGATGCCGTCGTAGCCGAGACAAAGCAAGTCCTGTGCTGCGCCGACCCTCATCGAGTGGCCGCTGAAGAGTTTTGCTTCCTCCTTCGGAATGCCGGCCCTTACCGCCGTCTCCGATACAACGCGCCTCACAGTCATGACTGTCACTGCGCGGTCCACAGCCTTGCCATGATAGACCGGACAAAACAGCATTTCAGTGTCGATCGCGCGCTGATCCAGCCACTCCTTGACCAGATCTGCGGTGTCACGAGACGTGAATGCCAGCCGACCGTAGCCGAAGGGGTCAGCCTTACTGCGACGAATTATGGCCTTGATGGTCCCGTCGCTGCGAAACTCCAAGTCTTCGACGCGCAAGGCCACAAGTTCCGACCTTCTCGTCAAAAGCTCATACCCCACAGAAATCATCGCTCTGTTTCTCAGGCCGATCAGATTGTCGGGCTGAGCTTCCAGAAAACGTTTCAAGTAATTTGATGTCAGGCCCTTCGCCTGCTTCGGTCTCGCGAATTTTGATCGCCTGACCTTTCTGAACGCCAGCCTGACGTCTTCATCATCCGTCGGATCTGACAGGCCTAAGAGCTTGTGCACCCGGCGGATCGCGTGAAGTCGTCGCTCGATGGTGTTCATCGCGCAGATTTGCGCCTCCTCCTCCATGAACATGATGATCGAACTGCGCTCTGCCGGGATCGGCAGTGCTTCGTTGCGCGCGCACCACCTCGCAAATGCTTCAAAGTCTGCCTTGTAACCGCGGATTGTCGCGGGCGCGTAGGCGCCTTCGAGACGCTTGAAGTTTTCTCGCCAGTCGTGCATAGTTTAAGTCCAATATTGAAACTCATATGTCCCAAAAGGGGTCATTTTGGAAAGCTTGTCAAGTGCTCCATCCGAGCCAAGTACGCGCTGCGCGGGCATCTATTGGTTGGTCAGCAGACCAACTAGCTGCTCATTGTGGGCTTTCGCGAAAGACAGTGCAGCGGATAGAGGCCGCATCCGATCTACCAAACATCACAACTGCGACCCTACACCTCATTAAAGGCACCTTCGAAGCGCATGGCATTGAGTTCATCACAGCTCCAGACGGCTCCCCCGGGATCGTAATCAGATTACGATCATAAATTTAGCAAACATCTTTTTGGTTTATTGCAAATCTGCAAACCGCGCCCTTGTGCTAAAGTCTTTCGAAACCACTAAATATTGAGTATTCTTGTCTCCATCCAACTACCACGGAGGCATTGATGGCAAGGACAAGCAAAACAGAGCCAAATCTCGAAAAGGCTGGCCTTGATGCACTTCTGCCCGACGAGGACCCTCAGGAATTCAAAGACTTCCGCGATGACCTCTTGGCGGAGCTGAAGCCGCAAACGCGCTACCAGCATAGCCTCGCCATGAATTTGGTCTTGATCGAGTGGGAAATCTCTCGCCACAGGAGAATGGTCGCGTCCTTCGTTCGTGACCAGTTTCGACGTCACGCGGCTGGCGTGCGGGCCAACGGCGCAGCCGGTAAGTCAAGTCCAGGCTACGGCTACTCAGAAGATGTCGAGGATGGCACAGCCCTCCTTGCGGGCGACAGGCATACACTGTCGATGATCGCAAGTAAGGGGGTAACAAAGTCAGAGATCACGGCTGTCGCGATGAGCGACAAGCTTGACCACATCGTTTACCACGAGGGGAGGGTTTCTGATTTGGAGCGCAGACGCAGATCATTGCGCGATGACTACCACAGGCTTCAGTCAAATCGACCCCCGAGTGAGGATGTCGAAGATGCCGTTGAGGTCATCTGATGGCGACCAAAGCTCAAATTGCCGCCAATCGCCGCAACGCTCTCAACAGCACAGGCCCAAAGACATTGCTCGGAAAGAGCAGGTCCTCCCTCAATTCGAGAAAGCATGGCGACTACTCCGTTATTGAGTGGAAGGAGATGTCACCCATCGTCGACATGATTGAGGAAGAGCTCCTCAGGGCCGGAGTGGACCCCAGAGATCCTATCATCGCAAGCAAGGTCGCGCGGCTGGCAAGGTCTGAGGTCATTCTCAAAAGAGTTCAAAAGACAGAGCTCGAAAGAGGTACCGCCGTGGATGATGGCCACACCTATGAGACGGATGCAGACGCTATTGATGAGGGAACCCTCATCGAAGTCCTCAAAACTTTGAATATTGATGGTAACCACGTACCCATGGCTCTATCTGTTCTCAGGGAAGCGGCCTTTGGCGGCGGTGGCACCATTCGCAGGCGCTACAAACGCCGCCGCCGCTCTTTGTCAGACGCTGAGGCGGCTCAATCCAGGGCCCTCAAGTCACTTTTGCAGTGATTATCCAAAACGAAGCCAATTGCACTTTAAGGTTGTGTGTTTATAAAATTAATCAATATAAATCAATATATTAAGGTCATTCGTTTTGGCGCTTGTGGCGCGCCATCGCATTTTTAATCGTGACGCTTGGAGGCCATCTCTCAATCAGAGAGATTCCGCAGCGACGCCACCAATCGATCCTGCGCGATTTCAAGCAGCGCTCGATCACTTCCCCCCAAAAAACATGACAACTTCTGATTTGATCGAGGAAGTGCCACGATTACAAAACGGCAACAAAGCCCTCAATCGCTTTCATCGGATTGCACATCGACGTCGTCGCGGAGTTGCTCCGTCGGCTGGTCATATTCGACCATAAAGTCTTCGCTTACCGGGTTTTTCTCAAACCATTCTGCCCACGATTTCGAATCGAAGGGCGGTACTTTCGAGGTCTGATCCCTCTCTATTTCGATGGCTTTGTGACCTCAACATCATGACGCGAATTGGTTGTGTGTGTTTGTTTACCTAAAGCGAAACGTTGCTTCTCGATCAAAAAATCTCCCGACGTCTGCTAAACGAAGACCCGTAAAACATGCTCATCATCATGACGCCGTTTCAGCATTCATTGAATTTCTGGGGCAGGGCAGATCACTCGGATTAGGGGTGTCTTGCAAGCTTCGCAGTCCGACCAAAACAGCGTTCGACGCCCTTGCAATAAGCAAAAACGAGGCAAACGACCGATAACGTATCCCACCACCCCAATGGCCCAATACAAAACAAAAAGAGCGGGCCGAAGCCCGCTCTTTCCGTTAAACTAACTGGATCAGATTAGAACGAGAACGACACGCCGACTTCAGCTGCGTTGTCACCAGCATGATCTTGCTGGACACCAGCCCCCAGCGAAGCGCCGCCGAGGTCGTAGGTGAGGCCAAGACCGAAAGCGATGTCTGTTGCGCCTTCTTCGTCAGACACGAAAGCCGAAACACCAGTTGCGCCCATGGTGGCCGAGCCAGCCAAGGTCATCTTGGTGGTGCCGTCATTGTCAGCAGCCGAGAAGCCGATACCGTAATCGCCCACGGCGCCAGCAGCGGTCACAACAGTCAAATCGTTGCCGGCAACGTCATCCTGCTGCGTGCCAACTGCCAAGGTCCAGCCACCAACGGTGTAGGAGATGTGAGCAGCAGTACGATTGGCTGTCGAACCCAGGGACGAGTCGGTCACGCTGAGGTGTGCGCCAAATGAGTCGGACGAATAGATGACTTCAGCGCCGAGCTGCCCACCATTCGACGAATAACCATCATAGTTCACGGTAACCACGTCGCCAGCAGCAATGTTGTACGCATACCCGACTTCCGAGTGGTACAGGTTCGGCATCGAGTCGATAGCGCCGTTGATGTTGCCGACGGCAACTGTGACAGGGCCAGACGTCATGTAAACGCGAGCACCGTTCGGAGCAGTTACGGCACCATCGTTCGAGCGGATGCGCATGCGAGCGCCGAAGGTCAGACCCGAAGTGGTTTCCACCTTGCCGTCGATGTTGACGGTGAAGCGGTTATCCAGAGTGGTGTCAGCGCCATCGTAGTACAAACCCATGCGAGCCGAGCCAGACATGGAAATTTCAGCGTAAGCGACGCCTGCGGACAGAGCCAGGGCAGTAGTCGCGAGAAGAACCTTTTTCATCGTTTTCCCTCTTGTGTCAAAGGTGGTGCCCAACTCAGGGGAATCCGAATTGGGTATGGAGCGTTTCTCGCCCCAAGCGTTCCTGATTGCAATCATGACCCGCCGTGGCCGGGGAAGAAGCGGGCGGCTGGTGCAGCAATGTCACAGTGCAATTGCGCCCCAGGATGGCCGCATCGCCGCTGGCCTATGGTCCGGCATGTGGCGCTCAGCGGTTGGGCACATGCCCGCATCGCGCGCATGTGCTTGGCAAAAAGCCTTGTTCCACCCCGCACCCTCGGCTAGACAACAAGGCAGATTGTCCCCGGGGGCCCGAATGACCGTGCAACGCCTTGCCCGCAACGCTTTTCTTGTTCTTGCCGTGGCAAGCCTATCGGCCTGCGGTGGCGGCATCGGCAGCAGCAACCTGTTTGGAGGTGGCAACAGGGCGCAAACAGAGGCCCAAGGAGAGGCAGCCGCCCCAGCCCGAGGCAGAAATGCCGCTCAGGCAGGCGAAAGCGAAAGCACGATTTGGGATCTGTTTAACAATAGCACCGACGCGAACACCTCTTTGGAAGTGAATCGCTACATCTGGGCGGCAAGCCTTGAGGTGCTGAACTTCCTCCCCATCGAATCGGTGGATCCCTTCTCGGGCGTTATCGTCACCGGCTATGGCACGCCACCGGGCAGCGGCCGGGCTTACAAGGCCACGATCTTGGTGCAAGACCCGGCCCTTGATGCCCGCAGCCTGAAGCTCTCGCTGCAAACGCGCGGCGGCGGTGATGTGGACCCGGCCACGGTGCGCGCCGTTGAAGACGCTATCCTGACGCGCGCGCGGCAGTTGCGCGTGCAAGACAGCAAGCTCTAACGCGGCTCAATCTGTCTGGACCTTTGGCCCTGCGGCGGTGTAATCCCGCCGGGCAACGTTTTGAGGCCAGACATGTCGCGCTACGAACCCAGCTCCATCGAACCGAAATGGCAAACCGCCTGGGATAAGGCCGGTGCCTTCACCGCGCGGCGGGATCCGGCCAAGCCCAAGTATTACGTCTTGGAAATGTTCCCCTATCCGTCGGGGCGCATCCACATGGGCCATGTGCGCAACTACACGATGGGCGATGTGGTGGCGCGCTATAAGATGGCGCAGGGGTTCTCCGTGCTGCACCCGATGGGCTGGGACGCCTTCGGCATGCCCGCCGAAAACGCCGCCATGGAGCGGGGCGGCCACCCCAAGGAATGGACCTACGGCAACATCGCCGACATGCGCGATCAAATGAAGCCCTTGGGCCTGTCGATCGACTGGTCCCGCGAATTTGCCACCTGCGACCCGGAATATTACGGCCAGCAGCAGTCGATGTTCATCGACATGATGGAAAAGGGGTTGGTTTACCGCAAAGCCGCCGTCGTCAACTGGGACCCGGTCGATATGACGGTTCTCGCCAATGAGCAGGTGATCGACGGCAAGGGCTGGCGGTCTGGTGCTGCAGTGGAACGGCGCGAGCTGACCCAATGGTTCTTCAAAATCTCCGATTATTCCGAAGAACTCCTCACCGCTTTGGACGGGCTGAAGGATTGGCCCGAAAAGGTGCGGCTGATGCAGGCCAACTGGATCGGCCAATCGCGCGGGTTGCAGTTTGCCTTTGACACCGTCGGCGCACCGAAGGGCTTTGAAAAGCTTGAGGTTTACACCACCCGCCCCGACACGCTGATGGGCGCAAGCTTTGCCGCCATCTCGCCAGATCACCCCTTGGCCAAAACGCTGGAAGCCGACCCCAAGGTTGCCGCCTTCCTCGCCCAGTGCCGTCTGGGCGGCACCACCGCCGAGGCGCTGGAAACGGCGGAAAAGATCGGCATGGACACCGGCATCCGCGTCAAGCATCCCTTGGACCCGTCTTGGGAACTCCCGGTCTGGATCGCCAATTTCATCCTGATGGATTACGGCACCGGCGCGATCTTCGGCTGCCCGGCCCATGACCAGCGCGATTTTGATTTTGCCACCAAATACGCCCTGCCGATCAAACTGGTGTTCTCGGCTGACGGTGCTGATGCGGCACTCACCGAAGCTTACGTTCCGATGAAATCGGAAAAAGTCACCTACATTCGCGGCTTTACGGGCAATGCCGTTCAGACCGGCGAAGAGGGCGTTGCTGCCGCCATCGCCCACGCGGAGTCCAAGGGTTACGGCCAAGGCGTCACCAAATACCGCCTGCGCGACTGGGGGATTTCCCGCCAGCGCTATTGGGGCTGCCCGATTCCGGTGATCCACTGCGCCACTTGCGGTGTGGTGGCCGAGAAGAAGGCAAACCTGCCCGTCCAACTGCCCGATGATGTCACCTTCGACATCCCCGGCAACCCCTTGGACCGTCACCCGACCTGGCGCGATTGCACCTGCCCGAAATGCGGGGCGAAAGCCCGGCGCGAAACCGACACGATGGATACCTTTGTCGACTCGTCATGGTATTACGCCCGCTTCACCGCGCCCCGCGCCACCACGCCCACCGTGGCGGAAGATGCCGATTATTGGATGAACGTCGACCAATACATCGGCGGCATCGAACATGCGATCCTGCACCTGCTCTACTCCCGCTTCTTCGCCCGCGCGATGCACAAGACTGGCCACCTGCCCGCCAAAGCGATTGAGCCGTTCAACGCGCTCTTCACCCAAGGCATGGTGACGCATGAAATCTACATGACCCGCGATGCCAAGGATCGCCCGGTCTACCACCTGCCCGAAGACATCATTCGCAGCGAATCTGGTGCCACCTTGAAAGACGGCACCTTGGTTGAGGTCATCCCCTCGGCCAAGATGTCGAAATCCAAGAAAAACGTCGTCGACCCGATGAACATCATCGCGTCCTTCGGTGCCGACACCGCGCGCTGGTTCGTGATGTCCGACAGCCCGCCCGAGCGGGATGTGGAATGGACAGCCTCCGGCGCCGAGGCGACTTACAAACACCTCTCCCGCGTCTGGGGCATTTGCGACCGCATCGGCCAGATGCCTGCGGATCACAAAGGCGAAGGCGACGAGGAGTTGGCCCGCAGCGTCGCGAAGGCCATCGACGAGGTCACCCGCGCGATCGAAACCTTCGCTTTCAACAAAGCCATCGCCTCCCTTTACGGCCTGACCAACACCATCAGTCGCGCCAATGCCTCCACCCCGGCCATGAAAGACGCCATCCGCACCTTGGCCAAACTCATGTCACCGATGACCCCCCATATCGCCGAATCGATTTGGACCTACCAAGGCGGCGCGGGCCTCTGCGCCCAATCCCCTTGGCCCAAGGCCGATCCAGCGCTTTTGATCGATGATACGGTCATCCTGCCGATCCAAATCAACGGCAAGCGGCGGGCGGAAATCAGCGTGCCAAAAGACATGCCCGCTGATGAGGTTGAAAAGATCGCTCTGGCCAATGATGATGTGGTCAAATTCTTGGCTGGCCAGCCGGTCAAGAAGATCATCGTCGTGCCAGGGCGCATCATCAATGTCGTCATTTAACCGCCGAACCCTCCTGACGCTCCCGCTGGCGCTGCCAGCCGTTCTGGCCGCCTGCGGCTTTACGCCGGCCTATGGCCCCGCGGGCCCCGCCCAAGGGCTGCAGGGTCGCATCCGCGCCGCCGACCCGGGCGACAAGAATGGCTTTGACTTCGTCACCGCGATTGAGGCCCGCTTTGGCCGCAGCAAAGACCCGCGCTATGGGCTGGCCTATACCATCACCACCCAATCGGTCGGCGTCGGCTTTGCCACCGACACCACGATCACCCGCTACAATCTCAAAGGCCGGGTTGACTGGTCGTTGACCGACACCGAAAGCGACACCCGCATTGCGGGCGGTACGGCCGAGAACTTCACCTCATGGTCGGCCACCAGCGCCACAGTCGCCGCAGTCGCCGCCGAACAAGACGCGGCCAAGCGGCTGATGGTGATCCTTGCCGACCAAATCGCTGCGGAAATCCTCGCCGCCTCGGTCCGGTTCACCCCATGATCCTTAAGGGGGTGGAGGCCAGCCGCTATTGCGCCAAGCCCAACCCGGCCCATGCGGGCCTTTTGATCTTTGGCGCCGATCCGATGCGCGTGGCTTTGAGGCGTCAAGAGGCCATCGCCGCCCTGATCGGCCCCGAGGGCGAGGCCGAGATGCGCCTAACCCGCATCGCGGCATCCGAACTGCGCAAAGACGCCGCCGCGCTCTTTGATGCGATCAAGGCGGTCGGCTTTTTCCCCGGCCCGCGTGTCGCCTTTGTCGAAGATGCCACTGACGGCCTGACCGACACCATCGCCGCCGCCCTGAAAGACTGGAAACCCGGTGATGCCCAAATCACCGTCACTGCAGGCGGGCTCACCGCAAAATCCGCGCTGAAAACGCTGTTTGAAAAGCACCCAAGCGCGGTCTGCATCGGCCTTTACGACGACCCGCCCTCGCGCGAAGAGATTGAAGATGCGCTGAAAAAAGCCGGTCTCACCCAGATCGACCCCACCGCCATGGCCGATCTTTCCGCCTTGGCCCGCGCGCTTGATCCCGGCGACTTTCGCCAGACGCTGGAGAAGATCGCGCTTTACAAGTGGGGCGATGCCACGCCCCTGACCCCCGCCGAGGTTGCCGCCATGGCACCCGCCACCATCGAGGCCGAGGTGGATGACCTCGTGATCGCCACCGCCGAGGGCCGCGCCCCCGCCATCGGCCCTTTGCTCAGACGGCTCGAAGGCCAAGGCACCGCGCCCGTCACCATCTGCATCGCCGCCCTGCGCCATTTTCGTACACTCCATCTGGTCGCAGCCGATCCAAACGGCATCAACAAGGCCCGCGTGATCTTCAAACTGCGCGACGCGGTGCAGCGCCAAGCCAACCAATGGGGCCTGCGGGCGCTGGAACAGGCGCTGGCACTCTTGGTCGACACCGACCTGACCCTGCGCTCCACCTCCAAGGCCCCCGCCATGGCGGTGATGGAACGCGCGCTGATCCGTCTGGCAATGATGAAGCGCTGAAACCCAATACCTCATCCAAGATCTGATTTCATCTTGGCCAAAATACTCCACGGGGGGCGCGGGATTTGGCACAAATCCCGCGGGGGGGGCGTGAAGCCCCCCTCCTTCACGCCCGCCGCAAACTGCCCGCCAAGGGAACCGCCCCGGCCAATGTGTTCGAAATCGTGCCATATTTCAGGATGTTGCGGTGCATCAGGTCCAGCCGGGCGTCTGGCTCATCGCTGCCCATGACAATCTCATAGCGGATCGCCACCAGCTTGGGCGGGCTGTCCTGCCGGTCCGCCTCAAGCCGCACCTCGACGGTGGTGAACTGAAACGCCAGCATCGGCGCCACACGCTCCACGCCCTTGATCATGCAGGCCGCCAGCGCCGCCAACAAAAGCTCCACCGGATTGAACGCATCCTGCCGCCCCGCCATATCGGTGCCCAAGACGACTTCCGCCGATTTGGCCTGCGCCAGACTGCCGTTCGCATCGACGCGATGCGCCACCACCCGATAGTCCATGCCTGCCTCCACCGCTTGATCCCGGGCACGGCCTCTGCCATGCCTATTCGCAAAAGGAACCCCAGTATGGCCCCCACCCCAACCCCACACCAGACATTCCTTGCCCCCTTGGACAAGCTCACCCTGCGCCACCCCGACCTTGAGGGGCAGGCGATCTGGTGGGAGGACGGCTTCTGGCAGGCGCAAGACGACGACGACGCCATGATCGACGGCGAAGAAATCGCCTTTTACGCCGAGGGCCTTTTGGACGAAGGCTTTGGCCTGCACTGGCAGGTTCTGGCTGAAGAGGACGCCCCGAAAGACCCGCTTTTGGTGCGGCTCTTCCTGTGGCAAGCCGGCGAGACGCCTGAGGTGCCCTCGCCCGATGAGGGCTGGCGCGTGATGGCCGAGTCCCGGACCGAAGCCACCTAATCCAGACACCCGCCGCCCAAGCCTTGCACAAGCCCACGCTGCATGATCGGATGCGCCCAGATCAAGGGACCAACCGATGACCAGCGCCTATGACCACCTGCACGCCGCCTGCGCCGCCCTCGGCACGCTGCTCTTCACCATCACCACCCAAGACGAGGCCGCCGGTGTCACCCGCCGGGCCTACAGTTCGAACCCGGTGGACTATCCGGTATCCGGCACCAAGCCCCTCACCCGTGACGGCTGGTATGACTTCTGCATCACCGGCCAACAGGTGTTCGTGGCCAACACGACCACCGAGTTCGCCCAGTATTTCTTTGACCACGCGCTCATCACCTCGCTGGGTCTCGGCTCTTGCATCAACATCCCCGTGGTCGCGGCGGGAACCGTGCTCGGCACCGTGAACCTCTTGGCCGAAGAGCACCACTTCACCGCCGACCGACTGGCCGGCTATCAGGCGCTGGTCACCGAAAACCACGCGGCCCTCGTAGCCCAGATGCGCCAAGGCTGAAGCAGCACAGCGCATCATGCGCGGCGGCGCGGGCATTCCTCTCCCCGACGAGAAGACGAAGTCGCCCGAGGAGGGCCTAGCCCGCCGCCGCCCGTCCCGCCCAAGCCCCCGTGGCAAGGCAGGCCGTCAACAGATACCCGCCCGTCGGGGCCTCCCAGTCCAGCATTTCGCCCGCAACGAACACACCCGGCCGCGTGCGCAGTTCCAGACCGTCGGTCACCGCCTCCCAAGCCACGCCACCGGCCACCGAAATCGCCTCATCCAAAGGGCGCGGACCAGCCAGCGGCGCGGGCAGCGACTTGACAGCCTGCGCCAGATCTATCCCCCGGCCCCACTCCATCACCAGCGCGGCAGCGGCCGGGGCAAGCCCCAGCTTGCGCAGCCGGTTGGCCGTGCTTTCGCCAGACTTCATCCGGTCCAGCCGGGCCGCAACCTCGGCCAAGGCCAGATCGGGCATCAGATCAATCACCAGCCGCGCCCCCTGCCGCAGCGTGCGGCTGACGGCATAAATGCCGCCGCCCTCAACCCCGCGGGCGGAAATCACGAACTCCCCCCGCTCGCGGCTCTGGCCAACCATCAGTGCGGCCCCTTTGACCGCCTGCCCATAATGCCGCGCCATATGGGGTGACCAGTTCACCGCAAAGCCCATATTTGCTGGCTGCCACGGGGTGATCGTCACCCCCTTCTCGGCCAGCCACG
Source organism: Allotabrizicola aquatica (SeqCode) (assembly GCF_965194375.1). GTDB lineage: Bacteria > Pseudomonadota > Alphaproteobacteria > Rhodobacterales > Rhodobacteraceae > Tabrizicola_A > Tabrizicola_A aquatica. The sequence continues at coordinate 611,321 of NZ_OZ239428.1, forward strand.
GCACCCAAGCCGCATCCGACCCCAGCCGCGCCCAACTGGCGCCGCCAAGCGCCAGCACGGTGACCGCCGGGTGCAGAACCTGCCGACCCTCGGGCGTGTCAAAGGCCAGCGCCTCGCCCTCAAACCCTACCCAGCGCCAACGGCTGCGCAGCTCAACCCCCAAGCCTGACAACCGCGCCAGCCATGCCCGCAACAGGGGCGAGCCTTTCATGGCAACCGGAAACACCCGGCCCGATGAGCCGGTGAACACCTCTTGCCCAAGGCCCCGACAAAACGCCTTCACCTCCTCGGGGCCAAACCGCTCCAACATCGGGCGCAACTGGGCGGGGCAGTCATAGGCGGCGAGAAAGTCGTTTGGTGGTGCATCCTTGGTGATGTTCAGCCCCGACTTCCCCGCCATCAGGAACTTGCGCGCCGGCGAGGGTTTGGCCTCCACCACCAAGACCCGTCGCCCAGCGCGCGCGAGTTCTTCCGCGGCCATCAGCCCCGCCGGGCCCGCGCCGACAACCAGCGCATCGGGGTGCAGATCAGCCAAGCGAACCGCCCTTCATCTCAATCACCCGATGCGGATAGGGCATCTCGATTCCCGCTGCTTTCAGCGCGTTCCAGATCGCAAAATTCACCTGACTGGCGTATTTGTTCTTGCCGTCATCAATGCCCGCCACCCAGTATTCCACCGCAAAATCCACGCTGCTTTCACCAAAGCCGCGCAATTCGCAATCGGGGCCATCGGGATCTTGCAGCACAAAGGGCAGGGCCGCCACCGCAGTTTCAATGATCTCGGGCACCCGGTTGATGTCGGTGTCATAGCTGACCGAGAACGGCACCTCATAGCGGTTGGCGCTGCCTTGATCGGAATAATTCACCACCCTTGTGGTGATGAAATGATCGTTCGGCACCACGATCCATCGGCCGTCAAACGTCTCCAGAATACAGGCGCGGGCGGTCATCTTGACGATGGTGCCGCGCTCGCCGCCATCCAACTCCACGTAATCGCCCACCGTGGTCTGGCCTTCGATCAACAGAATGATCCCAGACACAAAATTCGCAGCAATCTGCTGCAAGCCAAGCCCAATCCCAACACCCAAGGCCCCGCCCAAAACCGCCACCGCCGTCAGATCAATGCCCATGATCGACAGCAAAAGCAGGAAGGCCGCGCCAAAGATCATCACTTCCACCGCCTTGACCGCCAATTCGCGGGTGGCGGGGCGCAACTCGTCCTGAGCCTTGATGTAGCTCGCACTTTGCCGGTTTGACCAAGACCCCAGCCAGAACAGCACCGCCCCGGCAATCACCCCCCGGATCAGGGCCAGCACCGAAAAGCGGATGTTGCCCAACGCAATCACGGTCTCATCCAACCGCTGCGTGATGTCATCCAAAACGCCCAGCACATAAAGCGCGGCCACCGGGATCAGCACGTATTTGCCCAAAAGCCGCAGGAAGCTGTCGGTCAGCACCTCGCGCACAAAAATGCGGGCGGCGAGGAAGATGAACACTCGTTTGCCAAAGGCAATCACCTCGCCCGAGCCGAAGGTGGCGCGCGTTACCTCCTCGCCCATCGCGGTCAGCCCATAGGCGATCAGCGGCAACATCAATGGCACAAAGCGCAGGGCAAAGCGGCGGGCATTGGGGAGAGGGCCAGTCTTGGCGGCGGGGTCCAAGAGGCGGATGACGATCGGGGTAACCCTTGCCGTGGCAAGGCGGGCCACAAGATAGGCGACGGCCAGAAGGCCAAACTGCGACCAAGCCGCAGGCGAGGACAGCCAGCCCAGCGCAATCTCGCCCGCCTGATGCGCCCAGCCTGTCAGCGTCGCGGCAAAATCCCCCTTCCCGTTCATCTTTTGCACTCCCCACCATTACCGACTTGCCAAGGGCGTGCCCCGGCCCATCCTGTGCCAGCACAAGACCGTGGAGACAAGATGACGAATCCACCCGAGTTTGGCGAGCCTGATCCCACCTGCCCGCTGTGCCTGCGCCCCATCCCGCCCGATGTGCCGCAAAGCCTGCATCATCAGGTGCCCCGGCTGAAAGGCGGCAAAGGCGGGCCGGTCGTGCGGGTTCATCATATCTGTCATAAAGAAATCCACGCCCGCTTTACCGAAACCGAACTCGCCCGCAGCTTTCACACCGTCGAGGCGCTGCGCGAGTCGGATCGGCTGCGGCCGTTTTTGGATTGGGTGGCCAAACGTCCACCGGGCTTTCTCAGCCGGGTGCCGGGCGGTCCGCGTCGGCGGGGGTAACTGCCCCCACCCTAACCCTCCCCACAAGGGGGAGGGAAGCGCCCATTCTGTCAGCTTGGTTAGGCCTAAGCCGTTTAACCGCCATCACGACGCCGGGCACCGCACGCCTCCCCTCCCCCTCGTGGGGAGGGGTTGGGGGTGGGGGTGGGGGGCCACCGCCCCTACCGCCCCCGCGTCCAGCCCGTTGTTTTCCCCCACTTCACCGCCACCGACACGGCCGCGTAAACCCCAAACCCCACCGGGTCTTGCGCCGTCAGACGCGCCAGCCCGCCCGCGCCCAAGGACGCTTTGCCTTCCCGCGCCAACAGACCGGGATACAGCCGCGCAATCTCGGCCACCCCGGCATCTTGGCGGCGGCGCACACGGGTCAGGGCGGCAAAGCCCTCGATCATGGGCCAGTCATAAAATCCCGGCACCTGCACCCGTTCCTCGGGCGCAAATTGCAGCCGCACGAAGGTGTCGTCGGAAATCAGCGCAGGAAAGTCACGCCAGCGCGTGCGACCCTTGGCGTTGACCGCAAAAAGCCCAAAGCCGGGGGCGACGCTTTGGGCAAAGGGCAGGCGCTGCCAGAACCGGGCATAGGCGCGGGTGACCGCACTTTGCGCAGGCGGAATGCGGGGGGTGGCCCCGGCATAGCGCGGCCGGTCAATCTCCAGCGCGCGGGCCAGCTCCGCCATCACCGGCGGCGTCACGATCACATCAGCATCAAGATAGGCCCGCATCGTGCCATGCGCGGCCCCATCGCCCGCGTTCAGCGCACCCGGTTTGCCGCCCTCGGCCCGCTCCAGCACCTGAAACCCCCAACCCGCCGCCTTGGCCGCCCCGGCCATGGCGCGGGCGCGGTCCGCCGTCGCATCGCGGCAGCCATTGGCCACCACCACCACCTCGGCCCCGCCGGGCACCGGATCACTGGCGAAAAGTGCCGTCAGACAGGAGCCGATATAGGCTTCTTCATTGGACGCGGGCAGGATGACGCTCAGCACCCGTGGCACCCTTTGGCCAAAGCCTGCCAGCGCGGGCTGTCATCGCCCAAATGCCGCAAGGCCCCCCAAGACCCCCATTTTCCGGGGCTGTAGACATCGACAAAGGCGTTGAACGGCTGATCCGAAATGAGCGACCAACCCGCCACCAACTCCCCATACAGCGCACCCATCTCGGGGGCATAGTTCAGCTGGCTGAAGAACGCGGTCAGCTCCGCATCCTCCATCTGCGCACCAAACCCCACCACATGCGTGCCGCCCTCATACATGACCAAGGCCAGCCCGCGATCGGCGGCAATGCTGGCGTGATAGGGCAGGGTCTGCCCCAAAAGCGTGGTCAGCGTGTCCTCGGTCTGGCCGGTGACCCTACCATCGCGCAACTCATCGGCGGCCATGGCATTGGCCAGCGCATAGGGATTGGCCGGATCGGCATCCTTGGACTGCACAAGCCAGCCCTTGACCGTCAGCGCCTTGTCATCGGCCCCCAGAAGGGCCGAGAAATAGCCTGTCACCGCATAGGCATCAAAGCTCTCGACCGGGGCCGGGCGGCCTTCAGCCACCACCAAAGGCGCATCCAAAATCTGCTCTTCCAGCCCCAACCAGCCGGTCTGCACCGCGATCACCCGCACCAGCCGCGCGGGGTCACCCTTGAACACATCGGCCCAGATATCCGCCACCTCAGCCGCGCGGCGGGCATAGAATTGCACCCAAGTGTTGTCTTGGTTCCACAGCGCCTTTCCCTGCGCCTCGGCCCAATGCGCTTGGGCGAATTGCCAGTTCCACACCTCGTTGGAAAATTCCACATGGGCGACAAGACCGGGGGCCAGATCGGATTCCACCAATTCTGCCCAGTCCCGCACCAAGGCATCCTCGGACAGGTGCGGCAGGGTGAACCATGGGTCGGCCTTGAGCTCATTGGCCAGCGCGATCAGAGTTTCCATCGGCACACCGGCCCGCGCCCATGTGTAATCGGCAGGCTTCGGTCGGTCGGCGGCGCGTGACAGCGTGCTGTCATTGGTCGCCATCCAGTCCATGAACCGCAGACCACTGGCGCCCCGGATGCGCGCCAGCCAGTCGGGGTTAAAGATCTGACCCGAGGCCAGCGCCTCGGCCCGGTCCGCGCGCACCACCACGATGTTGCGGATAGGGTCGGCCGGATCAATCGCGCTAAGCGTCACGATCACCGCGCCGGGGCCGGGGGTATAGTCAAACACCATGCGCCCCGGCACCGCCTCGGCCACCTCGGCGCGGCCCTCAAGCGCCAGCGTGCCCTGCCCCTCCCATGTCAGCACATAACGCCCGGCGACGCCTGCGGCATCTTCGGGCAGGTCGGTCAGGATCAGCGTGGCAATGGCCGAAAGCTCTGCCGGCAGCGATTTCGGCCAGCCGTTTTCGTCCAAGACCCCCTTGGCCGCCAAATCCTCATGGTCCCAGCCACCCCATTGGCCGGACAGATGCCCCACCCAAGGTCGGGCGGTTTTCATCACGTCCAGAAAGGGCTGCTGCACCGACCAGTCATTCACCCCGGCAAGCCCAAAGGCGAGGCTGGGGTTGGTGACGGGGGCAAAGACGGGCATCGGCGCGGGCTCCGCCGTAGGGGCCGCAGGCGCCGGATCAGGCACGATCGCGGCGGCGGGCTCAGGGTCCGGCGCAGCCTCAGGCGTGGGCGTTGTGCCAGACGGCACCCCCGCCGAAACCGCTGCCCAAGCCACCCGTTGCAGCGCGCGCGCCTGCTCTTCGGTCAGATGCGCATCCCGATTGGCCCAGCTGCGCGTCAGCTTGGCCGGCAGCCCTTCGGGCGATTGGCCCGCCACCGCCCCGGCAATCACCATGGCCACGAAATACTGGCCCTTGCCGCCCAGATGGATCTCATCGGAAAACATCGCATCCAGACTGTCGATCCCCGGCACGCCCCCGGCGGCGATCTCATCTTCCAAAAGCGCCAGCGCCTGCCCTGCGGGAATGATCTCCACCCCCTCCCCAGCCGCGCCCATCCACAGGGGCAGATCTTGCGCCACTTGCTCGCGCCACGGCAGGCCTTCGCCCGACCGGGCGGGCCAGCCTTCGAACAGATAGACCCGCACCTCGGGGTTGGCCGCGCGCGCCAGTTCGGCAAAGCGCGCGACATTGCCTGCCGTGTCCGACCATTTCACATGCTCAGACACCGGGATCGCCTCAGTCAGGATCAGCGCATCGGTCGGGCGCAGCGCCAGACGCGCCCGCGCGTCCACCCCTTCGGCATTGGCCGAGTTTTCCCAGTTAAACCCCAAAGGCGCGCCATTGATGATCTGCGCCTCAACCACCGCAGGGCCTTGCATCTGGCGCAGGGCCTCTTCGGTCAGCACCGGCAGATTGCCCCCAAAGAGGCTGTGCCCCACCATCAGCACATCTGCCAAAACCGAAAACACCGACATGGGTTACCCTTTCAACACTCCACTCGCAGGATAACCCGTCACCACCTGCCGGACCACCTTTTGCAACGCCTGTGCAGCATTGGGTGGCGGAGGCGTGGCCGGCGTGCCATCTGCGCGGGCCAATTGGGCGGGCAGACCCTCGGGCGAGCGGTGATACAAGACGGCGTAATGGGTCATGGCGATCAGCCATGCGCCGATGTCGTTCAGATGGATGTCATCGGTGAAAAAATCCTCGCGCCGGGTCAGGCCGGGCACCTGGCCTGCCTCCACCGCGCGGACGGCGGCGGCCATGACTTGCCCCCCGGGAATGACGTGGATCACACCCGCCTCAAGACCCGCCCGGGCCATCGCAGGGCGCAGCAGCTGCCCCTCCCACAGCGCGGGCAGATCGGCGTCGATCCGCTCCAGCCAGCCCGAAGGATCGCCCAACCGATGCCATGTTTCGTAAAGATACAGCCGCACATCCGGCCGCGCCTCGCGCGCCAGCGCCGCCCAGTCGGCCAGCCGCGCGGCGCTGTCGTGAGAACGGATGGCGTCCTTCAATTCGACCATCTCGGTCAGGACCACCGCCGCATAATCCCCGCTCGGCAAAGCCTCGCGCACAGGGCGGTGCGCGGCATGGGCGTTTTCCTCGGCAAAGCCGTTGACCTCACCCGTCCAATGGTCGCCCAAGGAGGACCCCCACCCCAACTGACTGTGGTAGGCATGACCCGCTAACTGCGCGAGCATCGCGGGCATGTCGCGGCCCACAAGGCTGTGGCCCAGATGATAGGTCTGCATCGGCCCGCCAGGCGGCGGCAGGGCCGTGGCAAATGCGGTGTCCCATTCGGCATCCGACAGGGTCTTGGTCCGGCCAAACCAAGCCCAAGCCGCAGCCCCAACCCCTGCCGCCGCCGCCAAGGCCGCCAAGATCATCCGCCGCTCCATCGCGCGCCCCTCTGTTCTTTGCCCCGATATCTGGGTATTCAGCCCCGTGATGACCAGAGGCATCTGGCAAAAACCGAAGGGGGCGCGCATGACGCATCTGTGGGTAAGGGCCGAGCAGCGCCCGAACGAGGAACGCGTCGGCCTGACGCCCGAAGGGGCTGCGGCACTTGTCAAGGCGGGCATCCGGGTGACAGTCGAACGCTCCTCGGTTCGGGCTATTCCGTTGGATGGCTATATAACAGCGGGCTGCGAGATTGCGGATGAAAACCTGTGGCCCAAGGCCCCGGCGGATGCGATCATCTTCGGGCTGAAGGAACTGCCCGAGGATGGCACCCCGCTCACCCACCGCCACATCATGTTCGGCCATGCCTACAAAGGCCAACCTGCCGGGCAGATCCTGCTCAAGCGGTTCAAGGCCGGGGGCGGCACGCTCTATGATCTGGAGTATCTGGTGGACACGACCGGGCGGCGCGTGGCGGCCTTTGGCTATTGGGCGGGCTATGCAGGGGCGGCAGTCAGCTTGAAATGCTGGGCCGCGCAGCAGCGTGGCGGCATTGCCGGGCCGGTGTCAAAATACCCCGGCAAAGACGCGCTTCTGGCAGACCTCGCACGCGATTTGGGCGGCCCTGCCCGCCCGCGCGCCATCATCATCGGCGCCAAGGGCCGGGTTGGCACCGGTGCCGCCGATCTTTGCGCCGCGATGGGGGTGGAAACCACGCTTTGGGACATGGCCGAAACCGCCAGCGGCGGACCGTTCCCAGAAGTCCTGCAGCATGAGATTTTCCTCAACTGCATCCTCGCCCGTCCCGGCTGCCCGGTCTTTGTCCCAGCCAGCGCCAAAACCGATGCCCGCAAGCTGACCGTGATCGGCGATATCGCCTGCGATCCGACGTCAGATTTCTCGCCGATCAAGGTCTATGACCGCGTCACCGAATGGGGCGAACCGGCGCTGCGGGTGGCCGACAATCCGCCCTTGGATGTGACGGCGATTGACAACCTTCCCTCGATGCTGCCGGTGGAATCCTCGGAAGATTACGCAGCACAGCTGTTGCCCAGCCTTGTGACCCTGACCGATCTTGGCGCGGGCGTCTGGGGCCGGGCCAAGGCGGAGTTCGAGACGCATACGACAGGCATGTAAGGCAAATTTCTTCGAAGAAATTTGCAAGAATTATCGATGATTCTTGGCGCCTTGGGGCGGCAAAGTGGAGGGATGAGACATGACGATTCATTGGTGCGGCACGGGGCTGTCGTCGGGTCCGGGTCTGCGGCGGCTTTTGGAAGCCGGGCAAAAAGTGGTGGTCTGGAACCGCACGGTTGAGAAGGCCCGCGAGGTGGTGGGCGATCTGACGGGCGATATCCGCCCCTACAGCCTTGACGCGCTGACCGCCGCTCTTCAACCCGGCGACATCGCGGTGTCGATGCTGCCCGCCGATCAGCATGTCTCGATTGCCAAGGCCTGCCTTGCCAATGGGGCGAACTTCGTCTCCTCCTCCTACATCGCGCCGGAAATGCGGGCGCTGGATGACGAGTTCCGCGCCAAGGGCCTCGTTTCGGTCAACGAGGTGGGTCTGGACCCCGGCATTGACCATCTGATGGCGCATGATCTGGTGGCCACCTACCGCGCTTCGCCCGCCTATCACGCCAACAATGTGCTGTCCTTCGTCTCCTACTGCGGCGGGGTGCCGAAAATCCCGAACCCCTTCCGCTATAAGTTCAGCTGGGCCCCTGCGGGCGTGCTGAAGGCGCTGCGCTCGCCCTCGCGCAGCTTGAAGAACTTCAGCGAGTTGCGGGTCAATCGGCCTTGGGATGCGATCACGCGCTATGACGCGCCCCTGCCGCAGGCCGAAAGCTTTGAGGTTTACCCCAACCGCGACAGCTATCCCTTCATGGAAGATTACCGATTCGATCCGGCATGGAAGGTGCGCGATTTCGTGCGCGGCACCATCCGGTTGAATGGTTGGGCCGACGCTTGGACGCCGATCTTCCGCGAGATCGAGGGGCTTGAAGGCAAATCAGATGCCGAGATCAACGCGGCCCTGACCGCGCGGGCCGATGCGCTGTTGAAAGAAAACTCCTACGCACCGGGCGAGCCGGACCGCGTGGTCTTGTTCGTCAGCCTGAAGGCCGAACGCGACGGGCGCGCGGTGTTCGACCAGACTTGGGCGATGGACGCTTGGGGCGATGCGCGCGGCTCGGCCATGGGGCGGCTGGTGTCGGTGCCGGTCTCCTTGGCGATCGAGACGGTGCAGGCGCGGGAATTCCCCGCGGGTGTGCATGCCGCCCCGCATGACCCCAAGCTGATTGCCAAGTTCCTTGGGCAGGTTACCCATCTGGCGCAGTATATGACCCGCGTCGATCATCTGGCCTGACGGGCCGTCCTGCTGGGTGGGATACAAACCCCACCCGGCAGCCTGCGCCACAAAGGCGCCACAATTCGCTCGATTTCTGCCGCTTTGGGGTGACATCGAGGGGTCATGAAGCTATGCTTTGACTCAAGAATGACCCGCAAGGCGGGCAGCCCCAAAGAGCAGACACACCATGGCATCGCTCGGCACAGGATCCCTGATGGGCGGCCTCGGCACTCGCTGGGCAATGGGGCGCACCTTGCGGGCACTGCCTGCGCGCGGCTTTGTGGCGCAGCCTGAACCGCGCACCATCGGGCTTTATGCCCGAGGTCGTCAGCTGATCGCCGGCAACGCGCTCTTTGGCGGGGAGTTGGTCGAGGTGAAGGGCGGCACACTATGGGACATCGTGCAACCCGATCCGGGACAGGCCGATGACATTCATGGCTTCAGTTGGCTCGATGATCTGGCGGCCGTGGGCGACGCGCAGGCCCGCACGCGGGCGCAAAACTGGCTGTGGGATTGGATCGCGCGCTATGGCGCTGGCCGCGGTCCGGGCTGGTCGCCCGATCTGACCGGGCGGCGGCTGATCCGCTGGATCAACCATGCGCTCTTTGTCCTTAGCGGCCGCGACCGGGCGCAGTCGGATGCCTATTACGCCCAAGTCACGGCGCAGACGGTGTTCCTGTCTTGGCGCTGGCAGCAGGCCGCCCCCGGCCTGCCGCGATTTGAGGCGCTGGTCGGGCTGGTCTCAGCCAGCCTTGCGCTGGTTGGCATGGAAAAGCTGGTCGGGCCGGCGGTCACTGCCTTGTCCGCCGAATGTGGCCGCGAGGTGGACGCCCAAGGCGGGATTCCCACCCGCAACCCCGAAGAACTGCTTGAGGTGTTCACCCTCCTGACCTGGGCCGTGCAGGCGCTGAACGAGGCGGGACAGATGCCCCCCGAACCCCTCTTGGCCGCAATCGAACGCATCACCCCCACGCTGCGCGCGCTGCGCCATGCCGATGGCGGCCTTGCGCGGTTTCATAGCGGCGGGCGGGGCCTTGAGGGGCGGTTGGATCAGGCCCTTGCAGCGGCGGCTGTCAAACCCACGGCAACCAGCGCCCAAGGCCTCGCCATGGGCTTTGCCCGGCTGCAAGGCGGGCGCACCTCGGTGGTGATCGACGCGAGCACCCCTCCGGCCGGGTTGGCCAGCGCGCTGGCCCACGCCTCGACGCTGGCCTTTGAGCTGACCTCAGGACGCCGTCCCCTGATCGTGTCTTGCGGATCAGGCGCTCCGTTTGGTCCCGACTGGCGGCTCGCAGGCCGCGCCACCGCCAGCCATTCGACGCTGGCGCTGGAGGGGTTCTCCTCGTCGCGCTTCAAACCGGGCAGCGAATTGCTGACCGACTGCGCCGGGGTGCATCATCTGCGCTTGGGCGCAGGCGATGGCGGACCATTCTTTTCGGCCAGCCATGACGGCTGGGCCGCCACCCACGGCCTGTCACATCTGCGCACCCTGACCCTCTCCGCCGATGGCCGCCGTCTGATCGGGCAAGATGCCCTGACGGCTGGCACCGACAGCCAAAAAGCCCGATTCGAACGGCTGATGACCGAAGGTCGTCTGGCAGGGGTCGGCTTTGCCCTGCGGTTTCATCTGCACCCCGATGTCGATGCCACGCTGGACATGGGCGGGAACGCCGTTTCAATCGCCCTGAAAAGCGGCGAGATCTGGGTGTTTCGGCACAATTCGCAGGCGGTTCTGTCGCTGGATGCCTCGGTCTACCTGCAAAAGGGGCGGCTCAGGCCGCGCCCAGCGCGTCAGATCGTCCTTTCGGGCCGCGCCACGGCCTTTGAGACCCCTCTGGGCTGGACCTTGGCCAAGGCACAGGATACTGCGCTGGCCATTCGTGATCTGGACCGTGAGGAGATGCCGGTTCCTCTCTAGGTCCCCCTTTGAGGTGCGCCCGCCATGACCCATCCTGTCGCCACTGATCATGTTTACGTCGGACGCGCGCTGATTTCGGTGTCCGACAAATCGGGCCTTCTCGACCTTGCCCGCGCCTTGGCGGCGATGGGGGTGGAACTGATCTCGACCGGCGGCACCTCGGGCATGCTGCGCACGGCGGGGCTGACGGTGCGCGATGTGTCGGATGTCACGGGCTTTCCCGAAATGATGGATGGTCGGGTCAAAACCCTGCACCCCAATGTCCACGGCGGCCTGCTGGCGCTGCGCGATGATGACGAACACCTTCTGGCCATGGCCGCCCATGGGATCGAACCGATCGACCTTCTGATCGTCAACCTCTACCCGTTCGAAGAAACCGTGGCCAAGGGCGCCGATCACGCCACCTGCATCGAAAACATCGACATCGGCGGCCCGGCAATGATCCGGGCTGCGGCCAAGAACCACCGCTTTGTCACCGTGGTGACCGATCCAGCCGATTACGCGCAGCTGATCGATCAGATGAAGGGCAACAGTGGCGCCACCACGCTGGCCTTCCGCCAGAAACTGGCCCTGACCGCCTATGCCCGCACCGCCGCCTATGACACCGCCGTGTCCACATGGCTGGCCGGTGAGTTGAAGGAAACCGCCCCGCGCTATCGCGCGTTCGCGGGCAAGCTCGCCCAACCCCTGCGCTACGGCGAAAACCCCCATCAGGGTGCAGCCTTTTACACCGACGGCAGCCGCCGCGAGGGTGTGGCGACCGCGCGCCAATGGCAGGGCAAGGAGCTGTCCTACAACAACATCAACGACACCGACGCCGCCTTTGAACTGGTGGCCGAGTTTGCAGGCCAAGGCCCGGCCTGCGCCATCATCAAACACGCTAACCCTTGCGGTGTGGGCATGGGCGGCACCCTGCTTGAGGCGTATTTGCGCGCCTATCACTGCGACCAGACCTCGGCCTTTGGCGGGATCGTGGCGCTGAACCAACCGCTTGATGCCGCGACCGCCGAAGAGATCGTCAAGATCTTTACCGAGGTGGTCATCGCACCAGGCGCCAGCGACGAGGCCCGCGCGATCTTTGCCACCAAAAAGAACCTCCGCCTTCTGACCACCGCAAGCCTGCCCGATGCCAAAAAGGGCGGGCTTTCCTTCCGTCAGGTCGCGGGCGGCTTTCTGGTGCAAGACGCCGACATCGACAGCATCACCGCCGCCGATCTCAAGGTGGTGACAAAACGCGCACCCACCGAGGCCGAGCTTGCCGATCTTCTCTTTGCATGGAAAGTTGCCAAACATGTGAAGTCGAACGCCATCGTTTATGTGAAAGATGGCGCGACCGTAGGTGTGGGGGCAGGACAGATGAGCCGCGTGGATTCAACCCGGATTGCCGCGCGCAAAGCGCAGGATATGGCCGAGGCCTTGGGCCTTGCCCAATCGCCCGCCATCGGCTCGGTCGTGGCGTCGGATGCGTTCTTTCCCTTCCCCGACGGTCTCTTGACCGCCGCCGAGGCCGGGGCCACCGCGCTGATCCAACCCGGCGGCAGCATGAACGATCCCGCCGTGATCGAGGCCGCCGACAAGGCCGGGCTGGCCATGGTGTTCACCGGCCAACGTCATTTCCGGCACTGACCCATGCGCGCGCTGATCGTTGCCGCCCTTGCCACCTTTGTCGCCGATCAGGCGTCCAAACTTTACGTGATCCACGCGCTTGATCTGCGCACCGTTGGTTACGTCGACGTCATGGACCCCTTGCTCAACTTTCGTTGGGCCGAAAACCGGGGCGTGAACTTTGGCCTTCTGTCGCATGACGCCGACTTCATGCGCTGGGTCCTCATCGCGCTCGCGGTGGTGATTTCGGGATGGGTCCTGCACTGGGCGCGGCGTGATGGGTTCACCCGCTGGGGCCAGATTTCGGCGGGCCTTTTGATCGGCGGAGCCGCTGGCAATGTGGTGGACCGCGTGGCCTATGGCTATGTGGCCGACTTTTTGAACATGTCCTGCTGTGGCATCGAAAACCCCTATGCCTTCAACGTCGCCGATATTGCGATCTTTGCCGGGGCCATCGGGCTTGTTCTCTTTACCGGGAAAAGCCAAAGTGGAGCACCGACGCCCAAGGGCTGATAAGACCCCGTGACGCGGTCCGGGCTTTGCGCTAAGAAACGGCTATCAACGTCCCGCAAGGGAAGATGGAGGCAGGCATGACGGCAGCACGATTGGTCCTCGCACTTGCGGGCGCTGCGCTGCTGACCGTGGCCGGATGCGGCGCTTGGCGCGACAAGCCCCCGCAGTTGATGAACCTACGCTCCTCGACCGCTGGCCCGGATGAATTTTCGATCGTCCCGCCCAAGGCCTTGGAAATGCCGGAAGATCTGGCCGTTCTGCCGGAGCCGACCCCGGGCGGCGAAAACCTCACCGATCCGCGCCCCAAGGATGAGGCTGTGTTGGCCCTCGGCGGCACCCCGCGTGTGGCCAGCGCCTCGGCCCCAGCCTCGGACGGCGCTTTGGTGTCCTATGCGGCGCGTGCAGGCGTGGCGGGCGACATTCGCCCGACGCTGGCCGCCGAAGATGTGGAATTCCGCCGCAAGAACAATGGCCGCCTGCTTGAGCGGCTGTTTGGCACCAATGTCTATTTCCGCGCCTACCGCAAACAAGCGCTGAACCAACAGGCCGAGTTGGAACGCTGGCGCGCCGCAGGCGCAGGCACGCCCTCAGCCCCGCCGCGCCAATCGGGCGAACGCTAAGACCCCTCTGAACCGCATCACATTTGTGCAAGCGGGGTTTGTCGTTCCACATCCCGCGCCTATCTTTTCCCGTGCTACGCCCTTTTGCCGGAGTTTGTCCCGATGCGTCTGATCCTTGCGGCCTTGGCAATCGGTTCTGGTCTTGCCGCTCCGGCACAGGCAACCGATGACGTTACCAGCTTTACCCTTGAAAACGGGCTGGAACTTGTGGTGATCGAAGATCACCGCGCCCCCGTCGTGACCCATATGATCTGGTATCGCACCGGTGCCGCGGATGAGACGCCCGGCCATTCCGGCATCGCGCATTTCTTCGAACACCTGATGTTCCAAGGCACCGACGATCTCGCCCCGGGTGAGTTTTCCAACACGGTCGAGGCGCAGGGCGGCAATGACAACGCCTTTACCAGCTGGGATTACACCGCCTATTTCCAAAGGGTTGCCGCCGACCGTCTGGGCCTGATGATGCAGATGGAGGCAGAACGCATGCGCGATCTGATCCTCTCCGAAGAGGATGTGGCCACCGAACGCCAAGTCATCATCGAAGAACGCAGCCAGCGCACCGACAGCAATCCCGGCGCGCTCTTGAGCGAACAAATGGCGGCGGCGCAGTTCCTGAACCACCCCTACGGCCGCCCGATCATCGGCTGGATGCATGAGATCACAGCACTCGACCGTGACGATGCATTGGCTTTCTACAGGGCCAATTACGCGCCCAACAACGCCATCGTGGTGGTGGCGGGCGATGTCACGCCCGAGGATGCGCGGGCCTTGGCCGAAACCCATTACGGCCCGCTTCAGCCGTCCGATGCCATCACCCCGCGCCTCCGCCCGTCCGAGCCGCCGCAGCTTGCCGAACGCCGCATCGTGCTGACCGATGAGCGGGTCTCGGAACCCTATGTCATCCGCAGCTATCTCGCGACCGAACGCAACCCCGGCGATCAGCGCAAGGCCGCCGCGCTGACCCTTCTGGCCGAGCTCTTAGGCGGCAACCCGACCACCTCGGTCTTTGCCCGCGAATTGCAGTTCGGTCAGGCCATCGCCACATGGTCGGCCGCGTTCTATGACGGCACCTCGGTCGATGCCGACACCTTTGGCGTCTACATCATGCCGGTGCCGGGCGTCTCTCTGGCCAAGGCCGAGGCGGCAATGGACGCGGTGATTGACACGTTCCTCGCCGAAGGCGTGAATCCCGAAGAGTTGGACCGCATCAAAACGCAGCTGCGCGCCTCCACCATCTATGCCCGCGATGATGCGGGCGGGCTGGCGCGCCTGTATGGGCAGGCGCTGGCCGTGGGGCTGACAGTGCAGGATGTGCAAGACTGGCCCGATATCCTGCAATCAGTGACCGAAGCCGAAATCATGGCCGCCGCGACCGAGGTCTTTGACCGCAAACGCGCCGTGACAGGCTGGCTGCAAGCCCCCGAACCCGCCGCCACCACCGAGGAGGCCACAGAATGATCCTTCGCCTCACCCTCGCCGCGCTGGCTTTTGCAGCCACCCTTGCCACCCCCCTGCGCGCCGATATCGCCATTCAAGAGGTCACCTCGCCCGGCGGCATCAAGGCCTGGCTGGTCGAAGACCACAACATCCCCTTCATGGCGCTGGAAATCCGCTTTCGCGGCGGCACCTCGCTCGATCAGCCGGGTAAGCGCGGCGCGGTGAACCTGATGGCCGCCACGCTTGAGGAAGGCGCGGGTGATCTCGATGCTCAGGGCTTTGCCGCCGCACGCGACGGGCTGGCCGCCCAGATCGGCTTTGGCGCGAATTCCGATGAGGTCTCGGTGTCCGTCCAAGCGCTCAGCGAAAACCGCGCCGCCGCGATGGACCTTCTGCGCCTTGCCCTGACCGAACCCCGCTTTGATGAGACCGCCCTTGACCGGGTGAAAGGGCAGGTTCTGGCAGGCCTGCGCGCCGATGAACAAGACCCCTCGGCGATTGCAGGGCGCGTCTTCAGCGCGCGCGCCTATGGTGACCACCCCTATGGCTCCTCGGGCGATGGCACGATTGACAGCGTCACCGCCCTTGCCCGCGACGACATCATCGCCGCATGGCAAGGCACGATGGCGCGTGACCGCATCTATGTCGCCGCAGCGGGCGATATCACCGCCGAGGAGCTGGGCCTTCTTCTGGACAAGCTCTTCGCCGGACTGCCCGCCACCGGCTGGCCCATGCCGCCCAAAGCCACATGGAATGACGCAGGCGGCATCAGCACCCAAGACTTCCCCGGCCCGCAATCGGTTGTCCTCTTCGGCCACAGCGGCATTGCCTTTGACGACCCCGATTTCTTCGCCGCCAATCTCTTGAACGACATTCTCGGCGGTGGCCGCTTTTCGGCCCGCCTGATGCAAGAGGTGCGCGAAAAACGCGGGCTGACCTATGGCATCGGCACCGGCCTTTCAGCGCGCGATCTCTCGGCGGAATGGGCCGGCCAGTTTCAGGCCAGCAACGACAAGGTGGCCGAAGCGATTGACGTCGTCCGCGCCGAATGGGCGCGCATGGCGGCGGGCGATGTCACCGAAGAAGACCTGTCCACCGCCAAGACCTACATGACTGGCGCCTATCCCTTGCGCTTCGAAGGCAACGGGCCGATTGCCAGCATTCTGGTCGGCATGCAGATGCTGGGCCTGCCCTCCGATTACCCCAAAACCCGCAACGACAAGGTGAACGCGGTCACGCTGGCCGATCTTCAGCGCGTCGCAGCGCGGCTGATGAACCCGGACCATCTGTTCTTTAAGGTGGTCGGTCAGCCCGTGGGCCTGCAAAGCACCGAATAGGACAAGGCGCCGCCGAATCTGTGGCCTTGTCACGCCCTGCCTGCTAGAGTTTGGGGCATGACCCTCGACGCCCCCCATATATCTGGTGCTGACCGTCCAAAGTCGCCCCCGGTGATCCGCCCCTTGGATGAGGCGGCGATCAACCGCATCGCGGCGGGTGAGGTGGTGGAACGCCCGGCCTCTGCCGTCAAGGAACTGGTGGAAAACGCGCTTGATGCCGGGGCGCGGCGCATTGCGGTCGATTATTCCGCAGGCGGCAAAGTGCTGATCCGCGTCACCGATGACGGCTGTGGCATGACGGCAGATGACCTGCCCTTGGCCGTGGCCCGGCATGCCACATCGAAAATCGACGGCTCCGATCTCCTCAACATCCGCTCCTTCGGCTTTCGCGGTGAGGCGCTGGCCTCACTGGGGGCCGTGGGCCGCCTGACCCTCACCTCGCGCACCGACGCGTCCGACGGCGCGCAACTCACCGTGGCCGGGGGCCGGATGACCGGCCCGCGCCCGGCGGCGGCACAAAAGGGCACAGTCATCGAACTGCGCGATCTTTTCTACGCCACCCCCGCCCGGCTGAAATTCCTGCGCACCGACCGGGCCGAGGCCCAAGCGATTGCCGAGGTGGTGCGCCGTCTGGCCATGGCCGAACCCTCGGTCGGCTTTACCCTGACCGAAGTGGCTGAAGGCGAGGCCCCCCGCCTGATCTTCCGCGCCGATGCCCAATCGGGCGACTTTTTCGACGCGCTGCATGGCCGCCTGACCGGCATTCTGGGGGCTGATTTCACCGCCAACGCGCTCAAGATCGACGTCGAACGCGACCGGCTGCGGCTCACGGGCTATGCCGCACTTCCCACCTATTCGCGCGGCTCCTCGGTGCAGCAGTTTGTGTTCGTCAATGGCCGCCCGGTTCTGGACCGCGTTCTTTTGGGCGCGCTGCGGGTGGCCTATTTCGATGTCCTCAGCCGTGACCGCCACCCCGCCGCCGTCTTGAACCTGATCTGCGACCCCGAGCGGGTGGACGTGAACGTGCACCCCGCCAAATCCGAAGTGCGCTTTCGCGAACCCGAGGCCGCGCGCAGCCTGATCATCACGGGCCTGCGCACCGCGCTCTCCGGCGCGGGCCACCGTGCCAGCAGCACCGTGGCCGATGCCACGCTGGCCGCGATGCGTCCCGAAAGCCCAACACACGCACCACGCATCTACCAGATGGACCGCCCGTCACAGACGAGCTTCGCCCGCGCCGCCACATGGCAGGCTCCCGAAACCCCCGGTTTCGCCGAAGCCCCGCAAGCCCGCATCGAACCCGCCGATGAGCGGGCGCAGCCCGACGAAGAGGCACACCCCCTCGGCGCCGCCAAAGCGCAGTTGCACGGCAATTACATCGTCGCCCAAACCCCGCGCGGCATGGTGATCGTTGACCAACACGCCGCCCACGAACGGCTGGTCTATGAACGGCTGAAACGGCAAAGGGCCGAAACTGGCATCACCGCGCAGGCGCTGTTGATCCCCGAAATCGTCGACCTCTCGCCCTCGGATGCCAGCCTGCTTCTGGCCCATGCCGCCGATCTGGCCGCCCTTGGCCTCGCCATTGAATCCTTTGGCGGCAGCGCCGTGGCGGTGCGCGAAACGCCCGCGATCCTTGGCACCGTGTCGGCAGCCGCCCTCTTGCGCGATGTGCTCGATGAACTGTCCGACATGGGCCGCAGCGACGGGCTGCAAGCCCGCATCGACGCGATCCTCAGCCGCATGGCCTGCCACGGTTCAGTCCGCTCGGGCCGCCAGCTTCGCCCCGATGAAATGAACGCCCTGTTGCGCGAGATGGAGGCGACGCCGCATTCCGGCCAGTGCAACCACGGTCGCCCCACCTATGTGGAGCTGCCGCTTCACGATATTGAACGGTTGTTTGGACGCAGATGATCACGCTCTTTGGCCAAAGCTTTCTCTGGAATTCCCCCGAAGCGCTGATCGTCGGCGGCCTCCTCGTGCTGCTCGTCGGCCTTCTCCTCCTGACCCTGCGCTCTGCGGGCAAATCCGCCAAATCCGCCGAACCCCTGATGCGCGAGATGGCTTGGATGTCCCAACGCGTGCAGTCCCTGTCAGACGGTCAGGAACGGCTGGCCGGTGGGCTGCATCACGTCTCGGAAAATCAGGCGGTCAGCCAGACGGCCATGTTGCAGGTGATGGAACAACGTCTGGCCGAGGTGACGCGGCAAATGGGCGAAAGCCTGCAGGGCACCGCCACCCGCACAGCGCGATCCTTGGGCGAATTGCAGCAACGCCTAGAAACCATCGACAAGGCGCAGGCCAATATCGAAAAGCTGTCGGGCAACGTGCTGAACCTGCAAGACATCCTCGCCAACAAACAGGCGCGCGGGGCCTTTGGTGAAATTCAGCTGAATGACATCGTGCAAAAGGCCCTGCCAGCCGACGCCTACACGATGCAGGCCACGCTTTCGAACGGCAAGCGCGCCGATTGCCTGATCCATCTGCCCAACCCGCCCGGCCCCATCGTGATTGACGCGAAATTCCCGCTGGAGGCTTATGAAGCCCTGCGCCGCGCCGAGAACCCCCGCCAAGTGCAAGAGGCGCAAACGCTTCTGCGCGGAGCCGTCCGGGCGCATATCAAGGCGATTTCCGATAAGTACATCCTTGAAGGCGAAACCGCCGAAGGCGCGCTGATGTTCCTGCCGTCTGAGGCGGTCTATGCCGAATTGCACGCCAATTTCCCCGAAGTGGTGCGCGATGGCTTTGCCGCCCGCGTCTGGATAGTCTCGCCCACCACCTGCATGGCCACGCTGAACACCATGCGCGCCGTCTTGAAAGACGCCCGGATGCGCGAACAGGCCGGTGCGATCCGCACTGCGCTCCGCCATCTGCACCGCGATGTTGAAATCATCACCGAACGGGTCGACAAGCTGAACACCCATTTCAATCAGGCCCGCCAAGACCTTGACGGCATCTCCACCGCAGCCGAGCGTGCAGGCAAACGCGCCGCGCGATTGGACAATTTCGATTTCGAAGAACTGGCCCCCACCCCCGCCGACCCCACCCCCATTCTGGGACCACGAGCTGCCGAATGATGCGCCACCTGACGCCTGCCGATTACACCACCATGCCTTGGGCCAATGGCAAAGGCCGCACGATCGAGATGCTGCGGGTCGAGGCAGAGGGCCGGCTCAAATGGCGGCTCTCCCGCGCCTCAGTGGTGGAAAACGGCGATTTTTCCCTGTTTCCGGGCATCGAGCGGAACCTGACCGTCCTGACCGGGCCGGGCTTTGATCTGGTGGGCGACGGGCTGCACCTTGCCGCCCGCCCCTTGGTGCCCGTGGAATTCCCCGGCGATGTGGCCCTGCGCGCCGAAGGCGTTTCGGCACCGTCAGACGATTTCAACGTCATGACCGCCCGCGCCCTGCCGCGCCCCGAGGTCGCCGTGATCACAGGCCGGGTTAATCTGCCGCAAGGCGGGCTTTTGGCCATTTATGCGCTGGGGCCGTCGGTGGTGAATAACCATGCCATGGCGGCACAAGATCTGATCCTGACCGAAGATGCCGCCCGGGTTGAGGGGCACACCCTTGTTGTAAGGCGGTTGGGGTAAGCAGCCCCCACCCCCAACCCCGCTTGATCTTTCCCCGCAGCCCGGAAACTCTGCCACGATGTTTCACCTTGTCCCCCTCGACACGCTCCTGACCTTTGCCATGGCGGGCATTCTTTTGAACCTGACACCGGGGTCAGATGTGATGTTCGCCACCGCCAGCGGCATGGCAGGCGGGCCGCGTGCAGGCATGGCGGCGGGGGCAGGGGTAGGGCTTGGCGGGTTTTGGCATGTGGGGCTTGCCGCCCTTGGCGTGGCCGCCCTTCTGGCCGCACACCCGGCCGCGACGGTCGCCCTGCGCTGGTTCGGTGCGGGCTATCTGCTCTATCTGGCCTACAGCGCCTGGACCACCGGCCCCGCGCAGACCCCCACTGGCACCGCAAGCCTCGCCCGCGCCTTCTGGCGGGGGTTTGTTACCAATGCGCTGAACCCCAAGGTGGCACTTTTCGTACTGGCCTTCCTGCCCCAGTTCACCGATCCCGCGCGCGGCCCGGTTTGGCAGCAGATCCTTATCCTTGGTGCGGTCTTTACGGCGACGGGGATGGTGATTACTTCAGGCTACGGCGCCTTGGCCGGATATGCCGGGCAGGCCCTCGCCGCCCGCATGGGTGTGATGAACAAACTCGCAGCCGGGGTCTTTGCCCTTTTGGCGCTGCGCATGATGCAGGAGTGAACGATGGCGGTAATTACCCTTCTGGATGGCGGCATGGGGCAGGAATTGGTGGCGCGCTCGGGGGATGAGCCGACGCCGCTTTGGGCCACCCGCGTGATGATCGACCATCCCGGTCTGGTGAAAGCCATCCACGCCGATTACTTCACCGCCGGGGCCTCGGTGGCCACGACCAACACCTATAACATCCTGCATGACCGGCTGGTGGGCGTCGGCCTTGACCACTACTACCACGCGCTCCACCTGCGCGCCCTGATGGAGGCGCATGAGGCCCGCGCCGAGGCCGGACGCGGCCTCATCGCCGGGTCCATGGGGCCGTTGGGCGAAAGCTATCGCCCCGACCTGACCCCTGCGGTTGCGGTCTCCACCGCGCTTTATGCCGAAAAGGCCGCTCTCATGGCGCCCCATGTCGATGTGATCCTGTGCGAAACCATGTCGTCCCTCGACCTCTGCCGCGGTGCACTTGCTGGCGCGCAGGCGGCGGGCAAGCCAGTGTGGCTCTCAATCTCGGTCGATGACCGCGACGGCAGCAAACTGCGCTCGGGTGAGGCGGTGGCAGACCTTGCCAAGGTGATCGCCGAACACCCCACCGCCGCCGTGCTGGCCAATTGCTCGATGCCCGAAGCGATGGAGGCGGCACTGGCCGTCTTGCGCGATATGGGGCGGCCCTTTGGCGCCTATGCCAACGGCTTTTCCGAAATCTCCAGCCTGCCGCTGCCCGACACCCACGACGCGCCCGACTATTGCGCCCGCCATGACCTGACACCCGAACGCTACACCGCCTTCGCCCTGCGCTGGGTGGACATGGGCGCCACCATCGTCGGCGGCTGCTGCGAGGTGGGCCCGGCCCATATCGCCCATCTGGCCGCGGCGCTGAAATCGGCGGGCCACCAGATCGCATGATCCCCGATTTCGACTATCGCCCGCCAGACGTGCCTTTGGACATCCTCTATCAGGACGACCAAATCATCGTGGCCAACAAACCTGCGGGGCTTTTGTCGGTGCCGGGCAAGCTGGAAGGGCGCGAAGATTGTCTCGTCACCCGCCTGCAAGCCGCGCATTGGGATACGCTTTTGGTGCATCGGCTGGATTGTGACACGTCAGGCGTCATCATCTTCGCCCGCACCAAACAGGCGCAGGGGTTCTTGGGGCAGGAATTCGAACAGCGCCGGGCGAAGAAAACCTATGTCGCGCGGGTGATGGGCGACATGGCGCAAGACTCTGGCCATGTCGACCTGCCCTTGGGGGCCGATTGGCCGAACCGACCGCGCCAGATGGTCAGCCATGAGCATGGCCGCCCCGCGCAGACCGATTGGCAGGTCATCGGCCGCGCCCCCGGCGAGACACGCGTGCGGCTTTCGCCACTGACCGGGCGCAGCCACCAGCTTCGGGTGCATATGCTGGCCTTGGGCCACCCGATCTTGGGCGATCCGATCTATGCCACGGGCGCGGCTCGCGCCTATCCGCGCCTGATGCTTCATGCCGAGACACTGGGGCTGCATCACCCCCGCAGCGGGGCTTGGGTGGAGTTTACTGCCCCCTGCCCGTTTTGAGGCTCACGTCGTTTACCTTACTGCAATGTTGGTGGTGTCTAATGCGGAGTGAAAGGAGGCCACATGTGCCTGCTGTTTCAGTTCCGCTTTCTGCCGCTGACGCTGTCAGCCCTTCTGGCGATGGCCGCATTGGTGGCCGCAACCGTCTGGCCTGACTGGGCCTTTTTCTTCACCTGCACCTTTGTCGGCTTTGCCATGCTGGTCGCCCTTGGCCTGCATGACATCAGCCAAACCCGCCATGCCGTCTTGCGCAACTATCCCATCGCCGCGCATCTGCGCTTCCTTCTGGAATCCGTCCGTCCCGAAATGCGGCAGTATTTCTTCGAAGGCGAAAAAGACGGTGCGCCCTTCCCGCGCGACAAACGCGCCATCGTCTATCAGCGCGCCAAAAAGGAATTGGACAAACGCCCCTTCGGCACGATGTACGATGTCTATCAAGAGCAATACGAATGGCTGCACCATTCCCTTGCCCCCTCCGCACCCCTGCCCATTGACCAGATGCGCGTGCAGATCAGCAGCTATTCCGCCAGCCTTCTGAACATCTCCGCCATGAGCTATGGGGCGCTGTCCGCCAATGCCATTCGCGCGCTGAACAAGGGCGCGCAGGCGGGCGGGTTCTTTCACGACACCGGCGAAGGGGGCGTCTCGCCCTATCACCGCGAACAGGGTGGTGATCTGGTTTGGGAAATCGGATCGGGCTATTTCGGCTGCCGGGCTGCCGATGACGGGTTTGACCCGGCAAAGTTTGCCCAAAACGCCGCCGATCCGCAGATCAAGATGATCGAGGTGAAACTCAGCCAAGGGGCCAAGCCCGGCCATGGCGGGGTCTTGCCCGCGGCCAAGGTCACAGCGGAAATCGCCGCCATTCGCGGCGTGCCGATGGGTCAAGATTGCGTCTCACCCGCCAGCCATTCGGCGTTTTCCACCCCCATTGGGCTTTTGCACTTCATCGCACAGCTTCGCGATCTGTCAGGCGGCAAGCCCACCGGGTTCAAGCTCTGCATCGGGCATGAGTGGGAGTTTCTGGCAATCTGCAAGGCGATGGTGGACACGGGCATCACCCCCGATTTCATCGTGATCGACGGCAAAGAGGGCGGCACCGGCGCCGCCCCACTTGAGTTTATGGATCACATCGGCATGCCTTTGCGCGATGGGCTGTCCTTTGCCCATAACGCGCTCATCGGTGTGGGGCTGCGGGACCGGGTGAAGCTCGGGGCCTCGGGCAAGATCACCTCGGCCTTTGACATGGCGCGCGTCATGGCGCTCGGGGCCGATTGGTGCAACGCCGCGCGGGGGTTCATGTTCGCGGTCGGCTGTATTCAGGCCCAATCCTGCCATACCGGCGAATGCCCGACCGGGGTGGCCACCCAAGACCCCCTGCGCCAGCGCGCGCTGGTGGTGACCGACAAGGCAGACCGGGTGCGCAACTTTCACCACAACACGCTGCACGCGCTGTCAGAACTGGTGGCAGCGGCGGGGCTGGCCCACCCCCGCGATCTGCGCCCGCATCACTTTCAGCGCCGGGCCTCCTCGGACAAGGTGATTTCCTTTGCTGAACAATATGAACAGCTTGCCCCCGGCATCCTCTTGCACAACCCAGCCGCAAGCCCGCGCTACGGCGCGGCTTGGGCACTGGCGCAAAGCAGCAGCTTTGCCCGGGTAGGATGAAACCCGCGAAGAGTGCCCGGCACGGGCTCGATGAGCGTGGCTCCTCGGTCCCGTTGGTCCCTTCTCGCGGGGGTCAAAGCCCCAGCGCCACCTTGCGCCCCTCATGAAAGGCATAGGCCGCAAGCCGAGGGGCCGCGCAATCGCCGATCCGGTGCGTCGCCTTGCCCGCGAACCCCTCGGGCCAAGGGTCAAAGCTGCGGTTCGTCGTGGCCATCACAAGACCCGAAGCGGCGAGCGTTTCTTCCTCACCCGTCAGCATGTTCTTCACGGTGACGCCATTGCCGTGCCAACGCGTCAGGCAATGTTCGGTCAGGAATTTCACCCCCAGCTTGGCCAACCGCCGCCGCGCCGCGCCATCGGCGGCGGTGCGGGCGATCTCTTTGCCAACAAAGGGCTCGGGCGTGACAATTACCACCTGATGCCCGCGCTCCGCCAAAGTCCAGGCCGTGCCCACCCCGCGCCAGTTTGACCCTTCGTCATACACGATCACCGCATCACCGAGCCGCGCCTCACGCCGCATCGCGGCCTCGGGCGACCAGACCCCACCGAGATCAATCCCCGGCAGGGTGGCCAGATGCGGCTGCCAGCGCTGGAACCCGGTTTCATCGGGCAGGGACCCGGTGGCCAAGATCACCACATCGGCCGGATGGGCGGCAATCTCGGCCTCGTCCAGAAAAGTATTCAGCCGCAGCGTCACACCCAGCTTGGCGAACTGGCGTTCATACCACTCCATCAGATCCAAAATCTGCGCCCGGCGCGGCTGCATCCCCGCCAGCCGGAACTGCCCGCCAATCTGCGGCAGTGCCTCGACAATCTCCACCCGGTGCCCCTGCTCCGCCGCCGCCCGCGCCGCCTCCAACCCCGCGGGCCCAGCGCCGACCACCAACACCGACTTCGCCACCCCGGCCTTTTCAAACCGATCGCCGCCCCATTCCCACTCGCGGCCCACCGAGGGGTTCACAAGGCAAGAAATCCAGTAGTCGCGCGACCGCCGCCCCCAGCACATCTGGTTGCACGAGATACAGCCGCGAATATCCTCGGCCCGCCCCTCGGTCACCTTACGCGCCAGATGCGGATCGGCGATCTGCCCGCGCACGATCGACACCATATCCGCCTCGCCCGAGGCAAGGATGGTTTCGGCATTGTCCGGCGTCCGCACCCCCGCCTCAGACGTGATGACCGCGTGCTTCACCACTGCTTTCAGCCGCGCCGTCAGCGGCGTGGTCAGCTTTTCACCCTCGGTAAAGGCCGGGATAATGCCTTCAAACTCGAGATAGCTGCCAAAGCCGCAGGTGACATAATCGACATCCTCGGTCGCATCATGCAAGGCGACGATCTCGCACAGATCATCGGCCGACAAAGACACCGAATAGCCCGGCGAATAGCTGATCGCCAAACCGATGATGAAATCCGGCCCACAGTCACGGCGAATGCGGGCGATCAACTCGCGCGAAAACCGGGTGCGGTTTTCCAAAGACCCGCCCCATTGGTCGTCACGCTGGTTTGACCATGGGGTCCAGAACTGGTCGATCAGCGAATGATAGGCCGCCCAAACCTCCACCCCCTGAAAGCCGCAGGCCTGCGCGCGGCGGGCGGCGGTGGCGTGGGCCTCCAGCACCTCATCAATCTCGGCTTCGGTCATCTTATGGCTGCCGTCGCTGTCATGGTAAGACGGCCCGCCCGAAGGCGACCAATGCGGCTGAAACGACAGATCGGAATCGCCATGCGCGCCAACGTGGTAAATCTGCTGCACAATCACCGCGCCAGCCGCTTTCACCTTGTCGGTGATCGCCTGAAAATGCGGAATAACGGCATCGGATTCATGGGCCAGATTGCCCCGCGTCAGAACCCCGGTGCGGTGCGCGGGCACCGGTTCGGTCACGATCATGCCCGCCCCGCCCAGCGCGCGTTCCAGCCAATAGGCCCCTTGGCGAGCCAGTGGCAGGCCGCCTTCGGCCATGTTGTTGGTGTGCGCGCCAAAGACGATCCGGTTGCGCAGGGTCTTGCCGCGCAAGGTGACGGGCGACAAAAGGCGGGGATGCTGGGTCATGTCGGATCCTTCGGCTGATGCCAAAGGGAAGAATAAATCGACATATGTGTCAAGTTTTCTTTGGGCAAAGAAAAACCCCGGCCAAGGCCGGGGTTTCGCGTCAGCCTTGGCTCGGGTCCCAAGCGGAAACCGCCTTGACCTCAAGGAATTCTTCCAAGCCCCAGATGCCACCCTCCCGCGCGCGGCCCGATTGCTTCACCCCGCCAAAGGGTGACCCGGCCGCCCGGCTTTTGCCGTTCATCTGCACCATGCCCGCCTTCAAGGCCCGGGCCATGCGGTTGCGCTTGGCCCCATCTTGGCTTTGCACATAATGCGTCAGACCATAGGGCGAGTCATTGGCGATGCGCACCGCATCCGCTTCGTCCTCAAAGGGAATCATGCACAGAACCGGGCCAAAGATCTCCTCGCGCTCAATCGTCATGCCCGGCACCACATCGGCAAACACCGTCGGCTTCACAAAGTAACCGCGGTTAAAGCCATCCGGCAGACCGGGGCCGCCAGCAACCAGCCGCGCGCCCTCATCAATGCCCTTCTGGATATAGCCCTGAATCTGCTCCCACTGGCGCTTGTTCACCACCGGGCCAACATGCGAGCCTTCTTCCAGCGCATTGCCAACCTTGGTCTCACTGGCGACCTGTGCGGCGATTTCCACAGCCTTGTCATAGACCCCGCGCTGCACCAGCATCCGGCTGGGCGCGTTGCAGGACTGGCCAGTGTTGTCCATCATATGGCGCACACCGCGCTCCACCGCGCGATCATCGGCATCGGCAAAGATCACGTTGGCGCCCTTGCCGCCCAGCTCCAGCGTCACACGCTTCAGCGTCTCGGCAGCGGCTTTGGAAATGGCACGGCCCGCGCGGGTTGACCCGGTAAAGGAAATCATCTCGACATCAGGGTGGCTCGACAGGCGGCTGCCCACCCCCATGCCGTCCCCGTTCACCAGGTTGAACACCCCCGGCGGCAGGCCCGCATCATGGCAGAACTCGGCGAAAATCATCGCGTTCAGCGGGCTTTCTTCCGAAGGCTTCAGCACGCAGGTGCAACCCGCCAGAATCGCCGGAATCGCCTTCAGCGCGATCTGGTTCATCGGCCAGTTCCACGGCGTGATCAGACCCACCACGCCAATCGGCTCCAGAATGATCCGGTCATTCGGGGCATGATCCCCCAGCGGGCGGTCCCATTCCAGCGTGTCAAAGGCGGTCAGGAAATTGCCCGCATGCCACGGCAAGCACGGCGCCTGCAATTCACGGGCATGTTTCAGGGGTGAACCCATTTCAAGGCTGATGGCATGGGCCAACTCTTCCTTGCGCGCCTCATACTGCTCCAAAATCCGCACCACCGCCGCACGGCGGGTGGCCGGAGAGGTCGCAGCCCAAGCCGGAAACGCGGCCTTGGCAGCAGCCACGGCCGCATCACAATCGGCTTCCGAGCCAAGCGAGATCACCGCCACCGGCTCTTCGTTGGACGGGTTGATCACATCGCAATCGCGGCCCGCAATCGGGGCGACCCAACGGCCATTGATGTAAAAATCACGTTTGATGAGCATGGCGCCCTCCTTCGGTTTGCGCGCAACCTGACAGGGCGGGCAGATTCCGGCAAGGGGCTGACGCGACACTATGGTCAAAGATGCGACGCTGGCGGAACAGGGGTTCTGCCCAGCCGCGCGAAAGCGGGAGGGTGTTTTGCCCTGCGGGACCAAACCGCGAAGTGGTCCTTAACTTGGGGTCCGGGCGCGTGGTAGGGTGCCCTTCTCTGGGCAAAGGGCGTACACTGGTCCCATCACACACCGGAGTATCCCATGGCCGTCCGCATCAACGACACCGCCCCCGATTTTACCGCCGAAAGCACCGCCGGCACCATCAAGTTCCACGATTGGCTGGGCGGCAGCTATGCCATCATCTTCTCGCACCCGCGCGATTTCACACCCGTCTGCACCACCGAATTCGGCGCCGTGGCGCAGCTCGCCCCCGAATGGAAAAAGCGCAACACCAAGGTGATCGGCGTTTCGGTGGATTCTGTGGCCGACCATGAGAAATGGAAGCGCGATATTGAGGCCTTCTCCGGCGCGCCCGCCGACTTTCCGATCATCGACGACACCTCGCTGACCGTGTCCAAAGCCTATGACATGCTGCCAGCCGATTTCTACCTGCCAACCGAAGGCCGCACCCCGGCCAATTCGGCCACGGTCCGCACGGTCTATATCATCGGGCCGGACAAAAAGATCCGCCTCACCATGTCTTACCCCATGTCCGTCGGCCGCAACTTCGCTGAAATCCTGCGCGCGCTCGATGCAGTGCAGGCCACCGATGGCGTGCCCTTCGCCACCCCCGCCAACTGGGTGCCGGGGCAAGATGTGATCGTGGCGCTGTCAGTCACGACCGACGACGCCAAGGCCAAGTTCGGCGCGTTGGACATCAAACTGCCCTACCTGCGCTTTGCCAAGCGGCCGGTGTAAGCGACACGCAGACCTAGCGGGCAAAGGCGTAGACGTGCTTTGCCTGCGCCACCTGGTGTAATCCGGCGGCCTTGATCAGTTCGATCAGGCGCCCGGTCTCCACCTCGCCTTTGGCATAAACCTTGGGGTGGGTCTCCAGAACGAAAAGCGAGACGCGGCGCAATAGGTCGGATTCATTATCGATCAAACCCACCTCGGCCCCTTCAATATCGCAGATCAGGGCAAACGGCCCCTCTGGCAGATTGGATGCCAGCGCCGAAAGCGTCGTTGCCTGGACTGACAGGTCGCCACTTTGCGACACATGGCCACCATGGGCGGTGCGGCCCGACGAAAAACTGACCGTTTCTGCGCCCGAGTAGTCCACCGCCGCCACCACAACCTGTGTCGCGCCGACGTTGGCGCCTATGCAGGCGTTTGGTTCGCACATCCGGGCCAGCCGCGGGTTGGCCTCGACCACAATATGCGGGGCGGCCGGGCCAATCTGCTGGCGGATCAGAGCTGACACAATGCCCAGACAGCCGCCAAGTTCGATCACCGGGGTGCCAGATTTCAAATGGGCAGTGATCATTTCAGCCTCGGCATGTTCATAGGGCCGCCCGCGTGAAAGATCATAGCGGAGCTTTACATCAGCATCGCGCGGCACCTGCACCGCAATGCCATGCGGCGAAAACACCAGCTTTTCCCGCCCCATGGCCCGTAGCACCGCCAGATGCAGTTTCCGTCGCAAAGTGTGCATTATGTCTCCCCTTCAAGCCGCTCCACCGTCGCGCAGCGTGCTGAGAACACCTTTCAGAAAGGCCCAGTTCTTGGCACGGCGACGCGATGACCAAAGCATATCCGGCGCGATGAGACCAGCAATCGCCATGAGCAAAGCGTGGACAAATGGCGCAGAGCGGCCATGTTTGCGCGTCGCGTAGACTGCGCTGCGCGCCCTATGATAGGCCTTCAGCGCGGCGACCTGCGGGCGGCGCGGCGTGGAACTGCCAGCCTGATGCTGCACAAGGGCGTCACGGATGAACAGAATGGGGCCGCGCTCCTTGCGCAGGCGGATCGAAAGGTCATCGTCCTCATGATAGAGGAAAATCTTCGGATCAAAGCCGCCGACCGCCTCGAAATCGCTGCGCCGCACGAAAAGTGCCGCTCCAGACAGCAGAGTCACTTCGCGGTCTTTCTCGGGCCAGCCGCGCGGCATATGCTCCTCCCGGGGCAAAAGTCTGGTGGCGCGGTGGAAAAAGGCTGACCCATTCGGAGCAGCGATGCGTGGGTTCATCGCACTGGCTTTGGGATAGCGCGCGGCGGCGGCAACTAGTTGGTCCAGCGTATCGGGCATCAGCGTGGCGTCGGGGTTCAAGAACAACACAAACGGCGTTGTGGCCACAGCCGCGCCTTGATTGCACGCCGTACCAAAGCCCATGTTGCAGTCGTTTAGCTGGCAAGCTGCGCCATGCTGGTCGCATAGCGCCTGAAGGGCCACGCGGTCGTCCGAAGCGTTGTCGACCACCACCACCTTTGCCTCTTCAGGAACCGAGGCCAGCATCTGCGGCAGTACGGTCAGGCTATTGTAGCTGACCGTCACGATAGTGACTTGCTCGGCGGCGCTGACCTGTTGCGGCATGGTGTCTTTCTGTCAGGCGGCGGGAATCAAGCCCCCGGCTTTGGCGGTTCTTGCACGCATCTGATAGCGGACGTAGCCCAGATCCGCCACGTCAATCGCAGCCAAACGACCCGAGACCATATCGGCCACCACCCGCGCCGACCCGGCGGCCATGGTCCAGCCCAAGGTGCCGTGCCCGGTGTTCAGATAGAGGTTCGGCACAGTGGACCGGCCCACCAAAGGCGTGCCATCCGGCGTCATCGGACGCAGGCCCGACCAGAAGGTGGCCTTCGACTGGTCACCCGCCCCGCCAAACAGGTCCTCAACCGAATGGGTCAACGTCGCCTGACGGCGCGGGTGCAGGTGGTTGTTGAACCCCGAGATTTCCGCCATGCCGCCCACCCGAATCCGGTCGCCCAATCGGGTGATCGCAATTTTGAACGTCTCGTCCATCACGGTCGACACAGGGGCGCGGTCCTCGTTCACGATCGGCACGGTGATCGAATAGCCCTTCACCGGATAGACCGGCAGGCGCATGCCAAAGGGCCGCGCCAAGAAGGGAGAATAGCTTCCCATAGCCAGCACAAACGCATCACCCGCGATGCGCCCCGCGCTGGTTTGCACGCTGGTGATCCGGCCCAGATCGGCGTCCATCGCCTTGATCTCGGTGTTCCAGCGAAAGACCACGCCCAGCTCGGCCGCCATTTCGGCCAGCCGATTGGTGAACTTAAAGCAATCGCCCGTCTCATCGCCCGGCAGACGCAAACCGCCCGCGATCTTGTCGATGTTCGGGGCCAGACCCGGCTCGGCCCGCACGCAAGCCTCGGCGTCCAGCACTTCGAACGGCACACCATCGGCCTTCAGAACCTTGATGTCCTTCTCCGCCGCCTCAACCTGCTTTTCGGTGCGGAACAACTGCAAAGTGCCTTGCGTCCGCTCGTCATAAGAAATGCCAGTGTCACGACGCAGCTCAATCAGGCAATCGCGCGAGTATTCCGCCAGCCGCACCATGCGGGATTTGTTCACCCCATAGGCCGCGCTCGTGCAGTTCATCAGCATCCGCGCCACCCATTCGACCTTGGCCAGATCGGGACGCGCGCCGATGATCAGCGGTGCATGCTTCATGAACAGCCACTTCACCGCTTTGGCCGGAATTCCGGGGGCCGCCCAAGGGCTGGCATAACCGGGGCTGATTTCGCCCGCATTGGCAAACGAGGTTTCCAGCGCCGGGCCGGGCTGGCGGTCAATCACCGTCACCTCATGGCCTTGTTTCGCCAAGTAATAGGCCGAGGTGACACCAATGACACCAGCACCAAGGACGACGACACGCATGGGATGCTCCTGTTCGCGAAACTTGGGCGCAAAATAGCGCATCCGGCAGAAATGATTTGGAGATTTTGGGCGGATGAAGCGTCGATATTGGAAGAATTCATCATGAAATGGTAAAATACCCGAAGAAAATATTTCTCTCTGAAACTTCAAGCGAAGAAAAAAGCCCCGAGGTTTCCCCCGGGGCCTTCTGTAACCTTGCAATGAAAAGCGATTACGCCTCGGCGCCTTCGCCTTTGACTTCAACGATCTCGGCACCGGTTTCCTGATCGACCATCTTCATGCCAAGGCGCACCTTGCCGCGGTCGTCAAAGCCCAGAAGCTTGACCTTCACTTCCTGACCTTCCTTCAACAGCTCATTCGGGTGGTTCAGACGCTTGTTCGCGATTTGCGACACATGCACCAGACCATCGCGCTTGCCGAAGAAGTTCACGAAAGCCCCAAAGTCCACCAGCTTCACCACTTTACCGGTGTAGATCTGGCCTTCTTCCGGCTCTGCCACGATCGACCAGATCATGTCATAGGCCTTCTTGATGTTCTCAGCCGACGAAGAAGCGATCTTGATGATGCCTTCGTCGTTGATGTCCACCTTGGCACCCGACAGCTCGACGATCTCACGGATCACCTTGCCGCCCGAGCCGATCACTTCGCGGATTTTGTCCGTGGGGATCTGCAGGGTTTCGATCTTCGGCGCATATTCCGAGAAGCCTTGCGGCGCGGAGAGCGACTTGTTCATCTCACCCAAGATATGCAGACGGCCGTCCTTGGCCTGCGCCAAAGCCTGCTTCATGATGTCGGGCGTGATGCCCGCAATCTTGATGTCCATCTGCAACGAAGTGATGCCCGACGCGGTGCCAGCCACCTTGAAATCCATGTCGCCGAGGTGATCCTCGTCGCCAAGAATGTCGGTGAGCACGGCATATTTGCCGTCATCTTCCAAGATCAGACCCATCGCGACGCCCGCAACCGGCGACTTCAGCGGCACGCCCGCGTCCATCATCGACAGCGAACCACCGCAGACCGACGCCATCGAGGAGGAGCCGTTCGATTCGGTGATCTCCGACACCACGCGAATGGTGTAGGGGAAATCGGTCGGTGCCGGCAGAACCGCCTGCAGCGCGCGCCATGCCAGCTTGCCATGGCCAATCTCACGACGACCGGGCGAGCCAACGCGGCCCACTTCACCCACCGAATAGGGCGGGAAGTTGTAGTGCAGCAAGAAGTTCGACCGGGTGTTGCCATTCAGCGCGTCGATGATCTGCTCATCTTCACCGGTGCCCAGGGTGGTCACGACCAGACCTTGGGTTTCGCCACGGGTGAACAAGGCCGAACCATGGGTCCGCGGCAGGATGCCGGTTTCGCACACGATCGGACGAACAGTCTTGGTGTCACGGCCGTCAATCCGGGCGCCCGTATTCACCACATCCCCGCGCAGGATCGAGCTTTCCAGCTTCTTGATCGCCGAGCCAAGGTTGATGTCCTTCAGGTCTTCGTCCGACAGCGCGCCCTTGATCGCATCCACCGCCGCCGAAATGGCGTTGGTGCGGTCTTGCTTGTCGCGGATCGCGAACGCAGCGCGCATCTGGGCTTCGCCAGCAGCCTTGACCTTGGCATAGATCGCCGACAGGTCGGGCGGGGTGAAGTCGAAGGGCTCATTCGCAGCATCTTCGGCCAGATCCAGGATCAGGTCGATGACGGGCTGCATCTGTTCGTGGCCGAACACGACTGCACCCAGCATTTCCTCTTCGGTCAGCTCGTAGGCTTCCGATTCCACCATCATCACGGCGTCTTTGGTGCCGGCGACAACCAGATCCAAACGCTGCTCGGGCTTCAGACGCAGCTGCGTCATGTCGTCCATCGCCGGGTTCAGCACGTATTTGCCATCGACAAAGCCCACGCGGGCCGCGCCAATCGGGCCCATGAACGGCACGCCCGAAATGGTCAGCGCCGCCGAAGCCGCGATCATCGCCACGATGTCGGGATCGTTGTGCAGATCGCACGACAGCACAGTCGCCATCACCAGAACTTCGTGCTTGAAGCCTTCAACGAACAGCGGGCGGCACGGACGGTCGATCAGACGGGAAACCAGCGTTTCCTTTTCCGAAGGCCGCGCCTCGCGCTTGAAGAAGCCGCCGGGGATCTTGCCGGCTGCATAGTATTTTTCCTGATAATGCACGGTCAGCGGAAAGAAATCCTGGCCGGGCTTCGGTGCCTTTGCGAAGGTCACGTTGGCCATGACCGAGGTTTCGCCAAGCGTGGCAATGACCGAGCCGTCAGCCTGACGGGCAACCTTGCCGGTTTCCAGGGTCAGCGTCTCACCGCCCCACTGGATTGATTTTTTAGTCACGTTGAACATCTATCGTTCCCTATATGGAAGCACCCATGGCCCCTGCCATGTCTTCCTTTTGCATGGCGGCCCCATTGCCGCCGCCCCCTATCCTTTGCATGCGGCCGGGGGCGGGCCTCACGTCGCAGATGGCGGGCGCATACAGGAAAACCGGGGGATTGGGAAGCGTTTTGGACTCAGGCGGCCGAGCGCTGCCCGATCAGAACACTTTATGCGCGCCCCGGTCGTCGTGGGCGGTGCCGTTCAACATCGCGGCATAATGATCGGCCAGCCGGTCAGTGCCAAATTCTGGCGTCGCATCCGCCTCATACTGGCCCGTGGCGGGGTTCAGAACCAACATCGATTCCGTGGCATAATAGCGCCCAATCCGCGCCAGATTGGCCTTCTCGGCCAGCTTTGGCGACAACCGGCCCAGCGCTGACAGCACGGCAATGATCCCATCCATCAGCGCCACCGGCACCCGTTTCAGCCGCATCGGCTGACCCGTCAGACGCTCCAACATCTGCGCCTGATCCAGTGGCGTGATCGCCGGTCCCGGCCCACCAATCGGCAAGATCCGGTTTTCGAGCGCCGGATCGGTCAGGCAGGCAGTCAAATAGCGCCCCAAATCCGCGTCCGAAATCGGCTTGCAAGCGGTCAGACGCCCATCGCCGAACACCAAAAACGGTCGGCCCCCCTGCACCCGCGCCACCTGACCCGACAAAGATTTGAAAAACGCCGTCGGCCGCACGATCGACCATTTGATCGCCTCGGCCTGCAACTCGGCCTCAAAGGCCAGCTTGGCGCGCTGAAAATCCAACAGCGGCTTTTGCACGCAAATGGCCGACAAGAGCACAAAGCGCGGGATATCCGCCGCGATCGCCGCCGCCAGCGCCAGACTGTTGGCCCGGTGGTCAATCGCCCAAGCATCCTTTGGCGCCCCCGTGCGGCTGGCAAGGCACGAGATCACCGCATCAAACCGCGCAGCCCCAATCACCGCCGCCAACGCGCCCGCTTGCGTCACATCCGCCTCAAGCCGCGCACCGCCCGCAGGCCCGCTTGCGCCGGGCCGCACCACCGCCACCACCTCATGCCCCGCGGCAATCAAGGCCGCCGCCGTGGCCCGGCCAATGGTGCCAGTCGCCCCCAGCAACAGCACGCGCAAAGATTGGTTCGGCATCGCACACCCTCAGACTTTGGCTCAGCCTAGCATAAAGCCAAAAGAAAACGCCCGCAGCTTTCGCTACGGGCGCTTTTGAAACCTTTGGTCCGCTTAGCGGCGCAGGCCCAGACGCGAGATCAGCGAGGCATAGCGCGCTTCGTCCTTGGACTTCAGATAGTCCAACAGCTTGCGGCGCTGGGCAACCATCATCAACAGACCACGACGCGAGTGGTTGTCTTTCTTGTGGCCCTTGAAATGCTCGGTGAGCGTGGCGATGCGCGACGACAGGATCGCAACCTGAACTTCCGGCGAGCCGGTGTCGTTCTCTTTGGTCGCGTATTCCTTGATCAGGCGGGCTTTTTCTTCAACGGTGATCGACATCGGATGTCTCCTTCGAGGTTTAAGTTGACGGCACAAGCCGGGATGTCGTCCAGCAGGGCCCTTGATGCCCGAAAAGGGGCAGCCGACCCATAAAGAGCCGGATGCGGGCGTATAGACGGGCTTTCGCCAAAAGAAAAGCCCTGAATCGGCATCGGGCCACCCTGTTAACCATCGCGTCAGATAGTTCCACAGAGGCCAAGGCCAAGCTGGAGAGATCTAGCGTTTCGTGCTAAGGTGGTATTTGAATGTAGGGGATTATCCAATTATTCATGAATTTATTGGTTAATAACCTTTAGGCACGCCCCACCCATAACTCTACCTTAGGCTGCAAAATGCTTGGATTGCTTGGTTTATTGGGGGCCGTGGTCGCGGGCCTTGCCTTCGACAGCGGGTCCGACCCCCGCGAGGATGAGCATGAGCCCCAAGACACCCCTGAGGGAGAGGCTTGGGGCGTGTCAGCGGCCTACTTAGGCTTTGGCGCAGACGAGGATTCTGGCACCGATCACAGCGGCACGGAACCTGACGGCCAGCCCATTTCAAATGACACCCCCACCCCAATTGACCCGGATCGCGACATGACCGGCACCGCCGGGGCCGATCAAATGACCGGCGGATCCGGCGATGATCGCCTCACCGCAGGCGCGGGCGATGATCACCTCGACGGGCGCGCAGGCGATGACAGCCTTGACGGCGGCGCAGGCCAAGATGTGTTGCACGGCGGCGATGGTGATGACGGTCTGGCGGGCGGCGATGGCGACGACAGCCTTTGGGGCGATGACGGCCAAGACAGCCTGACCGGCGGCGCAGGCCACGACGTTCTCGCCGGGTGTGAGGGCGACGACACCGCGCAGGGCGGTGAGGGCAATGATCTTGTCTCCGGCGGCACGGGCCAAGATCAATTGGCGGGCGGCGCCGGGGATGACACGGTGCTCGGCGGTGAGGGCAATGATCTTGTCTTCGGCGGCACAGGCACCGATGAGGTGGACGGCGGCGCAGGAAATGACACGCTTTGGGGCGCCGCCCCCGGCGCTGCCGATACGGATGTCGATATCCTCAACGGCGGCGACGGCGATGACACCCTGCACCTTGGCGCGGGCGACTACGGCCACGGCGGCGCGGGGGCTGACAGCTTCACTTTGCAAGACTTTGGCCCCGGCGCGCCGCTGATGCAGATCACCGATTTCGATCCCGCCGAAGATGATCTGGTGGTGATCTACGACAGCGCCCTGCACCCTGACCCGCAGCTTTCGCTGACCGAAGGCAGCGGCGCGACGCTCCTTCTGCTCGATGGCGTGCCACTGGCCAGCCTGACCGCAGGCGCAAACATCGATCTTGCCGCAATCCGGCTGCAAGCGGCCTGACGGATCAATCCCACAAAACCGGCGCTTGGGCATAGCCGATGTACAAGGGATGTTTCGGCTGGCCGCCCAAGGTTAGCCCCAAATGCCACAAGGGCCGCCCCGTGGCGCGCAATAACGCTGCCACCCGCGCATCACGCCCCAACAGCCCACCATGCCCGCCCCAACCGCACAGCACATCATCCGCCCAAAGCGCGCCCGCGTCCAAGGCCGCGTCATTGTCCGGCCCGATCGGATCGGCCACCGCCCGCAGCACACGCGGATCCGTCGCGCGCCATGCAAACAGGTTCACCACCCGAAACCCGCCATAGCCCAAACCCCGCGCCCGGCGCTCACAGCGTTCCACCGTGGGGTCATTGGCCTCTTCCGTCGCGGTTGATGGGTTCAGCATCACCACCAACAACCGCCGCCCCGCCGCCCATTCGCGGGTCAGCGCGTAGCGGTAGGCCTCACAGTCAGAATAGACCGCCACACTCGCCGCATCGCCCTTTTGATGCGCCCGTGTGATCATCTCAGTCGAGGTTGAACACCCGGCTGGGATGCAATTCCCCCGCCTTGTAAATCCCCACCGCCACCGGGCGGCCCTGATAGCTCGCCCAAGCCTCATCGCCGTATTGCGCGGTGGAGCTGAACACCATGCCCGGATTGCCGTTCTTCAGCCGCACCGCCCCTTCCGGCGTGCAGGGCAGCTCCGGCAGATCGGCCAAACCCAACTCCAACGGCAACAACAACGCGTCAATCTCGGGCAATTTGGCCAGCCGGTCGATCTCCTCCAGCGACACCCCGTCACGGGCATTGAACGGCCCCGACCATTCGCGCCGCAGCCAGGCCACATGGCCCAGACAGCCCAAGGCGCGGCCCAGATCCCGCGCGATGGACCGCACATAGCCGCCCTTGCCGCAAACCATCTCCAGATCGACATGGTCAGCGTCCGGGCGGCCGATCATCTCCAACCGCTCCACCCACAGGGGCCGCGCAGCCAGATCCATCACCTCACCCTCGCGCGCCAGATCATAGGCGCGCTCACCATCCACCTTCACCGCGGAAAACTGCGGCGGCACTTGTTCGATCTCACCGCGAAACGCGCCCAGCGCAGCCGCGATCTCGGCATCGGTTGGGCGCATGTGGCGGGTCTCAATCACCGTGCCCTCGGCATCATCGGTGGTGGTCGCAGCCCCCAGCGTCACCCGGAACCGATAGCATTTCACCGCATCGGTGACGTAAGGCACGGTCTTGGTCGCCTCGCCCAAGGCCACGGCCAGCACCCCGGTCGCCGCCGGATCCAGCGTGCCCGCATGGCCCGCCTTCTGCGCGCCAAAGGCCCATTTCACCTTGTTCACCACCGTGGTTGACCCCACGCCCGCAGGCTTGTCCACCACCAGCCAGCCGTTCACCGGCCGGCCCTTTTTCCCGCGCGCCATGTCAGTCCTTTGTCGTGGTCAGATCGGTGACGACGCCGATCATCGGCCCCATCGGAAAGCCCGCATCGTGACGCTCCAGCATGGGCGCATACAGCCGCGAGACCGAGCCGTCAAAGAAAAGCGCGTTGGGCGTGGCCAGCACATCGCGGAACAGCCGGGCAAAGCTGTGGAAATTGACCACCTCATTTGAGATGGCAAAGATCGCATGCCCCTCCTCGGTGACGCCCACCCCATTGCGATAATGCAAGGAGTCGGACGTCGGCGAAAAGCGCGGGTGCAGCGCGCCGTCAATCACCAGCATCGGGCCGGATTGGCTGGCATAACGGCAGGGCGGCCGCGTCTCGGCAAAGCTGCGCGATTCGATCAGGGCAAAGCCCTCGCCCACGCAAAAGACCCCGTTCGGCAACAGCCCGAAATTCCCGGGCCCGTCCGAGGTAATCAGCCGCGCCCGCTCGATCCCGTTTTCAATATACAGCCCCACAGGGGCCAAATCAGGGTGAAACATGCCCGCATTCATCGCAAAGGCCAGCTGCTTGCCCTTCGCCTCCAGCGCCACGTCCACGGCGGCAAAGCTGGCATAGGGCAGCTCGTCACCCCTCAAAAACAGCCGGAGATCCTCGCCGGGAGCGACGTCGCAGACGGTGTAGGATTGGGCGTCAAAGATCACATCGCGGCAGGTGACGGCCTGCGCCAGACCGGGCAGGGCTGGCGCCAGTAACAGCGCCAGAACCAGCGGCTTAATCCTCATCGCCTTCGTCCTGCGCGGCAAGATCGCGGGCCACCGACGGGTCCGAAAACATGCGGCGCGTGTCATCCAGCCGGTCAAAGGTCTCATCCGGGCGAAAGCGCAAATCCGGCGCGTATTTCAGCGTCAGCCCCTGCGCCACGCGGTGGCGCAGTTCGGCCTTGTTGCGCGCCAAAGCCGCGATGGCATTCTCCACCGGGACCGATCCCATCAAAGGCATCACATAGGCCGTCGCCACCTTCAGATCTGGCGAGCAGGACACTTCGCCCACGGTGATCGACATGGCGTTCAGCTCGGGGTCGTGGATTTCAGCCCGGTTCAACACATCCGACAGCGTGCGCCGGATCAGTTCGCCGACGCGAAGTTGCCGTTGAGAGGGGCCAGAGCCGGTGTGGAAGCGCTTGTTTGACATGGGGGCCATGTAAGCCCTTTTGGCCCCGCCCGCAACGCCGGGCTTTGCGCGCCTGCGGAACGGCGCTAAAGGGGGGCAATACAGAGGGGTATCGCCATGGAACACCTGCCGGGAATCGTGATTACGGGCGCATCGGGCCGCATGGGGCAGATGCTGGTGAAAACCGTGGTGGCCAGTGGCAAGGCGCGGCTGGTCGGCTGCATCGAACGGCCCGGCAATCCTTGGCTGGGTCGCGACATTGGCGAGGCGATGGGTGGCGCGGCCTTGGGCG
The DNA here is from genome assembly GCF_965194375.1 of Allotabrizicola aquatica (SeqCode). GTDB lineage: Bacteria > Pseudomonadota > Alphaproteobacteria > Rhodobacterales > Rhodobacteraceae > Tabrizicola_A > Tabrizicola_A aquatica. Next base: position 650,647 of record NZ_OZ239428.1, read on the forward strand.
TTCTGGTCACCGATGACCCGCTTCCCGCCTTCGCCTCGGCCCAAGCGGTGATCGATTTCACCGCCCCCGCTGCGACGGTGGAGTTCGCCGCACTCGCCGCACAGGCCCGCGCCGTGCATGTCATCGGCACCACCGGGTTGGAAGCGGCCCATCACGCCAAACTTGACGCCGCCGCCCGCCATGCCGTCGTGGTGCAGGCCGGGAACATGAGCCTTGGCGTCAACCTTCTGACCCGCCTGACCCAAAAGGTCGCCGCCGCCCTTGATGCCGATTGGGATATCGAGGTGATCGAGGCGCATCACCGCATGAAGGTCGATGCGCCCTCGGGCACAGCCCTTATGCTCGGCCAAGCCGCCGCTGATGGGCGCGGCGTGTCACTGGACGATGCCCGCGTCTCAGGCCGCGATGGCATCACCGGCGCCCGCGAACGCGGCAGCATCGGCTTTTCCGCCATTCGCGGCGGCGACATCGTGGGCGAGCATGATGTGCTTTTTGCCGGTGAGGGCGAGCGGATCATCCTGCGCCACGTGGCGACCGACCGCACCATCTTTGCCCGCGGTGCTCTGCGTGCCGCCCTCTGGGGCCAAGGCCAAAAGCCCGGCCGCTATGACATGATGGACGTGCTGGGCCTTTAACCCGCGTCACACTCGGGTGATCCAAACCGCCCCGGCCTGCGTACCCGTCATACTATTTGACGGAGTTCTTCGATGCGTGCCCTGCTTGCTTTGTGTGTGGTGACCAGCCCTGCCTTTGCCGATGACTATCAGCCAATCATGGAGAAAGAGGCCTTCATGGATCTGGTGGCCGGCAAAGAGCTGCGCAACAGCCTCTATGACCTCAGCCTCTTCGTCAGCCCCGAAGGCAAGATCACCGGCGATGCGCTGGGCTGGCAGATCACCGGAAGCTGGTCGTGGAATGACGGCTATTTCTGCCGCGAGATGGATTGGGAAGGCTATGCCATCCCCTACAACTGTCAGCTTGTTGAAACGAACGACGGCCGGATCGTCCGCTTTACCGTGGACCGTGGCACCGGCGACAGCGCGCAGTTCCGTCTGCGCTAGACCTCAAAAGTCGATCGCAAGGCCCTTTTTCTCCCAATCGCCATAGCGCACAGGCTCTGGCCCATTGCGCCCACCCAGTTCTGTGGGCAGGCCTATGTCCTTGGCGGCCTTGCGGCGTTCCTCGGCTTCGGCCAAGGCGCGCAGGGCGGCTGGGGGAAGGTTGGGGGTGTCGTCGGACATGCTCTATCCCTTCGGGCTCTGCCAGTGATATAGGGCGCGGCACAGGCCAAGGGCAAGGGCAAGGACACAGGATGACACAGGCGAAATGACAAAGGGCGCAACGACTCAGGGCAAAACCCCCAGACCCACAGCGCGCGGCGGGGCCGTGGCGCTTTTGAACGCGGTTCTGGGCGAAGGTGCCCTCTTGGCCGAAGCCTTTGATCACCCCGATTTCGCCGCCCTCCCGCCCGCCGAGCGTGCCCGCGCCCAGCGTCTGGCCCTCACCGTGCTGCGCGTGTTGGAGCCCGCCGACAAGGTGCTGCACCCCCTGATGCGCAAGGCACCGCCCCTGCCGGTCTGGAACATCCTGCGCCTTGCGGTGGTTGAACTCGCCGAAGGTGCCGCCGCGCATGGCGTGGTGAACGAAGCGGTGGGTTTGGCCCGTGCCGGGCGCAAAACCAGCCATCTGGCCGGATTGGTCAACGCCGTTCTGCGGCAGGTGCCGGTGGGCGTGGCGCTGAACGGCGTGCAGAAATTGCCGCGCTGGCTGCGTCAGCCCTTGGTCCATGCCTATGGCCGCGACGCCGTGACGGCGATTGAGGCCGTGCAGGCCACCGCGCCACCCCTTGACCTCACCCTGCGCGCGGGGGCCGAGGCACCCGAGGGCGATCTTCTGCCCACGGGTTCCCTGCGGCTCGCCGACCGTGGCCAAGTTTCCACCCTGCCGGGTTATGCCGCGGGCGGGTGGTGGGTCCAAGACGCCGCCGCCGCCATGGCCGTGCCGCTCCTCGGCGATGTGAAAGGCCAGCGCGTGCTGGACATGTGCGCAGCACCGGGCGGCAAGACGATGCAACTCGCCGCCGCCGGGGCCGATGTGACGGCCCTTGATATCTCTGGCCCCCGCATGGCGCGTGTGGTCGAAAACCTTGCCCGCACCGGCCTTGCCGCCACCTGCATCACCGCCGATGCGCTGGATTGGCAGCCCGATCAGCCCTTCGACGCCATCCTTCTCGACGCGCCCTGTTCGGCCACCGGCACCATCCGCCGCCACCCCGACCTGCCCTTCGTCAAAGACGGCTCCGAAATCACCGGGCTGGTCACCTTGCAAACAGCCCTTCTCGACCGCGCCCTTGGCTGGCTGAAACCGGGCGGGCGCCTCGTGTTCGTCACCTGCTCGCTCTTGCCCGACGAAGGCGAGGCGCAACTGACCGCCGCGCTCGCCCGCCATCCCGGCCTCAGCGTGCTTCGCCCCACCCTGCCCGGCCTTTCGCCGGACTGGATCACGCCAGACGGCGGCCTGCGCCTGCGGCCTGACTATTGGGCCGACAAAGGCGGTATGGATGGGTTCTTCATGGCCTGCCTAAAGCGGCCCTAACCGCGCGGGAACATCCGATACCACAGCCAATCGGGCAGCCCCTGCCCATAGCGGAACAGCCACGAAAACGGCGCGGGAAAGCTGGACTTGAACCGGTTCGACCGCATCAACCGCATCATATGCCCCGCCGCCTTTTCGGGCGTCATGATGAAGGGCATGGAAAAACTGTTCTGCGCCGTCAGCCGGGTCTCAATGAACCCCGGATTGGCCAGCTGCACCTTAACCCCGCTGCCGCGCAGATCGGCATAAAGGCTTTCGGCCAGCACCATCGCCCCACCCTTGGACGCGGCATAGCCGATCGCCCCAGGCAAGCCACGATAGCCCGCCAAGGACCCGGTCAGCACCACATGCCCCGCCCCGCGCGCGATCATCGCGGGCAGAACCGCACCCAGCACCCGCGCCGTGCCGGTCAGGTTCACATCACACATCGCCACCAGCTTGTCGGCATCCAGCGCCTGGGCAGACATCGGCCAATAGACGGCGGCCAACAGCACCACGCCATCCACCGGCCCCAGCGCCCCCGCCGCCTGCGCGACCGAAGCCGCATCCGCCATGTCCATCGGCAGGGCTTGCGCGCCAAGCTCAGCGCAGACCGTCGCCAGCCGCTCCGCATTGCGCGCCGAAATCACCAGATCCGCCCCCTCGGCCCGCATCTGCCGCGCCAAGGCCAGACCCAGCCCGTCGCTGCCGCCGACCAGCCAATAGCGTTTGCCCTGAAACGCGCCCATCAGCTGACCTCCTCTACCGGAGGCTGAGGCCGCGCCCGATAGGCCGCACCCTTCCACCACAACTTCACCGCCTGCCAATGGATCAAGGCCAAGACCCGGCGCGACCCGAACGGCCGCCGCAGGCAAGCCCACAGAATCGCCCCATTGGTCAACCGCTTGCGCGGCCCGACCAGCGTGGCGATCACCCCGTTTTCCCCAGCGGTAAAGTCGATCCAGATCCCAATCCGATCCGCCCGAATGTCAAAGCGGAACCGATAGCCCCCCGCCACCGGCTGAAACGGCGAGACGTGAAAGATCTTCTGCGCTGTCAGGTGATCCTCAGCGGTGATCGGGCCGTGATCGGCGCGATGCACCAGATAGGAATGGCGGTCGCCAAAGGTGTTCGACACCTCGGCAATCACCACGCGCAAGCCGTCCGCCGCGTCATGGCACAGCCAGAACGACACCGGGTTGAACACATGGCCCAAAAGGCGCGGCTGGGCCAACAGGTCAATCCGCGCCGCGGCGGGCAGCCCATGGCTGACCAGAACCTCGCGGACCCAAGCCGTGCCCCGGCCTTCCTTCGGCGCGCCGCCATGATCGGCATCATGCAGCGCCGCCAGATTGGCCCGGTTGCGGGAAAACAGCCCCGGCCCCTTGGCGCTGTCAGGCGTCAAAAGCACATAGTCGACCGTATAGCGGAACCGATTTTGCACAGTGCCCTTGCGGCCGTGAAAGGTGGTGCCAGCGATATGGTCAACCCCAGTTTCGGTCACGCAGCCACCGCCTCGGCCTGCCGCTCGCCCATGGCATTCACCACATCCACCGCACTGGCAAAGCCGTCCTCGTGGAACCCGTTCTTCATCCATGCCCCGCAGAACCACGTGTTGCGCGCCCCGTTCATCGCCCGGATCGTCGATTGGGCGGCGATCGCGGCATGATCAAACACCGGATGGCGGAAGGTCGTCACATCATGGATCAGCTTGTCATCAATCCGCGCCTGCGGGTTCAGCGTCACAAACAGCGGGTCATCTTGCGGAATGGGCTGCAGCGAGTTCATCCAATAGCTCAGCGCAATGCGTTCGGGCTTCGGCTGGCCCGCAGGTTCCACATAAACCCAGCTCGCCCAAGCCCGGCGGCTTTTCGGCATCACCGTGGTGTCAGCATGCAAGACCGCCTCATTCGGCTGATAGCGCACCGAAGACAGCGCGGCCCGCTCGGCAGGGCTGGCATCCGACAACAGCGCCAGCGTGTCATCCGAATGGGTGGCCATGATGACATCGTCATAATGCTCCCACTCGCCGCCTGCCGCGCGCAGCATCACACCATTGCCATCGCGCCGGATGGCGGCAACGGGCGTTCCGGTGCGAAGCTCGGCCCCGTGGCTCATCAGATAGGCCTGCAAACGGCGCACATATTCGACCGACCCGCCTTGCACCGTGTACCACTGATGCTGCCCCGTGGCCTGCAACAGCGCGTGATTCTTGAAGAACCGGATCATCGCCTCGGCCGGGAAGTCCAAAATCCCCTCCACCGGGGTGGACCAGATCGCGCCCGAAATCGGCGTGATGTAATGGTCGCGGAAGCCGTCCGAGGTGCCCAACTTCTCCAACAGCCCGCCAATCGTCAGCGTGGTGCCGATGGCCGCCGCCTCGGCATTGGCGTTGAACCGCGCAATGTCGCGGATCATGCGCAAGAACTTGGGGCTGACCGCATTGCGCCGCTGGGCAAAGAGCGCATTCAGACTGCGCAGCGCATATTCCAGCTTGCCACCGCCGAACGAGGCGCCAAAGCTCATGTCGCTGGCAACCACCGGCACATCCAGCTTGTCAAAGAGACCCAGAAGATTGGGGTAATTCACCTTGTTGAACACGATGAACCCGGTATCCACCGGCTGATCGCCCCGCTTGCCCGCAATCAGCGTCCGGGCATGGCCGCCCAAACGCGGCTCGGCTTCAAACAAGGTAACGGCGTGGGTTCCTGCCAAGAGATAGGCCGCGGCCATGCCAGAAATGCCCCCGCCGACAATAGCAATCCGGCGCGGTGGCTGGCCGTAAGTTTCGAACGGCATGGGCAGTCCTTTTTCCGTGATTTTCAGGGATATTACGCGGGGTTTCGCGAAATGGATCATCCAATGTGTCGCATCAAACACTTCAGGTGATCCAGTTGCCAAATGGCCGCGTATCTCGTCCATGATGTTAGACACGCTCACTTTGCAAATTCCGCATGCACCGCCTCGGCGAACAGCTTATGCTGTGCCCGAGCGGAAGCCGCAGGACAGGCAAGTGTCGAAGTCAGATGAAACGGATTGGGCGGCGCTGATGGTCGCTGTGCGCGACCGGAAGGATCGGGCCGCCTTTGCTCAGCTGTTCCGGCATTTCGCGCCCCGGGTAAAGGCCTTCTTGATGAAGGCCGGAACCGAGGCCGCCTTGGCCGAAGATTGCGCCCAGGATGTTCTGGCCACCGTTTGGCAGAAAGCGCATTTGTTTGACCCCTCGCGCGCTTCGGTGGCGACGTGGGTCTTTACCATCGCCCGCAACCGCCGCATCGACATCGCCCGCCGCGACCGCCGCCCCGACCCCGAGGCGCTGGATTGGGGCGGTGACAGCCACGAGCCGGATCAGGCCGACGTCTTTGAAGCCGCGCAAGAGACCCGGCGGCTGACCGAAGCCCTCTCCACCCTGCCCGAAGCCCAGCGCGCCCTCGTGGCGCGGGCCTTCTACGGTGACCTGTCGCACAGCGAAATCGCCGCCGAAACCGGGCTTCCCCTTGGAACAATCAAGTCGCGCATCCGACTGGCGCTGGACCGCCTGCGCACCAGAATGAGTTAAGCCATGAAAAACCGTACATCACCGATTAATCATCATCTGTCCGACCAGCTCTTGATGTCCTACGCCGCAGGCAGCCTGCCAGAAGCCTTCTCCCTCGTGGTCGCCACCCATGTGTCGCTCTGCGATGAATGCCGCGCCCTTGCCGAGGCTTATGAGGCCGTCGGCGGCGCCGTGCTCGAGGCCGAAACCGCCCCTATGAGCGACGCGAGCCTTGAGGCCTGCATGGCCCGGCTGGACAAGCCCACCACATCAGTCGTCAACGGCAAGGCACACCCGCGCAGCGTGATCCCTTCACCGCTGGCGCACTATATCGGCGGTGACCCTAAAGCTATCCGCTGGAAGCCCATCGGCATGGGCGTCCGTCAGGCGATCTTGCCGACCGGCAAGGGGGCCTCAGCCCGCCTGTTGTGCATTCCCGCCGGTCAAGCCGTGCCAGACCATGGCCATCGAGGACTGGAACTGACACTGGTGCTGCAAGGCGCCTTCCGCGACAACAAAGACCGCTTTGGTCCGGGCGATGTGGAAATCGCCGATGAGGCCGATCAGCACAAGCCCGTGGCCGAGGCAGGGTGCGATTGCGTCTGTCTGGCCGCGACCGATGCGCCCTTGCGCTTCCGGGGTATAATGCCCCGCCTCTTGCAGCCGATTTTCCGCATCTGATGCGGTTGCCCCCCTCCCCGTGACAGGGGAAGGGGGCGCTTCTCTTAGATCGCGGAGAGCATCGCCTCACCGCCAGAGATATCGCACTGACCGGCATTTTCCTCGGCGTGCAGCACCTTCACAACCCCGTTCACCGCCTGCAGCGCATAGCGCTTGGACCGGTCATGAAACCCAATCGCCGGCACGGTGAAATCCATGCCAACCGCTTTGGTAAAGCTCGCATCGCCATCGGCCAAGAAGCTGATCCCAGCGGCAGCGCCGCCCGTGCTGTCGCCCCAAGCCTTCATCACGAAGGGATCGTTGACCGACAGGCAGATCACCTCATCGACGCCCTTGGCCTTGAGCTTCTCGATCACCCGCATGAACGACGGCACATGGCTCGTGGTGCAGGTGCCGGTATAAGCGCCGGGCAAGCCGAAAATCACCACATTGCGGCCCTTAAGCTTGGCCGAAAGATCCACCGCTTCGGGGCCATTGGCGCCCATTTGCAGCAGTTTCGCCTCTGGCAACTGGCTGCCCACTGAAATCGTCATTTGTTGTCCCTCGCGCGTTGCGTTTCCGTATCACCCGGATATAGGCTCCGCCGCGAAGTTCGACCAGAGGGGGGAGCGATGGCGCATGTGGTTGTGGTGGGCGCAGGGCAGGCCGGTTCGGCCGTGGTGGCCAAACTGCGCGGCCTTGGCTTTGATGGCCAGATCACCCTTGTGGGCGAAGAACCGGCCCCCCCCTATCAGCGCCCGCCCTTGTCCAAGGCTTACCTCATGGGCGAGATGGAGGAAGAACGCCTCTGGCTGCGCTCCAACGCGTTTTATGCTGAACAGAACATCACCCTACGCCTCAGCGCCAAAGCGGGCGGCATCGACCGCGCCGCCAAGACCCTGACGGTCGGCGATGAGACCCTCTCCTACGACCATCTGGTGCTGACCACCGGCTCCACCCCCCGTCGCCTGCCCGCCGCCATCGGCGGCGATCTCGCGGGCGTCTACACCGTGCGGACCTTGGCCGATGTCGACGCGATGCGCGCCGAATTCGCCCCGGGCCGCCGTGTGGTGATCGTCGGCGGCGGCTATATAGGGCTCGAGGCCGCCGCCGTGGCCCGCAAACTGGGCCTTGAGGTGACCGTGCTGGAAATGGCCCCGCGCATCCTGCAACGCGTCGCCGCGCCGGAAACCAGCGACTACATCCGCGCGCTGCATCAGGCCCATGGCGTCACCATTCTGGAATCCACCGGCCTTGACCGGCTGTTGGGCACCGGCCATGTCTCCGGCGTGCGCCTGCAAGATGGCCGCGAACTGCCCGCCGATTTCGTCATCGCAGGCGTCGGCATCCTGCCCGGCCAAGCGCTGGCCGAGGCGGCAGGGCTAGAGCTGGACAATGGCATCAAAACCGACGCCCATGGCCGCACCTCAGACCCCTTTATCTGGTCGGCGGGCGATTGCGCCTCATTCCCCTACAAGGGCGGCCGCATCCGGCTGGAATCCGTGGGCAATGCCATTGATCAGGCCGAAGTCGTGGCCGAAAACATCATGGGCGCGGGCAAGGACTACATCGCGAAGCCGTGGTTCTGGTCTGACCAATACGCCTGCAAACTGCAAATCGCGGGCCTGAACACCGGCTATGACAACATCGTCACCCGCGGCCCCGAAGGCGAGGGCGTCAGCTTTTGGTATTACCAAGGCGACACCCTCCTCGCCGTCGATGCGATGAACGATCCGCGCGGCTACATGGTCGGCAAACGCCTGATCGAGGCGGGCAAATCGCCCGACAAGGCCAAGGTCGCCGATCTGTCGGTGCCGCTGAAGGACCTCCTGAGCGCATGAGAATCATCGGCGGCCGCGCACGGGGGCTGAAGCTGGCCGAAGTCGGCGCAGGCGATCCGGCGGCGCATCTGCGCCCCACCTCGGACCGGGTGCGCGAGGCGATTTTCAACCTTCTCGTCAACGGCGGCTATGGCACCCCCCTGCAAGGCGCGCGGGTGCTTGACCTTTTTGCAGGCACCGGGGCCTTGGGGCTTGAGGCCCTGTCGCGTGGCGCCACCCACACCACCTTTGTCGAAAACGGCAAGGCGGCACTCGCCCTTCTCACCCGCAACATCGCCCTGATGCGGGCCGAAGCGGAAACATCAATCCTGCGCCGCGATGTCCGCACCCTAGGGGCTAATCCCGGCCCGGCCTTTGACGTGGTGTTCCTTGACCCGCCCTATGGTAAATCCATGGGCGAAGCCGCGCTCGAAGCCGCGCGTGCAGGCAACTGGCTTGCCCCGCAATCGCTGGTCGTTTGGGAAGAGGGCAGCGCGCCCACCCTGCCCGAAGGCTTCACACTGGAAGATCAGCGCAAATACGGCGATACGCTGGTCACCATCGCCCGCGCCCCCTGACCCCCCCGAGAAACACATGTTCGAAGTCGCCACCCACCTCGCCCTCCTCCTGATCCTTGCGGCCTTTGTGGCGGGGTTCGTCGATTCCATCGCGGGCGGCGGCGGTCTTATCGCCATGCCGATGCTGCTCATCGCCGGGGCCTCCCCACTCGAGGCGCTGGCGACCAACAAACTGCAAGGCGCATTCGGCGCAGGCACCGCCACCGTGGCCTACGCCCGCGCCGGACATGTGCGTCTAAAGGACCAACTGGGCATGGCGGCGATTTCGGCGCTGGCCGCAGCGGGCGGCGCGCTGGTGGCAAAATCCCTTCCCGCCGATGCCCTGCGCATCATTATGCCGGTGATCCTCGTGGCCGTGGCCGCGTTTTTCGCCCTGAAACCGGGCATCTCAGACGATGCCCGCGCCCAACGCATGGCGCCTGCGGTCTTTGCCTTCACCGCCGTGCCGCTGATCGCCGCCTATGACGGCTTCTTCGGCCCCGGCACCGGCAGCTTTTTCATGCTCGCCTTCGTCATGCTGGCGGGCTTTGGCATGCTCAAGGCCACGGCGCATACGAAACTGCTGAACTTCGCCTCCAACATCGGCTCACTCGCCGTGTTCATCCCTTTGGGCGTGATGTGGTGGGGGGTCGGCATCGCCATGGGTCTGGCGCAGATGGCCGGAGCCACCCTGGGCGCCCGCATGGCCATGCGTGTCGGGGCGCGGCTGATCAAGCCCTTGATCGTGGTGGTCTCGGTCGCCATGGCGCTGCGGCTTTTGTGGCAGGCGCTGGGGTAAGGCGGTTTTGCCCAAAGTCCGGTTTGCGGGACGAAGCCGTCATTGACCGGATCCAACACAGGGCCGCGCCCGACCTCGGGACGGCGCGCCGACAAAAGTTCTAGGCACTTTATGGTTCCAGTTCTTCCCCCGAATTTCTGCTGGCACCCGTTGCAAACGCGCCCTCCCGGGAGGAGGTCGGGCGCGGCCCGGCGGGCTTCGCCCTTGATTCCGGGCAAGAAGTGAGGCGCGGACTGACGTCCGCAATGGGTTCCAAGCGGTCATTTCACCCTAAACCCTTGGATCATTCACCCGCACCCTTCACAGCAAAAGGCCCCCTTCCGGGGGCCTCTCACCTTCACTCCGCCGGAACCTTCACCGCCTCATCCGACAAAGGATGCGGCAGATGGATTAGCATTTCCTTCGGGCAGACCTGCAGGAAATTCGCCCGCTCGGCCTCCCAATTCGCCAAGATCCGCGCGGCCAATCGGCTGCCCGTCTCGGCGGCATGGGCCTCGATCAGGGTTTTCAGCTGGGCTTCCCAATGGGCATGGCCAACCGCACAGGTCACAAGGCTTTCGGGGTTGATGAAATCTTCCGCCGTGCCTTTCGGGTCATAGAGATAGGCCATGCCCCCCGTCATCCCCGCGCCAAAGTTGGCGCCAATGGACCCAAGGATCACCGCCACACCGCCCGTCATATACTCACACCCGTTCGACCCGCAGCCCTCAACCACCACCGACGCGCCCGAGTTGCGCACCGCAAAGCGCTCCCCCGCACGACCCGAGGCATACAGATACCCCCCCGTCGCGCCATAGAGCACCGTATTGCCGATGATGGTGTTGTCAGATGCGGTCAGCGGCGACGACATCGGCGGGCGAACGGTGATCGTGCCACCCGACAGGCCCTTGCCAACATAATCGTTGGCATCGCCTTGCACCTCAATCTTCAGACCCCGAACGCCAAAAGCCCCCAAAGACTGGCCGCAAGACCCGGTCAGCTTCACTGTCAGATGGTCAGGCTGCAGGCTGTTCTTCATCCCGAACTTCTTGACGATATGGCTGGATGCCCGCGTGCCAATCGTGCGGTGCGTGTTGCGCACGGCATAGGACAGCTGCATCTTTTCGCCGTCTTCAAAGAAGCGGTGACCATCCTTGATGATTTCCGCATCCAGCGTGTCCGGCACCGCATTGCGCGGCTTGGACCGATCATAGGTAATGCGGTTTGCCCCATCCACCGTGATCAACAGCGGGTTCAGGTCCAGATCATCCAGATGCGCCGAGCCACGCGAAACCTGCGTCAGCAAATCCGCCCGCCCGATGATCTCATCAATCGACCGCGCGCCAATCTGAGCCAAGATTTCCCGCACTTCTTGGGCATAGAAGGTGATCAGGTTCACCACCTTGTCGGCACTGCCGGTGAACTTGTCGCGCAGCTTTTGGTCCTGCGTGCAAACCCCGACCGGGCAGGTGTTCGACTGGCACTGACGCACCATGATACAGCCCATGGCAATCAGCGCCGCCGTGCCGATGCCAAACTCTTCAGCCCCCATCATCGCGGCCATCACAATGTCGCGCCCGGTCCGCAAACCACCATCGGTCCGCAGCGTGATCCGGTCGCGCAGGTTGTTCATCGCCAGAACTTGATGCGCCTCGGTCAGACCCATCTCCCACGGCAGACCCGCATATTTGATCGAGGTCGCCGGAGAGGCCCCGGTGCCGCCGTTATGCCCCGAGATCAGGATCACATCCGCCTTGGCCTTGGCCACCCCGGCGGCAATCGTGCCAACACCCGAGGACGACACCAGCTTCACGGTTACCTTGGCGCGCGGGTTGATCTGCTTCAGGTCATAGATCAGCTGCGCGAGGTCTTCGATGGAATAGATGTCATGGTGCGGCGGCGGCGAGATCAGCGTCACACCCGGCGTCGAATGGCGCAGCCGCGCGATCAGCGCGGTCACCTTCATGCCGGGCAACTGCCCACCCTCACCGGGCTTGGCCCCTTGGGCGACCTTGATTTCCAACTCTTCGCAGGCGTTCAGATATTCCGCCGTCACGCCAAAGCGGCCTGACGCCACCTGCTTGATCTTGGCGCTTGGGTTGTCGCCATTCGGTTCCGGCACGAAATGCGCCGGATCTTCACCGCCCTCACCCGAGTCAGACTTCGCGCCAATCCGGTTCATCGCCACGTTCAGCGTCTTGTGCGCCTCGGGGCTCAGCGCGCCCAAGGACATGCCCGGCGTCACAAACCGCTTGCGGATCGAGGTGATGCTTTCCACCTCTTCAATCGGCACGGGCTTGCCCAGGACCTTGATGTCCAGAAGATCGCGGATATGGATCGGCGGATTGGCCCGCATCGCAGCCGAATACTGCTTCCAGATGTCATAAGACGCCCGGTCACAGGCCGATTGCAGCATATGCATGGTCTGGGCTTCCCAAGCGTGCTTTTCGCCCGACCGCCGCGCTTTGTAGATGCCGCCAATCGGCAGCACATCCGAGCCACCCTTCCAGCCCTTCGCGTGCACCTCTTCGACCTTCATCTGCAAACCTTGCAGACCAATGCCCGAGATGCGGCTTTGCATGCCGGGGAAATACTCGGCCACCATGGCGCGAGACAGGCCCACAGCCTCAAAGTTCAGGCCCCCGCGATAGGACGAGATCACCGAAATGCCCATCTTGGACATGATCTTCAAAAGCCCAGCATCAATCGCATCGCGGTAGTTGCGCATGGCGTCCAACAGCGAGCCGTCCAACAGCCCCCGCGTAATGCGGTCGGCAATGCTGTCCTCGGCCAGATAGGGGTTCACCGTGGTCGCCCCCGACCCGATCAGCACGGCAAAGTAATGCGGATCAATACATTCCGCCGCCCGCACGTTGATCGAACAGAAGGTCCGCAACCCCTTGCGGGTCAGCCACGAATGCACCGCGCTGGTGGCCAAGATCATCGGCATGGCCACCCGGCCCGCACCCTGATGCTCATCGGTCAGGATCAACTGACCCGCACCCGACGACACCGCCACCTCAGCCTCAGACCGGATCCGCTCCAACCCCTGCCGCAGCGCATCAGCGCCCGCGCCTGCCGGGAAGGTGCAATCGATGAAGGCCACCTGATCGCCAAAGCGCTTGACCAGAACCTCATACTCACCATTGCCGATGAACGGGCTTTCCAGCACCAAAATCTCGGTCTGGCTGTTGTTCTCGTCCAAGACGTTGCGCAGGTTTCCGAACCGGGTTTTCAAAGACATCACCCGGCCTTCGCGCAAACTGTCGATCGGCGGGTTGGTCACCTGGCTGAAATTCTGCCGGAAGAAATGCGACAGCGGCCGGTAAACCGACGACAGCACAGCCGCCGGCGTATCATCGCCCATCGAGGCGACCATTTCCTTGCCGTCCTCCACCATCGGGGCCAGCACCTGCTCCAGCTCTTCAATCGAATAGCCCGCCGCGATCTGCCGCTTACGCAGTTCCGCCCCGGTGAATTGCGGCTGCTCCGGCACGTCCTTCAACAGCGCATTCAGATCAACGATCTTGCCGACCCAATCGCCATAGGGCTGGGCATTGGCCAGCTTGTTCTTCAACTCGGTGTCGTGGAAGAGCTTGCCCTCGGCCATATCGACAGCAATCATCTGCCCCGGCCCAAGCGCGCCCTTTTCACGGATGGTGGTTTCATCCACCGGCACCATGCCCGCCTCAGAGCCCGCAATCAGCAGCCCATCGCCGGTCACAACATAGCGCATCGGGCGCAAGCCATTGCGATCAAGGCCCCCGCAGACCCAGCGGCCATCGGTCATGGCCAGCGCCGCCGGACCATCCCACGGCTCAATGACCGAGTTGCAATAGGAATACATATCCGCCCAAGCCTTGGGCATGTTCGTCGTGGCCTTCGACCAAGCCTCCGGCACCAGCATGGTTTTTGCCATGGGGGCAGACCGGCCCGAGCGGACCAGCACTTCGAAGACCGAATCCAGCGCACCCGAATCCGAGGTGCCACCCGGAATGATCGGCTTGATATCCTCGGCCATATCGCCAAACGCTGAGGACGCCATCCGGATCTCGTGGCTCTTCATCCAGTTGACGTTGCCCTTCAGCGTGTTGATCTCGCCGTTATGGGCGAGCATCCGGAAGGGCTGGGCCAGCCACCACTGCGGGAAGGTGTTGGTGCTGTAACGCTGGTGATAAATCGCAAAGGCGGACTCGAACCGCTCATCCATCAGATCGGGGTAGAAGGTGGCGACCTGTTCGGCCAGCATCATGCCCTTGTAGATGATGCTGCGGCACGACAGGCTGCACAGATACATCCCCTGAATACCGGCGGCATTAGCGGCTTTCTCAATCCGGCGGCGGATGATGTACAGCTCACGCTCAAACTGCTCCTGATCGATGTCCTTCTCACAGCGGATCAGGATCTGCTCAATCTCGGGCCGCGTCGCATTGGCCTTGTCGCCCAGAACGCTCGTGTCCACCGGCACATGCCGCCAGCCATAAATGTAATGGCCCATCCGCAGCACTTCGGTTTCCACGATGGTCCGGCACCGCTCCTGCGCGCCAAAGTCCGTGCGCGGCAAGAAGACCTGACCTACAGCGATCAGCTTTTTGGTGTCCGGCTCATGGCCCGTGCGGCGCACTTGGTCATAGAAGAACTTGACCGGAATCTGCACATGGATCCCCGCACCATCCCCGGTCTTGCCATCGGCATCGACCGCGCCCCGGTGCCACACCGCCTTCAGCGCGTTGATCCCGTTTTCAACGACCTTGCGGCTTGGCTTGCCGGAAATCGCCACCACCAGACCCACGCCGCAGGACGAATGTTCATCCTCGGCCTTGTAAAGCCCGTTGGCATCCAACCAAGCGCGCTTGGCCTCTTCAGCCTTTACCCAGGCGTCATCATAGGTTGTCATGGGTCAGGCCCTTTCTGCTAAGCTGCGACAAGACGGCGTCACAGTCGAAAATCGGTTGGGTGGATTCAAAGCCCTTGTCGCCGTCGCGAAAGAACTTGATCGGATGGCTGTCCATCGGCAGCCAGTTGCCATTGCCGTCATCCCATTCGGAAGATCCCGAAAAGAACATCCGGAATTCACGGCTGATGTATTCATTGCCCCGCGCCTGGCGCAGGACAGTGCCAGCATCGTCGGTCTCAGTGTATTCGAACTGGGTCTCGTCCAGCGTGACCCCGTCGATGGTGATGGTGCGACCCGTCAGCTGGTCAAACCCCACCACATTGGAATGCTCACCATTGTCCTTGGACAGGCTGAAGACAAAATCATCGCGGCCCGTCTCGGTCAGGTTGGTAAAGCTTGCCGGGTCCTCGGGGTTCGCATCCAGCGTCTGCGTGACCACCGGGTTCAATTCGATGCTTTCGATCCACTGGGTCTCATCATCAATCCGGCTCAGAAAGAACGGACCTTCCTGATCGAAATCCGCCCGCCACTTGTGGCCCGCAGGGTCAGCCTCGCAGGTGTAGTAATTCGCGACATAGCAGCCGCGCGACTGCACGGTGAGGTAGGTCGTGCAGCCCTCGGGCGCGACAAAGCTGCCCGCAAACGCAGGGGTGGCAAAGAGGAGCGGAAGCGCGATCAGGGCCTTCATTCTGTCACTCCGGTTTTGGTCAGCCGTGCTGACCGATGAACATTTTACCGATTGGCGCCTGTCGGGACGGATGCCATACGCAGACCCGACGCGCACCAGACACACACCAGACGGCTATTCCGCCGCCACTTGGGCCGGTTGGGCCAGATATTCCAAGATCGCATCCGCCGCTTCACGCCCATCGCGGATGGCCCAAACCACAAGGCTGGCCCCGCGCACAATGTCGCCCGCCGCATAGACGCCGGGCAGGTTGGTGGCATGGCTGCGGAAGTCGGCCTTGACGGTACCCCAACGGGTCACGGCCAAATCCGGCGCATCCCACTGGCCGGTCAGATCCTCGGGCTCAAAGCCCAGCGCCTGAATGACCAGATCCGCCGCTTCCGTATAATCGGCCCCTTCAATGATCTCGGGCGACTGGCGACCGCTGGCATCCGGCGCGCCAAGGCGCATTTTCTGCACGATCACGCCATGCACATGGTCTGATCCGACAAAGCCACGCGGCGCGGTCAGCCAGACGAAATCCACGCCCTCTTCCTCGGCGTTCTGCACCTCGCGCTGCGAGCCGGGCATATTGGCTTTATCGCGGCGATAGAGGCACTTGACGCTCACCGCACCCTGCCGAATGGCGGTGCGCACACAGTCCATCGCGGTATCGCCACCGCCGATGACCACCACGCGCTTGCCCTTGGCATCCAGCGTGCCATTGTCAAACTCAACCACCTCGTCGCCAAAGCTCTTGCGGTTCGACGCGGTCAGATAATCCAGCGCCTTGACGACACCCGAAAGACCAACGCCCGGGGCTTCGATGTCACGGGCCTTGTAAACGCCCGTAGCGATCAGCACCGCATCATGCTGGCCGCGGATGGCGTCAAAGGAAATGTCAGTGCCGACGTTACAGTTCATCACAAACTGCACGCCCGCCTTTTCCAACTGTTCAATGCGCTGCATGACCACCGGCTTTTCCAGCTTAAAGCCGGGGATGCCATAGGTCAGCAAGCCGCCCGCGCGGTCATAGCGGTCATAGACCGTGACCTGCACGCCCTTGCGCCGCAGCACATCCGCCGCCGCCAGCCCACCGGGACCCGCGCCGATGATGCCCACCGATTCCGCCCGCTCGGCCCCCGGCGTGATCGGCAGCACCCAGCCGTTTTCCCACGCGAGATCGGTCAGATATTTCTCGACCGCGCCAATGGTCACCGTGCCATGGCCCGACTGTTCGATGACGCAGTTGCCTTCGCACAGCCGATCCTGCGGGCAGATGCGGCCGCAGATCTCGGGGAAGGTATTGGTGGCCTGAGAAATCTCATAGGCCTCTTGCAGACGACCCTCGGCGGTCAGGCGCAGCCAGTCAGGGATGTTGTTGTGCAAGGGGCAATGCGACTGGCAGTAAGGCACGCCGCACTGGCTGCAGCGGCTCGCCTGCTCGGCGGCCTTCTCGGCAGCGAACTCGCGGTAAATCTCATGGAAATCGCTGGCGCGCATCGTGGCATCACGCTTGGTGGGCATCTCTTTGCCCAAGCTTACGAACTTCAGCATCTTCTGCGTGGCCATGGCTGCGCCCCCAAACTTCTTGGTTATCGGCGCAGGGATACTTTGGACCGGTTGGGAATAAAAGTCAGCATGCGTGACCTATTCGGCTGTTTTTCACCCCCCACGGGCAGCAAACGCACAAATTGGCCGAATATTAGGTCAGCACAATTTACCTATACCTTCAAAACCCCAAGGAAAGCGCGATCAAAGCCAAGGATCCAACGATGATTCGCCACCAGCCAAACAGCGCATAGCCGTGGCGGCTGATATAGCTCAGCAGCCATTTGACCACGATCACCCCGGTGATGAAGGCCAGCACAAAGCCCAGCGCGATTTGTGACCAGGCCGAAAAATCCAGCACATCGCGGTTCTTTAGCAGGTCATACCCAACCGCCGCCGCCATGGTCGGCATCGACAGGAAGAACGAAAACTCCGCCGCCGCCCGCTTTTCGACCCCCATCAACAGCGCACCCACAATCGTGGCCCCAGACCGCGACACACCGGGAATCATCGCCAGACACTGCACAAACCCAATGGCCAGCGCCTTGCGCAGGGGCAGCGCGGTGGCATCGTGATACACCGGGGTCGGCGCGATGCGGTCGACGAACAGCAGCACGATTCCACCCAGAATCAGCATGATGGCAATCAGGCGCGGGGTCTCGAACAGCACCGTCTTGATGAACTCATGCGCCAGAACGCCAATCACAGCGGCGGGCAAAAAGGCCAACAAAACCGAGATGATAAACCGCATCGCCGCCGGGTCGCGGTGGGCGGTGGAAAACACCTGCCACAGTTTGGCGAAATACACGGTCAACAGCGCCAACACGGCACCCAGCTGGATCACCACCTCAAAGGTTTTCCCGGCACTTTCAAAGCCCAAGAAATGCGATGCCAACAGAAGATGGCCCGTCGAGGAAACCGGCAGAAACTCGGTCAGCCCCTCCAACAGGCCCAGAAGGGCGACTGTTAACAGATCGTCCAATCAGGCCTTCCGCAGGTTCTTGGCCGATTCCTTGATCGCGGCATATTGGCCCGAGGGGCGGAAGCACCACAGATATTCCGGCAGCACCGAATCCATATCCGCAGGCTCGATCCCCAAATCGGCAAATCCCTTGGCCCCAGCGGCCACGACATTGTCGGACCCAAGGCTCGTGACCTGATCGCGGGTCAGCATCTTGTTCGGGAACAGCCCCAGCGTCAGCGCCGAGGCGAAATCCAGCCCCGTCGCCATGATGCGCGCCGCAAAGAACGGGATGTTCAGCACCAGACGGCGGCGGCGAATGATGCCCAGCATCTTGCCCATCAACGCGCGGAAAGTCGCAACCTCGGGCCCGCCGAGTTCATAAATGCCATGCGCCTGCCCAAGCACGCCCTTGACCGCCGCTTGTGCCACATCGTCCACATGTACAGGCTGAAACCGCGTCTCGGCGCCCACCACGGGCAAAAGCGGCCCCATGCGCGACATGGCGGCAAAGCGGTTGAAGAACTGATCTTCCGTGCCGAAAATCACCGAGGGGCGCAGGATCACGGCAGTAGGAAACGCCGCCAACACCGCCGCTTCGCCCGCACCTTTGGATTGAGCATAAAGGCTTGCCCCCTCCACATCGGCCCCGATGGCCGAAAGATGTACCAAGCTCTCCACCCCCGCCTCAGCCGCCAGCCGCGCGATGCGGCCCGGCGCTTCAGCCTGCACGGCGGTAAAGTTATTCTTGCCGCCTCGGTCAAAGGTGCCGACGCAGTTCACCACCGCATCCGCCCCCGCCATGGCCGCGCGCACCGAACCCTCGTCGCGCACGTTGCACAAGACAGGCTCCACCTGCCCGACAGCGCCATAGGGTTTGACATGCAGCGCCTCATTCGGGCGACGCACCGCGACGCGCACGCGCCAGCCTTCTTTGGCCATGCGGCGCGCAATGTAGCGACCGACAAAACCCGAGCCGCCGAAGATGGTGACAAGTTTGCTCATGTGGGAAACCCCTATTGGCCTACTTTGAATTGGCCTCTGCATAGCTTTGTGGCCCCGAACGGGCAAGGCCAAAGGCCCCGATCTTGTCGCATCACGCCGCGACATAATTCACGAAATGCCCGTTGACACCCCAAAGCGCCCCGGCTAAACCCCGGCCCACTGAAAACGTGCCCAGATGGCGGAATTGGTAGACGCACTGGTTTCAGGTACCAGCGCTGCAAGGCGTGGAGGTTCGAGTCCTCTTCTGGGCACCATTTCGTTCAACAGACCGCCTTCGGGCGGTCTTTTGCTTTTCAGGGCTTGTCGACGTTGACCCATGGCGCGGGCGGGGCTAAGCCGCTTGCAACCCTGATGATCGGACGGACCTCGTGACCATTCACCTTCACAGAAACGACCTGCCCGATGGGCTGGACCTTGGCTCCGTCGTGGCCATTGACACCGAAACCATGGGTCTGGACCCGCGCCGCGACCGGCTCTGCGTGGTGCAGCTGTCGGATGGCAAGGGCGATGCGCATCTGGTGCAGATCGCGCGCGGGCAGACAACGGCGCCGAATCTGCAGCGGCTGCTGACCGATCCGGCGGTGCTGAAGCTCTTTCACTTTGGTCGCTTTGACATTGCCGCCTTGCAAAAGGCCTTTGGCGTGCGCACCGCGCCGGTCTGGTGCACCAAGATCGCCTCAAGGCTGATCCGCACCTATACCGACCGGCATGGGCTGAAGTACCTGTTGCTGGAATATGTGGGCGTGGATGTGTCCAAGGCCCAGCAAACCAGCGATTGGGGCTCGGCCACGCTGACCGAGGCGCAAAAGGACTATGCGGCGTCGGATGTCCTGTATCTGCACAAGCTGAAAGCCGCGCTTGAGGCGATCTTGCACCGCGAGGGGCGGATGGCGCTGGCGCAATCCTGCTTTGACTTCCTGCCCACGCGGGCGGAACTGGACCTTTTGGGCTGGGATGAGCCGAATGACCTCTTCCACCACTGATTTTCTGGCCACCGGCCGCCGCGTCATCGCCCGCGAGGCCGAGGCCCTGACGCTCTTGGGCGACAGCCTTGGCGACAGTTTTGGCCGCGCGGTTGAGCTGATTCTGGCCGCCAAGGGCCGGGTGATCGTGTCGGGCATGGGCAAATCGGGCCACATCGCCCGCAAGATCGCCGCGACCTTGGCCTCGACCGGCACGCCGGCGCATTTCGTGCACCCCGCCGAAGCCAGCCACGGCGATCTGGGGATGGTAACACAAGGCGATGTGGCGCTGGTTTTGTCCAATTCTGGCGAGACCTCGGAACTCGCCGATATCGTCGCCCATACCCGGCGATTCTCAATCCCGCTGATCGGGGTTGCGGGGCGCGACGGATCAACATTGTTGCGGCAATCGGATGTGGCCATCCTTTTGCCCCCGGCGGCTGAGGCTTGTGAGACCGGGATTGTGCCGACTACCTCCACCACCATGACACTGGCCTTGGGCGACGCGCTGGCGATTGCCCTGATGGAGCATCGCGCCTTTACCCCCGAACATTTCCGCATGTTCCACCCCGGCGGCAAGCTGGGCGCAAAACTTCTGAAGGTGCGCGACCTGATGCATGCCGAACTGCCCTTGATCAAGCATGACCGCCCGAT
This sequence comes from Allotabrizicola aquatica (SeqCode), assembly GCF_965194375.1. Taxonomy (GTDB): domain Bacteria; phylum Pseudomonadota; class Alphaproteobacteria; order Rhodobacterales; family Rhodobacteraceae; genus Tabrizicola_A; species Tabrizicola_A aquatica. The sequence continues at coordinate 671,271 of NZ_OZ239428.1, forward strand.
GGGCGAGGCACTGCTGGAGATCAGCCGCAAGGGCTTTGGCGTGGTCGGTGTCACCGATGATGCGGGCCTTTTGGCCGGGATTGTCACCGACGGCGACTTGCGCCGCCATATGGAGGGGCTTTTGGCCCTGACCGCCGGGCAGGTCATGACACGCGCGCCGCGCACCGTGGCACCCGATGCGCTGGCCGAAACGGCGGTGGCCTTGATGAATGATCGCAAGATCACCTGCCTTTTCGTCGTCGACCCGGCCCAACCTGGCCAGGTTCGGGGCATCTTGCACATCCATGATTGCCTGCGGGCCGGAGTGGTCTAGGTGGCGCGGAACCCCGCCCAAGACAATCTCCATTCCCGGATCGTGATGATCCTAAAGGTCACGCTGCCCTTGGTGGCGCTGGCCATACTGTCCTCCTTGTTCCTGTTTTCCCGCGAGATCGACCCGGAAGACGCGATTCCCTATGCCGATGTCGAAATCGCCGACCGGCTGGCCCAACCGCGGATGACCGGGGCAGGCTTTTCAACCGTGACATCGGATGGGGCCACGCTGACCCTGTCAGCCGATAAAGCTACACCCAGCGAGGGCGGCGGGCGGGTGACCGGGCTGAAGGGTGAGCTTTCAACAGCCGCTGGCTTTCGCACCGAGATATCGGCGGGCTCAGGACAGCTTGACAGCAACGCTGGCACGGTTGTGCTGGACGCGGGGGTGCGGCTTGCAACCTCAACCGGCTATGAGGTGACGACCGACCGGCTGACGCTGGGCACCGATCGCAGCTTTATGGAAAGCGGCGGCGCGGTGCTGGCAACCGCCCCCATCGGTCAGCTTGAAGCGGGCGGGCTGCGCATGGATGTGACAGGTGATGGCAAAACCCATCTTCTGGTTTTCAATAAGGGCGTGCGCCTGATATACCAGCCCAACCACTGACGGATTTTTCAGATGCGCAGCCGTTTCATTCCCCTTTTCCTTGCGGCAGCCTTGGCGCTGCCCTTGGGCGCGGCCCTGGCGCAGGGGACGAATGTCGCTTTCGGCGGGCTGAAGGCGGACACGCAGCTGCCAGTTGAGGTGACCGCTGAGAACTTGACCGTGAACCAGACCGACGGCACTGCGATTTTCTCGGGCGACGTGCTGGTGAAGCAAGGCGAAATGCGGATGCAGGCCGGCGAGGTGCGCGTGGAATATGACGCCACCGGCAAGGCCATCTCTCGCCTGCTGGCCACAGGCGGGGTCTTGGTGGTGAATGCCACGGATGCCGCCGAAGCGGCGGCGGCTGACTATACCATCGCCACGGGCGAGGTGGTCATGACGGGCGGGGTTTTGATGACCCAAGGGCAGGCCGCGATCAAGGGCGAGCGGTTGGTGATCAACCTCAAGACCGGGACCGGGCGGATGGAGGGTGGCGTGACCACCACCTTCACGCCGGGAGGGGATTGATGCCCCAGTCTGCGAACTCCACGACAGGCCAAGGCCCGGACCTGACCGTGACTGACGGCAGTGGCGGGCTGTCCATCATAAACCTGCGCAAAAGCTACAAGCGGCGGCCGGTGATCCGGGATGTATCCTTGCAGCTGAACCGGGGCGAGGTGGTGGCACTTCTTGGCCCCAACGGCAGCGGCAAGACAACGACCTTTTATGCCATCGCTGGGCTGGTGACACCCGAAGGCGGTCAGGTGTTGATCGATGGGCGTGACGTCACAACGCTGCCCATGTACCGCCGCGCGCGGCTCGGCATCGGCTATTTGCCGCAGGAAGTGTCAATCTTTCGCGGCCTCTCGGTCGAGGACAACATTCTGGCGGTGCTGGAGATCGGCATCTCGGACCGTCACAAGCGGCGTGAGCGGCTGGAAGAGCTGTTGTCCGAGTTTTCCATCACCCATCTGCGCCGCGCACCGGCCTTGGCCCTGTCGGGCGGAGAGCGGCGGCGGGTCGAGATTGCCCGCTGCTTGGCCGCCGACCCGAAATACCTGTTGCTGGACGAACCCTTCGCCGGGGTTGACCCGATTGCGGTGGGCGAAATCCGCCATCTCGTGCAGGATCTGAAATCGCGGGGGATCGGGGTTCTCATCACCGATCACAACGTCCGTGAGACGCTGGAAATCGTGGATCGGGCCTATATCCTGCACGATGGCACCGTGCTGAAACACGGTACCACAGATGAGATCGTGCGCGATGAAATGGTGCGACGCGTGTATCTGGGCGAGAACTTCCGCATCATTTGACGCAACCGTGCACGGCATGGTTGACAACCGCCCCTGCCCATCCCCAAATGAAAGGGATGCAAGCGTCTGTTGCCCTTCATGGTCTTGACGATGCGGCCGGTCCCCGGCCCCGCCACAAACCTGATGTGGCCAAGAATTCCCAACCAAGAACGACAAGAACCCACAGCCCCGGCGGGCAGACCGGGACTGGTTACCTGCGCGAAGGAGGCATCATGCGCTATCAGATCAGCGGCAAGCAAATCGACATTGGTGAGGCACTTCAGACCCATGTGAAGGCCGAGCTTGGCGAGGTCGTCGAGAAATACGCGCAACGCCCGACCGAGGCTGTTGTGGTGTTCTCAAAGTCGGCCCATGAGTATGTTTGCGAGGCCACGATCCATCTTTCGACGGGTCTTTCAGCGCAAGCCAAGGGTCATGCCACTGAAATCTATGCGGCATTTGAATCGTGCCGTGAGAAGATGGACAAGCAGCTGCGCCGCTATAAGCGCCGCATCCGCAACCACCATCACAGCCGTCCAGCCCCTGTTGAATTCGGTGGGGCTTCCTCGTATATCCTCGCGCCAACGGAGGAACCCGAAGACGAGGACACGGGCGAGCTGCAGCCCATCGTAATTGCCGAGATGGAGACGAAGATTCCTTCGATCACTGTCGGCGAAGCGGTGATGCAGCTAGAGCTTGGTGGTCAGCGGATGCTGGTGTTTCGCAACGAAGGACATGGCGGGGTTAACGTCGTATATCGCCGGGATGACGGCAATATCGGCTGGATCGACCCGCGCAACAGCAAATAAGCCGCCCGTCAGGGATGGCGCATACGGGAACGGCCGATGGACCTGTCGAAACTTCTGACCCCCGCCGCAGTGCGGGTCATGGGCCAGATGACAAGTAAAAAGCGTCTCTTCCAGGAACTGGGAGAGATTGCCTCTCAGGCCTATGGCCTGACGGCGGCTATGGCCATTGATGGGTTGCAAGAGCGTGAAAGCCTTGGGCCAACTGGCGTGGGCAATGGGATTGCCCTGCCCCATGCCCGGCTGATCGGGTTGGAAAAGATCACCGGCATTTTCCTGCGGCTGGAAAAGCCGCTGGATTACGAAAGCGTCGATCGTCAGCCGGTGGATCTGGTGTTCTGCCTGCTGGCCCCCAAGGATTCGGGCGTGGATCACCTTAAGGCCTTGGCCCTTGTCAGCCGCACCATGCGGGACGCAGGCATCTGCGCCAAGCTGCGCGCCAATTCCGATGTGTCCAAACTTTACGCGATCCTGACCGAGAGCAAGGCGCCGCAAGCGGCCTGATCACTTGACCAGATAGGGCCGACCGCGCCGGTTGGCGCCAAGGGGCAAAACGCCGGTGGCCGGGAAATCCCCCATCAGCACAGGCTGCATGCCCTGATTGCGCAGATTCTGCAGGAATTGGCCAAAGCCGGTCAGATCCGCCAGACGCGGCGCCTCGGTCAGACGGCGCAGGCTGCGCGGGCTGATTTCATCGACGATGGTTTGCAAAGGCTCCATCGGGTTTTCGACAAACTCGGCCAATGTCCAAGTTCGCACCCGCGCCTTGACCCAAGACGCGCGCAGAATCGTCAGAAACTCCGCCTCGATCTTTTGCAACTGGGCGGCTTCGCGGCGGATATCTCCGAAATTTCGGTTCGAATGGAACAAGGGAATGGCCCAAGCCCCCGAGATCACCGAGATCTGGGCATTTGCGTCGGCGGCCATGAACCAGATGAGGTCCTGATTGTCGCCCGGCCCGAATTGAAAGCACTGCCGCTCACCGCGAGTGTTCCAGATCAGGCTGGTCAGAAAGCTTTTCGGGTTATAGTCGCGCATCGCCGCGCTGTCGCACAGCGCGCCGTTGTAGACGGAATCGCCCCCGGCAAAATGCACCCGGTCGGGGGCGAAGAGGTGGCCATGCACCCGGGTGCCTGTCGCCTTGCCCAGCCAGGTTTCAAAATTCTCGAACAGGTCTGAAAACCCTTCAAACACCGAATAAGCCGCGGCGGTGCGGCCGTTCTCCCAGTTTTCATTCGGATGGCGCGATTGCATGTAAAGCCCGGCCCGGCCCTTCGTGCGCCGCTCCACGGCGCGGGCAAACAGCCGGTCAATCTTGCCGGGGTTGGGTTCCGCCGCCGCCTGACCGCTGGGGTCATTGGACAGAAAGCTGTCGTAAAGCCGATCGGCATGGGGCCAGATCTTGCGGGCCACAAAGCAATCAGACCGGCGCAAGATCTGCAGATGGTCATCATAAAAGATATGCGGCTTGCCCTGAAAATCGAACTTCGACAGGGTCAAGGACCGGCTTTCCACCTGATCCGACACCTGCCGAACAAGCGTTTGGAAATAGGATTCATCCGGAATCCAGACATGACGGAAATAGCGGTCAATCTCGGCCCGGTCGGGATTGTCCAAAATGGCCGACAGGGTTTGGCGCGTCAGGCACCACCACTGGCTGCCCAAATGCGGCACGATGCCCGCCGGGACGCGCCGCTTTAGCCCGACGCGGCGTTGCAGCCGCACATAGGTGTCAAACAGCCGCCGCTGTTTGCGCCAACTAAAGGGGAAGCGCATGGTAAAGCGTTCCAGATTCAGCCCGCCGATGGTCCACCCGACATCTTCGGTGGTGACGCTTTCGATAAAATCGGTGCGCGGGCGTTCATCCAGATAGCGCACCAGCTCTGCCACCGGGCGCAGCGGCAGGCAGGACCCCGAGGAGAGGTAGACATGCCGCACCTGCGGAAAGTCTTGCAGCATGATGGTCGCGGCTTCTTGGGTGGCCGCCACAATGCCCCATGTGCCCCATTCACAGGCATGGCGCCCAGAAAACCGAACATTCGGCAGATCGGCCAAGGCTTTGACGATCCCGTCATAGCCCTTGCGCCGAACGCGCTTGTCGACGTGGATCACAACTGGGCAGCCCTGCGTCGCCCAGTGCCGCGCCACCTGTGCCGCCCGGTCCAGTGCGGTGTGGCACAGCATGAGAAAGCCAACGCTCATGCCCAGTTTCCTTTGGACATGAGACCCAAAATCTCAAGCTGGCGCCAGTTGATGTATTTCTCAGACCACTTGCACCACAGGTCGGGCTGCTTGGCGATGGCCAGCCGATAGGCGCGGTATTCGTGGCTGTTGGCATAGTGCTGCTTACGCTGCATTTCCTCTTCGGCCTTGTGGGCGAAGGTGTCGAGGAACTTGGCGTGCAACAAAACGCCAGACGCCTTTTCACCACCCCATTCGTCATAAACCTGATTCAGCCCGCGCGGCAAAAGCATGTGGGTGGAGGAAGCATAGGCGTAAGACCGGTTCCAGCGCACCAAGGGCACCTTGTTCATGGCCGGAGCGCGTTCGGGCAAATCGGGGAAGAACATGCGCGCGCGGGGGCCGCCCTGAATCCACAGATTGCCGTATTTGCGGTTGCGCTGGATTGTATAGTTGCCGCTGTCAAACCATTGCGCAATTTCAAAGGGATCCTGCCCCTCATGATAGGGTTGGGCGTCAAACGGGCCTTTGGGATACATATCCAGAAGCATCGCTGAAAAGGACTTGATCGAGGAGGCATCCAGCCAATCGGTCAACGCACGCAGGGGGCGTGTGTCGCAAAACGGGTAGACGAAGAATTCATCCGGATCGACCACAAGGCACCAGTGGTTGTGCCCGTGCTTCATTTGCAGCCAGTTCAGCCAATCCACGCCAAAGCGGGCGCGTTTATAGCTGTGCGTGGTGGTCCACAGCGACACATCGGGCTGCTCAGCCAGATACTCGCGGCTGCCATCATCGCTGTCATTGTCGACGATAAAAAAGTGATTGACCCCCATCTCCCGGTAATAGCGCAGGAAAAACGGCAGGCGCACGCGTTCGTTGCGCAGGGTGGAGAAGACAAGGATCGCATCGCCAGAGAGGGTCGCAGAACGGTCTGCGACAGCGCGCAATTCGCGGCGTTTTCGAAACGCTCGGAAAAGCCAGCGCTTGCGCGCAAGGCGCAGCATGTATCTTGAAAAAATGCTCAAACCAAAAAATCCTGCCTGCAACCACCGTCCTTTGCCCACACCTATCACGCAAGGCTTAAGACCGTCTTGAAATGCGCATCCCACGTAGGGGCCTGCCATACGGCCTTTTCGCCATCGATCTGCGGCAGGGCTGCCTGTCGAACGATTGTCTCTATCCAAGGATATAGGTCTGTTGCGGGCAGGTAAACCGCCTTGTTTCCAAGGAGTTCGCGCGTGACGGCGAGATCCGTCGCAATCACGGGCGTGCCAAGGCTTGCCGCCTCAACCGGGGGTAGGCCAAACCCTTCGGCCAGCGAGGGGGCCAAGAGGGCGCGCGCTTGGGCGACAAGGGCCGCCACCGCGCCATCGGGCAGGCCGTGCAGCACGCGAACTGGCCCATCGGCGGGCAAAGCATCAAGCCGGGCCAGAAGGGCGGCCTCGGCCCAGCCCCGGTTGCCGACAATGTAAAGCAGGGGTGCCGGGGTCGGCAGGCGGGCCCAGACATCCAGCAAGAAGGCGTGGTTCTTGCGCGGCTCAATCGTGCCAAGGGTCACGAAATAGGGTGCCGAAAGATCAATCCCATGGGGCAGCAAGGCCGGGTCCGGCGCGGCCAGATCGACGCCGATGGGTGCAACAAGCCCCGGCGGCACGCGGCCCAGAAGGGCCAGCCGCGCCTCGGTCAGGCGACGGGTGGCTTCGGTCAGGTGGATGATCCTGCTGGCATGGGCGGAAACGGCGGCAAGGCGTGCACGAAAGGGCTCCACCGTGCCGGGCCGGGCAAACTGCGGATGGTCCAAGGGAATGGTGTCATGGATCAGAACAGTCACCGAAAGACCCGCACGGGACAGGCTGGCCAGAGCTTTCTCGCCTAGGTTGGCATGTCCGACATTCAGATAGCTTGTGCCCCGTGGCAACCGACGCAGCAGGCGCGGCAAAAACGGCCGGGCCGCGCGGGCGATGGCAAGCTGGCGCGCGGCGGTTTCGGCGCGGGCGCGGATAGGATCGCGGCGATGGAGAAGGCGTGACAGAAGGTCCGCTGGGGGCAAGCCCACTTTGCCGCTGACGATCTGGGCAAAGCGGGCGCAGCCGGGTTGGTCCAGCAAAAGCCAGCCCGCCCCACTGCGCACCAGACCGAAAAGCGGCGTCTCGCGCGATGCAAGATGGGTGAGATAGGCGCATTCGACCCGGTCTATGCCCGTCATCGGGCCGCGCCCCAAACGCGACATCAGCCGCGTGAGATCAAGAAGCCGGGCCGGGACCACAGGTTACTGCGCGGCCTTTTGCAGGGCCATCATGTCATGCAGATAGGCCGAAAACTCATCCCGCAGATCGGGGCGGGCCAGACCAAAGGCCACGGTCGCCTGCAAGAACCCAGACTTGGACCCGCAGTCATAGCGCTGGCCACGGAAGCGGTAGCCATAAACCTTGCCCGACTTGGTCTCTTCGGCAATCGCGTCGGTCAGTTGGATTTCACCGCCCGCGCCTTGCTTGCGCTTGTTGAGATTGGTCAGAACCTTGGGCTGCAAGATATAGCGGCCGATCACGGCCAGATTGGACGGCGCATCGGCGGCCTTGGGTTTTTCCACCATCCCCTTGGCTTCCACGATGGACCCCATGTCTTGGCCGATATCCAAGATACCATAGCTGGAAGCCTTTTCCGGAGACACCTCCATCGCGGCAACCATGTTGCCGCCGGTTTGCTCATAGGCTTCCATCATCTGCTGCAGGCAAGGCTTTTCAGCGGCGATTACATCATCGGGCAAGAGCACCGCGAAGGGTTCATTGCCGATCAGACGGCGGGCACACCAGACGGCATGGCCCAGACCAAGCGGGCGGTTCTGCCGCAGATAGGCGATGGCCCCGGAATCCATGTTGGTTTCCTTGAGGATTTCAAGGAGTTCCTCTTTGCCCGCCTTACGCAGGGTGTTCTCAAGCTCGGGCGCGTGATCGAAGTAATCCTCAAGCGCCGATTTGCCTTTGGAGGTGACGAAGATAAACTCCTTGATGCCAGCGGCCCGCGCCTCATCAATGGCATATTGGATGAGAGGGCGGTCGACGAGGGTCATGATTTCCTTCGGGATCGACTTGGTCGCCGGCAAGAACCGCGTGCCCAAGCCTGCGACAGGAAATACCGCCTTGGTGACTTTTTTCGCCTTCATATCCTATACCTTTGCAATATCTTTTTTCGATCAATGGCGTTCACAATATGGAAAATGACAGTGAAAATTAAGTCAAAAATAGGGCGCGGCCTAACTCTTCCTGACTTACGCCGTGCAACCGTAGCCTAGATGCAATAATCCAGCAATCCACTGTCCAAGGCCGATCAACCTACGGGTCGAAATGGTGCGATGCGGGCGGTCTCCTCGGCAATGCGGCGAGAAAAGGGGGCAAAGCGCAGGCGAGGGCCGTGGCGGGTGGACCAGCCAAAGAGCCCACCGCTTTGAAGCCAGATCCCTTGGTCAGTGAACTGCATCCGATGCGCTCGCGGGGTGGGTTCAATGGAAATCACGGTCACAATCTTGCCCTGCGCGCGTGCCGCCTGGGCTTGCGCCAACAGGGCAGCCCTTTGCAAGAACCGCCCAGAAATCACCTTGCCGGATTTTGGGCCAGTGTCGGGAAGAGCCTTGAACCCGGGGGCTTCTGCCTTGACAGGCAGCAAGGCTGGCAGGGGGCGGGACATCCCGTCATCCCATCCTGTCGCCAGGCTGGCCAAAAGCGCCTCAGCCTCGGCAGCCGCGACGCGCCGGGCGCGGCGTAGATCGGCGACACGGCTGCGCTGCGCCTCGATGGCGGGGATGGTCTCTTGCCCCACGACATCCGGCGCATGGCGGCGCAGGAACACCGCGATCGAGGCGGCAATTTCATGCAGCGATGTCGGTACCCGATCCTCGCGGCGGCGCGCGCTGGCGGCAAACCCGTGATGAACCTGCGCCTCAGGAACCACGGCCGTCAGGCCCTGCCCGGCCAGCCGCAGGTTCACGTCCGCCTCATCCAGATAGAACCGCAAGGCCGGATCAAACCCGCCGATGGCCATTAGCACCGAACGACGAAAGGCGCAGTTGGTGCCTTGGGTCTTGACCGCGCGCGACGGGGTGCCGGGGTAGCTGGCGGCATGGTCGGGCAATGGGTGATCAAAGCCAAAGGCATCGACCTCACAGGCCTGCCATTGAAAGGAAATCCCATTGCGCCCGCGCACAAAGCCGGTGGCGGCCACCACCTTTGGGTCAGAAAACGCCGCACACAGCCGCGAAATCCAAGTCGGTTCCGCCACCGCATCATCGTCGATGAAGGCCACGACCGGGGCGGCCGCAAGGCCGAGGCCCAAGTTACGGGCGGCCGAGATATTGGCTTCATCGAACGGCTTCAGTTTCAGCGCCAGCCCAGTGGCCTTAGCCGCAGCCAAGCCCTCAGGGTCAGCCACGACAATCACCTCGATCTGCGGATGGTCTTGCTGCGCCAGCGCCATCAGACAGCGCCCGAGCGCCGCCGCGCGGTGGCGGCTGACGACGATAACGCTGGCGGCAGGCAGGGTCATCCCATCTCTGCCATCATGGCCTCGATCACCGGCACGTCCGAGGGGTTGTTCAACTCCCAAAACTGGCGGCCCTTGGCCTGCACTTCAACGCACAGCACCTGCCGTCCGTTTTCCAAAAACCGCAACTGCTCCAGCCCCTCCAGCGTTTCCAACGGGCCGATAGGCCAGGTCGGATAGGCCGCCAGTGCCGCCGGGCGATAGGCGTAGACGCCGACGTGGTGGAACACCGGGGTTTCGGCCTCATCGGCATAGGTCTTGGCCGTAAAGGGGATCACCTCTTTCGAGAAATAGAGCCCGCGCATCCCGGCCCCGAACACCGCAGTTGTGCCACCGACCCGGCCCGCGCGGCGGTCGGCCAGAAAGCCATTCAGTGCCCGGCCATCACAGCGCAGGACGGGTGTGGCGATATCGGCCCCGGGGTCGGCCAGAAGGCCGCGCACAAGGTCCTCGACGAACCATGCAGGCGTCAGCGGCGCATCGCCTTGCAGGTTCACCACCACATCATAGCCGGGCAGCTTGGCCGCCACCTCGGCACAGCGTTCGGTGCCGTTTTGCGCATCAGACGAGGTCATCACCACCTCGGCCCCAAAGGCTTCGGCGTGGGTGCGAATGCGGTCATCGTCGGTGGCGACCACCACCCGATCCACGCCCTTGACGGCCATCGCCGCCTCCCAACTGCGGCGGATCAGGGTTTTCTCGCCATCGGGCCCTTTCAAGGACACCAAAGGCTTGCCCGGATAACGGGTTGAGGCATAGCGGGCGGGAATGGCGATGAGGGTGGTCATTTCTTGAGCTGAACTCCGGGGGCATAGGCGATGAAGAACGGGTTGTCCCAGCCCGGCTTGCCATAGGCCAAGGGGGTATGATCGTCAAAGCGCACGACATGGCCGCCCGCGCCGCGCAAGACGGCATCGCCTGCGGCGGTGTCCCATTCCATGGTGCGGCCAAGGCGGGGGTAAAGATCAGCCTCGCCCGTGGCCACCAGACAGAACTTCAGACTGGAGCCAGCCGATTTCATATCCTTGCAGGCGTATTTGCCGATGTAATCATCGGTCGCCGCATCGCGGTGCGATTTGGATGCCACCACCATCAGGCCCGCATTGTCGGGCTGTGACACCGAAATGACGCGAGTCGCCCCCGCTGCGGCCTTATCCAAAGCACCGGGTTCTTCCACCGCCTGACCATCGGCACGCGTATAAAACAGCCGCCCTTGGGCCGGGGCATAGACCACCCCGCGCAAAGGCACGCCGTTTTCGACATAGGCGATGTTCACTGTGAAATCGCCCCGGCGCTGGACGAATTCCTTGGTGCCATCCAGCGGATCAACGATCAAAAAGGTCTGCGCCTTCAGCGCGTGGCTGGCGGCCTGTTCCTCGGTGATCAAGACCACATCGGGGAACGCCGCCCGCAGCCCGGCCGAGATGATCGCATCGGCGGCCTCATCGGCCTCGGTCACGGGGCTGGCATCGCTTTTGGATTTCACCTCGAACTCAGGGCCGTTGTAGACCTCCATGATGCGGTCCCCCGCCTCAAGGGCAAGGCGGCGGATGATCGGAATCAGGCGGTCGAAATCCATGGTCGGTCCTTTAAGCGGGGCAAAATCGCCCTTGGCGTTATCGCCCTTGGCGTTGATTAAACATGACCTCGCCTTTATCATGCCTTGAAAAGGGAACAGCAAGATTTCCGGTGTAAACGGGGCCCAGACCCCGAGTGAGGTGATGCAGATGTTTCAGCCCAGCATGCCACGAACCCGCATTGGCAGCACAGTTGCATTCCTTGAACTGATCTTCCACGCCACCGTCCGCCATGTCCGTAAATCGAACGGCAATGCCATTATCGGGCTTTTGGTATCGATCGCGCAGTCGCTGGTGGGCATCGGCGTGATGGTGCTGATGTTCAGCCTGATCGGGCGCGGGATCGGCACGCAGGTGCGCGGTGATTTCATCTTGTTCATCATGTCGGGCATCTTCAGCTTTATGACCCATTCCAAGACCATCAAGGCGGTGTCCAGCGCCGATGGTCCGACCTCGGCCATGATGAAACATGCGCCGATGAACACCATCGTTTCGGTCTCGGCGGCGGCGCTTTCGGCGCTGTATCTGCAAACGCTGTCGGCCGCGGTGATCTTGTTTGGCTATCACGCGCTGTGGACCCCCATCACCATCGATGAGCCGGTGGGTGTGGCGGCGATGTATCTCTTGTCATGGTCCTCGGGCATTGGGATCGGGCTGATCTTCAAGGCCGCCACCCCTTGGGCGCCCGACTTTTTCACCGTGGCCACCACCGCCTATACGCGGGCCAACATGGTTTTTTCAGGCAAGATGTTCGTGGCCAACATCACCCCGACGCACATTCTGGCGATCTTTATGTGGAACCCCTTGTTCCACTGCATCGACCAGACGCGGGGCTATATGTTTCTGAACTATGACCCGCGCTACACTTCGGCGCTTTATCCGGTGATCACCACCTTCGTGCTGATCGTCATCGGCCTGATGGCCGAGCGCTATACCGAAAAGCACATCTCGGCCAGTTGGAACGCCAAACGCTAAAGCGGGGGTTTCTTGGCCCTGGTCATGGGGTTGCGCCGGGCTTGGGGTGCGCAGCCGGTGCTGTCATTCTCAACTTTCTAAGGATTCTTCTGATTGCAAAGCGCTTAGCCCGCTTGCAGGCCCAATTGCCCCCCCCTATATACGCCCTGAAGCCGGAATGAGGCGGATGCCTTTTTCCGAGTCTCACATGGGATCGGGTCGGAATGCCATCTTGGGTTCCGCCCACATCATCGCCTAAGGAAAGGGACACTCATGGCCAAAGTCATTGGTATTGACCTCGGGACGACCAACTCTTGCGTTGCCATCATGGACGGCTCGCAGCCCCGGATCATCGAAAACGCTGAAGGTGCGCGCACCACGCCGTCGATCGTCGGTTTCACCGAAACCGAACGTCTGGTCGGTCAGGCCGCCAAGCGTCAGGCAGTCACCAACGCCGCGAACACTGTGTTCGCCGTCAAGCGCCTGATCGGGCGCCGTTTTGACGACCCGGTGATCGTCAAAGATCAAAAGAACATGCCGTACAAGATCGTCAACGGCGGCAATGGCGATGCGTGGGTTGAAGTGCGCGGCGAGAAGTATTCGCCCAGCCAGGTTTCGGCTTTCATCCTGCAAAAGATGAAAGAAACCGCCGAGTCGTATTTGGGTGAAACCGTCACTCAGGCCGTCATCACGGTGCCCGCCTATTTCAACGACGCCCAGCGTCAGGCCACCAAGGACGCGGGCAAGATCGCCGGTCTTGAAGTGCTGCGCATCATCAACGAACCCACCGCAGCGGCGCTGGCCTATGGTCTGGACCGTAAGGAATCGCGCACCATCGCGGTTTATGATCTTGGCGGCGGCACCTTTGACATCACGGTTCTGGAAATTGACGACGGTCTGTTCGAAGTGAAATCCACCAACGGGGACACGTTCCTGGGCGGTGAAGACTTTGACATGCGCATCGTCAACTATCTGGCGGATGAGTTTAAAAAGGAACACGGCGTCGATCTGTCCTTGGACAAAATGGCCCTGCAGCGTCTGAAAGAGGCGGCGGAAAAGGCCAAGATCGAACTGTCGTCCAGCCAGCAGACCGAAATCAACCAGCCCTTCATCTCGATGGACAAGAACACCGGGCAACCGCTGCACTTGGTCGTCAAGCTGACCCGCGCCAAGCTGGAAAGCCTGGTGGATGACCTGATCAAGAAGTCGATCAAGCCGTGCCAAGCCGCGATCAAAGATGCCGGCGTCTCGATTTCTGACATCGATGAGGTGGTTCTGGTCGGCGGCATGACCCGCATGCCGCGCGTCATTGAAGAAGTGACCAAATTCTTCGGCAAAGAGCCCCACAAGGGCGTGAACCCCGACGAAGTTGTGGCCGCCGGTGCCGCCATTCAGGCCGGCGTCTTGCAGGGCGACGTCAAGGACGTGGTGCTTCTGGACGTGACCCCGCTGTCCTTGGGCATTGAAACCCTTGGCGGTGTGTTCACCCGCCTGATCGACCGCAACACCACGATCCCGACCAAGAAGAGCCAGATCTTCTCGACCGCCGAAGACAACCAGAACGCCGTGACCCTGCGTGTGTTCCAAGGTGAGCGGGAAATGGCCGCGGATAACAAGATGCTGGGCCAGTTCAATCTGGAACAGATCCCGCCCGCGCCCCGCGGCATGCCGCAGATCGAGGTGACCTTCGACATCGACGCCAACGGCATCGTGACCGTCAAGGCCAAGGACAAAGGCACCAACCGCGAACAGGCGATCACCATTCAGGCCTCGGGCGGTCTGTCGGATGATGACATCGAAAAGATGATCAAGGACGCCGAGGCCAATGCCGAAGCCGACAAGGAACGCCGCGAGCTGGTGGAGACCAAGAACCAGGGCGAAAGCCTGCTCCATTCGACGCAGAAGTCGCTGAAAGAGCATTCCGACAAGGTGGACCCGTCCACTGTTGAAGTGATCGAACTGGCGATGGGCCCCTTGGAAGACGCGCTGAAAGGCGACGACGCTGGCAAGATCAAAGGTGCCATCCAGAACCTGACCGAAGCTGCGATGAAGCTGGGCGAGGCCATCTACAAAGCGCAGGCCGCCGAGGGTGGCAATGACGACGGCGACGCCCCGCGCGACGTGGATGATGACATCATCGACGCCGATTTCGAAGACATGGGCAACAACAAGCGGAAGTAAGCCGCAGGGAACTCCCGGGGGCGGCCTTGAAAAAGGCCGCCCTTCGCCTGTTCCCCATCAGGGGGTTCTGCCATGGCAAAACGCGATTACTACGAGGTTCTCGGGGCCAAGAAGGGCGCTTCGGCTGAAGAGCTGAAGAAAGCCTATCGCACCAAAGCGAAAGAGCTTCACCCCGACCGCAATTCCGACAACCCCAACGCCGAAGCCCAGTTCAAAGAGGTGAACGAGGCTTACGATGTGCTGAAGGATGCCGATAAAAAGGCGGCCTATGACCGCTATGGCCATGCCGCCTTTGAAGGTGGCATGGGCGGTGGCGGCCAGCGTGGCGGGTTCGGTGGCGGCGGGCAGGGCGATTTTGGCTCGGCCTTCTCGGATGTGTTCGAAGACCTGTTTGGCGATTTCATGGGTCGCGGCGGCGGGGGCGGCGGTGGTCGCAGCCGGGCGCAGCGTGGGTCTGACCTGCGCTACAACCTGCGCGTCTCTTTGGAAGAGGCCTATGCCGGGGTGCCCAAGACCATCAACGTGCCGACCTCGATCGCCTGTGACAGCTGTCGCGGCACCGGGGCCGAAGGCGGGTCCGAGCCCACCACCTGCCCCACCTGTTCGGGCATGGGCAAGGTTCGCGCGCAGCAAGGCTTCTTTACCGTCGAACGCACCTGTCCGACCTGCAATGGCGCGGGCCAGATCGTCAAGAACCCGTGCAAATCTTGCCACGGGCATGGCCGCATTGAAAAAGAACGCGCTCTGTCGGTGAACATTCCGGCAGGCGTGGAAACCGGCACCCGGATCCGGTTGGCCGGTGAGGGTGAGGCGGGCCTGCGCGGTGGGCCGACGGGCGATCTGTACATCTTTATTGAAGTGAAAGAGCACCCGATCTTCCAACGCGATAGCGCGCATCTCTTCTGCCGCGTGCCGATTTCCTTTGCCACAGCCGCGCTTGGCGGCGAGGTGGAGGTGCCGACGATTGACGGCGGCAAAGCCCGCGTGAAGGTGCCCGCAGGCAGCCAGACCGGCAAGCAAATGCGCCTGCGCGCCAAAGGCATGCCAGCCCTGCGCGGTGGCGGTGTGGGCGACATGCTTTTGGAGCTGGCGGTGGAAACCCCGGTCAACCTCACCTCGCGGCAAAAGGAACTCTTGCGCGAGTTCGAAGAGCTGTCCGAAGACAACAATCCCGAAGGCCGCACGTTCTTTTCAAAGGTCAAAGGCTTTTGGGACGGCATGAAAGGCTGACATGACAAAGCCCGCCTAGGCGGGCTTTGTTGTGCGACACCAGAGGTCTTGCGCCGCGTCAGATCTCGGATGCGGCTCCGGAATGCAGCCGGTTCCACCGGATCGATGACCACAGCGCCACCCCGATGAAGCCTGCGCCCAAAAGGCCGGTGATCACTTCGGGGATATGGCCCAAGGTCTGGCCAAACATCACGCAGGACAGGATAAAGATCGACCAAAACGCGCCGTGTTCCAGATAGCGGAACTGCGCCAGCGTGTTGCGTTCGACCAGCATGATGGTCATGGACCGCACATACATCGCGCCAATGCCAAGACCGATGGCAATCAGGAACAGGTTTTGCGTCAGCGCAAAGGCCCCGATCACCCCGTCAAAGCTGAACGATGCATCCAGCACCTCAAGATACAAGAACGCGCCAAGCCCGCCCTTTACGGCAATGTCCATGCCCTCTTGCGACTTGTCGAGCAGGTGGCCCAGCACATCGACGGCCATAAAGGTGACAAGCCCGGCAACAGCGGAATAGAGGAAGGTCGCCAGCACCGCTGCTGGCATGATCGAGGCAAAGATCAGGATGATGGTCAGCACGATGGCCAATTCCAGCCCTTGAATCGAGGAGAACTTGGACATGCCGCGTTCGATGGCGGCAATCCAATGCACGTCTTTGCCCTCGTCGAAGAAGTATTTCAGCGCCACCATCATCAGGAACGCTCCGCCAAAGGCCGCAATCGACAGATGCGCGCCGCCGATGATGCGGGAGTATTCCTCGGGCTGGGTTGCGGCGAGTTCAATCGCCTGCCACGGGCCGATCTTGGCAGCAAAGACCACGATCAAGAGCGGGAAAATGATCCGCATGCCAAAGACCGCAATCAGGATGCCCCAAGTCAGGAACCGTTGCTGCCAGACCGGGGTCATTTCCTGCAACTTGTTGGCGTTGACGATGGCATTGTCAAAGGACAGGCTGATTTCCAAGATCGACAGCACGGTGCCGACGAACAAGAACCCCATCACCCCAGTCCACGAATGGGTGTAAATCCAGCCGAGCCATGCCGCGAGGGCCAGTCCAACGGCTGTCACCAGAAACGCCCAGCGGAAATAGTGCAAAGCAACCGTCATCGATGTGTCTCCCGTTCCTTGCCGCGGAGTAAGCGGAGTTGAACCGCAATGCAAGCTTACGGGGTCTGTTTACCAGTCGTTCATCATTTCGCCAGATGCTTCGGGTATGAGACGGTCGCATGGCTTTCAAGATTCCGGCTTGCCACTTTTCGCCCCTACCGGGGACGGGGATGAGGCTGCGTCTGTTGATGCGTTGCCTCAGGGCCGCTTGCCCAGCTACATCGCCGATCACCGCGCCCGGCTTCGGGCGCGCTTTCGCGACGGCGGGGCTGGCGCCCTGCCCGATTATGAGATGCTGGAGCTGGTCTTGTTCCGCGCCATCCCCCGGCAGGATGTGAAACCGCTGGCGCGGCTGCTTCTCGACACTTTTGGTGATTTCAACCGGGTCATCACCGCTGCCCCGGCCCGGCTGGCGTTGGTCAAGGGGGTGGGTGAGGCGGTGATCACCGAGCTGAAGATCGTTGAGGCCGCCGCGCAGCGCATGATGCGGGCGCGGGTGATGAACCGGCCAGTGCTATCGTCATGGGATGCGCTGTTGGACTATTGCCACACCACCATGGCGCACTGCGAAACCGAACAGTTCCGCATCCTGTTTCTGGACCGCAAGAATGTGCTGATCGCCGATGAAGAACAGGCCAAGGGCACGGTTGACCATGTGCCGGTCTACCCGCGTGAGGTGGTCAAGCGCGCGCTGGAGCTGAACGCGAGCGCGCTTATTCTGGTGCACAACCACCCATCGGGCGACCCCACACCATCAGATGCCGATATCAGCATGACACATCAGGTGCAGGAGGCTGCGCAGGTTCTAGGCCTTGTGCTGCATGACCACCTGATCGTGGGTAAATCGCGCGAGATCAGCTTTCGCGCGGCGGGTTATCTTTAGGCCGCGCCGCCCGCTTGGCCGCCCGCTGCGCGGCCTTTCGCGCCGCAACGGCCATGCGCTCCTCTTGCCCCAGCTTTTGCAGCACCAGATCCGGCTGCGGGATCGGCGCTGCGGGATCGGTCGGCTTTACGATGAACCATGAGGCATAGTTGTTATAGGTGCCTTCCAGAATGTTCTCGGTCACCCACAAGGGCACGCCGATCTGCGCCACCAGATGATGCACGCCCCACACCACCAAGGGCCAGCGCACCGGGTCATAATCATCGCCCGCCAGAATGCCACCGGGCTTTACCTTGGCATACCAATCCAAAATGGTGCGCCCACCCTCTTCGCCGGAATGGGCATAGCCATCGACATAGACAAAGTCGAAAAATGCGTCGGGAAACAGCAGATGCGCTTCGGCAAAGGTCATACGCAAGAGATGATGGTTCCGGTCCAGCCCCACGGTCTGCAAGGCTTGGCGGTATTGGCCGACATCGTGGTGGTCGCTGTAAGCGTCCACGCCCCAGAACCGGCGAAACTTGCCAGACTCCAGCATCCGCCGCGAAAAGCCGCCGCCCGCCACGCCCAGCTCGATGCCCAGATTGTCCGACCCGCCCAGCCCATCGACCACATTCCACCGCCAAGTGCCCGGCACGATCTCGGGTTCAATGTCGGGCATGTGCTGTAGCGCAATCTCGAACAGCTCATCCGAGGTTCTCGGCTCTGTCATGGCGCGGCGTCCTTTGCGAATGAAGGCGTGATCCAGACTTCGACGCGACGGTTCAACCGCCGCCCGGCCGGGGTTTCATCGCAGGCCATGGGCAGCGCCTCGCCAAAGGCGGTAACTTGCGGCAGAGCCTCCGGCGAAAGCCCCGGCGCGGCCTGCTGCAAGGCGCGCAGCACTTGGTCCGCGCGCTGTAAGGACAGCTCTCGATTGGCATCCGCAGCACCTGATCCATCTGAAAACCCGGCCAGAACAAGCGTTTTCCCGGAAAACGCCCCTGCCTCGATCAAACGCGCGAGATCGACAAGGCTGTCGCGGCTGTGCGGCTCCATCTCGGACCCGCCGTCCTGAAAGCGAAAGGTGAAAGACACCCGTTCGGCCCCCTGCATGGCCATGACAAGGGTTTTAAGATCTTCCAGCGTCGTCTCATCTCCCGCGTTTTGAATCGCGTTGATGAGCCGCAACCCATCTGCGGCAATCGGCTGCTGGTCAAGGCTGCGGCCAACATATCCGGCCGCCTCGACCGCCTGCTGCGCAGTGGGCATGGGTAGATAGTCCAGAAACTCCCGCGCGACCAAGGGCAGACGGCGGCGGGGGGTTAGGAAATAGACTGGCAGGGTCAGGGGATAATCCTCGGCCTTGACGGCCAGCGGGGTGGGCGACAGCGGAAAGCCGCAGCTGTCGGTCAGCCCCAAGGGCCGCGCCGGGCCCACCAATGACCGCCCCGTCACCGCCAGCGCCCAAGGGTCGCGTGCCACAGCCGATGCCAGATCGGCGGGGGTGTCATGCACCACGGTCGCCGCAATCTTGCGCCCCAGCCGCGCGGCCAAGGCACGGTTCAGATCGGCCTCTTCGGCCAAACCATGCAGAACCAGCGGCATATCCGGCCCACCCAGATCGGCCCAATTGGCGACATCGCCCGTCAGCGCGCGGGCCAGATCCGAGGTCGCAAGTGCAGGCAGCGGGTTATCGCTGGCCCCAATCGCCACCAGCGGATCCAGCCCGATGGTGCGGATGCCAAAGGCCGGATCACTGGCCGATGCGATCACCAGTTCGGCCCGCCCCGCCGCGAGCGCTTCATGGGCGGCGGCAGGGTCAAGCGGTTCAAAACTGAATTCCGCCAGAACCTTATCAGTCACCGGATCGCTCAGCCGCGTGGGGGTGCCCGGGCTGGCGGGCAAGATCAGGTCAAAACCCTGATGCTTGGCAAAGCCTGCAATCAGCCCCGGCATCAGCGCCGCCCCAGCCTCCGCCGCGCCGACGATCCGGATCACGGCCTTTGGCGCCGTCAAATCCGGGCAGGCCGGCCCATCGCAGATCACCCCTTGGGCATCAATGGTCAACAGACCATAGGCGCTGTCGATGCGGTAGAACTCACCGTCATAGCCCTGCAAAAGACCGGAAATCGCCAACGCCCCATCGCGTGAGGTCAAAGTCACATCTTGGGCAAACGCACGCTGGCAAAGACCCGAAAAGACAAGCGCGGCGAAAACCGCCGCGCGCATCAGGGCTGTCATAAAAATAACCTGATCCGTTAATTCAATGACGCCATATTCAGGTCAAGGAACAGATTTTTCAACACCAGATAATCGCCCACCGCATCACATTCCGGCATCGCCAGCGTCAGATCGGTGACAAAGACACTGCCGCCGCTGCTGCTCAGGGTTTCGGCCAAAAGCTCACGCGCGCAGGTCTTGTCGGTGACGGCGGCCTCGACCACGACTTCGGGTTTGGCGGTCGGATCGGCGGGGAAGGTGTAAACCTCGGCCAGAAGCGGGTTTTCGGTGGCAGCATCACCCAGCAGCGACAGAAAACCCCCCGTCGCCTGCATGCCAACGGCAGGGCGATGCGGATCGGCGGCCGAGACATGGCCCGGCGCGCCATAGGCGGCGGCGTTCTCAAAGGCATGAACTTGGAAAGCGTCGTCGGCCTGCCATTGCACGCCAAAGCGCCGCAGCGTGGCCACATCCGGCACGGCGATCGTGCCGCTGGCGTCGGTGCCGTCGGCAAAGGACAGCTCCACCGTGGCATCAGCCTCCAACGCGGGAATGGCGGTGAAGAGCGCCCCCGTCGAGGTGGTCTGCACCGTCACAGCAAGGCCTGCATGGCGCAGTACGACGCGCTGGTTCGGGTGGCACGGGGCCAAAAGCGTGATGCCGATCATCGCATTGGCCTCGGTCATGAGGTCAAGCGTGGTGTCGCAAGCGGCGACGGGCGCTGTCTCAACCGGATCGGCAGGCTGAAGATCATTGGCCATGGGCGCAATCAGAACGCCCTCGGTCTGAGCGGGCGCGTTGGGCGTTGTGACGGCAGGATCAGCCGGACCAAGCGCTGCGGTGATGGTGTCGGGCTCGGTGACAGGTGCCACCACAGCCGCTGGAGACGGCCCACTCAAGGTGGCGGGCGCAGCGGCAACCGGGGCCACATCCTCTTGCACCGGTGCCACAAAGGCCGGAGCCTTTTCGGCCAGAACTGTTTCAGGCCCAGCGGCTACCGTTTCCACCTTCACCGGCATCTTGGCCAACTCGGCAGACGCCACAGGTTTCGGCGCGGGCGCAGCACTCATGTTTTGCACCAGATGCCCGGCCGCCAAGGCCACCGCCAGCACCGCGATCCCGCGAGCCGCCTTGCGTTTGATATCCATCGTCGCCCCCTACAGGCAGTTTCCCATCTGCAGAGTCGCGGGGAAACAGGGCAATCCCGTGGCAGGATCTGGGAATGTTTCCGTCAACATGAAAAAGGGGCGCGTATCGCACTCTTTGCCTTGGCTGAGGGCCGTGTGGGAGCGGTTGTGCCCGCAGAATGCCCGCAGCCCGCTTCAAGGCCATTCAAACCCCAATTCTTAACCGGTTTGGTGGGGTGAAACGGCGCCTCACAATTCAAAAAACATAAGGTAGGCTTCCCTAAAAAGTTCTTTTGAGAGTCCCGTTGTCTACAACGCAATGCATCAACGTGCTGTTGTGTGGATCAAACCAATGTCTTGGGGCACCAAGAGCACGCCTGAAGGGCCTCTGCTTCCCTCATAAGAGAGACCAGAGGGCAGATTGCTCAACAGCATGACACTTAAAGTTGTGCCGAGGTGTCACATCTTTGTTGCAATCGCTTGAATCTACATCTATTGATTTCAGCACCTTAACGGCCCGAAAAGACCAACATGTTGGCAGAGCTGACCCACAAGATCTGGCACGGCAGACCAAGATTGTCTCCAGTTTTTTGGCTTTGCCTACTGTTCGTCTATATCGTTGCAGTCTTGGCGGTCGTGGGAATCCAGTCGCCTGATGTAGATGGACTGCTGCTTCGTGAAAATGATCACGAAAGCTTGGCGATCAAAATGAATTATGTTCGTCTGCCAGCTATCTGTATCGGCATCAGTTTGCTTCCGATTTTGCTGTGGAAGTCTTTTCGATACGCACTAAACCTCATCAGATTTTATGTTGCATTTATGGCATTCAATTACATTGACGACCATCTCGTGTTGTATGACGTTATTCAATACCCCGATGCACCAGTGGTCCAACTTGCATTGTTTTTGCGGCCATTCGCGATCATGGCCTTGATTTGGATGGCGTTTGAACTGCAGTTCAGAATAAAGAACGGATACTGAGCTCATGAAAAGAAAGCTGGATGATGAGGAGTATCAAGCACTCCTCAATGCTTTTGATGGGCAGAAATTTTCTTTTCGCAAAACCTCAAGCCAGAGTATGCCGTTCCGAGTTTCTTTCTACTTTATGAACATCTATGCGATTTCAATGATGTTAGTCTATTATATCGTAGCAAATTATCTACTTGACTACATCAATCCACAATTTCTAGAGCATCATTATCTTGATTTGCTAGAAAGGCGCGCGTTTATATTCCTTTGGCTTCTCGGGGCCTTCAACATGGCGTTTTATTTTGGGGTTGGCTTTCGCGTTGTCGCGGGAGTTATCTTGCTTTACTCGATCAATGCGACTTTTTCGCAAATCATTGTAATTCATAGCAATTTCGGCTTCTTCAACTTCGCAGAGACGCCAATTTTTTCAGCTTATGCTCTTTCACGGCCCCTGTTCATGATTGCGACAGTGGGTGCATTGATATTTTACAAGGACACTTGAGTTCTACAAGAAATGCTTAATGTCTGAAGATGCCTTTTAACAAGAGAAACTCTTGGCCTTTCCCTTGGGTCGCGACATCTGAGCCCCGCATCGTCAGACCCTGAGAGTTGCGATTAAAGCAACAGCAGGGCGATACGCCCATGGACGTCCACGCAGAGTTTCAATCCTGCTCGCATCGATCTTCGCGCCGTCGAAAGACAGCCGCGCCCTCACGAAGTAAGGCTCGCCAGTTTAACACATCCCTCTGCGTGCGCGGCATTGATGGTGCCGCGCGACACCAAGAGGTTACAGTTTCCCGTGGCAGTGCTTGAACTTCTCGCCCGATCCGCAGGGGCAGGGGTCGTTGCGGCCCGGATTGCCCCAAGTGCTGGGATCGGCTTCAACAAACCCCGTCGCAGCCGCAGCCACCGCCCCAGCCGTCGCCTGCACCGCGGCAAGTTGCGCTTGGGCCTGCGCCGCCTGATGGGCGGCCAGTTGTGCCTGATATTGCTCCATCAGCGCCTTTTGCTCATCGGCCGAGATCGGGCGGATCTGTGACAGTTTCTGCGTCACATCCTGGCGCAGCGAGTCCAGCATCGTTTCAAAGAGCGTAAAGCTTTCGGTCTTGTATTCGTTCAGCGGGTCACGCTGGGCATAGCCGCGGAAGCCTACGACAGACCGCAGGTGTTCCAGCTTTAGCAGATGCTCGCGCCACTTGGCGTCGATGGTCTGCAGCAGAAGTTGCTTTTCGATCGACCGCATGGCGTCGGCCCCAAAGGCAGCCAGCTTTTCGTCCATCATGGCATCGGACTGCGCCACCAGCCGTTCCAGCATGGCGGCCTGATCGACGCCCTCTTCGGCAGCCCAAGCTGCGACGGGGAGATCCATCGTCATCTTTTCGCGGACGGAGTCAACCAGACCGGGCACATCCCATTGATCAGGATAGGATTTCGGCGGCATATGGGCGTCGATCAGATCTTCGCAAACCTGATGGCGCATGTCGCGCGTGATTTCGCCCAGATCCTCGGCTTCCATGATCTCCAACCGCTGGCCGAAGATCGCCTTGCGCTGGTCATTCATCACGTCATCGAACTTCAACAGCTGCTTGCGGATGTCAAAGTTGCGGCCTTCGACCTTGGCCTGCGCCCGTTCTAGCGATTTGTTGACCCACGGGTGAACGATGGCCTCGCCTTCCTTCATCCCCAGCTTGGACAAGACCGAGTCCAGCCGTTCCGATCCGAAGATCCGCATCAGGTCATCTTCCAGCGACAGGAAGAAGGCCGACCGGCCCGGGTCGCCCTGACGGCCCGAACGGCCGCGCAGCTGGTTGTCGATGCGGCGACTTTCATGGCGTTCGGTGCCCAGAACAAAGAGGCCGCCGGCGGCCTTGACGGCCTCTTCGGCGCCTTTGTGTTCGGCTTCAATCTGCGCGCGCACTTCGTCGGGGTGGGCTTCGGGATTGGCGGCCAAAGCCTCCATCACCTTGAATTCGACGTTGCCGCCCAGTTTGATGTCGGTGCCGCGACCGGCCATATTCGTGGCGATGGTCACCGAACCGAGCTTGCCGGCATCGGCCACGATCTGGGCTTCTTGCTCGTGTTGGCGGGCGTTCAGCACGCTGTGCGGAATCCCCGCCTCTTTCAAAAGACCAGAGAGGAGCTCTGATTTTTCAATCGAGGTGGTGCCAACCAAAATCGGCTGGCCCTTTGCATGGGCTTCGTGGATCGACTTGACCACGCCCTCATACTTTTCGCGGACGGTGCGATAGACGGCGTCATGGTCGTCAATCCGGGCCACGGGTCGGTTGGTGGGCACTTCGACCACGCCAAGACCGTAGATTTCCATAAACTCTTCGGCCTCGGTCGCCGCGGTGCCGGTCATGCCGCCCAGCTTTTCATAAAGCCGGAAGTAGTTTTGAAAGGTCACGCTGGCCAAAGTGATGTTTTCCGGCTGGATCGCCACGCCTTCCTTGGCCTCAATCGCCTGATGCAGACCTTCCGATAGACGGCGGCCCTTCATCATGCGGCCGGTGAATTCGTCGATCAGCATCACATCGCCATCGCGGACGATGTATTGCTGGTCGCGGTGAAACAGCTTGTGCGCCTTAAGCGCCTGATTGACGTGGTGCACCAAGGTGGTGCTTTCAGGATCATAAAGGTTCTGCCCCTCGGGCAAGAGGCCCGATTGGTGCAAGACCTGCTCCAGAAACTCGTTGCCATCCTCGGTATAGGTGACGTTGCGGGTTTTCTCGTCGATCTTGAAATGCGTCTCGTCCAGCTGGGGGATCAGCGCGTTGACCTTTTGATAAAGATCGCTGCGGTCTTGGCTGGGGCCGGAGATGATGAGTGGCGTGCGCGCCTCGTCGACCAGAATGCTGTCCACCTCGTCGACGATGGCAAAGAAATGCCCCCGCTGGGCCATTTCCTCGATGCTGCCCTTCATATTGTCACGCAGATAATCAAAGCCCAATTCGTTGTTGGTAGCATAGGTGATGTCAGCACGGTAGGCGGCGCGCTTTTCGGCGTCGCCCTGATAGGGGTAGACTACCCCGGTCGTCAGACCCAACTGACCGTAAACCTTGCCCATCCAATCCGCATCGCGCTTGGCGAGGTAGTCGTTCACCGTCACGACATGCACGCCCTTGCCGGTCAGCGCATTCAGATAGGCCGGGAAGGTCGCCACCAGCGTCTTGCCTTCCCCCGTGCGCATTTCGGCGATGTTGCCCTGATGCAGGAAAATCCCGCCCTTCAGCTGCACATCAAAGGCACGCAGGCCAAGGGCACGCTTGGCAGCTTCACGGCAGTTGGCAAAGGCCTCGGGCAGGATCGCGTCCAGCGCCTCACCGCCCTCTTGCACACGGTGCTGGAACTCACGGGTCTTCTCGATGATCCCCTCATCCGAGAGGGCGGCGAATTCGGCCTCGAGTGCGTTGATCTTCGCCACCAAAGGCCGCACCGATTTCACCTTGCGATCATTCGGCGTACCGAAAATCTTGCGCGTAAGAGCCCCAAAACCGAGCATGTTATCTCCGACTGGTCATTGTTTCCGCGGATCGTGTGAGGCTCTGGCCTTGCCCGCCCCTCCGGCCTTCCCTAGAAGGACAGTCAAGGCCGGGCGGCCCTGTCGCACGCGACTGACGCGATGTAAGGGGAAGGGCCGGGATAGTCAACGTCGCGCAAGGCCGCGGCACGATCAGGAGTAAGTGAGATGGCAAAAGCGATGCGGTTTTTCGCGGGGGCGGCGCTGGCCGCAGGTTTGGCGCTGCCGGTCTTGACCGCTCCAGTCTGGGCCGAAGATGCGCCAACCGCAGACACGGTCGTGGCCACGGTGAACGGAACCGCCATCACGCTGGGTCACATGATCATCGCCCGCGAGGCGCTGCCTGATCAGTATAAGGCCTTGCCGCCGGATGTGCTGTTCAAGGGGATTCTCGACCAGTTGGTGCAGCAGACCGCGTTGGAACAGTCGATGGACGGCAAACTGACGCGCCGTGACACGCTGCACTTGGAAAATGAAGAACGCGGCTATGTCTCGGCCCGCGCGCTGGAAGCCGTGGTTCGTGGTGCCGTCACCGATGCGGCGCTGCAGGCCGCGTATGACGCCCGCTTTAAAGATGCCGCTCCGCAGACCGAATACAACGCCGCCCATATCCTTGTCGCCGATGAGGCCAAGGCCAAAGAGCTTTTGGCCGAGCTTGAAGCGGGCGCTGATTTCGCCGAACTGGCCAAGACCAATTCCACCGACACCGGGTCAGGGGCCGTCGGGGGCGATCTGGGATGGTTCGGCCTTGGCATGATGGTCAAACCCTTTGAAGAGGCCGTGGTGGCGGCCGAAGTGGGCAAGGTCGCAGGCCCGGTGCAGTCAGATTTCGGCTTTCACCTGATCTTGGTCAAGGAAACCCGCGTCGCGGCTCAGCCGACACTGGACGACATCCGTGACGAATTGGCGACCGAGATTGAGCAGCAAGCGATCGAAGCCCATGTGACCGAGGTCACAGCGGCAGCGGCCGTGGAAACGCCCGGCGAGGGGATTGACCCGGCGCTGCTGGGTGATCTTAGCTTGCTGGACAAGTAAACGGGCAACAGGGGGGTGAATGATGGGAAAGAAAGACTGGAAAGCTAAGGCCAAGGCGCTGAAGAACGCGTTGAAAGCGCTGCGCGGCAGCACCCCGTCTGCTGAAGGCAGTGCGGCCATCGCAAAGGCCGCCAAGCCCGTCTCGCCGCTGGCTCCAGCGCATTTCCCTGACTTGCCGGTCATCAAAGGCGCCGAATTCGCGGCCATTGGCGCGGGCATCAAATACCAGAACCGCAAGGACGTCATGCTGGTCCGGCTCGCCCCCGGAACCACGATGGCAGGGGCCTTCACCCGCTCGACCACCCGGTCAGGCTGCGTGCGTGATTGCCAGACCAAACTGGCCACCCGCGTGCCAGAGGGCGCGGGCGCGGCGATCATCGTGAACTCGGGGAATTCCAACGCTTTCACCGGCGCAGTGGGTGACAAGGCCGTGGCCGCCGTGACCGGCGGTGTGGCCCAGACGCTGGGCCTTCCCGCCTCTCGCGTGTTTTCCTCCTCAACCGGCGTGATCGGTGAGCCGCTACCGTTCGAGAAGATCACCACCGTGATTTCCACTCTGGCCGGTCAACTGTCCGAAGCCGCCATCCAAGGCGCGGCCGAGGCGATCATGACCACCGACACCTTCCCCAAAGGTGCCGCCGCCTTGGTGCAGGGCGATGGCGGGCCGATCCACATTTCAGGCATCGCCAAAGGCTCGGGCATGATCGCGCCGGATATGGCGACGATGCTGGTCTATATCTTCACCGACGCGAAGATTTCAGCGACCAATCTGCAAAAGATGCTGTCGCGCCATGTCGATGCGACCTTCAACTCGATCACGGTCGACAGCGACACTTCCACCTCTGACACCCTCCTTGTCGCGGCCACCGGCCAATCGACTGCCGCCGAGGTCAAGGGACCCGTGGCCAAGGCCTTTGAGGCGGCCCTGCGCGGGGTGATGATGAACCTTGCCCATCAGGTCGTGCGCGATGGCGAAGGGGCCACCAAATTCGTTGAAGTGCGCGTGACCGGCGCGGCCAGCGACAGCGACGCCCACAAGGTCGCAATGGCAATTGCCAACTCGCCCTTGGTCAAGACCGCAATCGCCGGACAAGACCCGAACTGGGGCCGCATTGTTGCAGCCATCGGCAAATCTGGCGCCGAGGCCGACCGCGACCGGCTGGCCATTCGCTTTGGTGATATTCTGGTGGCCGAAAAGGGCTGGCGGCATCCCGATTATCAGGAAGAGGACGGGGCAAGCTACATGTTGAACCCCGAACTCTTGATTCACGTCGATCTGGGTCTGGGCAAGGCAGCGCGCTCGGTCTGGACCTGTGATCTGACCAGCCAATATATCGCGATCAACGCCGATTATCGCTCGTGAAGATCGTCCTTGTCTCTGCCGTGGCCCTGATCGACCCCGATGGCCGCGTGCTTTTGGCCCAGCGGCCCGAGGGCAAGTCCTTGGCCGGCCTGTGGGAGTTTCCCGGCGGCAAGGTTGACCCGGGTGAGACCCCCGAAGCCGGGCTGATCCGCGAGCTGCGCGAGGAGTTGGGGATCGAAACCAAGGCCAGCTGCCTTGCGCCACTGACCTTTGCCAGCCACAGCTATGACGATTTCCACCTGCTCATGCCGCTGTTCGCCTGCCGCCGCTGGGAGGGCATCGCCTCCGGACGCGAGGGGCAGACCCTGGCTTGGGTGCGGCCCGAGAAGCTGCGCGACTATCCAATGCCGCCAGCCGATATCCCACTGATTCCGATCCTGCGCGACTGGCTGTGATCCAAGACCCGGTGAAAACCCCGGGGGGATTCCGCCGCAGGTGCCGCGAAATTGTTGCTCTTTTTTAACGAATCAGACCTAGATTGACCCCAGCTCAGCTAATTGGGGGATTGGCACATGCTTCGTACGATTGTTGTCGGAAGCTGCGTTTCGGTTCAAGGACTTATGGTCGGGCAGATGTCCGATGGGAAGATCATGGTCAAGGTCGATGACAAGACCTTTGTCGGTGTTCCAGTTCCCGTGGTTCGCGCCGCCTGATCCGGGGCGACGAATGAAAAAGGCCGGGGAAAACCCCGGCCCTTTTTGATTGGATATTTGCGGCCTTAGGCCAAGGTGCGTTCAATCGATTCGCGCTCGAAGATTTCGATAACGTCACCGGCGCGAATGTCTTCATAGCGTTCAAACGCCATACCACATTCCTGACCCGAGATGACTTCCTTGACCTCATCCTTGAAGCGCTTGAGCGTCTTGAGCGTGCCTTCGTGGATCACCACGTTGTCACGCAACAGACGCACCCCAGCAGACCGGCGGGCGACACCTTCGGTGACCAAGCAGCCGGCAACCATGCCAACGCCGGTAACCTTGAACACCTCTTTGATCTGCGCATAACCGATAAAGGTTTCGCGGATCTCGGCCTTCAAGAGACCCGAGGCGGCTTTCTTGATGTCATCCACCAGATCATAGATGATCGAGTAATAACGGATCTCGACACCCTTCTGATGGGCCGAATTGCGGGCCGAGGCATTGGCACGCACGTTGAAACCGATGATCGGGCATTTGCTGGCTTCGGCCAAGGACACATCTGTATCGGTGATCGCGCCCACGCCCGACGACAGCACGCGCACGCGCACCTCTTCGTTGCCAACCTTTTCCAAGGCTTGCACGATGGCTTCGGCAGACCCCTGCACGTCGGCCTTCACCAGAACCGGCAGCTCTGCCACGTCCATGTCAGCCTTGGCCTTCGCCATCAGCTGTTCCAGCGTGGTCGCAGCCCCGGCGGCGGCACGCTTGTCTTTTGCGGCCTTGATCCGGTAATCGGCGATTTCCCGTGCCGAAGCTTCGGTTTCGACGACGTTCAGCGTATCACCCGCCGACGGCGTGCCCGACAGGCCCAGCACTTCGACCGGAACCGAAGGTCCAGCCTCGGCAATCGTCTCGCCCTTGGAGTTGATCAGCGCACGCACCTTGCCCCACTGCTCGCCGACGACAAAGATATCGCCTTTGCGCAGCGTACCGTTCTGCACCAGAACGGTCGCAACCGGGCCGCGGCCCACATCCAGCTTGGCTTCGATCACAGCACCGGCGGCCGAACGGTTCGGGTTGGCCTTCAGTTCCAGAATTTCGGCCTGCAGGCCGATAGCTTCCAGCAGATTGTCCAGACCCATGCCGGTTTTCGCCGACACTTCCACATCCTGCACATCACCCGACATCGCTTCGACGACGATTTCGTGCTGCAACAGATCCGTGCGGACCTTGGTCGCATCCGCACCGTGCTTGTCCATCTTGTTGATGGCCACGATCAACGGCACCTTGGCTGCCTTGGCATGGGCAATCGCCTCAACCGTTTGCGGCATGACGGCATCGTCAGCGGCAACC
The DNA here is from genome assembly GCF_965194375.1 of Allotabrizicola aquatica (SeqCode). Lineage (GTDB taxonomy): Bacteria > Pseudomonadota > Alphaproteobacteria > Rhodobacterales > Rhodobacteraceae > Tabrizicola_A > Tabrizicola_A aquatica. The sequence goes on from NZ_OZ239428.1 coordinate 701,130, forward strand.
ACCAGCACAACAATGTCGGTCACATTCGCACCGCGTGCGCGCATCGAGGTGAACGCAGCGTGGCCGGGGGTATCGAGGAAGGTCAGAACCTGACCCTTATCGGTTTTCACCTGATAGGCACCGATGTGCTGGGTAATGCCACCGGCTTCGCCAGAGACCACATTCGCCTTGCGGATCGCATCCAGAAGCGAGGTCTTGCCGTGGTCAACGTGGCCCATGATCGTCACGATCGGCGGGCGGGTGATGCGGTTTTCATCTGCATCCGCGACCGTTTCGATCGCCTGTTCCACGTCGGAATCCGACACACGAACCGCCTTGTGGCCAAACTCTTCGATCACCAATTCGGCGGTGTCGGCGTCAATGGCTTGGTTCAACGTCACCATCATGCCCATTTTCATGAGCGATTTGACAACGTCTGCCCCGCGTTCAGCCATACGGTTGGCCAGCTCGCTGACCACGATGACTTCGGGCAGTTGCACGTCGCGGAACTGCTTTTCAGGCTTGTTGCCAAAGCCCATCGCCTTGTTGCGGGCCTTTTCCTGCTTGCGCTTCATGGCGGCAAGGCTGCGGGTACGGCCGCCTTCACCATCCATGGCCGAAGACAGCGTCAACTTGCCCGAACGACGACCTTCGTCGCCCTTGGCCTTGGCGTTGCGCTCGCGCTCTTCGCGTTCGCGGTCGGTCTTGCGCGGGGTCGGCAAACCGGGCTTGGCGCTGGCCGGGCCGCGCTCGTCCATCCCCGGGGCGGGTGCCGGGCGGGCGTTGCGCGCCGGAGCGGCGGCTTCCGTGCTGGCGGCGGGGGCAGCCGGTTCGGGAGCAGCGGGCTTGCGGCGCTGCGTGCCCAAGATATCGGCCTTGCGCTGCTCTGCACGGTTTGCGGCCTCAAGGGCCGCTTCGGCGCGAAGCCGCTCTTCTTCCTCGGCCTTGGCGCGCAGGGCGGCCTCGCGGGCGCGCTCCTCACGTTCCTTGGCTTCGATTTCTTCGCGCCGACGCATACGGTCTTCTTCGCGCGCCCGCTCTTCTTCGGCACGCTTGGCAGCGTCTTCCTGCTCGCGCGCCTTGGCCTGCCGCAAAGCGGTCAGGCGGCGTTCCATCTCGGCATCGGAGATGCCTGCCGGGCGCTTGGACGGATCGCCCAAGTTGGGCGCGCCACCCGAGGCTGCGCCAGAGCCAGACCCGGGCTTGCCCGGCGTCGGCACCACAACGCGCTTGCGCTTGGTTTCAACCACCACAGCATGCGTCCGGCCATGGGAGAAGCTTTGCTTCACCGAACCGGAACGAGGTGCGCCACCCAGGCCGAGGGGTTTTTTACCGTCAGTATCGCTCATGCGTCCTACATATCCTTCATGGCGGTCGAGCCGCCGTCCTGCTCATCCGGCTGCGCAATTCGCAACCCGGAAAGCCTTGCCGCTTCCTCTACAACACGCGTCGTGAGTCCACCAGCGCCAAGCGCCGCGTGTATCGCACGTTCGCGACCGAAAGCCAAACCCAATTCCCCTGCAGACAAGAGGCCGATAAATCGACCTTCGCCTTCGGGTGGGCGCAGCTTGGTCTTGCCGCGTTCTGACCCGTCCGAGGCCTGCACCAAAACCCGTGCTTTGCCCGACTGCAGCCAGTCTTTCACCTTTTCATAGCCCATCACCGCCGCATTCGCCTTGCGGCACATGCTGATGAGGTCAACCACCCGACGGGCCAAGAGGCTTTCCACCAGATCGGCCAGCCCCGGCGGCACCGTCACCGATTGGCGTGCCGCACGGGAGAACAGCCCCTTGGTCGCCGCCTTGGTGATGGCCGCACGGTCTGCGGCCACATAGATGCCCCGGCCCGGCAGGCGTCCCAGAATATCGGGCACCACCGAGTTGTCAGGCCCAATGCAAAACCGCACCAGACCCGTCTTGGGTTGGCTGTCCCCCGACACAATGCACTTGCGTTCGGGGTCGTCCTGCTCTTTTTCCCGGCCGCCGCGTGTCACGGGCGCTACCTCCGAGGCCTGAAATCAGGCCTCGGCCTCCTCGGTGGCTGCGCCCTCGTCGGCGGCATCCATCGCAGTGGGGTCAACCCAGCCCAGCATGACACGGGCGGTCATGACCATGGTCTGTGCCTCTTCAAGGCTGACGTCGAACTTTTCAAGCACGCCCTCGTCCTTCTTGCGCTGGCCATTCTCAGTGGTCCAGCCGCCCGCCAACTCCCAGTCGGCGCAGGTGGCGAAGTCTTCCAGCGTCTTGATCCCGTCATGCGCCAGCGCTTCCAGCATCTGCGGGGTCAGCCCTTCAAAGTTCACAAGGCTTTCTTCCACACCCATCGCGCGGGCGGCTTCCAGCGACTTGCGGGCCTGCTCTTCCAGATAATCGCGGGCACGGGCCTGCAATTCCCCGGCGGTGCCTTCGTCGAACCCGTCGATGGACAGCAGTTCATCCGACTCGACATAGGCCACTTCTTCCAGATTGGTGAAGCCTTCCGACACCAGAAGCTGCGCCATCATCTCGTCGACATCCAGCGTGTCCATGAACAGCTTGGTGCGCTCGGCGAACTCGGCCTGACGGCGAGTCGATTCATCCGATTCCGTCATGATATCAATATCAAGGCCGGTCAGCTGGCTGGCCAGACGCACGTTCTGACCGCGACGACCGATGGCCAGCGACAGCTGCTCATCCGGCACGACCACTTCGATCTTGCCACCCTCTTCGTCGATCACAACCTTCGACACTTCGGCCGGTTGCAACGCGTTCACAAGGAAGGTCGCCTGATCACCATTCCACGGAATGATGTCGATCTTTTCGCCCTGCAATTCGTTCACCACGGCCTGCACACGGCTGCCGCGCATACCGACGCAAGCGCCGACCGGGTCGATCGAGTTGTCATAGGAAATCACGGCAATCTTGGCGCGCGAACCCGGGTCACGGGCGACGGCCTTGATCTCGATGATGCCATCATAGATTTCCGGCACTTCCATCTTGAACAGCTCCGCCATGAACTGCGGGTCGGTGCGCGACAGGAACACCTGCGGGCCGCGCGGCTCGCGACGGACGTCCTTGATATAGCAGCGGATGCGGTCGCCGGGGCGATACGCCTCGCGGCCGATCTTTTCGTTGCGGCGCAAGATCGCTTCGCCACGGCCGATGTCGACGATGACGTTGCCGTATTCTTCGCGCTTGACCTGACCGTTGATGATCGTGCCCTTGCGGTCGCGGAATTCTTCGTACTGACGGTCGCGCTCTGCCTCACGGACCTTTTGCAAGATCACCTGCTTGGCCGATTGTGCGGCGATACGGCCCAGATCAACCGGGGGAACTTCGTCAATCACCTCGTCGCCAAGCTGCGGGTCGGCAAGATAGGATTTGGCCTGCTTCACCGTCAGCTGAGCGTGGTGGTTTTCCACCGCGTCGTCTTCCACCACGGTGCGGATGCGGGCAAAGCTGGCGCGGCCAGTCTTACGGTCGATCTTGACCCGGATGTCCATTTCCGCGCCATAGCGCGACTTGGCCGCGCGGGCGAGGCTGTCTTCCATCGCCTGAATCACCAGTTCGGCGTCGATCATCTTCTCGCGCGCGACCGCTTCGGCGGTTTGCAGAAGTTCAAGCTGGTTGGCTGATGTAATCGCCATGGGTCTTCTCCCGGCCTAGTGTTTTGGGGCTTAGTGTTTGGTCGTCTCGGGGGCGTCGCTGTCGTCGTCCCCGCCGTTTTCTTCAGTCGCGTCGGTTTCTTCAATCTCGTCGAACTGCGATTCGTCGATCACGCCGCTGGCCTTTTTCTGGCGCAGCATTTCCGAGATCAGCTCATCGGTGAGAATCAGCTTGGCGTCCGACAGCCAGTCAAACTGCAACCCGATGGTCACGGTCTCCTTGCCATCTTCGATCTCGATCAGCACTTCCTCGCCCTCAACACCACCAAGGGTGCCTTTAAAGCGGCGGCGGCCGTCGATCAGCTCGGTCGTCTCGATGCGGGCTTCCCAGCCCTTCCACATCTCGAAATCCTTCAGCCGCGTCAGCGGGCGGTCAATGCCGGGGCTCGACACTTCCAGCACGTAATTCTCTTCAATCGGGTCTTCCACATCGAGAACGGCGGAAACGGCAGTCGAGATATCACCGCAATGGTCAACCTCGATCCCGCCGTCGGGCTTGTCGGCCATGATCTGCAAAATGCGCGTCGCCCCGCCCATCAGGCGGATGCGCACCAGTTCAAAGCCCAAGCCCTCAATCACGGGCTGGACGATGTCCGCAAGGCGACGGTCCATGGCAGTTTTGGCAACAAGATCAGACATTCAGGTTCCAGAAATGAAAAACGGGCCACAGAGGCCCGCCGTGACTTTCGGTAGCTTCAGGTGTGGACCCTGAAACCGCTGTTGAAGGGCATATAGGCCGATCCCCCCGTGATTGCAAGGAGAGATACGCTTAGTGCAAAGGGCCCAGCAGCAGCACCTGAACATCGGCCACATTGGTGCCCGTTGCGCCGCTGACCAGAAGATCCCCTGCCAAGGACAGCGCGCGGTGGCTGTCATTGTTGGCCAAAAGTGCCGACGGATCGCCCCCTGCCGCGATGATGCGCGAAACGGTCCCGGCATCGACCACGCCGCCCGCCGCATCGGTTGGCCCGTCGCGGCCATCGGTGCCGCCCGACAGAAACACCCAATCGCGCCCAAGGTCGGGCATGCCCATCGCCACCCGCAGCGCCAGTTCCTGATTGCGCCCACCCAGACCCGTGCCTTGCAGCCGAACCGTGGTTTCGCCGCCAAAGATCAGGCAGGCGCGATCTCCCGCGCTTTTCGCCGCCGCGAGGATTTCCGCCGCAGCATCGGCCACATCGCCCTCCAACCGGTCCGACACGATCACCGCATCCGCGCCCGCTTCAGCCCGCATCGCCTCAAGGCTCTTGCGGTTCGACCCGATCAGCACGTTAGTTGCCGCGGGCAAAGGCGGCTCAACCGTGTCACGCTCCAACGCCGCTTGCACCGATGCGGGCAAATCCGCCCAAAGGCCCTTGCCCTGCAACAGTGCCCGCGCCTCGGCGCGGCTGCCCACCGGGGCCACCGTCAGGCCCGAGGCGATAACGCGCAGATCATCGCCGATCACATCCGACAGGATATAGCCCGTCACTGGCGCGGGATGGGCGGCGCGCAACAAACCCCCACCTTTCAAGCGCGACAGCGCCTGACGCACCAGATTCAACTGTGAAATGTCCACGCCTGCGCCCAGCAAAAGCCGACTGGTCGCAGCCTTATCCGCCAAGGACACGCCCTCAACCGGCGCCGGCAACAGCGCCGATCCGCCGCCCGAGATCAGGGCAATCACCCGGTCGGCAGACGTGGTGTCTGCCAGCATCGCCTCGACCGCCAAAGCCGCCTTGGCGCCGTTCTCATCCGGGACCGGATGACCCGAGGCGATGACGACCGCACCCGCAACGTCGCGCGCGTTCTCATAGTTTGTCACGACCAGCGCAGAGAACTCTTGGCCCTGAACCTTGGCAATCATGGCCTCAGCCATAGGCACCGCAGCTTTACCAATGGAAACAATGCGATAAGCCCCGCCCGTATCGGGGCGGGGCAAAGGGGAGTCTGTCAAGGCGCGCGACAAGGCAATGCCCGGATCAGCCGCCGTGCAGGCGGTCTGAAACAGCGCATTGGCCAGGTCGCGCAAGCTTGCCATGCCTTAGGCCGCCGAAATCTGGCGGGCTTTTTGCACCAGAACTTCGGCCTGACGGATGGACGCATAGTCGATCAGACGGCCATCCAGCGACACTGCGCCTTTACCTTCGGCTGCAGCCTGCGCCATCGCCTCAAGGATCCGCTTGGCGCGGGTCACTTCAGCCTCAGACGGGCTCATCACTTCGTTGGCGAGCGCGATCTGGCTGGGGTGAATGGCCCATTTGCCCTCACATCCCAAGACCGCAGCACGCTTGGCGGCGGCGCGATAGCCGTCGGGGTCCGAGAAATCACCGAACGGACCATCCACCGGACGCAGACCATTGGCCCGCGCAGCGACCACCATACGCGCCAGCGCATAGTGCCACATGTCGCCCCAATGCACCTGACGGCTGCCATCGTCCAACTTGTCGGTCAGCACCGAGTAATCGGGGTTTACACCGCCGATGATCGTGGTGCGCGCACGGGTCGAGGCGGCATAGTCGGCCACGCCGAAATGCAGCGACTCATTGCGCTTCGACGCCGCGGCGATTTCGGACACGTTTTGCATGCCCAGCGCGGTCTCGATGATATGCTCGAAACCGATCCGCTTTTTGTAGCCCTTGGCGTCCTCAATCTGGGTCACCATCATGTCGACGGCATAGACGTCAGCGGCGGTGCCAACTTTCGGCACCATGATCAGATCCAGACGCTCGCCGGCCTGTTCCACCACATCCACCACGTCGCGGTACATGTAGTGCGTGTCGAGTCCATTGATTCGGACCGACATGGTTTTCTTGCCCCAATCCATCTCGTTCAGGGCCTTGATGATGTTCTTGCGCGCCTGTGCTTTGTCATCAGGAGCGACCGCATCTTCCAGATCAAGGAAGATCACATCGGCATCAGATTGTGCTGCCTTTTCAAACATTTGCGGAGCGCTGCCGGGAACGGCGAGTTCGCTGCGGTTCAGCCGCGCCGGGGCTTGGGTGATGACGTGAAAGCTCATGCTTTGGCCTTTCTGATTGCCGGATTCGGGGTCAGAAAGCGGCGCAAAATCCTATACTGTCAAGAAAAATAATTTCCTGAAAGTATGCATTCGCATGCAATCTGCCTAGCGTGACTTGAAGTAATACGCAACTGCTTGTGTGCGACTGGTGACGCCAAGTTTCTCAAAAAGGTTCGACAGGTGGTACTTCACCGTGTTCGTCGAAATGTCGAATTCGCGGGCCAGATCTTTGTTGGCCAGACCATTCGCCAGCGCCTCCAACAGCGCCTTTTCGCGGCGTGTCAGCTGCTGGATCGGGTCCGATTGCAGCCCGCGCACGTCGATGAAGGGGAACACCATTTTCCCAGCGGCGACGTCAACGCAGGTGTCCAAAAGCCGCTCGACCGGCGACTTGCGGTCCACGAATCCGGCCGCCCCCGCTGCCAAAGCCTTAAGCGATTCGGTCCCTGCCGAGTCATCGGCATAGATCACCAACCGCGGCGCGCCCTCTTGATCGCGCAACACTTCGGCCAGCTTCTGGCCGCCCAGCTGTGGGATGTGCCAGTCAATCACCGCCACCTTGACCGGCACCCGCATCACCGCGCCAAGCAAGCCCTCAGCGGTTGACGATGTCGCGACAAGCGAGAATCTTCGATCTTTTTCAAAGACTTCCGACAAGGCCGACAGCACCAGAGGGTTGCCCTCGGCCAGCGCCAAGTCAATCTGTTCAGGCCTAATCTCCAGCATCGTACACCCCAGATTCTGCACGGTTCATGACATAAACCTACCCATTTGAACTGGTCACAAACGGTATACACCCGCATACTTACCAATTTGGGTAGTAACTTTCCCACCCATAAGGACTTCCAAAAGCAGGATTAAGGAAGGTTGTTCAGAAAGTCAAAGCAGCATTTGTTGCATCAACCATCCGAGGGAGGATCGTCCGTGACCAACACCAGCATTCCGTCGAAACTGCAGATTCCCGAGACTCTGGCCGCAGGGCCTGGCCCCGGCAACACCGATGCCCGCGTTCTGGCAGCCTATGCCAACGCCGGCCTTGCCGATCACATGCAGGCCGACGTGCTGCGCGGGATGATCGAATGCAAAGAGATGCTTCGCAAGATCTGGGGCACCAAAAACACTTACACCTTCGGCGTCGCCGGTACGGGCTGGAGCGGGCTGGACTGCCTGTTCAGCGCCATCCTGCCGGGCGACACGGTCGTGACCTTCGTCAACGGCACCTTCAGCGGCATCGATGCGCTGACCGTCCGGATGAAAGCCGCCAGCCGCGCAGATCTGGCCGCCAACTCCTTGGACCCCAAGCCCGCCAACGTGACCCTCGTCACCGTGCCGCATGGCAAGTCGGTCACGGGCGACGTGATTGAAACCGCCCTTGCCGCCAACAAGCCCACTTGGGCCGTGATGGCGCATTGGGAAACCGGCTCGGGCCGGATCAACGAAATCCGCGCCTTCTCGGACGCATGTGAGCGCCATGGCGTGATGGGTCTGGTTGACGCCGTCTCGTCCCTTGGCATCGAAGATTTCGACATCGACGACTATCCCGGCATCGTCGGCTGGGCCTCCTGCCCGCAAAAGGGCGTTCTGTGCCTGCCGCTCACCTATGCCCCGGTCAGCTTTTCGGACCGCTACATCGCGCATCTGAAGGCCAATGGTTCGTCCAGCTATGTGAACCACCCGATGATGGAAGCCCGCCACTGGGCCATCCATGACGGCAAGGACAGCGCCGCTGGCACCTATCACCGCACCCATTCGGGCTATGCCGTCGCCGCCTTCCACGAGGCGCTGCGCATCAACCTGCAGCACGGCAAGGCGCAAAAGGCCGCTGACTACGCCTATCACGAGGCAGCCCTGCGCGCCGCCGTCGTCGCCCTTGGCTGCGATGTCACCTCGAACATGACCAGCCTTGTGGTCTTGAACCTGCCCGGCGCTTTGGCCGGTCGCGAAAAGGATCTGGTGCAGGCCTGCCGCGCCCGCGGCTTCGGCATCTGGCCGACCCTGTCCGAACCGGTTCAGGTCCGCATCGGCATTCTCAACCAACTCTCCCGCCATGCCATCACCGACATCGTCGAGCGTTTCGCCGCCGCGATGAACGAGATGGGCGCGGGGGCAGATGTTGGCGCGGCGCGGGAGGCGCTGAACCAGCATTACCTAGCAGAAATGGCAGCCGAGTAACGTCGGCCTGAGGGAGGGAAAAATGGACATTCACGAATATCAGGCCAAAGAGATTTTGGCGAAATTCGGCGTCACGGTGCCGCCTGGCGGGCTGGCTTACAGCCCCGAACAGGCGGCTTACCGGGCCCGCGAACTTGGCGGCAACCGCTGGATCGTCAAGGCCCAGGTCCACGCAGGTGGCCGTGGCAAAGCGGGCGGCGTCAAGCTGTGCAATTCCGAGCATGAAATTCAGGATGCGACGAACGACATGTTCGGCCGCAAACTGGTGACGCATCAGACCGGCGCCGAAGGCAAGGGCATCTACCGCGTCTACGTTGAAGCGGCGGTCGACTTTACCCGCGAGATCTATCTGGGTTTCGTGCTGGACCGCTCCACCCAGCGCATCATGATCGTCGCCTCCTCCGAAGGCGGCATGGAGATCGAAGAGATTTCCGAGCAAAAGCCCGAGTCGATCGTCCGTTCGACCGTGGAACCCGCTGCAGGTCTGCAAGAGTTCCAAGCACGCGAAATCTCTTACGCCCTTGGCATTCCCAACGCGCTGACCCAGCAAATGGTGCGCACGCTGCAAGGCTGCTACCGCGCCTTCCGCGATCTGGATGCGACGATGGTGGAGATCAACCCGCTGGTCATCACCGCCGACAACCGCATTCTGGCGCTTGACGCCAAGATGACCTTCGACACCAACGCGCTCTTCCGTCACCCGCAGGTGTCCGAGCTGCGCGACAAATCCCAAGAAGACCCGCGCGAAAGCCGTGCGGCTGACCGCGGTCTGGCCTATATCGGCCTGTCGGGGAACATCGGCTGTATCGTGAACGGTGCGGGCCTTGCCATGGCCACGATGGACACAATCAAACTGGCCGGCGGCGAGCCTGCGAACTTCCTCGACATCGGCGGCGGTGCAACACCCGAGCGTGTGGCCAAGGCGTTTCGTCTGGTGATGTCGGATGAGAATGTCGAAGCCATTCTCGTCAACATCTTCGCCGGCATCAACCGCTGCGACTGGGTGGCCGAAGGCGTCGTGCAGGCACTGACCGCAAACCCGGTGAACGTGCCGGTGATCGTGCGCCTGTCGGGCACCAATGTGGAAGAGGGTCAGAAAATCCTCGCCAAATCCGGTCTTCCGATCATCCGCGCCAACACGCTGATGGAGGCGGCCGAACGTGCCGTCGTCGCCTGGAAGAACGACCGTAAGCAGAACACCACCGTGAGGTCCATCTGATGAGCATCTTTCTTGATCGCGCCAGCCGTGTCATCGTGCAAGGCATCACCGGCCGTATGGCCCAGTTCCACACCAAGGAAATGCAAGACTACGGCACCAATGTTGTCGGCGGTGTTGTCCCCGGCAAAGGCGGCGAAACCGTCTTCGGCATCCCGGTGTTTGACACCGTAAAGCAGGCCGTTGCCGCCACCGGCGCTGACACCAGTCTTGTGTTTGTCCCGCCGCCCTTCGCGGCAGACAGCATCATGGAAGCCGCCGATGCGGGCATCCGCTATTGCGTGTGCATCACCGACGGTATCCCGGCACAGGACATGATCCGCGTGAAGCGTTATATGATGCGCTACACCCGCGAGCGGCGCATGGTTCTGACCGGCCCGAACTGCGCTGGCACCATCAGCCCCGGCAAGGCGCTTTTGGGCATCATGCCGCCCCATATCTATCTGCCGGGCAACGTGGGCATCGTCAGCCGCTCCGGCACGCTGGGCTATGAGGCTGCACAGCAGCTTAAGGACCGCGGCATCGGGGTCTCAACCTCGGTCGGCATCGGTGGCGATCCGATCAACGGCTCGTCCTTCCGCGACGTGCTGGAGCGGTTCGAGGCTGACCCGGACACCCATATCGTCTGCATGATCGGTGAAATCGGCGGCCCGCAAGAAGCTGAAGCGGCGGCCTATATTCAGGACCACATGACCAAGCCGGTTATCGCCTATATCGCCGGTCTGACGGCACCCAAAGGCCGCACCATGGGCCATGCGGGCGCGATCATCTCGGCCTTCGGCGAAAGCGCTTCGGAAAAGGTGGAAATCCTGACCGCAGCGGGCGTCACCGTGGCCGAGAACCCCTCGGTCATCGGCGAGACCGTGGCACGCGTGATGGCAAAGCGCGCAGCCTAAGGAAGCCATGATGTCAAAACCCAAGGTCCTTGTGACGCGGCGCTGGCCGCAGGCGGTGGAAGAGAAGATGGCGCAGATCTTTGATCTCAGCCTGAACACCTCTGACACCCCGCTGACCGAGGCGGAGTTCACATCCGCCCTCGGCCAGTATGACGCGATCTTGCCAACAGTGACGGACCGCCTTCCTGCGGCTGTCTTTGAAAGCACGGCACCGCGCACAAGGATCTTGGCCAACTACGGTGTGGGCTTTGCCCACATCGACACCGCCGCCGCCAAAGACCGAGGCATCGCGGTGACCAATACACCGGATGTTCTGTCCGAATGCACCGCCGACATCGCGATGACCCTGATGCTCATGGTCGCCCGCCGCGCCGGTGAAGGTGAACGCGAATTGCGCGATGGCCGCTGGACCGGCTGGCGCCCGACCCACATGATCGGAACCAAAGTATCGGGCGCCACGCTTGGCATCATTGGCTTTGGCCGCATCGGCCAAGCCATGGCGCAGCGCGCGCATTTCGGCTTTGGCATGAAGATCATCGTGCAAAACCGCTCGGCCGTCCCGGCCGAAGTGCTGGCCCGCTACAATGCGGTTCAGGTCCCGACCATCGAAGACCTGCTGCCGCAGTGTGACTTTGTTTCCCTGCACTGCCCGGGCGGTGTGGCCAACCGCCACCTCATCAACAGCCGCAGGCTGGACCTGATGCGCCCGGGCGCTTTTCTTATCAACACCGCACGCGGTGAAGTCGTGGACGAACACGCGCTGGCCCAAGCGCTGTGGTTTGGCACCATCGGCGGCGCGGGGCTGGATGTGTTCGAACGCGAACCCAAAATCCCGCGCGAACTCCTAGACTCCGACAACCTCGTTCTCTTGCCGCATCTCGGCTCGGCCACCCGCGAAACGCGTGAGGCTATGGGCTTTCGCGTCTTGGAAAACCTGTCCGATTTCTTTGAGGGTCGCCAGCCGCGCGACCGGGTGGCATAAGCCATGGTCGCCGTCGCCAAGCACACCCCGGATGGCCCCGAAGATCAGGCAGCGGGCTTGCGCGACGAGATGCGCCGCCTGTGGCACAGGGTCATCGAACGCCGCGCACCCCATGTTCTGGAAACCGTTCTTGCCACCGGGGCCGATCTTCCCAGTGACGAAACCGCCATTCCCTGCCTGCAGGCGGTGAACATCTGGTTCCAACTGACCCGGATCATCGACGAAAACACCGCCATGCGCGGCCGCCGCACGATTGAGGGCGCCCAAGGCCCCGAGGCGGTCGAGGGCAGCTTTGCCAAGACCTTCGCCACGCTTGACCCCAAGATGACCGCCGCCGAGTTTACCGCGCTAACCCAGAACCTGTCGGTCGGCCCCACCATCACCGCCCACCCGACCGAGGCCAAGCGCGTCACGGTGCTCGAGATTCACCGCCGCATCTATCGTCACCTCGTCTCGCTGGAAACCCAACGCTGGACCCCGCGCGAACGCGACGACATCTTGCAAGACATCGAAGCCGAGATTGATCTTCTTTGGATGACCGGCGAATTGCGGATGGAACGCCCCAGCCTGCGCGATGAAATCGAATGGGGCCTGCAGTTCTTCCGTGACGCCCTCTTTGACGCCGTGCCGCAACTCTTTGACCGGTTCAGCACCGCCGCCGAAGCCCGCTTTGGCCCAGGGCTCGACACCACGCCCTGCGTGCGCTTTCATTCCTGGATCGGCGGCGACCGTGACGGCAACCCCAATGTCACCGCCGAGGTGACGCGCGATGCACTGGCCCGCGCCCGGCGCAGCATTCTGACCCGGTACCAAGAAGACATCGCCACCGCCGCCGCCCGGATCTCGATCACTCAGCGGATCGTGCCGCTGCCCGCGCAAACCGAGGCGCAGATCCGCGCGCTCATTGCCCGCAGCCCCGATGCCAAACGGCTGGCCTCGCGCAATCCCGGCGAGGTGTTCCGTCAAGCGCTGACCGCCATCGGTGCGCGGCTGCGCGCCATGCAGGAACGCTCGGACGAACCCGGCGCAGGCTACCCTTCGGTCAGCCATTTCATCGCCGACCTGCGCTGCATTGAAGCGGGGCTTGAGGCGATTGATGCCCATCGGCTGGCCGCACGGTTCATCGCGCCGCTCCGCTTTCGGGCCGAAACCTTTGGTTTCCGCACCACAACGCTGGATGTTCGGCAGAACTCAACGGTGATCACCGCGGTTCTGTCTGAAATCTGGGCCCTGACTGGCCCGGTCCCCGCACAAGGCAGCCCCGATTGGGCGCGCCGTCTGCGCGACGAGTTGGGCCAGTCGGATCTGGTCCATGTCAACCGCAGCCGCCTTGGGCCCGATGCTCGCGAACTCCTTGATCTGCTCACCTTGATGCGTGACGCGCATATCTCAGACGACCCCGAAGCGATTGGCCCTTTCATCCTGTCCATGACCCGCTCGGCCGAGGATGTGTTGGCCGTCTATCTGCTGGCCCGCCATGCCGGCTTTGGCTCCGAAAAGCTGGACCTTCGGGTCGTGCCGCTCTTTGAAACCATCGAAGATCTGCGCAACGCGCCCGCCGTCTTTGATGCGGTGCTGGCCGTGCCCTTGGCACAGCGCAGCCTGCGCAGCCGCGATGGCACGGTTGAAGTGATGCTCGGCTATTCCGACAGCAACAAGGACGGCGGATTCCTCTGCTCCACCTATGAATTGGACAAGGCCCAGCGTCGCCTGACCGCCAGCCTTGGCCAGCATCGCCTGCGCCCGGTGTTCTTCCACGGCCGCGGCGGCTCGGTCAGCCGGGGTGGTGCGCCCACAGGCCGCGCTATCGCCGCCCAGCCCATGGGCACCGTGCAAGGCCGCCTGCGGATCACCGAACAGGGCGAGGTGGTGTCGTCAAAATACGCCAATCGCGGCACCGCGCTGAACCAGCTTGAACTGTTGGCCTCCTCGGTCTTGGGCCATCTGCCAACGCGGGTGCAGCCGGTGGCCGACCCCGAAAGCAACGACGCGCTTGAGGCCTTGGCAGGTCTGTCGCAGACCGCCTATGTCAACCTAATCTCGCGCCCCGGCTTCATTGATTACTTCCAGCAGGCCAGCCCGGTGGAAGAGCTCGCCATGCTGAAAATGGGCTCGCGCCCCGCCCGCCGCTTTGGCGCGCGGTCCTTGGCTGACCTGCGGGCGATCCCATGGGTCTTTGCTTGGTCGCAAAACCGCCACATGATCACCGGCTGGTATGGTTTTGGTAGCGCGATTGCCGCCTTTCGCCAAGTCCGGGGTGCGGCGGCAGACCGGCTTCTGGCCGAGATGTTTGAGCGTCACAAGCTCTTCCGCCTGATGGTGGATGAGGTGGAAAAGTCGCTGATGCTGACCGATCTTGCCATCGCCGCCGAATACGCCGGTCTGATCGAAGATGCGGCACTCCGCGACGATATCTTTGGCCGCATCACGGCGGAACATGCCGCCGCCTTGGACGCGCTGCGCCTCTTGACCGGCTCGGCCCAACCCGGCGCGCGTTTCCCCAACATGTATGACCGCTTCCGGGCGCAAACGCCGCAACTGACCCGGATCAATCATTTGCAAGTGGCGCTGTTGCGCCGGGCCCGGGCCGAACCGGGGTTCGGCACCAGCGTGCCCTTGATGCAATCCATGAACTGCATAGCCGCCGGTCTGGGCTGGACCGGCTGATGAAAGGATGACCCCATGACCATCTCTGCCAAAGTATCCACCGGCTTTTTCACCGACACCCTCGCCGCCCGCGACCCCGACATTTTCGGGGCGGTGACAAAAGAACTGGGCCGTCAGCGCCATGAGATTGAGCTGATTGCCTCCGAAAACATCGTGTCGCGCGCCGTGATGGAGGCGCAGGGTTCGGTGATGACCAACAAATACGCCGAAGGCTATGCTGGAAAGCGCTACTACGGTGGCTGCCAGTTCGTCGACATCGCCGAAAATCTGGCGATGGAGCGGGCCTGCAAGCTCTTCAATTGCTCTTTCGCTAACGTCCAGCCGAACTCGGGTTCGCAGGCGAACCAAGGCGTGTTTCAGGCGCTGATCCAGCCCGGCGACACGATCCTTGGCATGTCCCTGGACGCCGGCGGTCACCTGACCCATGGTGCCGCCCCGAACCAGTCGGGCAAGTGGTTCAACGCCATCCAATACGGCGTGCGCCCGCAAGACAGCCAGCTCGACTATGACCAGCTGGAGGCTTTGGCGGTGCAGCATAACCCCAAGCTGATCATCGCCGGTGGCTCGGCCATTCCGCGCATCATCGACTTCGGCCGCATGCGCGCGATTGCCGACAAGGTCGGCGCTTATCTTCTGGTCGATATGGCCCACTTTGCCGGGCTGATCGCGGCGGGTCTTTACCCCTCGCCCTTCCCGCATGCCCATGTGGCGACCACCACCACCCATAAAACCCTGCGCGGTCCGCGCGGCGGCATGATCCTCACGAATGACGAGGCGATTGCCAAAAAGTGCAACTCGGCGATCTTCCCGGGAATTCAGGGCGGCCCCCTGATGCATGTGATCGCCGCCAAGGCCGTGGCCTTCGGCGAGGCGCTGCGCCCGGACTTCGTCGACTACCAAAAGCAGGTGGTGAAGAACGCCCAAGCGCTGGCCGATCAGCTGATGAAGGGCGGATTGGACATCGTCACCGGCGGCACCGACACGCACCTGATGCTGGTCGACCTGCGCCCCAAGGGCGTGAAGGGCAATGCGACCGAAAAGGCCCTGGGCCGGGCGCATATCACCTGCAACAAGAACGGCATCCCGTTTGACACCGAAAAGCCCACCATCACGAGCGGTGTGCGCCTTGGCACCCCCGCCGGCACCACGCGCGGCTTTGCCGAACCCGAATTCCGCCTGATCGCGGATTGGATCGTCGAAGTGGTCGATGGTCTGGCCAAGAACGGTGAAGACGGCAACGGCGCAGTTGAGGCCGCGGTGAAGGCCAAGGTCGAGGCGCTGTGCGAGAAGTTCCCGATCTATCCGTCGATGTAAGGCCCGATCCGGGACCAAAGCAAAAGCCCCGCTCAGGCGGGGCTTTTTTTCTTGTGGCCGTGGCACCAGACACCACCCAACTCGACGGTCCCCCGCCCCCGCCGCCTCCCCACAAGGGGGAGGGGAGGTGACAGGCGACCAGATGTTGCCGCTTTCGGTAGCCACAAAGAGAAACGCCATAAACCCCGCGGATCCCCTCCCCCTTGTGGGGAGGGGTGGGGGTGGGGGGAACCTGCGCGCTAGGGGCGCAAAGCCACCCTCAGAACCGCTCAGCCCGCAGCACTTGGGTATCCGTCACCGAGACCACGCCAATGTGGCGCTCCACCACCTGAAACGCGGCTTCCAGCAGGCTGTCCAGCCGCTCCGGGCGGATCAGGCAAATCACCGAGACCATCCCGGCGCGCCCCAACTGCCCCTCGCGGCTCCAACGCCCTGACCGGCCCGAACCGCCCAGCACCGGCAGCACGGTAAAGCCCGACACGCCCGCACGTTCCAACGCCTCAGTCAGACGGTTTTCCATCGGGGCTTCGATGATGATCTCGACGCGTTTGGCAAGATGGGTTTGCACGGGTCAGCCTCCGCTAAGGGTCTGGGCAACGGCCAGATAGGCCGGGATGCCGAAGATCAGGTTAAAGGGGAAGGTAACGCCCAGCGACAGCGTCAGGTAAACCGAAGGGTTCGCCTCGGGCAAAGCCACGCGCATGGCGGCGGGCACGGCGATATAGCTGGCCGAAGCCGCCAAAGTCATCATCAGCGCGGTGCCCCCCACTGACAGGCCAATCACCAGCGCGACGACAAGGCCAAAGGCGGCGCCGACCATCGGCATCACCATGCCAAAGGCGATGGTGCCCAGCCCCAAGACGCCCTTCGATCCGCGCAAACCCCGGCCCGCGACGAGGCCCATATCCAGAAGGAAAAGGCACAAGATGCCCTGAAATGGTGCCACGATAAACGCATCGATCCGCGCCATGCCCTCAGCCCCGGTGACCGCGCCAATCAGGAAGGAGCCGACCAAAAGCACGATGGAGCCATTGAGCAAAATCTCATGCCAAAGCCGCGCATCCATCCGCGCGCCCGAGCCAGAGCGGGCGGCCAGCCACAGCGCCGAGACAATGGCCGGGGCCTCCATCGCCGCTGCAACCGCGACCATATAGCCCTCAAACGCCAATCCCTGACCGGTGATCACCGAGGTGGCGGTGACAAAGGTCACAATCGAGATCGACCCGTAATGCGCCGCAACCGCCGCGGCATCCACCGCCGACAGTCCGGTCATCACCCGCAAGAGCGCAAAAGCGGCAAAGGGGATGACAAAGGACAGCGCAATGCCCCCGACCAGCGCCATAATCACATGCCCATCAATCCCATGCCCTGCGACCGCGACACCGCCCTTAAAGCCGATGGCAAACAAGAGATAAATCGACATTGCCTTGGCAAAGGCTTCGGGGATGGTAAGCTCAGATCGCGCGATTGAGGCAAACAGCCCAAGCGCAAAGCACAGGATCATGGGTGTCAGAAGATTGTCGCCTGCGACGGCCAGTAGGTCTGCCATATGCCCTCCACGCGTTTCAGGCCACTTAAGACTTCGGGGCTGGTTTACAACCCCTTGGACGCCGTTTGACCTGAACTTTTGCCCAGCGCGTCAGCCTTGGGTGATGACGTAGATCTTGCGCACCTGCTCTACCACACGCCACACACCCTTCCAGCCCTGCGGCAGGGTGATCGCATCGCCGGGGCCAAAGGCCTGCACGCTGCCATCAGGATGGGTCATTTCCACCCGGCCCGACAGGAAATGGCAAAACTCGGTCGAGGCGGCACGGTCAGCGGTAAAGCGACCGGGCGTGCATTCCCAGACCCCCAACGCCACCCGACCATCGGGCGAGGTCCACAGATCCACCGAGGCCTCAGACTGATTGCCTTCAATCGAGGTGGGTTTGGCGACAAACGGGCCAAGATCCATTTGGGCAAGGGCCAGATGGGTGGAAAAATCAGGCATAGTCATGGGCAGATCCTCAGATGGGGGCGAAACCGCCGCGGTCAGAGTCATATTGTTCCAACTCACCCTCGCCCGTGTTGTTCCACAGCCCGTGCAGGGTCAGACGGTCATCTTCCACGGCAGCGCGCACGAAGGGGAAAGTCATCAGGTTTTCCAAGCTGACAACAACCGCCTCTTTTTCAAGGGCGCGCAGGATCAATTCCTTGGGCAGGCTGGCCACGCGTTCAAAGCCGGGTTTCAGGATATCCATCCAGCGGCCGACAAAGCTGGTCTTTTCCTCCAGCTCCGGCGCAAGACCGCAGCACATGTCATGGCAGCCCTTGACCCCGCCGCAGTTGGAATGGCCCAAGACGACAATATGGGCGACCCCTAGCGAGGTAACCGCATATTCCACCGCCGCCGATGTGCCATGACGCTCACCATCGGGATTATAGGGCGGCACCAGATTGGCGATGTTGCGGTGGATAAAGAACTCCCCCTCATCGGCCCCAAAAATCGAGGTGACATGCACCCGGCTGTCGCAGCAGGAAATCACCATCGCGCGCGGATGCTGGCCGCTTTCGGCCAGACGGCGGTACCAAGCGCGATTGTCTTTATAGGTGGTGGCTTTCCAGCCCTGAAACCGACTGACGAGATAAGCGGGAAGGGGGCGTGCGGTGGCTGACATGGTCGGCGTCCTGCGATTGTCTTGCCGGTTGGGTTAGGCCGCATTCGCGGAAAATGCGAGAGGGATTATGGGCCATTCCCCCGCTTTTCTGCCCAGGGGTGAACCTTTTCTTCAGCACGATACGCCACTCTGGGGCCGGGTGTTGCAGAAAGGGTGTGTCATGGCTTTGGAAAACGTGGTGGCCTTGCCGGTCAGGGAACGGGTCCGGCAGGATTCCGAACCGATTGCCACCATCTACCGCAATCTGGGAACCGCCTCGGCCGAGCAGGTGGTGACGCGCGCGCTGGGGGAACTGGCGCTGACGATGGCAGGGCTTGCCGCGCAGGTGCGCCAGCGCGACATGCAGGATCTCGCGCGACAGTTGCGGCGGTTGCAGCGGATGGCGGAAAATCTGGGCATGGTCAGTCTGGGCCTTGTGGCCGGCGATGTGCGCGAGTGTCTCGACCGCTCCGATGTCACTGCCTTTGCCGCCGTCTGGGCGCGTCTGGTGCGGATCGCCGAGCGGTCCTTGGCCCCCGACAAGGGGTTGCTGGACCAGACCTTTAACTAGGTGACGGCAACGCGCCGCCCCTCCCCTTCGGATCGGCGGTTGCGGGCGGCGCGGGATTGGCTAGGGTTGGGGCAACGCTCTTAGCCCGCAGGTCACCATGCCAAACCCCACCTTCGCCGCCGCCGATGCCGCCTCGCGCGCCCTACATCTTGTCACGCCTGAGGGGCTTGCAGGCTTTCTGGCCGCCCAAGCCCCCGCCACCGCCGCATGGCTGCGCGCCACGGGGTTTGAAGCGGGACCGGGCGAGCTGCGCCTGATCCCCGATGCCGATGGCACGGTGCGGGCCGCCGCGGCCGGGATGGGCAGCGCCAAATCCCGCGCGCGGGGCCGCTTCCATCTGGCCCGCGCCGCCGCAGGCCTGCCCGCCGGGGCCTGGCATCTTGAGGGCGATCTCACCCAAGCCGAACGTGAGGAGGCCGCCCTTGCCTTCCTTTTGCAATCCTACCGCTTCGACCGCTATCGCCCCACCAAATCGGCCAGCGAACCCACCCTTCTGAAAGCCCCCAAAGGCGTTGATGCCGCCCGCCTTCTGGCCATGGCCGAAGGTGAGTTCCTGACGCGCGATCTCATCAACACCCCAGCCCTCGACATGGGCCCCGAAGAATTGGAAGCGGCCTTTCTGGCACTCGCCGACCGGTTCCACGCTACCACCCAGATCGTCCGGGGCGATGACCTTCTGGCGCAAAACTTCCCCATGATCCACGCCGTCGGCCGCGCCTCCACCCGCGCGCCGCGCCTTTTGGAAATGACTTGGGGCACCACCGGCCCGCATCTGACGCTGGTCGGCAAAGGCGTGTGCTTTGACACCGGCGGGCTGAACATCAAACCCTCCTCGGGCATGCTCCTGATGAAAAAGGATATGGGCGGCGCGGCCACGGTCATGGGCCTTGCCCATATGATCATGCGCCTTGCCCTGCCGATCCGCCTGCGTGTTCTGATCCCGGCGGTCGAAAACGTAATTGCCGGCAACGCCCAGCGCCCCAAGGATATCCTGACCAGCCGCAAGGGCCTGACCGTCGAGGTGAACGACACCGACGCCGAGGGTCGCTTGGTCTTGGGCGATGCCTTGGCCTATGCCTGCGAAACGCCCACCGACGCGGTGATCTCAATGGCCACGCTGACAGGGGCGGCGCGCATTGCTGTGGGTCCCGATCTCGCCCCCTATTACTGCGACGACGAGGCGATGGCGCAGGCGCTCGAGTCAGGCGCCAAACAAGGCTTCGATCCGGTCTGGCGTCTGCCCTTTTGGACGCCCTATGAACATATCATCGAACCCGGCATCGCCGATCTCGACAACGCGCCGGGCTGGGGCTTTGCGGGGTCTGTCACGGCGGCCCTCTTCCTGCGCCGCTTTGTCGATGGGCCGCGTTACCTGCATTTCGACATCTACGGCCACAGCCCCGCCGACCTGCCAGCCCGGCCCAAGGGCGGTGCTGGCCAAGGGGCGCGGGCGGTGTTGGGGGCCTTGCCCGCGATCCTTGGCCTTGCTGGCTGACCCGCGAGGAGCGGCCCATCGGGCCGACGACGAGCTGATGGAGACAGAATGGACCGCCGCCTGACCCCCGCCACCCCACGCATCGCGCACAGCTCCCTGAAAGGCCGCATCGACGTGCCGGTCTATACCGACGGCACCGCCATGCGGGTGTCCCTGCCCGTTGCCGATCTCTTGCGCGCCCCGAACGGCGCGCGGGAACGTCAACTGTTGCTGGGCGCAGCCTTCACCGTGATTGACCGCCACGAGGGCCACGCCTTTGGCTTTGCAAACAAAGACGGCTATTGCGGCTGGCTGCCCGACGCCGCCCTGTCGCGCGGGCCCACGCCCACCCATTGGGTCTGCACCCCCGGCACCCATCTTTACCCCGAACCAAAAGTCCAAGCGCCCGAGATTTGCGCGCTGTCCTTGGGCGCCGAGCTGGCGATCACCGCGCACCACGGCGCTTGGGCCGAAACCACCCAAGGCTTCCTACCCTCGGGCCATCTCTTGCCCTTGGGCCATAAGCTGCCCGATCCGGTCACGGTGGCGGAAAGCCTGTTGCACAGCCCCTATCTCTGGGGCGGCAATTCCCGCGCGGGGCTTGATTGCTCGGGCCTTGTGCAACTGGCCTTTGCGGCCGCAGGCATTGCCCTGCCCGGCGACAGCGATCTGCAACAGACAGCCGGGCAGGACATCCCCGCCGATGCCCCCCTGCGCCGCGGCGATCTGATCTTCTGGAAAGGCCATGTGGCGATCATCGTCGATGACCACCGTCTGATCCACGCCAACGGCCACTCAATGTCGGTCGCTTATGAGGATACCAAAGCCTGCATCGCCCGCATCCTCGCGCAAGGTGGCGGCCCGGTCACCCACCGCCGCCGCGTGCTGTAATCGCACGCTTTAGTCGATCGGCCTTAACGGCTTTTCCAACACCCGCAGCGCTGCGGCCAGATCATGGCCCCGGCGCAGAACCTGCCCTTCGCCGCCGCACACCGCATAAAGGCCCTGCCGCGACCTCAAGGCCGGGCGCTTTTCAATGCGATAGAGCGGCACCTCCGCAGCCCGCCGAAACACCGAGAACACCGCCACATCGGGGCGGAAATCCATCGCATAATCGCGCCAATCCCCCGAGGCGACCATCCGCCCATAGAGCGATAGGATGGTGGAAAGCTCCCTGCGGTCAAAGCTGACCACTTCGGCGGCTTGAGAGAAGGGGGTCGGCGCGTTCATGACAAAACTGTAACGCAAGCCGCCCCTGAATCAAGCCTGATGCCGGGTCAGAGAAACCCTTCCGACAGACGCAATTCCCCGGTGGTGAACCCCCGGCAATTGGTCTGTGGCGCAGGCAGCCGCTTTTGCGCCATCGGGTGCGCGGCATCCAAAACACCCAGCTGGGTCAAAATCCCAACCAGCGCGGCCTCAGATGCGCGGGAATTGCCGTCCTCGATCTTCATCGCAAGGCCGAGCTTTTTCTCGGGGATCATGGCGATGAACACCGCCTCGGCCCCGGTCTTGATCGCCACACGCCCGCCCATGGCCCGCATCAGCTCGGTGCAAGACCGCCCCTCGCCCGCGACATATTCGGGATGCGCGGCCATGGCATCGCGCAACCGCTGCATGGCGCGCTCCCGCACCGACCCGCCCTCGCGCGCCTTAGCAAACTCGGCCATCGCGCGGGCCAACCCTGCCACCGACATGGCAAAATTGGGGGCCGAACAGCCGTCAATCCCGTACCCGGCCACGGTTTCGCCCGTCACCTCTTCGGTCGCCGCACGAATGGCCTTTTGCAACGGGTGGTCAATCTCCACATATTCCGGCCCGGCCTTCAGGTGCTTTGTCACCGTCAGAAAGCCCGAATGCTTGCCCGAGCAGTTGTTGTGCAACTGGCACGGCCCCTCATGGTCGCAGATCAGACGGTCGCGCTCCGCCTTGTCATAAGGCTCATGGCTGCCACAGCGCAGATCAGGCTCGCCAAGCCCAATCCCCGCCAACCAGTCACGCGCGGCGTTGACATGCAGCGCCGCCCCCTGATGGCTGGCACAAGACAGCGCCAATTGCGCCGTAGTCAGGCCAAAGGCATCCGCCGCCCCGCTTTCCACCAAAGGCAGCGCTTGGATCATCTTGCACGACGAGCGCGGAAAGATGATGCGGTCAGGGTCGCCCCAAGCCTGCACGATCTGCCCGGTGTCATCGACCAGAACCGCATGGCCCAAATGCGTGCTTTCCAAAAGCCCGCCGCGCCAAAGCTCGACCATCGGGATCGGTTTGCCCATCAGTTTCTCCTGTCACGGATGCGCGATTTTATGCCCAAGGGGCTTTCGCGGATTGGTCATTTTGGTTATGCATGGGATATCGAGTGAAATCGCCCCGCGCCACAGGAAAAACCGCAAGATCAAGCGGTCTTGGCAGGGCAGAGGCAAACTGCAGCTTGGAGGCTGTGAGACATATGGCAAGCTGGATGACCCGCGCCCTGATGGTGGCGACTGTTGGTTTGGGTGTCGGCACGTTCGCCGCGCAAGATGCTGTGGCACAGGAATCGACCAATCAGGTCGCAGCCATGACCGACTGGAGCGTTTTCGTCGAAGAAAACCCCAAGGAATGCTGGGGCGTCTCCAGCCCCAAGGAAACCGTAAACACCCGTGACGGCCAGCCCGTTCAGGTGCGCCGGGGCGACATCTTGTTGTTCGTCACCTTCCGCGCCGGCGCTGTGGGCGAGATTTCGTTTTCCGGCGGCTATCCCTTTGCAGACGGTTCCACCGTCAATCTGAACGTCGATGGCAACGGGTATGAGCTGATCACCGATGGTGAATGGGCATGGCCGGGAACCAAAGAAGACGACGCTGCCATTCTGGAGGCCTTGAAAAAAGGCACGACGGCGGTTTTGACCGCGCGTTCGGGCAAAGGCACGCAGACTGTGGATACCTTCTCGCTGCGCGGGTTCACCGCCGCGATGGAAGACGCGGGCAAGCGCTGCGGCTGATGTGACAGCCGCGCAGATCAGGCGCCCCGCCGCAAGGTTGGGGCGCTTTTGTTTTGCAGCCGAATCCCCTATACAACCGCTTCATCGCAACGGACCCACCCCATGACCGACGCCACCGCGCCCATCACCCAAGACGTGCTGACACTGCCGCGCAAACCGGCGGAAGGCGGGAAGCAGAACCTTGTCGGCATGACGCGCGACCAGATGCGCGACGCGCTGATCGCTGCCGGCACGCCGGAAAAGCAGGCCAAGATGCGCGTGGGGCAGGTTTGGCAATGGGTCTACCATTGGGGCGTGCGTGACTTTGACCGCATGACCAACCTTGCCAAAGACTACCGCGCGCTTCTGGCCGAGAATTTCGTGCTTGAGGTGCCCGAAGTGGTGACCCGGCAAATCTCAACCGATGGCACCCGCAAATACCTTGTCCGCATCAACGGCGGGCATGAGGTGGAGGTGGTCTATATCCCCGAAACCGACCGCGGCACGCTGTGCATTTCCTCTCAGGTCGGCTGCACGCTGACCTGTTCCTTCTGCCACACCGGCACGCAAAAGCTGGTGCGCAACCTGACAGCGGCCGAGATTGTCGGTCAGGTGATGCTGGCGCGCGATGATCTGGACGAATGGCCCGTGCCGGGCGCCCCCAAGGAAGAGGTGCGGCTGGTGTCGAACATCGTCCTGATGGGCATGGGCGAGCCTTTGTACAACTTCGACAACGTCCGCGACGCGATGAAGGTCGTGATGGACAACGAAGGCATCGCCCTTGGCCGCCGCCGCATCACCCTGTCCACCTCCGGCGTGGTGCCCGAAATCGCCCGCACCGCCACCGAAATCGGCTGCCTTTTGGCGGTGTCCTTCCACGCCACCACCGACGAGGTGCGCGATGTTCTGGTGCCCATCAATAAGAAATGGAACATCCAGACCCTGCTCGCCGCCCTGAAGGACTATCCGAACCTGTCGAACTCGGAACGGATCACCTTTGAATATGTGATGCTGGACGGGGTGAATGACACCAAGGAAGACGCACACCGGCTGGTCAAGCTGCTTGAGGGCATCCCGGCCAAGGTGAACCTCATTCCCTTCAACGAATGGCCCGGCGCGCCCTATAAACGGTCGTCCGGCAACCGGATTCACGCCTTTGCCGACATCCTGTACCATGCCGGTTTCGCCACCCCGATCCGCACCCCGCGCGGCGAAGACATCATGGCGGCCTGCGGTCAGTTGAAATCGGCCACCGAGAAGCAGCGCAAATCGGCGCTGAAGGACAAAGCCTCGGTGGGCTAACTCTGGCTTAGGTCAGACCACCGGCGGCGCTTGTCAAAAATTTGTGCTTTCCAGCTCCCAACTGCCCACTGTATGCATGTGGACACCGGGCGATGGCACGGGAACAACAAAAAAGGCGCCGCGCAGCTGCGGGGGGCCACGAACCGGCAGGCTTGGGCAGACCATATGACGACCACGACGACCGAGACGGCAGCTGATCCGCGGCCGGCGAAGGATTGGGTACAGATTCTGGCCCGCTACCGCGAACCCTCCATCCGACGCAGCGTGCTGGAACTGGTGGTCACGCTCGGGCCCTTTGCGCTCCTCTGGGCGCTGGCCTGGGCGACGATGTCGGTCAGCTACTGGCTGGCCTTCGCCATTGCCGCGCTGAACGGGCTGTTCCTCGTGCGCATCTTTGTCATCCAGCATGACTGCGGCCACGCCAGCTTTTTCAACAATCGCAAGGTCCAAGACTGGGTCGGCCGCTGTCTGGGCGTGCTGACGCTGACGCCCTATGACGTCTGGCGGCGCACCCATTCCATCCACCACTCGCATCACGGCGATCTTGACCAGCGCGGCATCGGAGATGTGATGACGCTGACGGTGGAAGAATACCGCGCCCGCAGCTGGTTTGGACGGCTGATCTACCGGCTTTACCGCCACCCCTTGGTGCTGTTCGGGCTGGGGCCAAGCTATATCTTCATCGTGCAAAACCGCGTTCCCTTGGGGTTGATGACCTCGGGCTGGCGCTATTGGCTGTCGGCCATGGGCACCAATGCGGTGATTGCCATTTTGGTTGGGCTGATCATTTGGCTGGGCGGGTTCATGCCGCTCCTGTTGATCTATCTGCCCACCTCGGTGATCGCAGCAACCGTTGGCATCTGGCTGTTTTATGTGCAGCACCAATTCGAAGACACCCACTGGGCAAAGGACTCTGACTGGCAATTGCACGAGGCCGCACTGGAAGGCTCATCGCATTACGTGCTGCCCCAACCGCTGCGCTGGCTCTCAGCCAATATCGGCATCCACCATGTGCATCACCTCTACAGCCGCATCCCCTTCTACCGGCTGCCCGAAGTGCTGCGCGACCATGGGGAATTGGCCCAGGCGCAACGTCTGACCATCCGCGAAAGCCTTGCCTCGGTGCGACTGCACCTGTGGGATGAAAAGCTGCAAAAGCTGACCTCCTTCGCTGATGCGCGGCGGCGGTACGGTCAGGCCTAAGCGGGCCAACCTGCAGGCAGCACCTTGGCAGGCTCAGGCCGCCAAGAGAACATCGGCAACCGCCAGCGACAGGTCGGCATCCTTCTGGATGGCCGCATCAAACCCCAGCGCCCGGCATTCCGCCGCGCGCTGCGCATCCATCTTGGCCGAAAAGGCAATGATCGGACGCGCTTTCAACTCGGGCATGCGGCGGATGGTGCGAACAAGCTCGGCAACGTCGACGCCCGGAATGTTCAGATCCAACACGAAGGCGTCAGGTGACGCATCCTGGCAGGCCGCCAAAGCATCTTCGGCCGTGTTGGCCAATCGCACCTGTGCCCCAGCGCGCTGCAGCGCCTTAGAGCCCGCCAGCAACATCGTTGGATCATCATCCACCAACAGCACACGCCGTCCGACCAGAAGGTTCGGCACGGCATCCGGCTCGCGGCGCTCAACGGGCCAAGCCAGATCCAGCGGCAGGGTCAAGGTGAACATACTGCCCTGACCAACCACACTGTTGACGGCAATACTGCCCTGCATCGCATCCACCAACCGCTTGACGATGGACAGACCAAGCCCGCTGCCCTCGATCTGCTGATCAACCTGTTGCGCACCCCGAAAACGCGATGTGAAAATTTTGCTCAGCTCATCCGAAGCAATGCCGGGGCCGGTGTCGGTCACCGTGATGACCAGCCGACCGCGCTGTGAAGCGTCGGGCATCGGCTCAACCCGCGCGGCAAGATAGACGGCACCGTTGCGCGTGAACTTGGCCGCATTCCCAAGAAGGTTCAGCACGATCTGCCCGATCTGCGTCGCATCTCCCAAAAGCCACGGCATGTTGCTGGCCAGATTGACCGACAGGCGCGTGCCATTCTTCTGCGCGGGCCCCTCAATCAGGGGCGGCAGGCTGGCCAACAGCGTATAGGGCGAAAAGGGCTCAAGTCGCGACAGCGACTGTGCCCCGGCTTCTGGGCGCATCATCTGCGGGTCGATCATCCGCAACATCCGGCCGGTGGCCGCAAGCGCCGCGTTGAGATGAAAGGTTTGCCCCGGGTCCCGGCTGGCCACTGTGATCCGCTGGATCAAGTCTTGAGTCCCCAAAAGGGCCGTGCGCATATCATGGGACAGCATCGACACTTGCTCATCCCTCAGGGCCGCATCCCGGCGCAAGGTCTCGACATCTTGCACCAATTGGGTGATCGCATCGGTCGGCGTCACAGCCGGTGCATCGCTGGCCCGCTCCAGCCGCGCGATCAAGGCATGACGGCCCACAAGCAAGATCAAGCTCAGAAGAACCAAAGCGGTCGGCACAGCCAAGCTGCCATAGGCGGCACCGGGCTGGCCCTTGGGCAGGCTGACCACCACCGCCCAACCCGGCGCATTCGACAGGCTCTCCCATCCGGTCACCGACTGCGGCGAACCGAACCCGAGGACGTCACTGTTGGTGCTGCCCTGCCACTGTGAGGCAAGTTGCTCGGCAAAACCCTGCGGGATCGCCGTCAACTGCGGCATCGGGACATCGGCACCGCCACCAATCAGCTGCCCGGAGCTGTCAACAATAGCCGCAACCGCCGCCGGGGGCAAAGCGAGACCCGAGAGCTTTTGAGCCAGACGGCTCACCGCGACGGTCAAGACCAGACTGTGATCGGGGAACGACTTGTCTTTCACCCGTTTGGACATGGTAAAGACGGACAGCTCCAT
Organism: Allotabrizicola aquatica (SeqCode); assembly: GCF_965194375.1. GTDB lineage: Bacteria > Pseudomonadota > Alphaproteobacteria > Rhodobacterales > Rhodobacteraceae > Tabrizicola_A > Tabrizicola_A aquatica. The sequence continues at coordinate 728,828 of NZ_OZ239428.1, forward strand.
CTCTGCCCCCGGACGGACAGCCGACACCACCACGCGGTCAGGATCAGCGGAGCTTTCCGAGGCAAGGCTGGTGTCACCGCCAGCGAGGTCGCTCTGGGCCTGCTCGTAGTCTTCGTTGGCAGCCTCGACGCTTAGGCCCTGCGGGACAAGAAAGGCGTGTTGGTCCGTGCCGTTCTCCACGAGCGAAAGCCATCCGCGCAGGTACAACGACACCTGTGCGGCATCGCGCGTAATCCTGGGGAGATCGCCGTCCTGAACCGATGGCAGGCGTGCGAAAAGATCCAGCTCATGCGCAAGCAGCGCAAATTCAGCATCGATGCTCTCGGCCAATCGCACCGTCATGGCCTGCGTGACTTGCATGTCATGGGCGCGCTGGGTCTCGGCGACTTGCCAAAGCAAGACCGCCAAAAGCGGAACGCCCGGCGCAATCACGCGGAGAAGCCAACCTTTCATATGCGCCGTACCGCCTGATAGATATGTTCAGATGGATTGGTATCTTCTGCGGACGGATTTTATTATCAATATTTTTGATTTTTATACTTATCTAAAGAGTCAATATTTCTCTTAATGTATCAAAATTATTCCTTGACGTGCTTCATTAATCTTAAAAACAACTTTTAATTGTAATAAAGGATGGTTCGATCTCAGGCCGCCACCCGCTGCGTGACGCGTTTTTAGTATGCGAACTTGAAAAGCACCACAAGGCGGCCCGGTGATCGGCTGAAATTCATGCCCCCAGACCCTGGGCATGTTCGAATGGTTATACGCTCTAACCAAGGAGAAAATGACCCACCGATTTGGGGGTGTAATCTCGATCGATCGGGAAGGGGTCCTTGGAATGCGGTTAGAGACGACGCAATTTGCTGTGCAGCACCTTCGCAATCTGCTGGAACGTCTTACCGTGCAGGGTCGCAACGCCTTGGCCACGCCCCCCAGACAAGTCCAAGGGGCGACCGATATCATGGTTGTGGTGGGCCTCAAGGAAGCCTCGCTCCACAAAATCCAGGATTTTGTTCAAGATGGGGGCGGCGAGATTTTGGTTCTGGACAGCACCGCGCTGTCCACATTCTACCCAATCGCGCGGGCAAACCCCGACCATGTGATCATAGATCTCGAGGCCGCAGGCGGCATCACATCGGCCTACCCCGGCTTGCGCGCGTTTCGGGACCGCCATCCCGATATCCCGGTCATTTTGCTGTCAGACGAGTTTTCAACGGATGACTTCGGCACGGATCGTTTGGCCTTGTGCGATGTTTCGCTGCGCATCCCATTCAGTTTTGCCAGTTTTGGCTTTGCGCTGCGCGAGGCAGAGGTGAACAACACCGTCTGGCAGCAGCGGCAGATTGAACTGTCGCAGATCAAGTGCCACAAGACCTGACAGTCGAAAGCCAGCGTCGGCTGGCCGGTGTCAAAGCAGGGTTCTGGCCTTGGCAAGCATAACCGCGTGGGTCCGGTTTGAAGCGCCCAACTTGTTGAAAACAGTGCGCAAATACATCTTGATCGTCACTTCAGATGCCCCAAGCGCCCAAGCGATTTCCTTGTTGGTTTTGCCGTCTGAAACCAGCCTCAGAATGTTCACCTCTTTCGGGGTCAAGAGTTTCTGACTGTCGCCACGCTGGTCAAAGCCGGTCGATCCATCGGCCTCTGACAGCAAGGACATCGGCAGAAAAACCTGACCCGAGAGCACAAGACGCAAGGCCGACGTCAATGACCGCAGCGGTAGTGTTTTTGGCACATAGCCCTTCACCCCGGACTGCAAGGTCTGAAAGACAAACTCGCTTGAGACACTTCCAGAGAACAGCACGATTTTCAGATCGGGATGTTTGACCAAAAGCTGCTGAATAGACCCGATGCCGGCCATGCCGGGCATGAACACATCCAGCAAGAGCAAGTCAAAGGGCTCTGTCCCTTGCAACGCGACCAGCGCCGAGGGCAGGTCACCGACGCATGTCGCCGAAAAGCCGCCTTCAGCCACAAGGGTCTCTGCAACAGCATCGCGCACCAGATTATGGTCGTCGGCGATGAGTATCGAATAACGCTTTTGATCTATCACCCTAGGCACCGTATCTTCGTTTTATTTTCTATGAGCCGTCTGGATCACTCTGACAACCCTAGGGTTGTCCACGTCACCACTGTTCGACAAGATTTGCATCACTGCGGCTATCTTGCACAACGTTAGATTATTTCGCGCGGGGTTCCATACCCGCGCAAGGGCCATAGGATATCTTTAGATACTTACATTGAGAAATTTCGATTATTTCGCTATCAATTGCAGCAGTCCTCGTCCGTGCCGAGTACGATATTCAAATGCCTTGCGAATAGGATCCATCTTGCTCAGACAGTTCATCCTTTGCTTCTGCGCCGCTTTTACATTGGCTTTGCCCGTGACGGCACAGACAACTCCCGAAAGCGGCAGCGCCGAAGAAGGCGCGCTTCTCACCGTCACGCTTGCGACGGGCGAAACCGTGTCCCTAGATCGAAACACCTTGGACAGCTTGCCCCAAGAAACCTTCCGCACCTCCACCACATGGACCGAAGGCATTATCGAGTTTTCCGGGCCCGCGTTAAAAGACGTTCTTGAATTTGCGGGCGTAGAAGAAGATCGGTCAATCGCCGCCCGGGCGATCAACGACTATCAGGTTGTCTTCGAGCCCCGTCACATTGAGGATCAGGTTCCGATCATCGCGACAAAAATGGACGGCGCGCCGTTTTCGCGCCGCGACCGCGGACCATTGTGGATTGTGTTTCCCTATGACTCTTCGGACAACTATCGAACCGAAGAGGTCATCTCGCTCAGCATCTGGCAGTTGGTCGACCTGACTGTAAGACCATAGCCTAGATGGACGGACACCACGATAGGGCCGCGCAAGCAGACCGGCGCAGGGCGCGATGGCTGGCGCTGGCCACATCGCTGGTGCTGGGAGTATGCCTATCTGCGGTTGCCGTGCTCGCGTGGCGGGTCGTCGATGCCTCGCGGGACTTGCGGCTCTACATGGCCGAAGATTCCTCATGGGTTATCGCCCAATTGGAAGTCGATCATCAGCATGTGCTCTTGGCCCTGCAAGAGCACCTGAACCAGACCGGGCCGCAGGACAGATCGCTGTCAGAGGTCTTGTTGAAATTCGACATCTACTTCAGTCGGGTGCAAACCGTCCTCTCTCACACGGCCACGGTCAAAGATTTTGTGGCCGAACGCGAAGAGTTTGACGCCCGGCTTGAGATCATCCGCAACAATCTGTCCAGCGTGACCCCGCTGGTTGACGCGCTGCGACCGGGCGATCTGGCTGGCCTTGCCCAGATGAACGCGCTCATGGCCGAAGTGTTGCCCGACATCCGCTATGTCGTGGTCACTGCGGTCCAAACCTGGCAGCGGCGCGCACAGATGCTGAGGCTTCAGCGCGAAGCGGTGCTGGAGCAGTTCTTGACAGCCGGAGCATTGGCGCTGGCCCTGATCCTTGGGCTTCTTGCCGTTTCAGCGCATCTTTACAGGCAAAGCGCCTTGCGCAACACAATGGTGGAACGGCTCGATTCCAACCTGCGGGCCAGCTTCGAGGCCGCACTTGACGGTGTGATCGTGACCGATGCCGAGGGTCGGATCTTGTTGTTCAACAGCGCGGCCGAAACGCTGTTCAATCAGCGACGCGCCTTTGTGATCGGCCGGAGCATCAGCATCCTTCTGCCCCCGCGCGCCGGGCAGCGTCAGGCGGTCGATGCGCGCCAGCTGATCCAACAGATCGAGCGCCGCCGCCGCCGCAAACTGCGGCTGCGCGGCCGCGATGGGCAAATGCTTCCGATCAGCGTCTCGGCGGTCGGCGATACCGGCTCCTCAGGGCAGCCCATTCACGTTGGCTTTGTGCGCGACATCTCCTCGGTCGTGATGATGGAACGGCAACGGCGCGAAGCCGCCCGGCGCGTTGAACGCGATGCGGCAGAAAAGGTGCGCTTTCTGGCCGCGACAAGCCACGAGCTGCGCACGCCCATGCAAGGCGTGTTGGGCGCGATTGATCTGGTGCTGCGTCAGCAGTCAGATCCGGCCATTCAGTCCCTGCTGCACATCGCCCAAGAAAGCGCCGTGGCCGCGCTTGACCAGATCGACCATGTTCTGGAAGTCACCGCACTGGATGACGTGGCACAGCCCGAACGCGCGGATGAGCCCTTTTCAGCAGCCACCATCGCGGCCGATCTTATTGCCGCCGCCGTCCGCAACGGACCACAAGAGGGGCTCGACATTCGGCTGGATCTTGTGGGCGATGTGCCGTCCGAGGTTATCGGCAAGCCTAGGGCCTTCCGCCAGACCCTGCGCAACCTGATCAGCAACGCGGTCAAGTTCGGCGCGGGCAAGCCCATCATCCTGCGTCTGTCCTGCCTGTCGCCCGATGCACTGCGCGTCGAAGTCGAAGATGCCGGGATTGGCATTGATCTCAAGGATCAGTCCCGCATCTTCGACGATTTTGAAGCGCTGGACCGCGACTATACCCGTCTCTCAGGTGGAATCGGCATCGGCTTGGGCATCGTGCGCCGCGCCGTGCTCAGCATGCGCGGCACAGTCGGCGTGTTCAGCCGCCTTGGCCAAGGCAGCATCTTCTGGTTTGAGATTCCCGTCCAGCCCGCCCTGCCCCAGCCACAGGCAACCGGGCAGCTTACCCCGATGCAGATCCTCGTGGTGGACGACCAGTCGATCAATCGCTTGCTGTTTGAAAAAATGGTCAACGCGCTTGGCCATCAGGCGGATCAGGCAGACTCGGGTCAGGTTGCCGTTCGCATGGCCCGGGCAGAGCGCTATGACCTGATCTTGATGGACATCAGTATGCCCGAAATGGATGGCATCGAAGCAACGCGCCATATCCGGGCTGAAGGCGCATCGTGCCAGTCTCCCATCGTCGGCTTTACCGCAAATCTGCAACCCGCAGACCATGCGCGCGCGCTGGCCGCCGGGATGCGTGAGATCTTGTACAAGCCAGCGCGCCCGGCCGATGTCGAACGCGTGTTGTACAATGTGCCGTTGGCACCGCCTGCCGAAGACGTGGCGGGGCTGAATGAAGGGATTTGCGATGCGGTCGACCTGCTGGCCAACAGCCTTGGGGTTGACCGGTTGGCCAAGCTGGTGCGCGACGTCGACAGCAGTTTTGACGCCCTGTTCGAACTTGCGTCGGCCAAGGGCGATCTGGCCGAACTTGCCAGTGAAGCGCATAAATGCGCCGGGGCGGCGGCGATCCTCGGGGCCTTGCCCCTACACGCTGCCTGCTGCGCGCTGGAGACCGCCGCGCTAAAGCATGAGACATCGCAGATTGCAGATCACGTACAGCGCTGCCAACTGACCCTGTCGATCTGCTCGGGCATGATCAAGGCGCGCGTCAACCAACTTTCCCGCCAGCAGGCCAAGACCGCCTGACACCCCGCTCAGCGCTTGGCAATCGCCCGCTGAACCGCTGAAATCAACGCCGGGGCCTCGGTTGGTTTGGGCAGAATGGCGGCGAAAAGCCCCGCGGGTAGCTCTTTGCCCCCGATCTGCGACGAGACCAGAATACAAGGCACCGGCGGATCCAGCGCCGCCGCGGCCCGTGCCAGATCAACCCCCGATTTCCGCGGCATCTTAAGATCCGTGACAAGGGCAGACCACAGGCCCGGATTGTCCACCAAAAGCGCCTGAGCCTCTTGCGCGTCAGACAGGGCCAGCGTTTCAGCCCCCGCCACATCCAGCATCTCAGCCAGCACATCGGCCACATCAGGCACATCATCCACCACCAAGATCGTGCGACCCACCAGCGTTCCCGCTTCGATCTGGTCCCCGCTCTTTGCCGTCTGGTCCTGAGGCGGCAGCAGCAAGACCGGCTCGGCGGCGCTTTCTGGCCAGGCGACGGTGACTGTCGTGCCCTTCCCCGGCACCGTGTCAAACCACATGGCCGCATCGCTTTGCTGCAGGATATTGGTCACAATCGTCAGACCCAGCCCAGTGCCTGCCGCGCCCTTTGTGGTAAAGTAGGGCTGAAACAAAAGCGCGCGATCCTTGGACGCGACGCCCGGTCCATCGTCCGCCACCTGAAAGACGCGATAAAGCCGGGCGACAGACCAAGTCCCGGTGTCTGGCGGCCGGCTTGGATGCCACGCCGCCGCAGGCAGCACCTCGACCCGAACCGCGGTTGGCCGCTCAGGATCGGCGTCGCAGGCGTTCAGCGCCAGATTGACAATAACCTGCAACAGCTTGGTGCTATCAGCCCAGACCGGCTGAACGCTATCGGGAACCTTCGGCACAATGCCATGCTGTTCGATCCGCGCGGTTCCCAACAGGTCGACCCCCTGCTGCACAAGCTCCCGCAGGTCCTGTTGCATCGGATAGGCGTCGTTGCGGCCCAACGTGGTCAGACCCGCGCCAAGGTCAATCGCCATCTGCGCCGCGCGCTTGATCCGTTGAATGCCGGCCAGGGCCTCATCCTTGTCTGTAAAACCGGTCTCAAGAAGCGAGGCCGTGCCGCTGACAACGGCGAAGATGTTTTGCAGGTCATGGGCTACACCCGCCGAAATATGCGCAATCACTTCGCGCTGCTGAGCGACCTGCAACTGGTCGCGCAGCAGGGACTTTTCGGATTCCGCCCGCGCGCGGTCCGAGATGTCGCGCGCAATCACCAAAAGCCCGCCATCCGAGCGGGTGTTCAGCGACAATTCCTGCCGGATCGAATGCCCTTCGCGGTGCTTGCCGCGCAGCTCAACCCGCAGCGCGCGCCCAACAATGATCTGGCGCCACGCGCGGGCAGCGAACCAGTCCGCCGCCTCAGAAGGATAAAGGTCGCGCCAGGTCAACGTCTTGACCGCCTCGGCATCGGGGATGCCGAACATGTCGCGGAAGGCATGGTTCATGAACAGGAATTGCCCTTGGGCATTCAGCATGGCCACCCCGTCACTGGCCCCTTCAATGGCCAGTTTCCAATCATACATCTCGCGGCTGTGCTTGCGCTTAAGCTCGGTGATGTCGGTCTGAACCGACACAAACCCCTGCACGGTACCGCTGTCATCCAGCATCGGCTGAACATCCATGCTGACCCAATACTCAACCCCGGCCCGGTCATGGTTCATGATTTCGGTCTGCGTCAGGCTCCCTCGGCGCAGCGCATATTCCACCCGTGAACTGGCCAGCCGCCCGCCGCGCCGCGAGCGCAAGAAGCTTTCAGGTCGGCGGCCACGAATTTCGTCCAACCGCCAGCCGCTGCGCTTTTCAAAGGCCGGGTTCACCCATTCGATGTTGGCGTCGGCGTCGGTGAGGATCACCATATGCGAGGTCAACTCGGCAATCTTGCTCAACTGGGCGACGCGGCGCGCTTGCAGGCGGCTTGACGTGATGTCGCCCAGGACGACGAACCAGCCATCCTGTGGACCATTGGCACTGCGCTGCGTGATGAAGGCTTTGCTGATGTGCGTATTGCCGTCGTCTTCCTGATCATATTCAAAGCTGCGCCGCACGCCATCAGCCTTGACGGCCTTCATGGTCTTGCGGAAGCGCGCCGCAAGATCAGGCGCGAAAAGCTGTCCAATGGTCTTGCCAACGCAGTCTGTCTTTACAAGGCGCTGTTTCTGCCCGGCGCCATTGTTGTAGGCAACGCAGCGGCCTTTCGCATCAAGCTCAAGCACAAAAACGGGAACCGCGCTCAGCATGGCAGTCTGGCGGTCGCTGTGCGCCTGCAGCTTGGCCTTGGCGATGCTCGCCTCTTGCTCGGCATCGCGCCGGAACAACAGAACGTCGATCGCATTGGCGACCGATTGCATCAAGCGCAACGCATCAGGCGTAAAGCTGCGCGGGCGCAGCGTGCAGTCAAAGCCGACACAGCCCGCAAACTTTCCGTTCCGGCGCATCGGGGCCGCCACCATCGATTTGACGCCCTGCTCTTGCAGAATGCCGCGGGTGGGCAGCTCTTTGGGAAGTGCGTCGACATCCTCAATGGCAACAGGACGCGGTTCTTTCAACTGATCATGCCAAGGGTCCAGCAACCCAAAGGGCAGATCTTGGCCGATGTTCAGCGTCACCGGAACACCCGGCGCGGTCCATTCATGCGTGGTGCTGATCTGGCCGGGCGGTTGCAATCGGCAAACATAGCTGCGCCCCACCCCAACCAATTGGCCGACCCGCGCCAGCGCAAGATTGATATGCGCATCAATATCTGGCCCCTGATGCCCCAAGAGATCGTTGGTTAGCTCGATGATCTGCCAATAAAGCGTGGAGACCCCAGGTTCCGGCGGACGATTGGCCTGCTCCAGATCACGGGCATCAGCCAGATCAAGCCGGTCCCGGATGGCCTGCGCAAGGGCTTGGAAAAAGCTGTTCGCTTCCGCCGAGAAGGCATGTGTTCCCTCCGACACCGCCCAAAGCAGCAGCGATGTATCGCCCGCACGCTCGACCGGGGCCACAAGACGCGGCCGCTTGTCCGGTTCGGTTTGAATTCCGGCCAGCGCGCGCGTCGCCTCGCCGTCAATCTCAAGCGCCACGGCAAGATCGCCCGTATCTGTTCTTCGCACCAAGGCGCAGACATCGGCCTTGAGCGTTGCCTTGCCCCGGCGCAACGCCGCGATCAGACCGGCTTCAAGGTCAGACCCGTGGCCCCCGACAAAGTCCATGTCCTGCACAGCCCCGGCCAAAGCCACGAGATGTGCCTCTGTTAAAGACGCTTTAGGGTGTGGCGGGCGCGCTTTGCCCGAAGTCCTGTTGTTTACAGGCATAGGGTCCTCGGAAACCGGAGGGGAAACTGGCAATCACGTCACCGTCCGGCCCGTAAGATAGCCTGTTCAGCACAGGCCTTCGTTGCGCGCCATCATTGCGGCTTCGGTCCGGTTGCGAACCCCAAGCTTGCGGCAAAGGGATTTGACATCCGCCTTGACGATCACTTCGCTCAGCTTGAGCTTGAACGCGATTTCCTTGTTCTGCGCACCCTCACACACCAACTGCAAAACCTGCCGTTCGCGTGGCTTCAGGTTCGTGGTGGGCTCATCTTTGCCCATCACCTGCAAAACATAGTTGTAAGGCACGAAAACCTCACCCTGCGCGATCATCCGCACGGCACTTTCCAAGGATTTCAGTGGCAGCGTCTTGGGGATAAACCCCATGGCCCCTTCGGCCAACGCGCGCTCAATCACAGCCGGCGTTGCCACGCCCGAGAACACGGCGACACCCTTGCCATTCGCCGCGATGATATGGCGCAACCCGGCCAGGCCATCACCGCCCGGCATCGAATAATCCAACAAGACCACATCAAACCGCCCAGAGCCGGCGATGCGGCCCAAGGCTGCGTCAATGCCTGAAACCGACTCAACTTCCATCAAACCGGTGCTCGACAGCGCCATGACGACGGTTTCTGCCAAAAGCAGATGGTCATCAACTACGAGGACACGCATTCGGTTGGCAGGGGCATCTTCTGTCATTTTTCCGTCAAACGTTCTCTAAATGAAGGACCATTTGGACCGATCTGGCGGAAGTAGGTCAGTAAACAGCCCAAGATCAACCCTTTGAATGTCGATTTCGCGAAAGAGATTGCTATACAGCTAAAGATAAATAACTTGCGCTTGCGATATAACCAAAAAGAAATCTCGGGAAAACCAAGCACAGGTCGCAACAAATCAAGCTTTGTTTAGCAGAAATCCTGAAAAGTCCAAGCCTCAGACGATTCGCTGAATAGAGATAGTGGACCCAAAACGAGGATAGCTCCAGCCTCTTTTCGGCAAATTCTAACTATTGAGTCATCTTTCTATCCTTCGGGCATCTCAATCGACCGAATGCTGTTTTGCGCCATATCTTTGAAGCGCCGATACTGAGCGTGAAAAGGTCTTTGCCGATGGGCGTTAAGACCATGCACAGGCGGGTAAAACCGGCGGCATACAGGAGAGCAGGATGCGCGACCTCAAGACCACCGATGCTGGCAGGGACAACCGCCTGAAAGTGTTCAAGGCCCATGACAAGGCCGCACCCACGGGTCCGTTGCATGCGGGGCCAGTGCTGGTTCTGGCCGCCGATCCCGCGCCGCTGACCTTCCAGATCGAGCATCTCAGAAAGCAGGGCCGTGACGTGGCCGTCTGCAGCGACATGGGGCAGTTTCAGAATCTTCTGGGCCTTCCCATCGAGCATTGGTCGATGCTGATCATCGAGATCGAGGGCTTTGGCGGCATCACCTCGGTGATCGCAAAGCTTTTGATGCTGCGCGAAGAGCATCCCGATCTGCCGATCATCCTCGCATCGACCCGGATGGCCGCGCATGACTTCTCGACCGAGCGCCTGCCGATCTGCGATTCCTCGATGGCCCTGCCCTGCACGGCAGCAGATCTGCATGTGGCCGTGCAAAATGCCGTCAGCAACAATCTGATCTGGCAAAAGCGGCTGGAAGAGCTGGACGGCATGGTCAGTCTTGACGCCGAGGACATCGCCGCGCTGGACGCGCAGGACAGCCAGCTACCGGTCTTCGCCGAAGCGGTCTAATCGCGCTTCTGACCACCGCTTGCACAGGGTGTGATTGACGGCTGCGGCTGGCCTGATAGGCCTTTGCCTTATGGTCACGCCACTCCCCTTGGTTCGATTGCCCAACAAGCTGGCGCGGCGCCTGTTTCTGCACCGCCACGGCCTGTCAGACAGCGCGCGCGGGACGGCCCCGGCCGATCTGGTGCGCCGCATCGGCTTTGTGCAGGTCGACAGCATCACCACAGTCGAACGCGCCCATCACATGATCCTGTGGTCGCGCGACCAAAGCTACCGGCCCGAGGCGCTGAAAGCCCCGCTCGAACAGGACCGCCACCTTTGGGAACACTGGACCCATGACGCGGCCATCCTGCCGATGGAAACCTATCCCTATTGGAAGCACCGCTTTGAACGCGACGCGGCACGTTTGCACGGCAGTTGGCAGCGCTGGTTCCGCGATGGTTATGAGGCGCAGTTCGACCGCATCCTGAACCACATCGCCGCCCATGGCCCCGTCACCTCCGCCGATGTCAGCACGGGCGAACCGCGCGGCAGCGGCGGCTGGTGGGACTGGCACCCGTCGAAAACCGCGCTGGAATGGCTGTGGCGCACCGGGCAACTGGCGATCACCCGGCGCGAGGGCTTCCAAAAGGTCTATGACCTGACCGAACGCGTGATCCCCGCACCGCTTTTGCAGGCCGAAGTCTCGGCCGAGGCCAAGGCCAACTGGGCCTGCACCAGCGCGCTTGACCATCTGGGCTTTGGCTCTGCGGCCGAAATCGCCGCCTTCTGGGATGCACTCCCGCGTGACGCGGCCCGGGCTTGGGCGCAGGCCGCCTTGGCGCGGGGCGAGATCGTCGAAATCGTGGTCGAAGGGGCCGATGGCGCGCAACGCACCGCCCTTGCCCGCCCCGATCTTCTGACAAACGCCGAGGCCGCCCCACCGCCACCCGCCCGCCTGCGCGTCCTGTCCCCCTTTGACCCCGCCCTGCGCGACCGGGCGCGCGCAGAATTCCTCTTCGGCTTTTACTACCGCATCGAGGTTTTCGTGCCCGAACCCAAACGCCGCTGGGGCTATTATGTCTTTCCCGTTCTGGAAGGTGACCGGCTGGTCGGCCGATTGGACGCCAAAGCCCACCGCGCCGAAGGCGTCCTCAGGGTCCGCGCCTTCTGGCCCGAGGCCGGGGTGCAATTGACCAAGGCTCGCGAAACAAAACTCATGGCCGAACTCGACCGATTGGCCCGGTTCTCCGGCTGCGACCGCGTGGAATTCCTGCCCGACTGGCAGCGTGACTTCCTGGCCCCCAAACCCTAGGGGCAGGGGGTCTCAAACGCATCAATCGCCGCCATCGCCTCTTCGGCGGTCTCGACGAACTGAAACAGCTTCAGATCCTCGGGGCTGATCACCCCCGCCTCGGCCAGATGGCCCCAGTTGATCACCGTCTCCCACCACGCGCGCCCGAACAACAGGAACGGGATCGGCTTCATCCGCTTGGTCTGGATCAGCGTCAAGCTTTCAAACATCTCGTCCAGCGTGCCAAACCCGCCGGGAAAGATGCACACCGCCGCCGCCCGCATCAGGAAATGCATCTTGCGAATGGCAAAGTAGTGAAAGTTGAACGACAGGTCCGGCGTGACATAGCGGTTCGGCGCCTGCTCATGCGGCAAAACGATGTTCAGCCCAATCGACTGGCCCCCCGCCTCGGCCGCACCACGATTGCCCGCCTCCATCACACCGGGGCCACCGCCGGTGACGATCACATTCTGCTTGCCGTAAGACTCCATGCTGCGTTCGGTCATCAGCCGCGAAAACCGCCGCGCCTCATCGTAATAGCGCGTCAGCTCGGCCAGCATCGGGGTCTTGGCGCTGTCCTTATGTTCCGGCGCCGGAATCCGCGCGCCGCCAAACAGCACAATCGTAGATTCGATCCCGCGCTCATCCATCACCAACTGCGGCTTCAAAAGCTCCAACTGCAACCGAACCGGGCGCAGCTCTTCGCGGGTCATGAAATCGGGGTCGGCAAAGGCCAGACGATAGGCCGGAGCACGGGTCTGCGGGGTGTCGGGGATCCGATGCGCCGCCTCAATATCCTGAGTGCTGTCACGGAACGGATGGGCGCGAGGTTCGTCTTTCATCAAACACAGCCTTAAACGGAATACAGGTCAAAGGGGTAACGGCTTTGCGCTGGCTTGGAAAGGCCGCGCCCGATGGTCCCCTGCGCTAAACGGCACCAGCGCTGACCTAAAGCAGGGCGGTCAGATGGGCGGAGGCGCATAAAGCGAGGGGCACGCCGATTTTCGGGCCTTCTTTATGAGAGCCTTTCCCATGATCCGTTTGCGATTGTTGGTCGGCGCTGCGGCTTTGGCTTTGACGCTTGGCGCGCAGGGAGCGCTGGCGCAGACCACCTTCACCGACATCCGGACGGTGGAGGGCCAGATTAACGGCATTGACCGTGCCACTGAGGTTGACCTTGACCGCAGCACTGACCCGTTTCGCTATGGCAACCCAGAAGTCCGCCGCGGCATATCGGGCAGCGCGTCGCTGGACTACAGTGGCAAGACCAGCGCGACAGACTTCAGCGATTTCCGGCTGGCCGCGCGCCTGCGCTCTGCGGGGGGACCGATGTCTCAGAACAATGGTTTGGTGATGGATGTTTCGGACGCGGGATCGGTCAAGACCAAGCATGACGTCTTTGCCGTCTATGAGGCCGATTTCTTTTTTTCCCACGGGATTTACGTCTTTGCGCTTGGCCGAGTGAACTCGGATCGGCTGGCAGCGCTGGCCGATGAAGTCAAAACGGATGCCTTCATCGGCTTTGGTCCGGGCTACCGCGTCATCAATACATCCAAGATGACCTTGCGGCTGCAAGCGGGCCTTGGAATCAGCTATCTCAAGGACGGCACCGGGGCCAGTGACACCGAGACCGGCTATATCGCCTCGTCGCGCTTTTATGCCCGGCTCAGCGATGGAATGTTTGCCACCAATGACACCGATGTTCTGAAATCGGATTCCGCCCTGCGGATCAACAATGATCTGGGCCTAAATTTCAAAATGTCCGAAATGTTTGCCACGCGGGTCAGCTATCTGACCGAATACAACGATTCCCGCGCCGTACGCAGCGAGAACAAACTGGGCGTTTCGCTGGTTTATTCCTTCTGACCTGCAAGCCTTCTGGTTTGGGAAAGGGGCGAGGGAACTTCGCCCCTTTCGCATGTGCAGGCCCTGCACAGCCAGATCGCGGACTGCCAAATCTCGGAAAGATTGCACGATGGGTCAGGGGCGGCTATAGGGCTGCGAACCTTTCAGGGAGCCCCGTCCATGTCATACGCCGCACTTGAAGCCTCCATCGAAACCGCATGGGAGGCCCGCGACGGCATCAGCCCCGCCACCAAGGGTGAGGCGCGCGATGCGATCGAGGCCACGCTTTCAGCGCTGGACAGCGGCAAACTGCGCGTGGCCGAAAAGCGCGGCAATGATTGGCACGTAAACCAGTGGGCCAAAAAGGCCGTTCTGTTGTCGTTCCGCCTGACCGACATGTATGAAATCTCCGGCTCCAACGGCGGGGCCAATTGGTGGGACAAGGTGCCCTCCAAATGGCAAGGCTGGACCGAGGCCGACTGGCGCGCCGCAGGCTTCCGCGCCGTGCCGGGCTCCATCGTCCGCCGCTCGGCCTATATCGCCAAGGGCGTCGTCCTGATGCCGTCTTTCGTGAACATCGGCGCCTTCGTCGATGAAGGCTCGATGGTCGACGGCTGGGCCACAGTCGGCTCCTGCGCCCAGATCGGCAAGAACGTCCACCTCTCGGGCGGCGTCGGCATCGGCGGCGTGTTGGAACCCATGCAGGCCGGTCCGACCATCATCGAAGACAACTGCTTTATCGGCGCCCGCTCCGAAGTGGTCGAAGGCTGCATCATCCGCGAAGGCTCGGTCCTTGGCATGGGCGTGTTCATCGGCAAATCGACCAAGATCGTCGACCGCGAAACCGGCGACGTGATGTATGGCGAAGTGCCGCCCGGCTCGGTTGTGGTGGCCGGATCGATGCCGTCCAAGGGCGGGATCAACCTTTACTGCGCGGTGATTGTGAAAAAGGTCGACGCACAGACGCGCTCCAAAACCTCGATCAACGAACTCCTGCGGGACTGAGGCCGCAATGACCGAGGCCGACAAACCCGACAGCACCCCCGCCGAAAAGCCTGCCAAGGTGAAACGCGCCCAAAGCGTCTATACGCTTTTGGTCGAGGTGGGCCGCAAGGCGGGCGATGGGCTGCCAGAAAAGGCCACGGGCGGCGGGTTGATGATCTACGCCAGCGGCGTGGATGAGGCCGAGGCCGTGCGTGAAACCGTCGCCATTCTGAAAGAGGCGGATCTTGCGGTGCTCGAGGTTGAAGGCCTTGGCACCATCGAAGAACGCGAAGCCGCAGGCGATGAGATTGACGCTGAAGAGCGCAAACTGATGGGCCGCGCCTTGGCCGAAAACTCGGTCATCGTGGCACAGATGACGCCGTTTTTCGACTAAGGCCGCTTAGGCCACACGGCGCTGACTGGCCCGGCCCAAAAGCGCCATCAGCGTCAGCACCTCATAGGGCTCCAGCATCCGCATCGGCACAGACCGACCCTGAGAAGCCGCGACAAGCGGACAGCCATCCGCCAAAATCAGCGCCGGATGGTCAAACTCCAGCACCAAGACCGACGCCACAGCGCGGCGCTGCTCGGCCAAGGCCGAATGGCCATCAACCAAAGCCCCCGCCTCCACCAGCACCCATTCCTCGCCGAAGAGATACTCCACCTCAGGCCCGGTCAGCGCCACCCGCTGATCGGCGGCGACCAGCATATCATGGCTGGTCCCAAAGAAGGGCGCGCGCAGGATGATGGGGGAAAATGATCCGCAGGCTGGCAGGTCCAGCCGCGTGATCCGGCGCAGCGGCAACAGACCGCCATCCGCCGTGGCCACCAAATCGCCGGGCTTAAGATGCCCGGCCAGAACCGGACCTTCCGCGGTTTGAATAGGCGTGCGCTGCCCGATCCACGGCGCACGCGCTGGCAAATCGGCCCCCCGGGTCAGCCCAAACCACAAAACCGACCCATGCCGCGACAGCCGGGCGGGGCCGTGGTTCAACTGTTCCAGATCCTCCAGCCGGATCGGCAAAGGGTTCTGCCCGCGCGCCCGGCGTGGGGGCAAATCCTCGCGCCCCAGAAACTCCAACCGCATCTCCCAATGCCGCGCCGGAGCGTCAAAACGCAGGCTCAACCGGCCGGTGCAGGCATGCTGCGGCAAAGGGCCGGGCAGAGCATGGCGCGCCACGCTTTGACCCTGCCGATGCACCAACACCAAACCCACCAAGGGATCATGAAACAGCGTAAAGGTCCGGGGCCACCCCGCCGTGCTGTGAAAATCCAACAGCACGGCCGCCTCATCCAGCGGCAGGTGCAGTTCCACCACGAACATCCCCGCCTCAACCAGACCATAGGCCAGATCGGCCACCGGGGCGCGGTCAGACAGCAACAGCCAGTCGTCAGCCATGCGCCACCGCCAGCCCAAAGCGCGATGCCAAGGGGGTCCGCCCGAAATCTGGGATGCTCTTGCCTGCCATGCCCACCTTTGGCCGGGTTTTCCCCGGCTTCCGTCCTTGGCGACAAGAGTAGTCAGCCCACTCCACCCTGTCATCCCAAACTGAATCCTCCGCCGACTTGTCGCGCTTAGGTTGCGTATCGGCCACAGGGCGCAGGCATGGTTGCCTTTGGCCGGGCGGCTGCGCTATCCCAAAGCCAGCCCGCCGAAAGGACATACCATGACCAACCCTCCGCCCGTTGACCCCGCCGCCCTGACGGCAGACCTGATCCGCTGCGCCTCGGTCACCCCGGTTGAGGGCGGCGCGCTGGTCCTCTTGCAAGACCTTCTCGAGGGCGCTGGCTTTGCCTGCACACGGGTGGACCGCGGCGGCATCGCCAATCTTTTCGCCCGCTGGGGGGCCAAAGGGGCCAACAAAAGCTTTGGCTTCAACGGCCACACCGATGTGGTCCCGGTCGGCGATCTCGCCGCTTGGACCCGCGATCCCTTTGGTGCCGAAGTGGTCGACGGCTGGATGTATGGCCGCGGTGCCACCGACATGAAATCCGGCGTCGCCGCCTTCGCCGCCGCCGCCGTCGATTTCGTGCGCCAAACCCCGCCCGATGGCGCCGTGATCCTGACCATCACCGGCGACGAGGAAGACGTGGCCACCGACGGCACCGTGGCGCTTCTCGACTGGATGGCTGCCGAGGGCGAGCGGATGACCCATTGCCTTGTCGGCGAACCCACCTGCCCCAACGTGATGGGCGAGATGATGAAGATCGGCCGACGCGGGTCAATGACCTGCTGGTTCACCGCCAAAGGCGTGCAGGGCCATTCGGCCTATCCACACCGCGCCAAGAACCCGATGTCAGCGCTGGTCTCCCTCCTTGCACGGCTCGAAGCGCAACCGCTGGATCAAGGCACTGCCCATTTCGACCCCTCGACACTGGCGATCACCACCATCGACTGCGGCAACCCGGCCAACAACGTGATCCCGGCCAAAGGCACGGCCACAGTCAATATCCGCTTCAACGACCTGCACACCGGGGCCAGCCTATCAGACTGGCTGCACAACCATGCGGCGGCCGTACAGGCCGAAACCGGGGTCGAGATCACAGCCCGCATCTCAATCTCCGGCGAAAGCTTCCTCACACCCCCCGGCGCCTTCTCGGCACTGGTCGCAGGCGCGGTACAGGCCGAAACCGGCCGCCTGCCCGAACCCTCCACCTCAGGTGGCACCTCGGATGCGCGCTTTGTCAAAGACCACTGCCCGGTGGTGGAATTCGGGCTGGTGGGCCGCACGATGCATCAGGTCGATGAACGGGTCGAAGTGGCGCAGATCCACCAGCTAAAGGCGATCTACGGCCGCATCCTGAAAGACTATTTCGCATGACGCTGATCGAGGAAACCCGCGACATCGCCGCCTGCCGCACCCTCCGCCGCACCGTGTTCATCGAAGAACAAGGGGTCTCCGAGGCCGATGAGGTGGACGACAAGGACGACGACGCAATCCACCTTCTGGCCACACAAAACGGCAAACCGGTCGGCTCCGCCCGGCTTTTGGTGCTGGGCGAAACCGGCAAGATCGGCCGGGTCTGCGTCCTGGCTGAGGCGCGCGGCACCGGGCTCGGCGCGAACCTGATGCAAGCGGCGGTCGCGCGGTTTCGCTCCGTGCCGGGCGTCACCAAAGTCAAACTCGGCGCGCAGACCCATGCCTTGGGCTTTTACGAACGCCTCGGCTTCACCGCCATTGGCCCGGAATTCGACGACGCCGGCATCCCCCACCGCGAAATGGTGCTGACCCTGTAACCCCAGCGGCTGATTTCATCTTGGCCCCAAATACTCCCGCCGGAGGCTCCTGTGGCCAGCCGCGGATGCCTCCGGCGGGAGTATTTTCGCCAAGATGAAAGGGCGGGCGGTGGTCTTGGGTGTCATGGCGTGTTAGGCAAAGGCCATGAACCCCATTCCGACCAAAGATCAGATCCGCCAATGGATCGCCGAGAACCCCGGCCTTGTCGCCAAGCGCGATATTGCCAAAGCCTTTGGCATCAAAGGCGATGCCAAGATCGACCTCAAGCGCATCCTGCGCGAGATGGAAGACGAAGGCGCGCTTGAGAAAAAGGCGCGCCGCTTCCAGGAACCAGGGGTCTTGCCGCCCGTCGCTGTGCTGCAGATTCTGGCTCCCGATGCGGCGGGGGATTTGTTTGCCGTGCCGTTGGAAGACGGCGTCGACAGCAGCCAGCGGGTGTTGATCGTCACCCAAAAGGGCGATCCTGCGCTGGGCGCCGGGGACCGGATCTTGGGCCGTCTGACCCCCGTCAAGGGCGAGGGCCACGCCTATGAAGGGCGGTTGATCCGGCGGCTGGGATCAAATCCGCTTAAGGTTTTGGGCATTTACCGCGACAGCCACGAAGGCGGGCGGATTGTGCCCATCGACAAGGGCCAAGACAAGGAATGGCGCGTCGCCCGCGATGCCTCCAACGGCGCGCGCGATGGGGAATTGGTGGAAGGCGAAGCCATTGGCAACCGCCGCATGGGCCTGCCGCAGGCCCGCATCGTGGCGCGGCTCGGCGATCCCTCCGGCGCCCGCGCGGTCAGTCTGATCGCCATTCACCAGCACGGCATCCCCGACCAATTCCCCGATCCGGTCATTGCCGAGGCCGACAAGGCCGCCCCCGTTGGCCTTCAAGGCCGCGAGGATCTGCGCGATCTGCCCTTGGTCACCATTGACCCCATCGATGCCCGTGACCGCGATGATGCGGTCTATGCCATGGCCGACGATCAGCCCGGCAATCCCGGCGGCCATATCATCTGGGTCGCCATCGCCGATGTCGCCCATTACGTCACGCCCGGTTCTGCCCTTGACCGTGAGGCGCGGCGGCGCGGCAATTCCAGCTATTTCCCCGACCGCGTCGTGCCGATGTTGCCCGATATCCTGTCGGGCGATCTGTGCTCCTTGCACGAGCATGTCGACCGCGCCTGTCTGGCCGTCCGGATGCGAATTGACGCTCACGGCAACAAGCTTTCGCACCGCTATGTGCGCGGCCTGATGCGGTCAAAGGCCTCCCTGCATTACGCCCAGGTTCAGGCCGCCATCGACGGCCAGCCCGATGACAAGACCGCGCCCCTGCTCGACCCGGTCCTGCGCCCGCTTTATGCCGCCTATGCCGCGCTGGTACAGGCCCGCGCCGCCCGCCAGCCCCTCGATCTCGACCTGCCCGAGCGCAAGATCGTGCTGGATGACGCGGGCAAGGTCACCTCGGTGTCGTTCTATGAACGCTTTGACGCGCATAAGCTGATCGAGGAGATGATGATCCTCGCCAATGTCGCCGCCGCCGAGGAATTGGTGAAGCTGAAGCAGCCTTTGCTCTTCCGCGTGCATGAGGAACCCTCGCCGCTGAAACTTGAGGCGCTGCGCGAGGTGGCCGAGGCTTCGGGCCTTGTGCTGGCCAAGGGGCAGGTGCTGAAAACCTCGCATCTGAACCGTTTGCTCAGCCAAGCGCAGGGGACCGAGTTTGATGAGCTCATCAACCTGACCACCCTGCGTTCCATGACGCAGGCCTATTACAATGCGGAAAACTTTGGCCATTTCGGGCTGGCCCTGCGCAACTATGCGCATTTCACCTCGCCCATCCGGCGCTACTCCGATCTGATCGTGCACCGGGCGCTGATTGCAGGCCATGGCTGGGGCAAAGACGGGCTCTCGTCGTGGGATGTGGAAAGCCTCGATGAGACCGCCAAGCTGATTTCCGACTCTGAACGGCGCAGCATGGCCGCCGAACGCGACACGACCGACCGCTATCTCGCGGCCTTCTTGGCCGACCGGGTGGGCAGCACCTTTGCGGGCCGGATTTCCGGCGTGCAGCGCTTTGGCCTTTTTGTCCGGCTCGAGGAAACCGGGGCCGATGGGCTGATCCCGATCCGCGCCGTGGGGCGCGAGTTCTTCCATTATGACGAGGCCACCCAGACGCTGATGGGGGCCGATACCGGGCTGACCATCGGCATCGGGCAGCGCGTGGTCGTGAAACTGGCCGAGGCGGTGCCGGTCACAGGTGGCCTTGTGCTGGAACTGGTCGAGATTGACGGCGCTGCCATCGCCGCCGGGGGCCGGGGCCGCAAGGGCGGGCGCTACCAGCCGCGCAAGCCGGGGGCGGCAAATGCCAAGGCCGCCAAGCTCGCCCGCAAGATTGTGCGCAAACGGCGGGGCTAAGGATGGGCGACGCGCGGGCAATCTTTGCGAAGAATGCCCGTCAGGGCTTGATGAGCATGGCCGCCGCGCTGACGCTGGCCACCACCGCCCTTGCAGGCCCGCAAGACACCGAAGCGGCCATGACTGAAACCATCGGGGAGGCGATGTTGACCGAAGGAACCGGCACGCAAGAGGGGCTAACCCAGTGGCTTTCCACCTTCAAAGACCGCGCCTTGGCGGCGGGCTTTTCGTCCGCCACGCTTGATGCGCTGAAAGGTGCGGAATACCTGCCAAAGGTCGTGCGCAATGACCGCCACCAGAACGAATTCACCAAGACGATCTGGGAATATCTTGACACCGCCGTATCAGATGATCGCATCGCTCATGGGCTTAAGGCCCTGAAATCCCACGGCGAAACGCTGGCCCGGATCGAGGCCACCTATGGCGTTGACGCCGAAGTCGTCGCCGCCATCTGGGGGCTGGAAAGCGCCTATGGCGCGGTGCGCGGGGACATTCCCACGCTGCACGCGCTCGCCACGTTGGCCTATGACGGGCGGCGCGGCGCGTTTTTTGAAGCCGAGTTGATCGCCGCCCTCAAGATCCTGCAACTGGGCGATGCCACCCCAGCCACCCTGCGCGGCTCATGGGCCGGAGCGATGGGGCATACGCAGTTCATGCCCTCGTCTTGGCATGCCTTTGCGGTGGATTTCACCGCCGATGGCAAGCGCGACATCTGGGACGATGATCCCACCGATGCGCTGGCCTCAACCGCCGCCTATCTCGCGGGCAAGGGCTGGGTGAAAGGCGCGCCTTGGGGCGCCGAAATCACCCTGCCGCCGGGCTTTAACTATGACCTGACGACCGAGCGGGTGAAAAAGCCCGTCGCCGAGTGGCAAGCGATGGGGGTTCGGCTGGCGGACGGCACCGATCTGCCAGACCATGGCCCGGCCTCGGTCCTTTTGCCCGGCGGGCACCGGGGCGCGGCCTTTCTGATCTTCCAGAACTTCCATGTGATCGAGACCTACAACACCGCCGATGCCTATGTCATCGCCGTGGGCCATCTGGCCGACCGTTTGCGCGGGGCAGGACCGATCCTCGCGCCTTGGCCGCGTGACGAACGCGCGCTGTCGTTTGAGGAACGCGTCGCCTTGCAAAAACGGCTGACAGCGGCCGGGTTTGATACCGGCGGCGTTGACGCCAAGATGGGCCCTAAAACCGTGGCCGCCATTAAGACGTTTCAAAAGGCCCGCGGCATGGTGCCAGACGGCTTTCCCAGCCTTTCGGTCTTGCAGGCCCTGCAGTAACGACTTCGTGTACCGGCAGGGTTCAGACCAAAGTCCCTATGCGGGCGGTATCGATCTGGCTAAGCTGAGTTTCAGAAGTTGAATTCAGCCCAAACGTGTTTCGTCCAATCAGCGGAGAGCCAGATGAGAACCTTTGCCAAAACGCTGTGTATCAGCGCGCTTTTGATGACCGGGGCCGCCTTTGCAGCTGTCACCGCGACCGATCCCGATGTGATTGCCCGCAAGGATCTGATGAAAACCATCGGTGGGGCAGCCAAAACCTTGGGCGGCATGGCCTCGGGCGAGGTGGCGCATGATGCCGCCGCCGCCGAAGCGGCCAAGCAAGCCATGATCGCGGCCGCCGCCGAGATCGAGGCCAAGTTCACCAACAACGCGGCCGATCCGGCCTCTGAGGCCAAGCCCGAGGTTTGGACCAACTGGAATGATTTCTTGGCCAAGGGCAAGGCGCTGGGTGATGCGGCTGGTGCCCTTGATGTGGCCAGCGCTGAAAGCATTGGCGCAGGCATGGGGGCCATTGGTGGCACCTGCAAGGCCTGCCACACCGACTATCGCGTTCAGAAGTAAACGGTGCGTTGGTAAGGGGCCCCTCGGACCTTATGTCCGGGGGGCCTTTGTTTGACCAAATGGGCGATGTCCCGCGAAACTCAGCCGCAGCTGATGCGGAAAATCTCGCCGGTTTCGTCGATTTCAATGTTCAACCGCGTCGGGTTGTAATCCATCGTCACCGCCATCCCCGGCCGGATGATCCGCACCGGTACCCCGAATTTCATGGTCTGCAGCACGGTCTCAGGCTGCCCACGCAGAAACTGAAGATCAGGCGCTCCGCAACTGTCCTCGGGCGGCAGCGGTGGCGGAATGTCACCGGGATAGGGCGGGCTTTCGGCCTCAACGCAGGCGGCAAGGCCAAGAGGGATAAGCAGGGCAAAGGGACGCATGGCACTCTCCTGAACAGGCGTCAGCCGAAATCAGCCACAGATCAACCGCTGGATTCGACCGGTCACATCAACCTCGGCGTTCAGCCGGGTGGGCACAATGTCATTTGTAATCTCTTGCCCCGGCCAAAGCACGCGCAGCGGACCCATCAGGCGGAAATCAGCCAGCCGCTCCATCGGCTGACCACGCAGGTCAGACAGGGCAGCAAGGCCGCAGCTGTCGGGCAAATCGGGCAACATCTCGTCCACCGGCCCCAACATCGGACCCGCCCGCAGGCACCCGGCCAAGAGCCCCCCCAGCACCATAACCGCAACCGCGCAGCCCAACGCCCCCCGCCGCTTCGGGGCAATGCGGCCCGCAAACAGGGCCGAAACCCGGAACAAAGTCACTGTCAAATGTCGTTTCCTGAATTGCAATTCCACACGTTCTGGCACAGCCTGAGACCCTTGATAAGGGGAGGAATTCCGAAATGCGCACCCGTGCCGCCGTTGCCGTTGCCGCTGGCAAACCGCTTGAAATCATGGAGGTGAACCTTGATGACCCGAAAGAGGGCGAGGTTCTGATCGAGATCAAAGCCACCGGCATTTGCCACACCGACGAATTCACCCTGTCGGGTGCCGACCCCGAAGGGATTTTCCCCTCGATCCTCGGCCATGAGGGCGCGGGCGTGGTGGTGAAATGCGGCCCCGGCGTGAAATCGCTCAAGCCCGGCGATCACGTGATCCCGCTTTACACCCCCGAATGCCGCGAATGCCCCTCGTGCCTGTCGCGCAAGACCAACCTCTGCACCGCCATTCGCGCCACCCAAGGCCAAGGCCTGATGCCCGATGGCACCACCCGGTTCTCCATGCTGGATGGCACGCCGATCTATCACTACATGGGCTGCTCCACCTTCGCCCAGCACACCGTCATGCCCGAAATCGCGCTGGCCAAGGTCCGCGACGACGCGCCCTTTGACAAGATCTGCTACATCGGCTGCGGCGTCACCACGGGCATCGGCGCGGTTCTGAACACCGCGCAGGTGGAACAGGATGCGACGGCGGTGGTCTTTGGCCTTGGCGGCATTGGTCTGAACGTCATTCAGGGCCTGAAAATGGCCGGCGCGCGGATGATCATCGGCGTCGATCTGAACGACGACAAAGAAGAATGGGGCCGCCGCTTTGGCATGACCCATTTCATCAACCCCAAGAAGCTGGCCGAAGGTCAGTCGATGGTGCAAACCATCGTCGATCTGACCAAGACCCCCTTCGACAAGATCGGCGGCGCGGATTACTCCTTCGACTGCACCGGCAACGTCAAGGTGATGCGCGACGCCTTGGAATGCACCCACCGCGGCTGGGGTCAGTCCATCATCATCGGCGTGGCCCCTGCGGGCGCGGTGATTGAAACCCGGCCCTTCCAACTGGTCACCGGCCGCATCTGGAAAGGCACCGCCTTTGGCGGCGCACGCGGGCGCACCGATGTGCCGAAGATTGTGGATTGGTACATGGACGGCAAGATCGAGATCGACCCCATGATCACCCACATCCTGCCCTTGGAAAAGATCAACGACGCCTTCGATCTGATGCACAAAGGTGAATCGATCCGCTCGGTCGTGGTCTACTAAGTGGCCCGCGATGGGGCCAAACTGCTGGCGGTTCTGATCGACGCCGACAACGTGCTCTCGCGCCATGCCGAGGCGATCTTGAAAGAGGTCGGCCGCATTGGCGAACCCGCCCTGCGGCGGGTTTACGGCGATTGGTCCAGCTCGCAGCTTGCGGGCTGGAAATCGGCGGCGCGCGATCTGGGGCTGGTGATGCATCAGCAATCGGCCAACACCAAGGGCAAGAACGCCAGCGACATCGGCCTTGTGATCGATGCGATGGACATCCTGCACCAAGGCAAGTTCGATGGCTTTGTGCTGGTCAGCTCTGACAGCGATTTCACCCGTCTCGCCAGCCGCATCCGCGAAGAAGGGCTTGAGGTGATCGGCATCGGCGAGTCCAAGACCCCCGAAAGCCTGCGCAAGGTCTGCAATCGCTTTATCCTGATCGAAAACATCGTGACCGAGGCCGAGGCGGAAACCGCCACCGCCCCCGCCGCCCCCGTCATGGCCGCCGCCCGCACCGAGGGCACCGCCAGCGCCCCACCCACGAAACGCCCGATGATCGAGGCGATCCCCCTGATCGCCAAGGCCATGCAAAGCATCGATCCCGATGGCGAGTGGTTTCATCTGGGCCAGATCGGCCAATACATGGTGCGCGCCGATCCCGATTTCGATTCGCGCACCTATGGGGCGGCCAAGCTCTCAGACCTGATCAAGGGCCTGCCCAAACGGTTCGAGGTCCGCAAAGATGCCAACGCTTGGCTGGTGCGCGACATCGCGTGACCTTTTCACGCCGGGCCTTGGCCGGTCAGCAGCATGAGACTTGCCACAGCCCCCACAGCCATGGCCAATTACCCCGGTGGGAACGGCCCAGCCCGGCAGGGCGGCCGGTGGAGAGCGGGGGGCCGCCTTGGAAACGGGCGATGAGCTGGCAGAGTTTGCCATCGATTTTCTGGTGTCCGGTCGCGGCAGCGCACGGGCCCTGACACGAGAGCTGGCGACCCGCTGGCCTGATCACCCCGCCTTGGAATTTGTGCTGGTCCTGTCCTTGGCCGCCAATGGCATCGAAAGCACCCTGACCGGGGCCGAGGCCGACCGTCTGGCGCGCGAGGCCTGGCAGATGGCGGCCCTTTTGGGCGTTGATCTCTACGACGCCCAAGCGCTTGGCCTGCCCCATCGCAGCGGCGCCGATCTTGTGCGCTATTGGCAGACGCATGACGGGTTTTTCCTGAACGGCTGATCTTGCCTCCCCTGCCCCATGGGGCCAGACTGGCCCGGTCAGACATTGGGGGCTCAGATGAACGGCGCGGAATCTCTGGTGAAGACCCTGCTCGCCTCGGGCGTTGACGTCTGTTTCGCCAACCCCGGCACCTCCGAGATGCATTTCGTCGCCGCCTTGGACGACCATCCGCAGATGCGCTGCATCCTGTGCCTCTTCGAAGGCGGCACCTCAGGCGCGGCAGACGGCTACTATCGCATGTCGCGCCGCGTGGCAGCGACGCTTCTCCACCTTGCCCCCGGCTTTGGCAACGCCTTTGCCAACCTGCACAACGCCCGCAAGGCGCAGTCGGGCGTGCTGAATGTCATGGGCGAACACGCCACCTATCACCTGCGCCACGAAAGCCCGCTCAAAGGCGATACGGCCGGCATTTCCCAATCCATCTCGCACTGGACCCGCACCAGCGCCGATGCCGCCCAAGTCGCCACCGATGGCGCAGCGGCGGTGCAAGCGGCGCGCAGCCTGAACGGCCAGATCGCGACGCTGATCCTGCCCGCCAACACCGCTTGGGAGGCGGGCGCAGCACCCGCCACCGCCGCTCCACCCCCGGCACTGCGCCTGCCATCCGCCGCCGAGATCACCGCCGCCGTCACCGCGCTCCGCCAGCCCGGTGCAGCGCTCATGGTGGACGGTCCCGCCCTTTACGACGATGCCACCGCCCAACTTGCCGCCCGCATCGCGGCGGCCACCGGCGCGCGGCTGATGGCCCCCTTCTTCACCGCCCGTGCCAGGCGCGGCGCAGAATCGCTGCGCATGGCCCGGCTCGCCTATGAGGTGGATCTCAACAGCGCCATTCTGGCCGATGTCAAAACCCTCGTCCTCTGCGGCGCCCAGCGCCCCACCGCCTTTTTCGCCTATCCCGGCAAACCCAGCCTGCCCGAAGCGCCCGGAACGGCGGTGCTGGAGCTGGCCGATATCACCATGGACATTCCCGCCACACTGGCCGCCATGGCCGATGCCATCGGCCCCCTGCCCAATCTCGCCCCCGATGCGCGGCACCCGCTGGCCCTGCCCGCCCTGCCCACCGGCGCGCTGACGCTGGAAAAGGTGGGGGCGACCATCGCGCATCTCATGCCCGAAAACACCGTCGTGGTGAATGAGGCGATCACCTCCGGCGCGCCCGTCGCCGGGCCGTTGCAAACCGCCCGTGGGCATGACTGGCGCTTCACCATGGGCGGGGCCATTGGCGCAGGCCTGCCGACAGCGGTCGGTGCTGCCGTGGCCTGCTCGGATCGCAAGGTGCTCTGCCTCTCTGGCGACGGCTCGGCCATGTACACGCTGCAATCCCTCTGGACCATGGCGCGCGAAGGGCTGGATATCTGCACCATCATCTTCGCCAACGACACCTACCGCATCCTGCATGGAGAGCTTTTGAACGTCGGCGCCACCCCCGGCCGCAACGTGGCGCGGATGTTCGACATGGTGGAGCCAACCTTGGATTGGGTCGCCTTGGCGCAAGGCCACGGCGTGCAGGCCGTGCGGGTCGAAACTGCGGAGGCTTTCAACACCGCCTTTGCCGAAGCTATGGAAGCCAAAGGCCCCCGCCTCATCGTGGTGCCCTGCTAGCGCGTGCCGCGTTTGATCAGGTTCAGAAGATCAAACGCGATACGCAACAGTTCCAACGGCTTGCCTGTCTGGGGTTGCCTTCAATCTGAACCAGATTGAAGGCCATACGCGAAAGCTGGCCCTCGGCGATCATCCCCACCAGCCTTGGGCCATCACCCCCTCCAGCCCCGGCAGCACGACCTGCGCGCGCAAGCCCGGCTCGGCGGCCTCAAAACCCGCCGCATCCACGGTGCCCGTCGTCACCCCAACCGCGAAAGCCCCAGCCTTGCGGGCCATGGCAATCTCTAACTTGGGGTCATCGCCGATCACCACCATCTCCTGCGCCGGAACCCCCAGCATGGCCGAGATATCCTCAATCCCGATGGTTTCCGGCTTGCCAAACACCTTGGCCTTGACCCCTGTGGCATTGTGCAACGCCGCCGCCACCGCCCCCGAAATCCCCAAAAGCCGCCCCTTGGCCCCGGCAAAATGCGGCGCGATGGATGTGGCATAAAGCGGCTTTCCCGCCCACAAAAGCTGCGCTGCCTCCTCAAGATCGCGGGCGCCAAAATCCTTGGTCCAGCCCAGCATCACGCCATCCACCTCACCGCCCTGCCCGGCCAGCGCCACCTCAATCCCCGCATCACGCAAGGGCACCCGCGTGCCATCGGCGGCAATGGTCAACAGCCGCTTGACCCCCATCTTGGCCAATTGCCGTGCCGCCACCGTGGCAGGCGTCAAGATATGCCCCGGCGCCAGCACCAGCCCGGCCTCGGCCAGAAGGGGATAGTAATGCGCAGGCGGAAAGAAGGTGCCGTTGGTATAGGCCACCACCGGCATCCCCCGCGCGTCCAACGCCCGCAAGGCAGCCACAGCCCCCGGCAGGGCGGCATAGGTGCCCGTGTCCTTGTCCAGCATGGCCAGCGTGCCATCAATGTCAAAGACAGCCGCGCGAATGGGGTGGGAATGCATCTATGGCCTCCGTTCAGGTCCAGCGAGAAGCCGGGCTTGGTGATCTTCTCGCCCGTCAGCTTTGGCCGCTTTGTCAACTCACTCACCACATAGTTCAAGGCCCGCATCTGACGGGTGTCATCGCACGGCGCAGGGCCAGCGGCCTTCATCGCATCCACCCAAACTGCGGGTCGAACATACTGTGGAGAATCGGGTTGACCCCAGACCTGATCAGGATCGCCGTTGGCCGTTTTGATCCGCCATCTTTCTGGTTCCCGATCAGCCGCGCCCTTCATGCACAATGACCTGCCCGAGAGATCCGAAACCACGGCAAGTTATGCCCCGGTGCTGGTCGGTCCAGTTGCGCTGAAGGGCGGTTGCGTGGGGCCGATGTCCGGCTCCCGTGTCGGGACGGATGCCAGACGCAAACCAGACACAAACCACACGGGCACCAGACGGGCCTAAAGCGTGTTTTGGCGCAGTAGTCCCTGCTGCCAGGATTCGGGCGCTGCGACGTCCTTGTCGTCAGTCGTCGCCCGGCGGAACCTTTCGCAAGCAAGATCGGCAAAAAAAGTTGGGAGGACGCCACAAGGGGCACAGGCCCGCGCTGTCGAGGGCGGCATCACCACTGTCACGTGATGTTCAACGGATCGAACGGGATGAAGTGGTGAGCCGGACAGGATTCGAACCTGTGACCCGCTGATTAAAAGTCAGCTGCTCTACCAACTGAGCTACCGGCCCACAACAGGGCCGCTGATTAGGAGGATGCCGCGGTGGGGTCAAGGGTAAAATGCGCGGGTGACTGGCGAAATCCTGACGGGGGGCGTATATGCGGGGCATGGACCAGATGCGCGACCCTTCCGGCCTTGGCTTCATGAAGATGCATGGGGCGGGCAATGATTTTGTGGTGATCGACTCACGCGGGCAGAAGACCGCCGTGGTCACGCCTGCGCTGGCACGCGCGCTGGGGGATCGCAACCGGGGCGTGGGCTTTGACCAACTGGCCGAGATTCGCGATTCGGATCAGGCTGATTTCGGTTTGGATTTTTGGAACAATGACGGCAGCCGCGCCGGGGCTTGTGGCAATGCCACACGCTGCGTATCGGATTACATGATGCGCCAGCTTGGCAAGGAAGCGGTCACCCTTGTGACGGCACGCGGCGGTTTGTCGGCGGTGCGGCTGACAGATGGGCGGGTGTCGGTGAATATGGGCGCGCCGCAACTCGATTGGGCGTCGGTGCCATTGGCGCATGAGGTGGATCCGCTGCACCTGCCCTTGGCGGGCGATCCGGTGGCGGTGGGCATGGGCAATCCGCATTGCGTGCTGTTTGTCCCAGACGCCGAGGCGGTGGATGTGGCGGGCCTTGGCCCCGGCTATGAGCATGACCCGCTCTATCCCCAGCGCACCAATGTGGAGTTTGCCAGCCTGATCGGGCCGGATCGCCTGCGCATGCGCGTCTGGGAGCGGGGGGCGGGCATTACGCTGGCCTGTGGGTCCGGGGCCTGTGCCACGGCCGTGGCCGCGCATCTGCGCGGGCTGACCGGGCGGCGCGTGACGCTGGATCTGGACGGTGGTGTCTTGGAGATTGACTGGCGCGAGGATGGTGTCTGGATGACCGGCCCGGTGGCGCATGTCTTTGACGGCTGGCTGTCGGCCGCGTTTCTGGCCGCCCACCCATGAGCCTGCCAAATTTTCGCCCGCCGGTGTTTTCCACCCTTGGCTGCCGCCTGAACGCCTATGAAACTGAGGCGATGAAGGAGTTGGCCGAGGCGGCAGGGATTGAGGGCGCGGTGGTGGTGAACACCTGTGCCGTCACCGCCGAGGCGGTGCGCAAGGCCAAGCAAGAGATCCGCCGCTTGGCGCGCGAGAACCCCGGTGCGCCAGTGATCGTGACGGGCTGCGCGGCGCAGACCGAGCCGGAAACTTTTGCGGCCATGCCCGAAGTGACGCGGGTGATCGGCAATCATGAAAAGATGCAGGCCGAGACATGGAGATCGCTCCGCCCTGCCGACTTTATCGGCGAGACCGAAAAGGTGCAGGTCAATGACATCATGGCCGTCCGCGAAACCGCTGGCCACCTGATTGACGGCTTTGGCCGCCACCGGGCCTATGTGCAGGTGCAAAATGGCTGCGACCACCGCTGCACCTTTTGCATCATCCCCTATGGCCGGGGCAACTCTCGGTCAGTTCCGGCCGGGGTGGTGGTGGAGCAGATTCAGCGGCTTGTGGACAAGGGTTTTTTGGAAGTGGTGCTGACCGGGGTTGATCTGACCTCATGGGGCGCGGACCTGCCGGGAGGCCCTCGTCTGGGCGATCTGGTGATGCGTATCCTGCGGCTGGTGCCCGACCTTGTGCGGCTGCGGATTAGCAGCATCGACAGCATCGAGGCGGATGAGAACCTGATGCTGGCGATTGCCACCGAGCCGCGGCTTATGCCGCATTTGCACCTGTCTTTGCAGGCGGGCGATGATCTGATCTTGAAGCGCATGAAGCGGCGGCATCTGCGCGACGATGCGATCCGGTTCTGCGAAGAGGCGCGCCGCCTGCGTCCGGAAATGATTTTCGGCGCCGATATCATCGCAGGCTTTCCGACCGAAACCGAAGAGATGTTCGAAAACTCGGTCAAGCTGGTGACCGACTGCGATCTGACCTTTCTGCACGTCTTTCCCTTTTCGGCGCGCAAAGGCACGCCTGCGGCACGGATGCCCAAGGTTCCGGGGGATCAGATCAAGCTGCGCGCCGCGCGGTTGCGGGCGGCGGGCGATGCGGCGCTGGCCCGGCATCTGGACAGCCAGCAGGGCGCGAGCCATCGCGTCTTGATGGAATCCCCGCGCCTTGGCCGCACCGAGCAGTTCACCGAAGTGGTCTTTGACACCGATCAGCCCGAGGGGCAGATCGTCTTGGCGCGCATCATCGGGCAGGCGCAGGGCAAGCTTTTGGCCGGGTAAGCCTCCGGCGGGAGTATTTTTGCCAAGATGAAAGGCCGGGCCTGCAGGTGCTTGCCCATGCCCGGCCCCCGGCGTTGCAATTTGCCCCCCTGAGGGATATCTGAGGGGGCAACCACATGACCGCAGGGCAGGCGATGAACTGGATTTCGAACTACGTCCGACCGAAGATCAACTCGCTGTTTTCGCGCCGTGAGGTGCCCGAGAACCTGTGGACCAAATGCACGGAATGCGGGACGATGCTGTTTCACCGCGAATTGGCGGGCAACCTGAACGTCTGCACTTCCTGTGATCACCATATGGCGATCAACCCGCGCGACCGGTTCACGGCGTTGTTTGATGGCGGGATCTTCACCGAGGTCAAGGTGCCAGAGCCCCCAGCCGACCCCTTGCATTTCCGCGATCAGAAGAAATACCCCGACCGGCTGAAGGCCGCGCAAAAGGCCAGTGGCGAGCGCGAGGCGATGCTCGTGGCCGAGGGCGAAATGGGCCGCACCCCGATTGTGGCGGCGGCGCAGGATTTCAGTTTCATGGCCGGGTCCATGGGGCTTTATGTCGGCAATGCCATTTTGGCCGGGGCCGAGCGGGCGGTGAAGTTGAAGCGGCCCTTCGTGCTGTTTTCCGCCGCAGGCGGCGCGCGGATGCAGGAGGGGATCTTGTCCCTGATGCAGATGCCGCGCACCACGGTGGCCGTGCAGATGCTGAAAGAGGCGGGGCTGCCCTATGTCGTGGTTTTGACCCATCCGACCACAGGCGGGGTCACGGCCAGCTATGCCATGCTGGGCGATGTGCAGATTGCCGAACCGAACGCGCTGATCGGCTTTGCGGGCGCGCGGGTGATTGAGCAGACCATCCGCGAAAAGCTGCCCGAGGGGTTCCAGCGGGCGGAGTATCTGTTGGACCATGGCATGCTGGACCGGGTGACCCATCGTAAGGATATGCGCGATGAGTTGATCACGGTTCTGCGCATGTTGATGGGCCTTTCGCCGGCGATCAAAGGCGATCTGCCGCCTCCGGGCGATCTGGCCGTGGCGGCTGACGCAAAGTGAGCGGCGCGATGAACGGCTCGGATTTGATCCTTGAGCGGATGATGACGCTGCATCCGAAGGTCATCGATTTGACGATGGACCGGGTGCATCGGCTTTTGGCGGTGCTGGGCAACCCAGAGCGGTCCTTGCCGCCGGTGATCCATATTGCGGGCACCAATGGCAAGGGCAGCACGCAGGCGATGATCCGCGCCGGGCTGGAGGCGGGGGGGGCGAAGGTTCATGCCTATACCTCGCCGCATCTGGCGCGGTTTCATGAGCGCATCCGTCTGGCGGGGGAGTTGATTTCGGAACCCGCGTTGACGGCGCTTTTGGATGAATGCGTGGCGGCCAATGGCCCCGATGAGATCACGTTTTTCGAGATCACCACCTGCGCGGCCTTCCTCGCGTTTTCGCGCACCCCTGCGGATTTTACGCTGCTTGAGGTGGGTCTTGGCGGGCGGCTGGATGCCACCAATGTGGTCGACCGCCCTGCGCTGACTGTTATCACCCCGGTGTCCTTGGACCATCAGCAATACCTGGGCGAAACGCTGCCCGAGATTGCAGGTGAAAAGGCTGGGATCATCAAGCGCGGCGTGCCGGTGATTGTGGGCCCGCAGGATGAGGCGGGGCTTGCAGTGATGGAAGCCAAGGCTGCGCGGTCGGGCGCTCCGGTGCTGGCCTTTGGGCAGCATTGGCATGTGGCCGAAGAGGGCGGGCGGCTGGTGTTTCAGGATGAAAACGGCCTTCTTGATCTGCCGTTGCCCAATCTTCCTGGGCCGTTTCAAGTGCAAAACGCAGGCGCCGCGATTGCCGCCTTGCGCGCGCTGGGGCGGGATGAGGCCGCCTGCGAGGCCGCGGTGACGCGCGCCTATTGGCCCGCCCGCATGCAGCGGCTGCGCCATGGTCCGCTGATCGACAGCGCGCCGAAGGTCGAGTTGTGGTTGGACGGCGGGCATAACCCGGCTGGCGGCGAGGCGGTGGCGGCGACGCTGACGCGGATGCCAAAGCGTGAGACGCATCTGATTTGCGGCATGCTGAACACCAAGGATGTCGCGGGCTATATGCGGCCCTTGGCAGGCCATGCGACGCGGCTGCATGCGGTGTCGATTCCCGGCGAGAAGAACACGCTTCCTGCAGAAGTCACCGCCGAGGCGGCGGTTAAGGCGGGAATTGACGCCACGACCGCGCCTTCGGTGGTCGAGGCCTTGGCCGCGATTGCGGCGACCTCGCCCGAGGCGCGGGTTCTGATCTGCGGCTCGCTCTATCTGGCGGGCAGCATTCTGCGCGAAAACGGCTGAGGGCGGCGTTAGCGCGACTTGCGCCGCTCAAACTGACCCAGCCGGATTTGGCGCAGCGCTTCGATCAAGAGCGCGGTCAGAAGGCCGAAGTTGAGAAACCCGTTGGCCGCTGTCATCCCCGCAAGGATGCGCCAGTCTTGCGGCAGTAAAACATCGCCAAAGCCCAGCGTGGTAAAACAGACCAGCGAGAAATAGACTGCCTCTTCAAGCGTGCCAAAGGCACCGATCCACAGGTAGGCAAAAGCCCAGAGCCAGACTCCGGCGGTGATCACGCCCAAAACCCAAAGCGAGACACCCGCGATCATCAGCACCAGCTTTGGCCTGTGGGGTTCGCGCAGCATCCAAGGGTGGCTGCGTTGAAACACCACCTCTAAAAGCATGGCAGCCACGGCGGCAATCAGGATATTGGCCAGCAAAAGGCCAGTCCCAACGCTGATTTGCAGTAACATGCCCGACCCCTTCTGGACTTGGGGGGCTGAACCCCCTATTTCGGGGCGATCATGGCCAAGATGTCCGATCCGAACAACAAGCTGATTGCCGAGAACCGCCGCGCGCGGTTCGATTACCATATCGAATCCGACTTAGAGGCCGGGATCATGCTTCTGGGGTCCGAGGTCAAGAGCCTGCGGCAGGGCGGATCGAACATCGCAGACAGCTATGCCAGCATTGAGAACGGTGGGCTGTGGCTGATCAACAGCTATATCGCGCCCTATCTGCAGGCCAAGACTTGGGGCCATGAGGAGCGCCGTCACCGCAAGTTGTTGGTCAGCCGCAAGGAACTCTCGCGGCTGTGGAGCGCAATTGGCCGTGAGGGCATGACGCTGGTGCCGTTGAAGTGGTATTTCAACGACCGGGGCATGGTGAAGGTCAAGCTGGGCATCGCCAAGGGCAAGAAGGTGGCCGACAAGCGCGAGACTTCGGCCAAGCGCGACTGGGACCGTCAGAAGGCGCGGCTGTTGAAGCAGGGCAACCGCGACTGACAGGGTCTGCACCGCGCTGGTTGGCGCCTGCGGCCCATGAAATCGCAGATTTGTACGCCAAGGGCGGGGTTCTGGCCGCGCGACACTTGCGGCAAAGGTCTTGTCGGGTTAGGTCCGAAGCATCCCTGACAGGAGACGCCGATGACCCTCGCCGACGATCCCAAGACGCTTGTCTCCACCGCGTGGCTGGCGGCGCATCGCTCTGACCCCGATCTGAGGGTGATCGATGCCAGTTGGTACCTGCCCGACGCAGGCCGCGATGCGAAGGCCGAGTACAAGGCTGCTCATATTCCCGGCGCGCGGTTCTTCGACATTGACGAAATCACCGATAGCCGATCGAACCTGCCGCATATGGCCCCCCCGCCCGAGAAATTCGTCAGCCGCATGCGCGCCATGGGCATTGGCGATGGGCATCAGGTGGTGGTTTATGACGGATCTGGGCTGTTTTCGGCGGCGCGCGTTTGGTGGACCTTCCGGCTGATGGGCAAGACGGATGTGGCCGTTCTGGACGGCGGCTTTCCCAAATGGCAGGCCGAGGGCCGCGAGGTGGAAGACATGCCGCCCGTGCTGCGCGACCGCCACATCACCGTCAGCCGCCAGCACGCCTTGGTCAAGGATGTGACGCAAGTGGCCCATGCGGCCAAGCTTGGCGAGGCTGAGATCATTGATGCCCGCAGCGCCGCGCGCTTCAAGGGCGAGGCGCCGGAGCCCCGGCCCGGCCTGCGGGCCGGTCATATTCCGGGGTCAAAGAATGTGCCTTATGCCAGCCTCCTGAACCCGGACGGCACGATGAAGCCGGTGGCCGATCTGCGCGCCGTGTTCGAGGCGGCGGGGGTAAACCTGTCAAAGCCCGCCATCACCTCGTGCGGGTCGGGTGTTACGGCGGCCATCTTGTCTTTGGCGCTGGAGCGGATGGGCCACAAGAACCACGCGCTTTATGACGGCTCATGGGCCGAATGGGGCATGTACGAAGATCTGGCCGTCGAGAAAGGCTGAAGAATGCTGGAAACCCTGAACCCGCAGCCGCAAGACAAGATCTTGCAGCTGATCGCGATGTATCGTGATGATCCGCGCGCAGACAAAATCGACCTTGGCGTTGGTGTCTACAAGGACGCCACCGGCCTGACGCCGGTGATGCGCGCTGTGAAAGCCGCCGAGAAAAAGCTGTGGGAGACGGAAACCACCAAGACCTACACCGGTCTGGCCGGCGAGCCCGCGTTCAACGCGGCCATGGTGCAAATGATTCTGGGTGACGGTTATGCCGACCGCGCGGCAAGCGTCGCGACGCCCGGCGGCACCGGGGCCATTCGTCAGGCGCTGGAGCTGATCCGCATGTCGGCACCGGGGGCGACGGTCTGGCTGTCGAACCCCACGTGGCCGAACCATCCGTCGATCATCAAGTATCTGGGCATGCCCATGGCCGAGTATCGCTATTTCGATGCCGCCACGCGGGGCATCGATTTCGCCGGGCTGATGGAAGATCTGGGCCGGGTGAAGGCGGGCGATGCGGTGCTGCTGCATGGCTGCTGCCACAACCCGACTGGGGCCAATCTGACCATGGACCAATGGTCTCAGGTGGTGGCGCTGTTGAAAGCGCGCGGGGCGGTGCCGTTTGTGGATCTGGCCTATCAGGGCTTTGGTGACGGGCTGGAAGAGGATGCCGCGGCCACGCGTTTGGTGGCGCAGTCGTTCCCCGAGGTGCTGATTGCTGCCTCATGCTCCAAGAACTTCGGCATTTACCGCGAGCGGACGGGCGTTCTGATCGCCTTGACCAGCCCCGACCGCAAGGCGGTGGTGCAGGGCAATCTCGCGTTTCTGAACCGCCAGAACTACAGCTTTCCGCCCGATCATGGCGCGCGGCTGGTGACGATGATCCTTGAGGATGACAGCCTGCGCGCCGATTGGAAGGCCGAGCTGGAAGAGGTGCGGCTGAACATGCTGTCCTTGCGGCAGGCGCTGGCCGATGCGCTGCGCCGGGCGACCAATTCTGATCGCTTTGACTTTGTCGCCACCCATCGCGGGATGTTCAGCCGTCTGGGTCTGACCGAGGCGCAGGTGAATGTACTGCGCGAGACGCATGGCATTTACATGGTGGGCGACAGCCGCATTAACATTGCCGGTCTGAACACGCGCACGGTGCCGATCCTGGCTGCGGCGATTGCCAGCGTGATCTAAGATGATCGCCGTCGTCCTGTCTTTGGCGGCGGCGATTGCCTTTTCGCTATCCGCCATGCTGATTGCCGGGCTTCAGGGCCGGGTTGGTCCGTTTCAACTGGGCCGCTGGCAAATGGGGCTGGCCTTTTTGATGACAGCGGCTGCGTCGGTTGTGCTGGGCGGATGGCGCGGGGTGACGGGCGACCAGTTTTGGCTCTTGGCCGCCTCATCGGCCTCAGGGATCATGCTGGCGTCGACCACCTATTTCGCGGCCATTTATGCCGTCGGGCCGCGCATCACGGCGGTGCTGTTTTCACTGGCCGCACCTTTTGGCTTGATCCTTGGCTATTTCTTTTTGGGCGAGGTGGTGAACGGGCTGCAAGGGGCGGGCATTGCGTTGATCCTTGGCGGCATCGTGATGGCGGTGATGATCGCCGATCCCGGCGATCGCCCGACGCGGCCCTTATGGCAGGGCGTGGTTTTGGGGGTTATTACCAGCCTTGGGCAGGCCGGTGGCAGTCTGCTGGCACGGCCCGCAATGGCTGATGGGGTGGAGCCCTTTACCGCCATGGCAATCCGGTCAGGTCTGGGCTTTGGGTTTTATGTCGCGCTGATGGTGCTGCCCTTTGCCCGCGCAGCGCAGTTGCCCGATCTGAAAGGTATGCGCGCGATTGGGGGGTCGGCCTTCCTCGGCATCTTTCTGGGGATGAGCCTGATGATGGCGGCCTTGGCGGTGGGCAATGTGGGGATTGTGGCTACGCTGACATCCACCACACCGGTTCTGATCCTGCCGTTGATCTGGATCGTCACGGGCAAGGCCCCCGCCCTGCCGGGGTGGATCGGGGCCGGGCTCGCGGTGCTGGGGACCGGGCTCATCAGTCTGGGCACATGAAAAAGGCCCGCCGAAGCGGGCCTTTTCGATTTCGATCATAGCGTTTTAGCCGTGATAGGCCTGCTCGCCATGCGCGGTCAAGTCAAGGCCCTGACGTTCTGTGTCACTGTCAACCCGCAGGCCGATGGTCATGTCGATAGCCTTGAACAGGACATAGGACACCACACCCGACCAGACGATCGTGATCAGCACGCCTTCGATCTGGATCCAGAGTTGCGCCATCATGGCATAGTCGTCGCCCTTGACCCCGCCAAAGGCGGCGGCCGAGAACACGCCAGTCAGAACCGCGCCGATGATGCCGCCGACGCCGTGGATGCCGAAGACATCAAGGCTGTCGTCATACTTCATCTTGTTCTTCACCACCGTGACGAAGAAGTAGCAGCCCGCCGCCGCAATCACGCCCAGCGCAATCGCGCCCATCGGCCCAACCGTGCCGCAGGCCGGGGTGATGGCCACAAGGCCCGACACCATGCCCGAGGCCGCGCCCAGCATCGAGGCTTTGCCGCGCTGCAGACCTTCCAGCGCCGACCAAGCCAGCGTGGCGGCTGCGGTAGCGATGAAGGTGTTGATCATGGCCAGCGTCGCGCCGCCGTTCGCTTCAAGGTTCGAACCGACGTTGAAGCCAAACCAGCCGACCCACAGCATGGATGCCCCGATCATGGTCATCACCATGGAATGCGGCGCCATGTTTTCCTTGCCATAGCCAATGCGCTTGCCGATCACGATGCAACCAACCAAGGCCGCGATGCCAGCGTTGATATGCACCACCGTGCCGCCTGCAAAGTCGATGGCGCCCTTGGCGAAGAGGTAGCCATTGGCATCCCAGACCATGTGGGCAATCGGGAAATACGAGAAGGTTCCCCACAGGACCGAAAACACCAGAACCGCCTTGAACTTCACCCGCTCGGCAAAGGCGCCGATGATGAGGGCGGGGGTGATGGCGGCAAAGGTCATCTGGAAGGCGATGAACAGGTATTCCGGAATGACGTAACCGGCACTGAAGGTTGCAGCCATGCTGTCAACCGTCACGCCCGACAGGAACAGTTTGCCCGTGCCGCCCCACCAAGGGCTGGTCGAGCCACCAAACGAGAGGGAATAGCCATAGACCACGTAGACGATCATCATCACACAGGCGATGACGGTGGTCTGCATCAGGATCGACAGCATGTTTTTCGACCGCACCAGACCGCCGTAGAACAGCGCAAGGCCGGGCAGCGTCATGAACAGCACCAGAACGGTCGAGACCATCATCCAGCTGACATCGCCCTTGTCCATCACGGGGGCAGCGGCCTCGGCCACGGTTTCAACCGCTTCGGTGGTGGCTTCCTGTGCCAAGGCGGGCAGTGCCGCCAGCAGGGACGCCGTGGAAAGCATCAGTTTTTTCATCTCGGTTCCCCCTTAAAGCGCGTCATCGTCGGCTTCACCCGTGCGCACGCGCAGGGCTTTGGCCACGTCGAGGACGAAGATCTTGCCGTCGCCGATTTTTCCGGTCCGGGCTGTTTTGGTGATGGTGTCCACCACGGTTTCGGCCATGCTGTCTGTGACAACGATTTCAAGCCGCATCTTCGGCACGAAATTCACGGCATATTCGGCACCACGGTAAATCTCGGTGTGGCCAGACTGTGTGCCAAACCCTTTGATTTCGGTCACCATCATGCCCCGAACGCCGATCGCGGTCAGCGCTTCGCGCACCTCGTCGAGCTTGTAAGGCTTGATGGCGGCAATGATCATCTTCATGTCGCACCCCTTTCCAAAAAACTTGTTTCCCCAGTCTTCGGCCCTTTGAGAGCAGGCCGCATGGGCTGATGAGGCGGCCTTCGCAGGTGCAGCACAAGTTTGCGGCGGGCGCGAGCGGATCCGATGTCAGGAATACCGGGTATCTGCTGCATAAATTTGCGCCGTTGCCTCATTTTTAGGCGGAACCGATAGGCGAATCATCGCCCACTGCCCTTCGCAAAGCGCGCAGAAGCCGTTATGGTGACAGGTAACAAAACCAAGAATACCGGAATGGGCAGGCATGGCGGGAACGGGCAAAGGGCAGCGGCCCTTGGTGGCAGATAGGCGCTATGGCGCGCCCACACCCACGCGTCGCGCACCCAGCACGCCGCCGCCCAAACCTCCGCGCAAACCGCGCCGCGCCGCTGCACCGCGGCGAAAGGGCGGGTTGATCTCTCGGTTCTTTCGGTTTCTGTGGCAGTTGTTCTTCGGGATTGTCTGGCGGATCACATTCGTCACCGCACTGATCTTTGCCGGGATCGTCTATTACTTCTATGCCCAGCTTCCCCCTGTCACCGACCTGTTGGATGGCCGGGCGCGCGGTTCAGTCACGCTGTTGGACCGCAATGACCGGGTGTTTGCATGGCGGGGCGAGACGTTTGGCGGGCAGATCACCTCGGACAATGTCTCGCCGCATCTGCTCAATGCGGTGGTGGCGACCGAGGATAAGCGGTTTTACCTGCATTTCGGGGTGTCCCCGCGCGGCATTGCCAGCGCGATCCGCATCAACCTGTCCGAAGGGCGCGGGCCTTTGTCCGGCAACGGCGGGTCGACCATCACCCAGCAGGTGGCCAAGCTTTTGTGCCTTGGCGTGCCCTATGACCAAACGAAATGGGCGTCCGAGGCGGAATACGAAGAAGATTGCCGCTCGGGCGGGGTCTACCGCAAGCTGAAGGAACTGCCCTTTGCGGTGGCGATGGAGGCGAAGTACTCCAAGGCCGATATCCTGACGATCTATTTCAACCGCGCCTATCTGGGTGCGGGCGCGCGGGGCTTTGAGGCGGCCGCGCAGCGCTATTTTGGGATTTCCGCCAATCAGGTGAACCCAGCACAAGCCGCGATGCTCGCCGGGCTTTTGAAAGCGCCGTCGCGCTTTGCCCCCACCAACAACCTGCAACGCGCGCAGGACCGGGCCAATCTGATTGTCGGTCTGATGGAGGAGCAGGGCTATCTGACCAAGGCCGAGGCCGATGAGGCACGCGCCAACCCCGCGCAATTGTCTTCGGCGGCGCAGGCCAAATCAGGCGGATATTTCGCCGATTGGGTGATGGAAACCGCGCCCTCTTTCCTGACCACGGAAACGATGGAAGATGTGGTGATCCGCACCACGCTGGACACCGAGATGCAAAAGCGCGCCGAGGAAGGTTTGGCGTGGGTTTTTGACAACAAGGTCAAGGAAGGCTCAAAGGCGCAGGCGGCGATTGTCGTGATGAGCGCCGATGGCGCGGTGCGCGCCATGGTCGGTGGCCGCCAGATTGAGGCGGCGGGCAGTTTCAACCGCGCAACGCAGGCGCTGCGGCAGACCGGATCGTCGTTCAAGCCCTTTGTCTATGCCGCCGCGATGGATCAGGGATGGAGCCCGATGGATTTCGTCGAGGACACGCCGCTGACGATCAACATTCCCGGCTCTGGCCCGTGGACGCCCAGAAACTATGATGAGGAATTCAAGGGTCTGGTGACGCTGTCGCAGGCATTGGCGGAAAGCCGCAACATCCCCGCTGTGCGAGTGTCCGAGGCAGTGGGCCGCGAGAATGTCCGTCAGATCGCCGCCGATTTCGGGATTGAAAGCGATCTGGCCGCCGGTCCGGCGCTGGCGCTTGGGGCCAGTGAATCCACCCTGATTGAGATGACGGGGGCCTATGCGGGGATTTTGAACGGCGGTTCGTCCGTGGCGCCCTTTGGCATTCGTATTCTGGAAGTGCCGGGCAATGAAGAGCTGAACATGTTCACCGAAACCGGGATCGGGGAGCGGGTGATCACCGAGGAAGCGGCGCAGCTTTTGGTCTATATGATGGCGCAGGTCGTCAATGACGGCACAGGCGCGCGGGCGCGGCTGGATGGGCGGCCTGCGGCGGGCAAGACAGGCACCACATCGGCGGGGCGCGATGCGTGGTTCGTGGGCTTTACCGCCGATTACGTCGCAGGGGTCTGGATGGGCTATGACGACAACACACCCTTGGAAGGGGTGACCGGGGGCGGACTGCCAGCGGAAATCTGGCGCGAGGTGATGATGCGCGTGCATGATGGGCTGCCGGTGCAGGAATTGCCGATGATCGTGCCCAGCCCGCGAGCCCGGCCAGACGAAGCGCCGGGATTGGGAGTGTTCCAGAACCCCAGTCCGGGTCTTGGTGGCACAGGGCAGACAGGTGGCGTCGGGCAACAGCAAGACCCGGTGCGGTCGTTGCTGCGCGATATCTTGGGCGAGACGCGCTAAGCGCCTGCCCCGCGAATTCTGGCCAGTTGCACGGCAAGGATCCCGCCAGCAGCAATCGCGACGCCAATCATGTCCAGCCCGGTGATGGTTTCCCCCAGCAAAAGTGCTGCGATGCCCACGCCGAAAAATGGGTTCAGAAAGTGGAAGGCTGAGGCTTTGACCGCGCCGATGCGGCCGATCAGGTGGAACCAGATCAGTGTTGCCGCCAAACCGGGCACCATGATCTGATAGGCAAAGGCCAAGGCCAGCCGCAGAGTCGGGGTAAAGGCAAAGGGTTCGGTCAGCAGGGCAACGACGGCCAGCGCGGCAGACCCCACCAGCATCTGCAAACCCACCACCATGAGAAGATTGCCCCCCGCACTGGCGCCCCGCACCGAAAGCGTGGCCACCGCGAGGGCGGTTGCGCCAATCACGCACAGGCCCACCGACATCAGATCAGCCCCACCTTGCAATCGGCTGCCCATGATGAGAGCCACACCGGCAAATCCGGCGACCAAGCCAACAATCCCAAGCGGCGCAACCCGCTCACCCCGGAACCCCCAACCCAGACCGGCGACGATCAGCGGCATGGACGAGGCGATGATCGACGCGAGTGAGGCTTCGATCTTTTGCATCGCGACGAAGAACAGCCCCAGATACAGCGCGTTCTGGCACAGACCAAAGATCACCACGGCGCGGGTTTGCGCATGGGGCAAGCGCCAAGATTGGCCAAGGATACGCGCGACCCCCACGGCCAGCCCGCCCGAGATCGCAAAGCGCAGGGCCAGCGACCACAGGGGCGGGGCGTCCATCAGGATGATCCGCGCCGAGGCAAAGGCCGAGGACCACATGACCGCAAAGGCCAGACCCAGCGCTATGGCTTTGACGTCCATCATCCCTCCAGCGAAAAGGGCCGCCCAGCGGGCGACCCTTTCCGGTTCAAACGCAGTGCTGATCGAGATCAGGCGTTGACGCTGTCCTTGAGTGCCTTGGCGATCGAGAACTTGACCTGCTTGTCGGCGGGCTTCTTGACCATCTCGTTGGTGGCGGGGTTGCGAACCATACGCTCGCCACGCTCGCGGCAGACGACTTTGCCAAGGCCCGGCAGGGTCACAGCGCCACCAGCGGCAACCTCTTTGGAGACAACCTCAGCAATGGCGTCCAGGGCAGCGTTGGCGGTTTTCTTGTCAGAGCCCATGGCTTCGGCAAGTGCCGCGACGAGCTGGGTTTTGGTCATCGGTTTGGTCATCTGTCTTTTCCTTGTTGTTACAGGGCCCGGAGGGCGACGCAAATCCTACCTTACGGCGATGACATGACTTCCCATGTTTCAAAGCGGAAATGCAAGGTGTTTTTCCTTGTTTTCTGCAGGAAATGCCATCTCAAAGGGCCTTAAAGGAAGGCTGTTTCCTCAAAACTGCGCAACTTTCTGCTGTGAATGCGGGCCAGTGGCATTTCGCGCAACCGCTCCATCGCGCGGATGCCGATTTGCAGATGACGGGCGACTTGGGTCTTGTAGAAGTCGCTGGCCATGCCGGGCAGTTTCAATTCGCCATGCAGGGGTTTATCGCTGACACACAGAAGCGTGCCATAGGGCACGCGGAACCGAAACCCGTTGGCGGCGATGGTGGCGCTTTCCATATCCAGCGCGATGGCGCGGCTTTGGCTTAGACGCCGCACCGGGCCAGATTGGTCGCGCAATTCCCAGTTGCGGTTGTCGATGGTGGCGACGGTACCGGTCCGCATGATCCGCTTCAGCTCATAACCCTTGAGCTGCGTCACCTCGGCCACCGCCTCTTCCAACGCGATCTGGATTTCGGCCAGCGCGGGAATGGGAACCCAAACGGGAAGATCGTCGTCCAGAACGTGATCTTCGCGCAGGTAGGCATGGGCAAGGCAAAAATCGCCCATGCGCTGGCTGTTGCGCAGGCCTGCACAGTGCCCGACCATCAGCCAAGCATGCGGGCGCAAAACTGCGATATGGTCGGTCGCGGTTTTCGCGTTCGACGGGCCAACGCCGATATTGACCAGCGTGATCCCCTGCCCATCGGCCCGTTTCAGGTGATAGGTGGGCATCTGGGGCATCTTTGTGGGCTGGATGATCAGCCCGTCAGGGGAGGAGATCTCCTGATTTCCGGTGGCGACAAAGCCGGTATAGCCCAGCGATTTGTCAGCCAAGGCGGCGCGAGCATAAGCCTCAAACTCATCGACGTAGAACTGATAGTTGGTGAACAACACATGGTTTTGGAAATGCGCCGCATCGGTGGCGGTGTAATGCGCCAGACGGGCCAGCGAGTAATCGACCCGCTGCGCGGTAAAGGGGGCAAGCGGCATGGACCCGTCGTCATTCACCGTGCGAGTGCCGTTGACGATGTCGTCATTCGTTGTCGAAAGATCAGGGACATCGAACACGTCGCGCAAGGAAAACTCCAGCACGCCTTCATGCGGGACCGAAACCGACGGGTTTCCGGCCACCGCGAAATGCACCGGGATCGGGGTTTGCGACGGGCCGATCTGGACCGTCACCGCGTGGTTTTCCATCAAGAGGGCGATCTGCTGGATCAGATAGGCGCGGAAAAGGTCAGGCCGGGTGATCGTGGTGGAATAGGTGCCGGGGCCGGACACATGGCCAAAGGACAGGCGGCTGTCCACCTCGGCATGGCTGGTCACGGTCAGGCGGATCTCGGGGTAAAAGGCGCGGATGCGATGGGCTGGTTTGGACCCGGTCACCGATTGGATGAAATGTTGGGCCAGAAAGGTGGTCGCCTGTTCATAAAGCCACTCAAGTCGGGCGACCGCATCGGCGGCATCATCAAAAGCTTTCGGTTCAGGGTGGTCCGGGGTCAGGACCGGGGTGGGATCATCTTGCATAAATTCATCTTCCGTTTGATCGCGCATCTAAACCGGAAGGCGCAGGGTGCTGCAAGTGACGTCTTTATGACGTCAGGTCGCGCGAAACAGCACCACCTGCGCCCGGTCAGCGGCGTGATCGGGGTCAATGGCAGCAGCGGCGGCGCCGTAGATCTGCACCTCGATCAGTTGCAGGGCGGTGATCTGCCCGGCGGATTGCAGGGCAGCCACGGCCCGGTCAAAGCCCTGTGCCGTCCAGACCCGCAGATTGACCGACAGGGCAAACTGGGCGCCAGGCAGGGCAAGGGCGATAAGATGCACAAAAGCCTCGGGGC
Source organism: Allotabrizicola aquatica (SeqCode) (assembly GCF_965194375.1). GTDB lineage: Bacteria > Pseudomonadota > Alphaproteobacteria > Rhodobacterales > Rhodobacteraceae > Tabrizicola_A > Tabrizicola_A aquatica. The sequence continues at coordinate 773,264 of NZ_OZ239428.1, forward strand.
CGACATGGCCTGCGGTAAAGGTGCCGGAACTGACGATGCCGCCATACTGGCGCGGGAGCGCGATGGGCTGGGTGATGTCGGCCTGCGCCAAGGTGCGGTAAATGCCTTTTTCGGCCGCCCGACCCAGCATCTCGGCCGAAAAATCCACCGCATCGATCGGCCCGGCCTGCCCCATCTCGCGCAAGCGCTCGGCCAAAAGGCCGGTGCCTGCGCCCACGTCCAGCACGGGGCTGCCCCCGCCCGCCGAGCGGAAGGCTGCAGCCACATGGGCGGGCAAGAGATAGTCCATCCCCTCGGCAAAGCCGCTGTCATAACTGTCGGCCCAAGCCCGGTAATGGGCGAGGCAGGCTTCGGGGCTGTTCAGCGTCAGGGCGCCGGAAAGGTCTGGATCGGTCATGCAATGATGCTGGACGATTGGCGGTCGCAGATCAAGCCTTGCCGCCACCCCGCGCTGTCGCAATAGTGCGCGCATGAACACGCTTCTTTCCCTTGGCCATGGCTACTCTGCCAGCGCGCTTGCGGCGCGGCTGATCCCTTTGGGTTGGACGGTGATCGGCACCTGCCGCGATCCGTCCCGCGCCGCAGGCTTGCGCTCCGCCGGGGTTGAACCCCTCATGTGGCCCGCCGATCTGGCCCCAGCGCTTGCCCGTGCGACGCATGTCCTTGCCTCAGCCGCGCCGGATGCGGCGGGTGATCCGTTCCTGCAGGTGGCGGGCGATGCCTTGCGCGCGGCAAACCCTGCATGGGTGGGGTATCTGTCGACCACCGCGGTTTACGGCGACCATCAGGGCGGCTGGGTGGATGAGATGACCCCAGTGACCCCCGGCTCGGCCCGGGCGCATCAGCGCGTGCTGGCCGAAAGCCAGTGGCTGGAAACCGGCCTGCCCGTCCACATCTTCCGCCTTGCGGGCATCTATGGCCCCGGTCGTGGCCCCTTTGAAAAGGTGCGTGACGGCAGCGCGCGGCGGATCATCAAGCCCGGTCAGGTGTTTTCGCGGATTCACGTTGCCGATATCGCCGAGACCCTCATCGCCTCCATCGCCCAGCCCAATCCGGGCGCGATCTACAACCTGTGCGACGATGATCCGGCCCCGCCCGAGGATGTGCTGTCCTACGCCGCACATCTTCTAGGCCTGCCCGAACCGCCCGCCGTGCCCTATGATCAGGCCGAGATGACACCGATGGCCCGCAGTTTCTATGCCGAGTCAAAGCGGGTTCGAAATGACCGGATCAAGCGCGAGTTGGGAGTGGCGCTGAACTACCCCGACTATCGCGCGGGGCTGGCGGGATTGCTTGCCGCGCCCTAGTTACCCGCAACTGCCGGACCCAAAAAGACCCGATTGCCAAGGACCTGACCCGATGACCCAAGATATCCTCGCCGAAGTGCTGTTGCCGACGCAGGAACTGCGCAACGACTTGCCGTTCTATACCAAGACCCTCGGCATGCAGCTGGAGAACATCTTTCCCGCCGACAACCCCTCGGTGGCGACCTTGTCGGGGCATGGGCTGCGGGTGCGGATCGACCGGGACGCGCAGGTTTCGCCGGGGCGCTTGCGCATCCTGACCGATGATCCGACGAATTTTGCGGGCGGGCAGACGCATCTAACCGCGCCAAATGGCACTGAGATCGAGGTGGTGCCGTTGACCCCGCGCCTGACGCAGCCGGAAACGCTGCACGAATACGGGGTGCGGCGGCTGAAAGATTCCGCCCCTTGGGTGATTGGCCGGGCGGGGATGCATTACCGCGACCTCATTCCCAGCCGCTTGGGCGGGTCGATCATTGCGAGCCATATCCGGATTCCGGACGGTGGGCCGGTGCCGGACATGGTCCATTATCACACCGTCGGGTTCCAGCTGATCTATTGCTACAAGGGTTGGGTGGATGTCCTGTATGAAGATCAGGGCAATGAGATGATGCGGCTTTCGGCAGGCGATTGCGTGATCCAGCCGCCCGAAATCCGCCACCGGGTCTGCCATGCCTCGCCCAATATCGAGGTGGTCGAAATTGGGGTTCCGGCCGAGCATATCACTACGATTGACCACCACATGACCCTTCCCAACGGCCAAGGCGACCCCGCGCGCGAATGGCAGGGGCAGCGGTTTGTCCATCATGTGAAGGACCGCGCGACGTGGCAGCCGTTCCGGATTCCGGGCTTTATCGCCCGCGACACCGGGATTGCGGCGGGCACTAAAGGGGTGGCGAATATTCAGGTGGCGAAGTTTGATGGCGGCACGCCTCCTGCCACGGTGCATGACACCGACATCCATTTCACCTTTGTGCTGGAGGGCACCATGACCCTGCGCGCCAAGGGTCAGCCCGACAAGGACCTGTCGCCGGGCGATGCCTTTGTGATCCCGCCGGGCATGGCGGCACAATATACCGATTGCTCAGCCGATCTGGAGCTGTTGGAGGCGACCTTGCCCGCCGGGTTCACCACTACGGTGACCACGCTTTAGCGCCGTGTCAGGATCAGGACACCGCAGCCAACGATCATGGCCGAGCCGATGAGCGTGGCCAGATCGGGCCGCTCGCCAAAGACCACGACGCCCACCAGCAAGGCAAACAAAAGCCGGGTGTAGCGGAACGGGGTGACGGCCGAGACCTCGCCCGTGCGCATTGCGCGGGTCAGGTAGCTGTAGCCAAGGATGCCAAAGGCAGCCGCGCCCAGCGCCTTGGCCATTGGCAGCGCATCGGGCAGAACTGGGCCGCCTTGGAGGCCAAGAATGATGAGGCCGGACAGGCCCAAAACCGCAAAGCCCGCGACGCCGAGCTGGGCGTTTGACAGCGCGGGTGGGGCCGCACGGGTAGCCAGATCGCGGCCAGCAAAGCCCAAAAGGCCAATGACCGCCAAAACTGCCATGGCGTCAAAGCCTTCAAGCCCCGGGCGCAAGATGACCAAAACCCCGGCAAAGCCGAGGGCGGTCAAGGCCCAGCGCCAAACCCCAACGCGTTCGCCAAAGATCAGCGCGGCCCCGGCCACCACGACCAAGGGGGTTGCTTGCAGGATGGCCGAGGCCACCGAGATCGGGGTCAGGGCGATGGCAAGCGAATAAAAGAGGCGCCCCACCATCTCGAAGCTGGAACGCACCAACATCGTGCGCGAGCGCAAGGCAGCGGGAAAGGCGGGTTCTCCCACCCGGCGGGATTGCAGGGCAAACCACAGAACCCCCAGCGCGCCCATCAGCGCCAAGACTTGCCCCAAAGGCATCGCCTTGGCGGCGGATTTGATGAACATGTCCTCAACGGCGAAACCTGCCATGGCTGCGACCATGAACAGGCTGCCGCGTTGATTGGCGGTCATGACAGCTCCTCGTCGTCTTCGACGCTCGTCGTGTGACACCCGAAGAGCGCCGGAACGGCGACGATGAGGGCCAAATCTGAGAGGGTCAGATCAGGCCCGCGTGTTGCATGGCGGCTTTGATCCGGGCCTTGGTGCCGTCGGTCAGGGTGACCAAGGGCAGGCGCACGTCTTCGCTGCACTTGCCCAGAAGCGACAGGCCATATTTCGCGCCCGCGAGACCCGGCTCAAGGAAGATCGCCTCGTGCAGGGGGAAAAGCCGGTCTTGGTAGGCCAGCGCCTTTTTGTAGTCGCCTGCCAGCGTGGCCGCCTGAAACTCGGCGCAAAGACGCGGCGCGACGTTGGCGGTGACCGAAATGCAGCCAACACCCCCATGGGCATTGAACGCGAGCGCGGTTTCATCATTGCCCGAAAGCTGGATGAACCCCTCGCCACAAGAGGCGCGTTGCTGCGAGACGCGGTCAATCTTGCCGGTGGCATCCTTGACCCCGATGATCCGGGGCAGCTTGGCAAGCGTGCCCATGGTGTCAGGCATCATATCAACGACGGACCGGCCGGGGATGTTGTAGATCACGATTGGCAGATTGCAGCAGTCATGCAGGGCTGTGTAATGCGCGATCATCCCGGCTTGGGTCGGCTTGTTGTAATAGGGCGTCACGACAAGGGCGGCATCGGCGCCGACCTTCTCGGCAAAGCGCATCAGCGAGATGCCTTCGACCGTGTTGTTCGACCCGGCCCCGGCAATGACTGGCACGCGGCCACGGGCGGTTTTCACCACCACTTCGATCACGGTCTGGTGCTCGTCATGGGACAGCGTCGGGCTTTCGCCGGTGGTTCCGACCGGCACAAGGCCGGTGGAGCCTTCGGCGATCTGCCATTCGACAAGGTGTTTGAGCGTATCAAGATCCAGCTCGCCGTTTTTGAACGGCGTCACCAGGGCTGGAATGGACCCTTTGATCATGACACGTCTCCTATTTGGGGTGAGCTTTGCGCCCGGTTGCAAACGAGAGCCTCATTAACGGGACGGCGGGCTTTTGCCAAGCAGGGGCGATAAAGCAAAGTTCATCGCGCCCCGGGTTGTGACCGCGCGGTGGCTCTGGCAGTTTGGGGGTATGAAAATTGCCCTGATCCTTCCGCTTTTGGTTGCCCTTGCCCTGCCCGCGCAGGCGAATCCTGCCGAGGATGCGCTGCGCGAGGGGTTACGCCTGTCACGCGAGGAAGATTGGCCCGGCGCTGGTGCTGCCGTGGCAGGTATCGGCGGCGTTGCGGCGGATCTGGTGGAATGGGGTCGCTTGCGCGCAGGCGATGAGGGGGCACGGCTGGGGGATTACGAGGCGTTTCTGGCCAAGCGGCCGGATTGGCCGGGCTTGGGGCTTTTGCGCCAAAAGGGCGAGGTGGCGGTAGCGCGGTCCAGCGACCCCGCGCGGGTGATCGCCTATTTCGGGGCGGCCAAGCCACAGACCGGGCAGGGCGCCGTGGCTTTGGTGCAGGCGCTGATGGCCGCTGGGCGGCCCGGTGAGGCCGAAGCCGAGGCCCATCGCGCTTGGGCGGTGCTGAAATTCTCAGAGGCGGAAGAGGCCGCGCTGTTGGCCTTACAGGGTGCCGCGATGGATGTGGCGCATGAGGTGCGGCTCGACAATCTCTTGTGGGACGGCAAGCGCACGCCCGAGGTCTTGCGCATGCTGCCCCGTGTGTCGGCAGGTTGGCAGGCATTGGCCAAGGCGCGGATGGGTCTGCATGCCGACAAGCCCGGCACCAGCGGGTTAATCGATGCCGTGCCGCAGGCTTTGCGTGACGATCCGGGGCTGGCCTATGAACGCTTTACGTGGCGGATGCGGCGCGAGAATTACCCCGATGCGGCGGCATTTTTGGTTGAACGCTCGACCAGCCCAGCGGCCTTGGGCCGGCCCGAGGCATGGGCCGACCGCCGCGCACTGGTGGCGCGCTGGCTGATGCGCAACGGGCAAGAGAGCTTGGCCTATCGGGCAGCCGCCTCGCATCAGCTGACCGAGGGCAGCGATTTCGTTGATCTGGAGTTTCTGGCGGGCTTCATTGCCTTGCGCAAGCTGGGCGATGCCGACACGGCCTTGGGGCATTTCATGCGGCTGAAAGCGGCGGTGGCCACCCCGATCAGCCTGTCGCGGGCCGATTACTGGACCGGGCGTACGTTGGAGGCCAAGGGCGATGTGGCGGGTGCCAAGGCCGCCTATCAGGCAGCAGCACAGCATCAAACCGCCTATTACGGCCAGTTGGCGTCGGAAAAGCTGGGGCTGGTGTTGGACCCGGCCTTGGTGAAGGTGGGCGAACCGCAGCGCGGCTATAAAGCTGCGCCCTTCGCGCAATCGTCCGTGCTAGAGGCGGGGCGGCTGTTGCAGGCCATTGGCGAGCGGGGTCAGGCCAAGCGGTTCTTCCTGCATCTGGCCGAGGGGCAAGACCGCGCGGGGCTGGAGGCGCTGTCGGATCTGGCGCTGTTGCTGGATGAGCCGCATCTGGCCTTGGTGGTGGCCAAGCAGGCGGCCGAACAGGGCTGGATCCTGCCGCGCGCCTATTACCCGGTGCCCGAAATGGTGCCGCAAGAGCTGGCGGTGAGCCGGGCGCTCGCCTTGGCCATCAGCCGCCGCGAAAGCGAGTTCGAGCCGACCGCGCGCAGCAGCGCCAATGCGCTGGGGCTGATGCAGCTGTTGCCGGAAACCGCCGCGCGGATGGCAAAGCAGCTGGGCATGGCGCATGAGACCCGGCAGTTGACCGCCGATCCGGCGCACAATGCGGTCTTGGGCGCGGCCTATCTCGCGCAGATGATCGAAGAATTCGGCCCGACGGTCGCCATGGTGGCGGCGGGCTACAACGCTGGCCCCGGCCGCCCGCGCCGCTGGGTCAGCGAGTTTGGCGATCCGCGCAGGGATGATCCGGTAGATTGGGTCGAGACGATCCCCTTTGCCGAAACCCGCACCTATGTGATGCGGGTGACCGAAAGCCTTGTGATCTATCGCCAGCGGCTGAAGGGCGAGGCGGGGCCGGTGCGGGTTATGTCTGAACTGAGCGGCGGTTAGCGGCCTCGGCCTGCGCGCGGACGCGCTGACGCCAGAGCGTAAAGAGACCCGCCGCCACAACAATAAGCGCGCCAAGGGCTACGTTCCAACGCAGCACCTCGCCAAAGATGGTGATTCCGAACATCGCGATGAACACCAGTTGTAGATAGGCAAAGGGCTGCACAACGCTGGCCTCAGTGATTTCATAGCTGCGAATTAGCAACCAATGGCCAATGATGCCGGTGCAGCAAAGTGTGGCCATCCAAAAAGAATCAACCAGGGTCATGGGTTTCCACAGCCAAAGGCCCGGCACAGTCATTGCCAGCGCACCCATCATTCCCATCCAGAAAAAGCTAATAGCGCTGCTGTCGGCCCGGCCGACATAGCGGGTCAAGAGGCCGTAAAGCGCGTAGAGAAGAGCGCCCAAAAGTGGAACGAGAGACCAAAGGGAGAACACCCCTGCCCCGGGCTTTAGGACCACAAGGACGCCCATGCAGCCCACTCCGATGGCCGTCCAGCGCCGCCATCCCACCTTTTCGCCTAGAAGCGGACCTGAAAGCGCCGCCACGATCAGCGGCGCGGTGACAAAGACGGCATGGCTTTCGATCAGGCCCAATGTAACGAAAGCCAACTGCATGATGCAGATTTGCACTGCCAGCAGAAGGCCACGTATCGCCTGCCGGACAGGATGGGGCGTTGCAAAGGCCGGGCGAATCGAGCCATGGGCACGCTGCAACAGCAAGACCCCGAAGGCAGCAAAAACCCAGTAGCGCAGCATCACAATGCTGAACACGTTGTAGTGGCTGCCAAGGTGGCGAGAGATTCCGTCCTGCGCGGCAAAGATGAACATGGCCGTGCAGAACATCAGGGTGCCAATGCGGCTGTTCTGCTCAGCCATGGTTGGGCTTTCTTTCCGACCAAAGGGCATAAATCCCTGCCGCTACAACCAGCGCGACCCCCAGCACAACCACCACAGACAGGCTTTCGCCAAAGACGAAGATGCCAATCACGGTGATGAACACGAATTGCATATAGGCAAACGGCTGCACCGCACTGGCCTCGGCCAGTTCATAGGTTTTCAGCAAAAGCCAGTTCGACAGCACCGACACGGCGGCATAGGCGAACATCCATGGCCAGTCATGCACTGCCACCTCTTGCCATTTTGGCACGCCGATAAAGGTCATCACCACCGCGCCAATCACGGCGGGCCAGAAGAAAGAGGGGAAGTTCGGCTCGGCCCGCGCGGTGAGGCGGGTGAGGACCGAGTAAAGCGCGAAGAAAAAGGCCGAGACGAGGGGCAGCACGGCAGCCCAACTGAACACTCCCGTGCCGGGGCGTAGGATGATCATGACCCCCGCCATCCCGACGGCCAGCGCGATCAGGCGTTGGCGGTCCAGCTTTTCCCCCAAGAGAGGGCCAGACAGCGCCACCACCATCAAGGGGCAAAAGGCAAAGACGGCATGCGTCTCGATCAGGCCGATGATGGTATAGGCCCAGATCATGATGGCGATCTCGATCACCAAAAGCAGCGCACGCAGCACATGGACGGGCAAGCGGGTGGAGTGAATCGCGGCGCGAAATCCCTCGGGGCGGCGGGCGGCAAGGATCATGACATAGACAGCAAAGACCCAATAGCGGAAGGCCACAACCATGGGCGTGTTGTAGGTTTCCGCCAGATAGCGCGACAGCCCGTCCTGCACCGAAAACGACAGCATGGCGGCGATCATCAGCCCGATGCCTAGATGCGATGGCTTCATGCCATGACCCCCACCGTCATATGCCGCTTGCGGCCATGGCCGGGGCGGCGATCAACCGCGAAGCCCGCGTCAGCCAGCGCGCGGCGGACGTGGCCTGCGGCGGTGTAGGTGGCAAAGGTGCCGCCGGGCGCGGTGTGGCGGGCGACTTCGGCCATCAGGTCGGATGACCAAAGCTCGGGGTTCTTGGCGGGCGAAAACCCGTCGAGAAACCAGGCATCCGAACGGCCCTGCCATTTCGGCAGGGTTTCGCGGGCATCACCGATGATGATCTCTGCGGAGATCGAGCCGATTTCAAAGCGCCGTTCCCCTTTGGCCCATGCGGTCAAAAAGGGGGCAGCCACCGCGCGGGTCCGCGGGAAATGGTCCAGCGCGCGGGCGATGTCGGCACTGTCCAGCGGGAAGGCTTCAAAGCTGGTAAAGCGGATGGGATGGCCGGGATTGCACAGGTGCAGGGCCAAAAGGTTCAACCCGGTGCCAAAGCCAAGTTCGGCCACCTGAAAGCCGGGGCGCAGGCGGGCGGGCAGGTTGTTTCCGGCCAGAAAGACATGGCCCGTCTCGGCCAGCCCCTCGTTCAGCGAGAAATACGGATCGTCAAAGCGGCGCGACACCGGGATGACGCCATCGCGCCAGTCTAGCCCGCCCAGATCATGGCCTTGCCCCTGTTCGCCGCCCGTCATCTGCCGTATCTCCGCAATCGGGCGGACCATGGGGAAGGCGGGCCGGAATGGCAAGTGTCGATCTGACAGTGCGGGGCGGGGGAGCCTTTGGCCTGTGCATCGCGTGGGAGGCGGCACGGCGCGGGGCGCGGGTGCGGCTGATCGAGGCTGTGCAGATCGGAGCGGGATCGTCGGGCGGGATCGTGGGCGCCTTGTCGCCACATGTGCCGGAGAATTGGAACCCGAAGAAGGCGTTTCAGCTGGACAGCCTCTTGATGGCCGAGGCGTTTTGGGGCGGGGTCTCTGACGCCTCGGGCTTGCCGACGGGCTATGGCCGGGTCGGGCGGGTTCAGCCCTTGGCCGACGCGGCGGCGGTTGTGCTTGCCCAGACGCGGGGCGAGACGGCGCGGGCGCTGTGGCAGGACCGGGCCGAGTGGCGGGTAATTCCGGCGACGGGCGGGGCTTGGGAACCGGCAAGCCCTTCGGGCTGGGTGGTGCAAGACACGCTCTCGGCGCGGCTGCATCCGCGGATGGCCTCGGCGGCGCTGGTGGCGGCCATTCAGGCCAAGGGCGGTGAGGTGGTTCTGGGAGACGGCGCACATGAAGGCCCGGTGATCTGGGCCACGGGGGTGCAGGGGTTGCGCGACCTGACGGCTGATCTGGGGCGCCCGGTGGGCGATGGGGTGAAGGGGCAGGCTATTAGCTTGCAGTTCGATGCCCGCGACGCGCCGCAGCTTTACGCCGACAGTTTGCACATCATCCCCCATTCTGACGGCACTGTTGCAATTGGCTCCACCAGCGAGACGGTTTGGGACAATGAATCCGGCACAGACGGCCAGTTAGAGACGATTCACGCCCGCGCGATTGCCGCGCTTCCGGTGCTGGCGGGTGCGCCGGTGGTGGAGCGTTGGGCCGGTATCCGCCCCCGCGCCAAGACACGCGCCCCCCTTTTGGGCGCTTGGCCGGGACGGCCGGGTGAGTTTGTCGCGAATGGCGGGTTCAAGATTGGCTTTGGCATGGCGCCCAAGGTTGCAACCACGATGGTCGATCTGGTTCTGGAAGGGCGCGATACGATCCCCGAGGGGTTTCGGCTCTAGTCGCTTGCCGAACGGGCGCGGCTGCCGCATCTTGGCCCCATGCGTCAGTTTGTTCCCCCCAATGTTCTTGCGGCCCTGTGGCGCTTTTACCGGCGCACAGAGCAGGCTGAACTGGATCTGATCGCGGCGGGGGTGGCCTTTTACGGCTTTCTAGCGATCTTTCCCGCTGCTGCGGCGGTGATCGCCATTTGGGGCTTTGTGTCGGACCCCGATGTGATCCGACAAGAGATGAACCTGTTGCGCCCCGTCTTGCCGCCCGACGTGTTCACGCTGATTTCTGACCAAGTTGAGGGGCTGATGTCCGTCAATTCCTCGAACCTTGGGGTGACGACGGTGCTGTCGACGGTCTTTGCGCTGTGGTCAGCGCGGGCGGGAATGGCGGCGCTGATCCGGGGGTTGAATGCCATTCACCAAAGGCCGAACCGGTCGGGTCATTGGCACCAACTGCGGGCGGTGTCACTGACCTTTGTACTGGTGGGGCTGGTTCTGGCGGCGCTGGTGTTGGCTGTGATCCTGCCACTGGTCGTGGCGTTCCTGCCCTTAGGCAGTTACAGCATTGGCGCCTTGCAGGGGGCCAATATGGCCTTGGGGCTGGGACTTGGGGTGCTGGCTATGGCGCTGGCCTATCGGCTGGGGCCGAACCACGGGAAAAACCCACCGCCCTTGCTGTCATGGGGCCTTTTGGTGGCGGTCGTGCTTTGGGTTCTGGCAACGCGGGGCTTCATGCTCTATCTTGAGAACTTCCCAAGCTACAACCGCATTTACGGCTCCATCGGGGCGGTGGCCGCGCTGATGATGTGGCTGTACGTGTCAGCCTATGCCGTGCTTTTGGGGGCGGCCGTGGATGCCGAACGGCACAGGGCCAAGCGTCAGTAATCCTTTTCCAAGAACACCCCGACGCCGGTGTTGCCACCAGACCCAGTGCTGCCGCGCAGGGTGATGCTGTCGGTCAGGTCAAAGTTCAGGTCGATCTGGGTTTTACCATCTTGGCCGACCGTCACTTCAGAATACAGGTTCTGGCCCAGATACTTGCCTGCGGTCAGTTCGGCTGCCCCTTCGGCCGAGGTTTTCACATCCAGATTGTCGAGCCCAAAGCCCTGCCTCAGCCGCGACACCACGCCTTCGCCGCCGCGCCCGGCCAAGGTTGCAACCGCGTTGGCGAGTTGCAGGGCCTGGAGGGCCGAAAGGTTCTGGAGCCCCTGCCCGAAGAGGAGGAGCGCCAAGACTTCTTCCTCGGGAAGTTCGGGAAATGAGGTGAAGCTGACCTTCGGGTCATCAGCGCGGCCCTCGATCAGGACATTCGCCGTGATGTCCTGACTTTCGGTGCTGGCCAGAACCCGCAGGAAGGGAACCAGATCGCCCTCAAGCTGCAAAAGCGCCTCATTAAGGGCAAAGCGTTTGCCCAAAATGTCGAGCCGCCCCCGGATCAGGTTAAAGGCACCGGAAGGCTGCGGGTTGGCAAGGCTGCCCTGAATCCGGACCTCGCCGCCAAGTTCAGCGTCAAGACCCCTGCCCCGGATGAAAAGCTGGTTCGCCGCTGCGATGGCCAGATCAAGCGCCAGATCGCTACTGCCACGGCGCCCGGTGGCGGCGCTGTCCAAAAGCCCGGCGTGGGCGCGGGTGGCGTGCACATCGGCCGGTTCGTTGACATGGCGCAGGTCCGGCAACCCCGCCGCACCGCCAAAGCCGGTCGAAGGCACGCGCAGTTCGGTCTTGATGAGGGTGATCTGGCCAGACAGCAGCGGCTGGTTCGCAAGCGGCCCGGTGAGTTTAAGTGCGCCCTGGGCTTGGGCCTCGTAAAGGTCAGGATCGCGCAGGGTGACACCGTCAAGCGCGATGCCAAGGGCAGATGGATAGGGTGCCGCAAGGCCGATCGTGCCGGCGACGGCCAGTTGGCCAGCGGTGGTCAGCGGCAGGGTGGCGGTCAGCTTGGCTTGGCCCCCAGCCAAATCGGCGCGGGCCGACATCCCGGTGACGCCAAAGGCAAGCGACGGGTCCGAAAGCCGGGCGTTGGACAGGGTGATCTGGCCTGCAAGGGATGAGATGGCCAAGGGGCCATTAAGGCGCAGATCAAAGCCCAGATCGCCAGACAGCGCGCGCGGGGCAATGAAGGCATTGGCAAGTGCTGCCTGCGCGCGTCCGGTGATCGTCAGATCGCCCTGCCCGGAAGTGATGCGCCCTTTGATGCTGGCATCAATCCCGCCCGGCCCTTGGCCCGTGACGTTCACCACCGCACCGTCAGCGTCATTAACCACCGAGCCAGAGAGTGAAAGCGCACCGGGGAATTCGGGGATCAAAAGGCCAAGGTTGCGCAGTTGGGCCTGAATGTCCAAGACCTGCCGAGTGCCGTCGGCCTGACCGGTGACATTGGCGGTCAGTTCGGGATTGGAAAGGCTGGCGCTGTTGATGCGCAGTTGGCCATCTTGCACATCTAGATCGGCGGCAAGGCGGCTTTGCCCGGCCAGAAGCCTGTCCACCTCGGGATTGCCAAGGCGGAGGCGCTGGCCGGTGGCCGTGGCCGTGATATGGGCGCGGTCCAAGGGGCCGATCAGCCGAACCTCGGCGGAAGTGGCGCCGCCATAGCCGCTGCCCAGCACGGAAAGATCCTGCAGCACCAGCGTGGCCGCAAGGTCGCTGGCATCACTTGAGAGGCGGCCCGTCAGGCTGCCGGAGATGCCATTGCCTGCAAGCGTGCCGTTCGACACCTGCATGCCGGTTTCATCGCGGCGGATATGGGCAGAAACTTGGGTTTGGCCACGCAAAAGCGGATCAAGCTGGGCTTGGCCGGTGGCCAGATCCTGCCCATCGGCTTGCAGGGATAGATCGAAGGCACCGGACAGCGGATCAAGGCGGCCCGAAAGCTTGGCCTCGGCGGCCCCTTGCAGGGGTTGGCCAGCCAGCGCGTCAAAGCGGGACAGATCGGCAAGGCTGGCGCTGATTTGTCCCGTGATCGGCAAACCATCGGCAAGGCTGCCGATCCGCGCCTCAGTGATGCGGGCCGCATAGTCTTGCCCCGACAAGGTCAGCGTTGGGATCGACAGGCCGGGGGTGTCGGTGGCGTAACTCACCACCGCATCGCCCGACAGAACCGAACCCAGCGCGCGGGAAAGGGCCGCATCGGTGGGCTGCAGACCTTCGGCGTCAAAGCGGACGCTTGCGTCAAACTGGCCCGGTATGATGCGCCCCGACCCCGACAGGACCAGCGACGACAGGCGCAGATCGTCCCGATCTAGGCCGGTAAGGCTGGCGCGGGTCGTCCAGCCATCACCGTCCTCGCGGTCATAGCCAAGCGCGATGTCGGCCGATTGAATGCGAACCGGCAGATCGGAGGTGAGCGGCAACAGAACCGCCGTACCGTCAGGTTGGGCGATGCGGCCTTGCAGATCAAAGCTGCGCGGGCTGCCATCAGCGGCGAGCGACAGCGCGCCAGTAAGGTCCAACGCCTGGGCGGTGAGATGGGCGCGGGTCAGGTCAAGCCGTCCGTCATCATGCGCGGTGCCTTGCGCGACAAGGCTGACGCGGGGGCCGAAGAACGCGGCATAATCCGGCAAAAAGAGGGGCGCGAGATCGCCCGCGAGGTTGGCGGCAAATCCGGTTTGACCTGTGACCGATTGGGTCACCACCCGCCCAGTCAGACGCGGCACGCCGTTGGTGGACAGGGCAAGATCAGCGATAAAGCCCGTGAACGGCCCTTTGCCCTTGACGGTCAGCTCGGCCTCGGGGCGGCCGGGGATGCCAAGGGCGTTGACCACAAGCCCATTGGCCCCTTCGGTCGCGCCAAGGTCGATTGCGAGGGTCTGGCTGGCGTTGGAGTAGCTCGCGGTCAGGGCAATACGGCCTGAGGGCCCGTCATCAAGGCGTTCCAACAGCAGATTTGCCGACCCCTCGCCACCAGAAAGGCCAAGCGCGGCGGTAAGGCGACCTTCAACCCGTTGGCCCAGAACCTCGGGCGCAAGGGTGATGCTGTCAGCAGCAAGGCGGCCAACGGTGATGGACACCGGCAGATCGGGCAGGCTGAACGGTTTGGCTTCAGGTTCCGGTCCTGTCGTGGCCGTCTGTGGCAAACGGTCGAGAATGATCTCGCCCGCATAAAGTTCGTTGACCGAGACATTGCCCGTCAAAAGCGCCGCGCGATTCCAGTCCAGCACCACATCGCGCAGGGTAAGCCAGACGCCTTGATCATCGGCAATGGTCAGTTCGGCCAAGCTGGCCTGCGACGAAAGTGCGCCCTGAAACCCGGTGATGACCACCTGCCGCCCAGCGCCAGACAGGTTGTCCTCAAGAAAGGCGGTCAGATAATCGCGGTCGCTTTGCTGAGCAAGACCCGGCAGCGGGGCTAGGCAAAGCGCGAGGCAAAGGGTGGGGACGGTGCGGCGTAGCATCAGAAGGCCTGCCCCAGTCCGAGGTAAAGCTGCACCCCATTTCCAGTGGTGCCGCCCACGGGCGCGGCAACATCCAGCCGAAGGGGGCCGACCCCGGTGGCATAGCGGATGCCCAACCCGGCCCCGGCGTGCCAATCGCCGGTATCCGTGAAAAACCCGTCCACATCGATGCGGCCAATATCGATGAAGCCCACGACACCGATCGTTTCGCTGGTCTTCACCCGCGCCTCGAGCGAGCCGCCGAGGAAGTGATTGGCGCCGATGGTGGTGTCTGTTGTTCCACGCGTCAGCGGGATGCCCAGCGATTGATAGGGCTGGCCGCGCACGGTGCCTGCCCCACCCGAATAGAACAGATCATCGCGCGGGGTACCCAAAAGCGAGGCGCCATAAATGGCACCCGCTTGCAGGCGGGCGGCGAGAACCAGTCTCTGCTCGGCCCCCAAGGCCCGAAACCCGCGCAGGTCCAGCTTGGCGCGCAGTCCGTTGTCAGTGATGCCAAAGCCGACAAAGGGCTTCGCCTCGGCATCGATCAGGAACCCTAGTTTGGCGTCGGTTTTGCTGTCGCGGCGGTCCCATGCCAGGCCCAAGGGCAAGGCTAGGTCGCGATAGGTGGCATCGCCCACCTCGTCGGTGATGTCGGCATAGCTGTAGGACAGGCCTGCCCGCCCGGTGAGGCTGTCGGAAAAGACATGGCTGAGCGTGACCGAGGTGGAGGCGACATCAGCATAGAAATCCGCCTCATCGAGATGGCCGAATTCGACCGCGAGGCCAAGATTGGTGTCAGGTGAAAACGTGGCGGGGCGGTCGAGTTTGGCGCCAAGGGTGTAATCGACCCCACTGGTGCCCGACCCGATATTTGTGACTTCGGCCCCCAGTTCCAGCCGCTCGGCCCCGCCCATCAGGTTGCGGTGCAGCCAGGTGCCCGAAAGCGTAAGCCCGTCAAGGCTGCCAAGCTCTGCCCCAAGGCTGTAGCGGCGCGGTTTTTGTTCGACGACCGTAGCGGTGATGCCCAGATAGTCGGGGGGCGTGATGGCGGCGTCTTCGGCAAGACTGACAGACGTGAACACGCCCGTACGGCGCAGGCGCGCGACGGCGCGGTCAAGCTCGGCCGGGTCAAACTGCTCACCTTCCGGGAGGCCCGCGATTTTCAGGATTCGGCCCTCGCGCATGCGGTCTTGTCCGGTGACGGTCAGCCGTCCAAAGCGCAAGACCGGGCCGGGGGCGATCTGGATATCGGCCGAAAGCGTGGCGCTTGCATGGTTGGCCACGATATCCTGCGCCGTGACCTTGGCCTTGGCGTTGCCTTGGCCGCGCCAGCCGTCGACCGCCGCCCCTGCCGCCGCGACGATGACGCCGCTTTCAGCAGGTGCGCCGATGCGAAAGCCATTGGGCAGACTGGGCCGGTTGGGCAAGGGGCTCACCGTGGCGCGCGACAAGGCAAAGCGCGGGCCGGGGTCAACCGTGATCTGGATGCGATCAATGCGGGCAGGGGCATCGAGCGGCGGGATCGCCGCCACTTCGAGGCCATCGGCATAGACGTGGATCACCGCCGAATAATGCCCACGGGCATAGAGCGCGTCGAGAAGCGCGCCATATTCGGCGCGGCCATCCGAGAGAATATCTTGCGCGTCGGTCTGGCCATCGCTTTCGGCGGCAAGGATCACCGAGGCCGATTTGAGCGCGCGGATCAGCTGGGCGTCTTCGGTGGCAACTTGGAAATCAACGGTGTCAAGCGCCTGCGCGCCGGATGCCGCAAGGGCCAGCGCAAGAAAACAAATCCGACCCATGGAGCGGATCGTTGCGGCAGCCATCATTTACCCCCGAAACTCGATGGAACAGTATCGCAAGCCTTGGGGGGATGCGCAATGTGACCTGAGGGGATTTGCCTGCAACGGCGGCAAACTGCCACCGGGATCAAGGTCGAAGCGGGGCGGTCTTGGCCACCTTGTGCTTGCCCGGTGCGGGGCGCTAGGTTTGTCTCCTAAACTTTCGCACAAGGTGCCCCATGACCTATCACGCCGACCCCAGCCGCTATGACCGCATGACTTATAACCGCTGCGGCCGTTCGGGGCTAAAACTGCCTGCCATCAGCCTTGGCCTGTGGCACAACTTTGGCCATGACACCCCGCATGACACCAAGCGCGCGATCTGCCGCACGGCCTTTGACCATGGCATCACGCATTTCGATCTGGCCAACAATTACGGCCCCCCCCCCGGCAGCGCCGAAGAGGCGTTTGGCGATCTGCTGAAAAGTGACTTTCGGCCGTATAGAGACGAAATGATCATCTCCTCCAAGGCGGGCTATGACATGTGGGCCGGGCCTTATGGCGAATGGGGCAGCCGGAAATATGTGATTGCTTCGTGTGACCAGTCGCTGAAACGGATGGGGCTGGACTACGTCGATATCTTTTACTCGCACCGCTTTGACCCCGAAACGCCGTTGGAAGAAACCATGATGGCGTTGGACCATATCGTGCGGTCGGGTCGGGCGCTGTATGTGGGGATTTCAAGCTATAACAGCCAGCGCACGCGTGAGGCAGCGGCGATTCTGCGCGACCTTGGCACGCCGATGCTGATCCATCAGCCCAGCTATTCCATCCTGAACCGTTGGCTAGAACGGGACGGGCTGAAAGACACGTTGGATGATTTGGGCGTGGGGTCGATTGCCTTTGTGCCTTTGGCGCAGGGGATTTTGACGAAAAAGTACCTCAACGGCATTCCTGAGGGCAGCCGTGCCGCGCAAGGCAAATCGTTGGACCCAGCCACGATCACCCCGCGTGCGATTGAGTCGGTGCGGGCGCTGAACGCGATTGCCGAGGCGCGCGGTCAGACGCTGGCGCAGATGGCGCTGGCTTGGGTTCTGCGGGACGGGCGCATCACCAGCGCGCTGATCGGGGCATCCAAGCCAGAGCAGGTGGTGGATTGCGTGGGCGCCGTGGCCAACACCAGCTTTACCGCTGATGAACTGGCGCGGATTGACGCGATTGCCGAAGAGCCGGACCTCAACCTTTGGGCGCGGTCCAGCGAAGGGGTTTGATCGCCTGAGACAGTCTCTAACCGGCAGGTTAGAGACTGTTTACCGCTTGATGCTTGCGGTCACATAGTTGACCGACAGATCCCGATCCGACACGGCCCAGCGCCATGAGACGGGGTTGAACACCATCCCCTTCTTGTCCACCGGATCAAGGCCGGCTTGGCGGATCAGACCATAAAGCTCATCCGGGGTGATGAACTTGGCCCAGTCATGGGTGCCTTTGGGCAGCCAGCGCATGACCCATTCCGCCCCGATGATCGCCATCAGAAAGGATTTCGTATTGCGGTTGAGGGTGGAGCAGATCATCAACCCGCCGGGCTTCAAGAGCTGCTGGCAGGCGGTGAGGTAGGCCAATGGGTCGGCCACGTGTTCCACGACCTCCATGTTCAGAACGACATCAAACTGCTCACCTGCTGCGGCCAGATCCTCGGCGGTGGTGTGGCGATAGTCGATGCTCAGGCCAGACTGTTCGGCATGAACCTGCGCCACTGGGATGTTGCGCGGTGCAGCATCGGCACCGACAACGGTCGCCCCCAGCCGCGCCATGGGTTCGGACAATAGGCCCCCGCCACAGCCGATGTCGAGAATCCGCAGGCCCGCAAAGGGCGCAGGCCCCGCAAGATTGCGGTCAAACTCCGCGGCGATCTGGCTGGTGATGTAATCCAATCGGCAGGGGTTCATCAGATGCAGCGGTTTGAACTTGCCGTTTGGGTCCCACCACTCGGCAGCCATGGCTTCGAATTTGGCCACTTCGGCGGGATCGATGGTGGTGGTCATGCAGAACTCCTTGCACACGGCCGCGATGCGGCGCAGTCTTTGGACACTATATAGGACGATGATGGACCAGAGATCAGGCCAAAAGCGCGCAGTCGATTACCTTTATCCGAGTCTGGACCCCTTTGACCAAAGGGTGATCGACGTGGGTGAGGGGCATCGGGTGTTTGTCGAGCAATGCGGCAATCCGGCGGGTGTGCCGGTTTTGGTGTTGCACGGCGGGCCGGGGGGCGGATGCAGCCCGGCGATGCGGCGCTATTTTGACCCCGCGCATTACCGGGTGGTGCTGTTCGATCAGCGCGGCTGTGGGCGCTCGCGCCCCCATGCCAGTGTGGACGACAACACCACATGGCATCTGGTGCGCGATATCGAATTGATCCGGGAGACGCTGGGGATTGACCGGTTTATCCTGTTCGGAGGTTCATGGGGGGCCACGTTGGCGCTGATCTATGCGATCAGCCATCCCGAGCGGGTGGCCGCTATGGTGCTGCGCGGCGTGTTTTTGATGACGCGGGCCGAGTTGGACTGGTTCTATGGCGGCGGGGCGGGGGCGTTTTACCCCGAACTTTGGCAACGGTTTTTGGCCCCCATTCCCGAGGATGAGCGGTTTGACCTTTTGGCCGCCTATCATCGGCGGCTGTTCTCGGGGCATCTGGGCGAAGAGACCCGCGTGGCGCGGACGTGGACGGCGTGGGAAAACGCCTTGGCCTCGGTGCATGGAGACGGCACAACAGGCGATGGACCGGCGGAATATGCCCGCGCCTTTGCCCGGCTGGAGAACCATTACTTCGTCAATGGCGGCTTTCTGGACGGCGACGCGTGGATCCTGCGCAACCTGGACCGGATCGCGCAGATCCCCACCACCATCGTTCAGGGCCGGTTTGACATGATCTGCCCGCCCACCTCGGCTTGGGCCTTGGCGCAGGGCCTCCCGAAAGCGCGGTTGCACATGATTCCGCTGGCAGGACATGCACTGTCCGAGCCGGGAATTTCCGACGCGCTGGTGCGCGCGATGAACCAGTTGCGCGCATAATCCCCGCGACCGGGGGTTGTAATAGCGAGATTGTGATCCATCTTGGTACAGCGGGCCGGGCCCCTCTGACGCAGCCACTGCGTGATGTCGGACCGCATCGAGAGAAACCTCGATGTCAGCCCGGCACATGTGGCTGACCTCGTCATGGGGAAAAAGGGTCACATGGAATTTCTAACTTTGCTTTGGTTGGGCAAACCCATTTGGATGTGGGTTTTGTTCATTTCGATTGTCCTCAGCCTGCTGGTGCTGGATCTGGGGGTGTTTCACAAGGACGACCACGAGATCGGCGTGGCAGAAAGCTTGAAGATGTCGGCTTTCTACATCGCGCTAGGCATCAGCTTTTCTGGCTTTGTTTGGTGGCAGATCGGTCCCACCGAAACTGCGCAGTATCTGACGGCCTTTGTCGTGGAAAAGACGCTGGCCTTGGACAATATCTTTGTCATTGCGCTGATCTTCAGCTTTTTCGCGGTGCCACGCCAATATCAGCACCGGGTGCTGTTCTGGGGTATCTTGGGTGTGATCGTGTTGCGCGGCATCATGATCGGCCTTGGGGCGACGATTGTCGCGCAGTATCACTGGGTGCTTTATATCTTTGCGGTGTTCCTGATCCTGACTGGGATCAAGATGCTGATGGCCGACGACAAGCCTTATGACATTGCGTCAAATCCCATCCTGCGCTTCCTAAAAAACGGTTCCATGTGACGGATGAGTTTCATGGCCACGACTTCTTTGTGAAAAAGCAACATCCGGAAACCGGCAAAGTCGTGCGCTTTGCCACGCCACTGTTTCTGGCACTGGTGATGATCGAGTTCGCGGATCTGGTCTTTGCTGTTGACTCGGTGCCTGCGGTGTTCACCATCACCACAGACCCATTCATCGTTTATACCTCGAACATCTTTGCGATCTTGGGGCTGAGGGCGCTGTATTTCGCATTGGCGGCGATCCTGCACCGCTTTGCCTATCTGAAATACGCGCTGTCGATCTTGCTGGTTTTCATCGGGTCCAAGATCTTCATCGCCGATATCATGGGTTGGGAGAAGTTCCCGCCAGAATGGTCCTTGGGCATTACCTTTGCCATTCTGGGCGCCGGTGTTGTGGTGTCCTTGTGGAAAACCAAAGGTGACAAAGAGCAACCTGCGCAGTAACCGTCGCATAACCCCTTCCCCCGCAGGCCGGTTCGGCCTATGCGGGGGAAAAGCGCGGAGGCAGGGATGAGCTTCAACACCTTTGGTCACATGTTCCGGGTCACCACCTGGGGCGAAAGCCACGGCCCGGCGATTGGCTGCACGGTGGACGGCTGCCCACCCGGCATTGCCCTAAGCGAAGCCGATTTGCAGCCATGGCTGGACCGGCGCAAACCGGGGACGTCGAAGTTCACCACCCAGCGCAAAGAACCCGATGAGGTGCGCATCCTTTCGGGGGTGTTTGAGGGGATGACGACCGGCACTCCGATTTCGCTGTTGATCGAGAACACCGACCAGCGGTCCAAAGATTATGGTGACATCGCGCAAGCGTTTCGGCCGGGCCATGCCGACATCACCTATCACCAGAAATACGGCGTGCGGGATTATCGCGGCGGGGGTCGGTCCTCGGCGCGGGAAACGGCGGCGCGGGTGGCAGCGGGCGGCGTGGCGCGGGCGGTGATTGCTGCGCTGGCACCCGGTATGACGCTTCAGGGTTACATGGTACAGATGGGCCCGCGCGGCATTGACCGGGCGCGGTTTGATGCGTCTGTGGTTGAGGAGAACCCGTTCTGGTGCCCCGATCCAGTGGCGGCCGAAGAGTGGGCGGCCTATCTGGATGATTTGCGCCTGTCGCACAATTCGGTGGGCGCGGTGATTGAGGTGGTGGCCCATGGCGTGCCTGCCGGCATTGGCGCGCCGCTTTATGCCAAGCTCGACAGTGATCTAGCCTCTGCGATGATGTCGATCAACGCGGTGAAGGCGGTGGAGATCGGTGATGGCATGGCTTCAGCCAGCCTGACGGGCGTGGAAAACGCCGACGAAATCCGCATGGGGCCGAATGGGCCAGAGTTTCTATCGAACCATGCGGGCGGGATCTTGGGCGGCATTTCGTCGGGGCAGCCCGTGGTGGTGCGCTTTGCGGTCAAGCCGACCTCGTCGATCCTGACACCACGCCAGACGGTGAACGTCCGGGGCGAAGAGATAGATCTGATCACCAAGGGGCGGCACGACCCTTGCGTCGGTATCCGTGCGGTGCCGGTGGGCGAGGCGATGATGGCCTGTGTGCTGGCCGATCATCTGCTGATGGACCGGGGCCAAACCGGCGGGCTGCGCGGGCAGATCGGCGGGGCGTGACGCCAGCTCGGTGCCCGCGCCCGTCCCTCGGGCGCGCTGTCTCGCGCCTTGAGGTGCAGGTCAGGCGGCGCCAGTAAAGCCACTCGCAAGGTCCTGTGAGACAAATGCAAACCCGTCTCGGTTTACCCAACTCCAGCCGAGTGACAGGCGCCTAGCCGGCTGCGCCGCAGCGACTACCGGCCTGTTGTCGCCAGCGCTGAGCGGAAGTTTATGGGATTGTTGAGCCGTAGGATGCTTTTTCCGTCGACGAGAACCTCGGTCGCAGTTGATCGCGAGGGGGATGAGACGGCTTGAACAGCGAGGTTGGACAGCATGAGGGTTGCGCTATGGAGGCGCTCTTCAGCGCGTTCGGCACGATGGTCGGCAGCCGCCAAACGCAATTCAAGCTTTGCGACCTGATCACGGTAGGCGTCACGCTGAAACTTGGTGATCTCAAGAGCGACGGAGAGTTCAAGGGCCCGCTGTCTGTGGTCCGTTCTGGTCTTGGTCATGAGCGTCGTCCCCTCTGGTCACGTGTGCTGAAGTTATCTGGTAACTTTGGGTTTACAACGAGACCGATTGGGTGGCTTTCGCACCGTTTGGGGCGGCGGAGATGGTGCAAGGCTTGCTGGGCGCGGCAATTTCTTGTGGTATCAAACAACAAAGCCCCCCGCGAGGGAGGCGTATGTATTTGTTATCGTGTTTATATTTAATGGTTTCGGGGGCGCACAGCCTACAATGTCGCAAGATCGTTTTGTCGGCCCCTCGCAAATCCAAGAAACCACGAATGGGCATGATTTCTGCAGCGTCACATTCAGCTGCGTCATTTTCAACACCGCATCAAAGATGAGATGTTGGGAAGTCTTTTCTAGGACAGCTACTACCCTTCTCAGCCTTCTTCGCGTCCTCCAAAAAGTGGGATCATGCTATCTCAGTTGATGGGCCACTTCACGGGGGCACTCCAACCTGTGACCGGCGGCCTTGATGAAGGCTGTGTACCGGGTCCTAATCAGACAAACGATTTTGGAAGATCGTGCCCCCTTGTTTGGTGTAGTTTCTGGCACGACCACCAGAAATCTAGAAAACGCGACAGGCAGCGCGCCAGCGACTGGGCAGTGTCGAAAACTAAGCCGCAGACCGTGCAAGCGCCGCTGGAGAACCTTTGCGGTCTTGGTCCTGTCCGCTACTGAACGCTTATGTGTTTTCTAAAGCGCGGAATACCCCGCCCTTCCTGCCGACCAAGTTCGTATGGGAGAGGGCATCGTGGACTCGGGCCAGTCAATCAGCACAAGATCAGCGCGCAATCCCGGCGCTATGCGGCCACGGTCTGTCAAAGACATGGCTGCGGCTGGGTTGGATGAAACAAGCTTCCACAACGCATGCAGAGGCGCGACTTCATCAGACAACAGCCGAACCATCGCACCCATCATCGCAGGATAGAAGTAATCCGAGGCAAGGATATCACAAAGCCCGCGCCTGATCATGTCAGCGGCACCTGGCGAACCCAGATGGCTCCCCCCCCGCATGGCATTCGGTGCACCAAGCACGATCCAGTCGCCTGCCTCTCGTGCGGCGACAAAAACCCGCTCATGCATCGGAAATTCCGCAATTTCGGCACCTTGTGCGCGATAAAAGGCGCGCGTTTCGATTTGGCTATCATCATGGCTCAGCATCGGCGCGCTATGGTTGCGGGCCATCGTTGCGACACTGTCAACAAGACCGACAACCTCCGGGCGGCGCTCCCAGACCGCTGCCATCAATGCCACAAAAGCTGGGGTGGTCATGTGAGATCTCTTGGCACGACTTTCCATTTTGGAAGCAAAGGCCTGCGAGGTCATGTCGGTCACGGGATAGTCGGGCACCATATCAAGGGGGCGATCGTGCAGCGCAATCGACGGGTGCAGAAGGGCTGCTGTTGTATGGTCATTGAACGCGACCGAAGGACGTTCCGGCAATTCTAGCGCCTCAGAAATCAAGGGCAACGCTTCGGGGCAGAAGGTCTCCCAGCGGAGTTGGAGGCGGTTTTCTACCGTCATTCGCGACCTGAGTTTGGTAAGACCGCGCAGCACTTGCCAGCCCGTATCGACGGATCGCAGCCCCGGTTCCCAGCTTAGCGTCAGGGCATGATAGGCGGTGGCAATACCATTCGCAGCCAGTTGTCGATCGGTCTCCAGGAGTGCGGCCTCGATCGGGACAGTGACACCAGGGCGCGGCATGATTTGTCGTTCAAACGCATCGCCGTGGATGTCGACAAATGCAGGGGCAAGGATCTTGCCCTTCGCGTCAAGAACAGAGGCCCCGTCTCGTGCGGTGTCGATGCCAGTGATGCGGCCGCCTTCGATACGGACTGAGGCCCGCTCGATACGGTCATCAAGAACCACGCGCGCGCCTTCGATAAGGACCGGCTCCATTACAGGCGTTCCGCAAGAAGGTGCCAGTGCCAAGAGCCGGGCTTTTCATGTTCGCGATCTTCAAGCCGCCAAAGTTCGAAGCCAGCGAGCAAATCCACCAAGCGGGCCGCATTGCAAAAATAGTGCGGATGAACCTTGTCACCATCCCCTTCAAACACCCAGGTTCCAGGCGACAGTTCTCGGCCTGGAGCTTTTGCCTGTTCAATAGGCAGGCGACGCAATGACAGCATTGTTGCCATGAAGGTCCCACCGGGACGCAGGACGCGTGCCACCTCGGAAAAGCTGCGGCGGACGACGGTTTCGTCGCCATGATAGATCACATTCCAGGACAAGACATGGTCAAAGCTGCCGTCGGCAAAGGGCAAATCTGCCATGGAGCTGAGGCAGGTCTCAATCCGCAGTGTTTCCCTTTGGGCCGCATCGGCGATGCAATCGATAGAAGCTTGTGCGGCGTCCAGCGCAACAACATCATGACCAAGCCGCGCCATGGCCAAAGAATGCCGTCCGATCCCTGCACCCAGGTCAAGGATCCTGCTTCCCGCGGCCAGGGTTTCCGTATGGGTCATGACCTCGGGCTCGGGCGTGGCCCAGGGCGACGTGGCATCCGCTTTCTGCCATTCCATGTTCCAGTAGATATGTGCGCTTTCAGTCGTCATGGCGAGTCTCTCAGATAAGTTTTGAACGGATCCAGCCAGACCCTTGTTCGACGATGAGCACCAAGGCGAAGAGCATCAGGATGATCGTCAGCGCCTCATCATAGTTGAACAGATCAAAGGCCACCTTCAGGTCCACCCCGATGCCACCGGCACCGACAAGCCCAAGTGCCGCTGAACCCCGAACCGCCTTTTCGAGCGCAAAAAGTGACGTAGCCGTGAACGAAGGCAGGCAAGCCGGGAAGATCGCCGAGAATATGATCCCGAGGCGGCTCGCCCCAATCGCACGCAGGGCGTCTTGAGGTCCAGTATCTGCCTCTTCCATCGCTTCGGCAAAGAAGCGTCCAGCAAAGCCAATCTTGTCCACCATGATAGCCAGAACGCCTGCAGCGGGACCCAAGCCGACCATGATGATAAAGAAGATGGCCCAGACCAGATCTGGAATGGTGCGAAACAGGGCGATGATCGCGCGCGCGGTGTGTCGCAGCAACGGGTGTGGGGACAACCGGTCGGTGGCGAGAATTGCAAAGGGCACAGCAAAAAACAGCCCTAGGGCTGCGCCCGCAACTGCCATTTGCAATGTTTCCAAGAGCTTGAGTGCAATCCGGTCGATGCGGGAGAAGTCAGGCGGAAACATCTACGCCAGAAAACCCGATGGCGCGAATAGCCTTTCGATGCCGCGCCCTAGGGCTCCAAGTTCAGGCGCTGTCGCCGTCAGGCTGCTGATCACCAAGGCAGCGACAACCACAATTCCCAGATACTCGGCAAGGCTGCGATGACGAAAGCGCGGTACATGCATTGGACTGTCAGCCATGCGTCACTCCTCGAAAAAGCGACGAAGCTGGGCCGCGTCGGTGGATGACGTCGGGACATCCATCACAATCGAGCCCTTCTGAAGGCCCAGGATGTGGTCAGAGAATTCCAAAGTGTGTTCCATCCGGTGCGAGATGAACAACAACGTAAGCCCGTCCTGCCGGGCCAGATCTGACAACAGGCGCATAACCTCTTCGCCCGACTGGGGGTCGAGGCTCGCATCCGGTTCATCCGCGAGGATGATCGCCGGGCGCTGCATGAGCATCCGCGCGATGGCGACCCGCTGTTGCTGACCGCCCGAAAGGCTATCAACCCGTTGCAAGGCTTTGTCTGCCAGACCGACGCGGGACAGGCAGGCCAAGGCTTCTTGCCGCACGGCTTGTGTGGCCAGCGATTGGAACCAAGTCCGTGGCCCTGACATGCGCGCCTGAACACCGTGGACCACATTGGTCAAAGCCGACAGGCGCGGCACAAGATTGTGTTTTTGCCAGACAACACCGACCTGCGACCGAAACTGCCGCAAATCTCGAGGGCCAAGGCTCACAACATCAAGGCCCAGCATATCAATTTTTCCAGAACTGGGTTCCACCAGCCGGATCAGGCATTTCATGGCCGTAGACTTGCCCGAGCCATTCGCGCCGATAAGCGCTGTGGCGACACCCGCATGGACAGTAAAATCAAGCCCATGCAGAACTTTGACGTCATCAAACGCCTTGGCAAGGCCCGACACCGAAAGCACAGGCCCCGCAAGAGCGGAGCCTGTTAGGGTCGGCAGATCGCGAACCGCTACGTTCATCAGTAAGTTACTCGCCGACGAACTGGGTAAACTCGGTTACACCCACGTTTTCGAACATCTTGCGCACACCGTCATAGTCAGCATCCGTCACAGTCGCTTTGAAGCTGCCGCCTACATACTTGGCGTTTGCCTCGGTCGAGGTGATTGCAGCTAGAAGCGCATCGCCGTGTTCGGTGAAGGTTTTGCGGACGGCATCAACGACCTCCGCCGGCACTTTGGACGACGCCAGCAGGATATCGTTGGGAAGCTCGTCACCTTTCAACAAAACGCGCAGCTTCTGGTCAGGGTACGCCTCAGATATGCTTTCGATGTGCGTACGATTCAGGCCAATTGCACCGATCTCACCTTTGATCATTGCTTCCATTGCCACGTTACGCTTCAAGAAAACGGGTTCATAATCTTGGCCATAAACGAGCCCCGCATCAGCAAGCAGAGAGGCGGGCTGCAGATGCTGCGAGGTTGAGCCGATTTCACCAAACGAAACTTTCTGGCCCTTCAGATCCTCGGCAGACATAAGAGGTGAAGCATCAAGCACGACGACATTCGAGTAGTAGTCCGGCCGGTTCCAGGTGACGACAGGCTGCGCGTCAAGGCGAGCATTGAACACGACATATTCTGCAGGGCCGGTCAAAACAAAATCAATCTGTTCAGCCGCCATGGCTTCGACCGCGACGGTGCGGCCAGACACTGGGAAGAACTCAACTTTAAGGCCTGAGGCAGCCTCAAACGCTTCCTTGAAGGGCCCCATCTCGGTCTGGAGGGCTTCAAGGCCATCAATGTCGGTTACCGCAAAGCGGATAGTCTCCTGCGCGAATGCAGCATTCGCACAAAATGTTGCAAGAGCAATTGCACCAGCTTTCAGAAAGGCGTTCATGCGTTGTCCCTCATTTGAGTATCGATGAGAAACGCTTAGGGCGCGAACGTGACACCGGGGTTTCGGCCGGGATTCGTTTCTGTGACACTTCAACCGTTTTGGCGTCACGAAAGGCTTTTCCTTTGGAACCTATTGGAAGATGAAGAGAGCCGTGCTGCGGAAAGCGGCCTATTGCTGACACAGGCAGATTGGGTCGCGACCCTAGATTTTCTGATGGCCTGCTTAGGTCCGCCTGAGCAAAAACAGGGCCACCGTTGCCAAAGCTCCAATCCCAGCAGTCAGCCAGATCGCCTGCAGACCCCAGGTTTCGAGCGCTGCACCGAAAAGTAGCGGTGCAGCGGCCTGCAGTATGCGGGCCGGGGCGTTCAGCCAACCCAAACGCGCCCCATATCCCCTCGTCCCAAACAGCGCGAGGGGCAGCGTGCCCTTTCCTATGGTCAGGATTCCGTTGCCTGCGCCATGCATAACAGCAAAGACATAGGCCGCCGGTCCTCCAAAAGTTAGAAGGCAGACCGCAGCAACTGGATGAGCTGAGGCTGCAAGTCGGGCTGAGCTAAGTGGATTGAACCGGCGCAGAAGCCCGAACTCAAAAATCCGAGCGGCAACTTGTGCTGGACCGATGAGAGCGCCCGCCGCAATTGCGACTGCAACGCTAGCTCCTGATGCTTGGAGCAACCCAGGCAAATGCGCGGCCATCGCGGTTGAGTTGAACCAAGTAGAAGCAAAAACAAATGACAAGAGAAAGAGCGCCAATCTTGGCGGCTCTGCATCTTCGGAGGTATCACTTACGCTGGGCTTATTCGTGCTCTTGGCCGTGGGCAAAAGTGCATTTAGTGGCAGCGCCAGAAGCAAATGGATAAGGGCCCAACCTATACAAGCCTCGCGCCAACCCCATGTCGCCAGCATCAAACCTGATAAGGGCCAACCAACGGTACTCGCGAAGCCAGCAATTAGGGTTATCCCGGTTATGGGCCGGCGGGCATCTTTTCCATATATGCCTGCCAGTGTTGCAAAGGCAGCCTCATAAAGCCCAAGCCCCATCCCAAATCCAATGATTGCCCAGCCAAGGAATAGAACGGCTAACGAAGGCGCGAGGGCGAGCAGAACAAGTCCCAAGGCGAAAAGCACGTTAGAAATCATCAATACGCCGCGGCCACCAAGCCTATCGATGCGGGCACCAGCCCAGGGCCCAACGAGGGCAGAAACGATCAGGGCTATGGAGAATGCTCCGAAAACCCAAACGGGATTGAGAGAAAAGCTGGCCGCCATTGGCGCTGCGAGCACGGCGGGGATATAGTAGCTTGAGGCCCAACTAATGGTCTGAGCGCTGCCCAAGGCTGCAATCACAACAGTCTGGTGCTTTGGTTCGACGGCACACCTCATTTATCTGTGCTCATTCGTTCCTCAAAAAGGCTGCGCTGCGAGCATTTGACTGTAAAGGACTTGGCCATATCAGCGCCAACGCGGGCGTCGTGCTCGGGGCCAAGACGCCTGCTCACAGGCTTAGTATTTGCTTGGGACATAGAGCTCAGGTGGCAGGACGGCACGCTCGTAGTCAGGGTTGAAAACGCGATCTGGCAATTGGATGTCGTCATGCGGCACCGCTTCATAGGGAAATCGGCTGAGCAGATGATCTATGCAGTTCAAACGCGCACGCCGCTTGTCGTTTCCCTCGACAATGTACCATGGGGCCTCGGGGATGTTGGTTCGGTCGAATATGTCCTCCTTGGCTTTTGTGTAGTCTTCCCACCGTACACGCGATTGAAGATCCATCGGGGAGAGTTTCCACTGTTTCATTGGATCGTGAATGCGCATCGTAAAGCGAAGTTGCTGCTCTTCATCGGTGATTGAGAACCAATACTTGAGGACGATGATACCAGATCGGACGAGCATTCGTTCAAACTCCGGGACATCCCGGAAGAACTGCTCGACCTGATCTTCAGTCGCGAAGCCCATGACACGCTCGACACCAGCACGATTGTACCATGACCGGTCAAACAAAACGATCTCACCACCCGCAGGTAGATGCGGGACATAGCGCTGGAAATACCATTGCGTACGTTCGCGGTCGGATGGCGCAGGCAACGCAACGACACGGACGACACGCGGGTTTAACCGCTGAGTGATGCGTTTGATAACGCCACCCTTGCCCGCGCTGTCTCGCCCCTCGAACAGTACAACGACCTTCTTTTTATGGTGGCTTACCCAGTCCTGTAGCTTTATGAGTTCGGCTTGAAGGGCGAACAGGCTATCAAAATAGGCTTTATTGCCAATGCTGTCCGGATGGGCTTGGCGGTAGAGCTCAGCGACCCCCTCAGACAGAAATGTGTCATCTGTCAGCTCAGCCTCCTCCTCCAGACTATCTGTGAGGTCGGACATCAGCCAGTCACGCGGCACGCTGGGCCTAGGTGGCAGTCCTTCAGTGGCGCCATTCCTGTCGCCCAAAATTGCATCATCCGTCACCGGCAACCGATCCGACGGGTAGGGCAAGAGACGCTTTAGCAGACTTGAAAGATACGACACGCGCGGCATGGTCATAGCTGTGGCTCGTTACGAGGGAGAGTTCCAAGTTTGGGGCTTTTTGACTGTGATCATTAGCAAACACACAACCAGCCAGCACCCGGCTCTCATGCAAGCCGACGTTCCACAAAACATTTATGACAACCCATTAGAATGCACAGATGCAATCCATCCTGGCGGGCGCTGGTATAGCCGGTCTTGCGGTGCCAATGATAGTGGAACATCGGCCGATGATTATTGACAGCGCTGGGGCTGCGGGTAGGTTTTCTAAAAGTCGAGTTAACCGGATGAGGGCATAATGGCGCGACACCTGATTACGGCTTCGGCGCAAATGGGACCAATTTCCAAATCCGAAACTCGCAAAGACACCGTGGCCCGCCTCGTGGCAATGATGCGCGAAGCACATGGTCGTGGGGCTAAGTTGGTGGTCTTTACCGAAATGGCGTTGACCACTTTTTTTCCACGCTGGTTGATCGAAGACGAGGCTGAGCTGGACAGCTACTATGAAACCGCAATGCCCTCGCTTGCCACTCAACCACTGTTTGACGAGTCGGCAAAGCTGGGGATCGGTTTCTATTTGGGCTACGCCGAACTTGTGGTCGAAGGCGGGGTAAAGCACCGCTTTAACACGTCAATTCTAGTCGATCAGACCGGCAAGATTGTTGGAAAATACCGTAAGGTGCACCTTCCGGGTTGGGCAGAGCCACTACCAAACCGGCCCTTTCAACATCTGGAAAAGCGCTATTTTGAGCCCGGAGATCTTGGCTTTCCTGTCTGGCGCACGATGGGTGGCATCATGGGCATGTGCATCTGCAATGACCGTCGCTGGCCCGAAACCTACCGCGTGATGGGTCTGCAAGGGGTAGAGATGGTTATGCTGGGTTACAACACGCCCTTTGGCCATCTGAATAGCGAGCCGATGGACAGCCTAACCCTTTTCCATAACCATCTGTCGATGCAGGCAGGGGCCTATCAGAACGCAACTTGGGTCGTCGGCACCGCAAAATGTGGCAACGAGGAGGGGTCGAAGATGGGTGGCCAGTCCGTGATCGTTGCCCCAAGTGGAGAGATTGTGGCGCAAGCCGTTACCGTCGAAGACGAAGTAATCACCGCGAAATGTGACCTCGATATGGGGCGCATGTATAAGGACACCGTTTTCAACTTTGCCCAGCACCGTCGGCCCGAGGCGTATACCCTCATCACCGAACGTGCAGGGGCAATTCTGCCGGAGTAGGCCATGACCACAGTTATCAAAGGCGGCACGATCGTCACCCATGACCGGACCTACAAGGCCGATGTGCTGGTTGAGCGCGGCGTGATTGCAGCCATCGGGCAGAACCTTGTGGGCGATACCCTGATTGATGCGGAAGGCGCCTATGTGATGCCCGGCGGAATCGATCCGCATACGCATCTGGAGATGCCGTTCATGGGCACCTCCACCGCCGAGACGTGGGAAAGTGGCACCTTCGCCGCTGCAAGCGGTGGCACGACAATGATCGTCGATCACATCATTTCTAACCCAACTGACCTACTCGGTCCGTTGGGGCTGTGGGAAGAAAGAGCGGCCCGGCAGGCCAGCATCGACTACGGCTTTCACATGTCGATAACTGGCTGGTCACAGGAAGTCTGGGCGCAGATGGCCGTTTGCGTTGACCGTGGGGTGAACACATTCAAGCATTTCATGGCCTACAAGGGCGCATTGATGGTGAATGATGATGAGATGTACGCAAGCTTTTCGCGCTGCCGTGAGTTGGGGGCGATCCCGCTTGTACATGCAGAAAACGGTGACCTGATCGCCGGTCTGCAACAAAAACTTCTGGCCGAAGGCAACAGAGGTCCGGAAGCGCACGCCTATTCCCGCCCCGCGACAGTCGAGGGTGAGGCCACAAACCGTGCGATCATGATCGCAGATGCGGTGGGAGTGCCGGTCTACATCGTGCACACCTCCTCTGAAGAGGCACATGAGGCCATTCGTCGTTGGAAACAGGCAGGCACGCGGGTCTGGGGCGAGCCTTTGGTTCAGCATCTGCTGTTGGACGAGGGTGAATATGCCAATCAAGACTGGAACTATGCTGCCCAGCGGGTGATGAGCCCTCCGTTTCGCAGCAAACGGCATCAGGACAGCCTTTGGGCGGGACTTGCAGCAGGCACTCTATCGGTGGTGGCGACCGACCATTGCGCCTTTACCACCCAGCAAAAGCAGATGGGGCGCGGCGATTTTACCAAGATCCCGAATGGCACCGGGGGTCTGGAAGACAGACTTTCGCTCTTGTGGACGCATGGTGTTGCGACCGGGCGGATCACGATGAATGAATTTGTGGCCGTCACCTCAACGAACATCGCGCAAATCCTTAACATTTACCCCCAGAAGGGTGCGATTGCCGTTGGCGCGGATGCCGATATCGTCGTATTCGACCCGGCGGCCAGCAAGACCATCTCTGCATCGGCCCAAAAATCTATCATTGATTACAACGTGTTTGAAGGCTTCACCGTCACTGGCCTGCCTCGATACACGCTATCGCGCGGCATGGTGCTTTGGGGACCGAACGGTGGCCAGCCGCAACCCGGGCATGGTCGGCATGTGATGCGCACGCCAAACCCGCCAGTTTCGCGAGCCTACTCACAATGGCGCGATCTTATCGCCCCACGTCCCGTCGTGCGTGACGAAAGCCTGATGCCCATCGGGGTCTAGATGTTTGATCCCACGGTTTGATGGTGTCATCCTTTCGCAGGAATGGAAGGAAGTACTGTGGGACAAGTTCGTCACGAGAGAGCCAGCGCGGCGCCGTCGGTTTGAGCCCGCTGGCGAGGGCACGCCGACAGAGCAGCACTACAGCGACAGCAAGCTTCGCTGGCGCAGGCAAGCCGGGAGCTTGGCATCAACCCCAAGACGGTAGCGAAGTGGCGCAAGCGGGCGACGGTCGAAGGTGCCGCATCGATAGATGCAAGCGTCGCTTCGAGTTCATAGTAAACACGTTCGCTGCCTTTTGAGGTCGCACTGATGCATTTACCGGAACTGGAATATGCCGCGGCAGAGCAAAGGGTGCCGCTGTGACAAAGGGGCTGCCCTTGTGACAGCATCCATCTTGCCTTAGGCGATGGCCCACCGCTAGGCTGGGCGGGCAACCGACGGGAGTGCTGCTAAAATGACCGCCTATACCGTGACCATCCCACGGCTTGAGACCGAACGGCTGATCATGCGCGAATACCGGCAAACAGACTTCGACGCCTTTGCCGAGTTCTATTCAACCGATCGGTCGCGTTTCATTGGCGGGCCGATGCACCGCGAGTTGGCATGGCGCGGGCTAGCGACACATTTGGGCCATTGGGCCTTGCGTGGGTTTGGGTTCTGGGCGGTTGAAGAAAAGGCCACGGGTGCCTTTTGCGGACATGTGGGCCTTTGGCATCCCGAAGGTTGGCCCGAGCCTGAGGTGGGCTGGGTGCTGATGGGCCCCGCCGAAGGGCGAGGGATTGCACTAGAGGCGGCCTTTGCCGCGCGCCGCTACGCTTACGACACGCTCAACTGGCCCACGGCGATCAGCTTGATTGATCCGGGCAACACACGGTCGATCCGGCTGGCTGAACGCATGGACTGCACCCACGAGGCGGATTTTACCCATGTTCGGTTGGGCCAGATGCAGGTCTGGCGCCACCCTGCCCCTGCGGACCTTGTCGGATAAGCTCTCAGAGCTTGCGGTTATAGCGGATGAAGGGTGTGACCTGCGCGATGCGGTCATAAAGCTGCCGGGCCTGCGTGTTGAAATCCTGCGTCAGCCAATAGACCGCAGGCGTGCCCGCGGCATCGGCCACAGCATAGACCGCCTCAATAAGCGCCCGCCCGGCCCCGGTGCCGCGCACCGCAGGATCAACATAAAGGTCCTGCAGGTAGATCACCTCTTCGATCTTCCACGCGTGGCGATGCGACAGGTAATGCGTCAAGCCCACCATCTTGCCGTCCACCTCGGCGACAAGGCAGTTGAAATCGCGCGCATCATCGCCAAGCAGCCGGACAAAGGTCGAGACATAGACCGCCTCGGGTACCGAGGTCTTGTAGAACTCCAGATAGCCGGTCCACAAACGCCGCCAGTCGGCCTCGTCAGTTGCGCGCAGGGGACGGATGGTACAAGGCATGTGAGGTCCTTTCTTAAGAGGGCTTCAAGGCAGCCGGCAGGGGGCGGCCAAGGAAGTGATAGAGCGAGCGCGTGAGATCCTTTGGGTCATAACCCCGACCGATAAAGACGATCCGGTTATCCTGCCCCGGATCCGAGGTTTCCGGCAAGATCTCGGGCGATTGCACCACCTTACGCACGGTTTGCAACAAAAGCCGCCCCGCAGGCGTGCGAAGCACACCCTTGACCCGCACCAGATCATCGCCGCGCGCATGAAGAAGGGCGGACAGCCAAAGCGCGAAGGCGGACCAATCCAGACTGGGGTCCACCTCGATCTGGGTGGGCAGGATCGAGCCGCGCGCATCCTCTTCGGGCAAGGGCGGCAAGGCGGCAGCCATGGTGCCGGGGGGCACGGGCGGCAGGGCAACCGTTTCACCCAAGACAGCCGCCGAAATAGCAGCGCCTGGGTTCAAGACGGCTAAGGTCGCTTGCAAGGCGGCCAGATCACCCGGCGCGCAGGCGTCGGTCTTGGTCAGGATCAACTGGTCCGCCGCACCAACCTGCCGCCGGCCCAATGGCTCACTCGCCAGTTGCGCCAAGGCGTGCAAGGCGTCGACGGCCACGAGTGTCTCACCAATTAGAATGTGGTTAACCAAAACCGGATCAGCCTGAATCGCCGCGACTATCGCGGCCGGGTCAGCCAGACCGCTGGTTTCCAGCACGATCCGGTCAAACCGCGCGCCGCCCTCGCGGCTGCGATCATCGCACAAGCCACGCAAGGCCGTGATCAGCGCCGGACGGCCTGTGCAGCAACAGCACCCGCCCGCCAAAAGCGTGACCTTGCCCAAAAGCGCATCATCCACAGGGGTTTCGGCCGCCTCGTTCACGATCACATGGACGTTTGGACCAAAGGTCCCAGCGTGAAGCTGGTGCCGTAGCCAAGTGGTCTTGCCCGACCCAAGATAGCCGCCCAGAATCGTCAGCCGCAGGCGCCCTTCGAGCACATCACTCGACATTCAGGTACCTTGGGTCCAAAGGATCAATCGGACGGCCAATCAGGCGTTCCGCCTCGGACCAAACTTCAGCCAGATTCTGCACGATCACACCCGCCCCCGACAGGGTCGAGAGCTGAATCCCCGGCACTACGCCGCCATCATGGGCGGTCAAGCCATAGGGCCGCAGAATGGCGTTTAGAACACCCACCCGATGAAACCGCGCGCGCAAACGGTCGCCGGGCGTTGCAGCCCCGGCGTCGGTCCAATGGCCCGGAACGGCGGGATTGCCGCAGGCATTGCACATCGCTGGTCCTTTCAAGGATTGGCCGGAGCAGCCTGTGGCTGCCCCGGCCAAAAGATCAGATCACCTCGGGGCGGGCTTTGCCGCCGAAGGGGTAACGCTTGCGGAAATCATTGGCGATGTCCTCAAAGGTTGCCCATTCCACGCCCGAATGCTTGGAGATGTATTCGATCAGGCGCTCCAGCATCAGCAGAACCTGCGGACGGCCCGCAACATCGGGGTGAATGGTGAAGGCGAAGACCGCGTAATCCATTTCGCGGTAGACCCAGTCGAACTGGTCACGCCACATTTCTTCAATGTCGCGCGGGTTGACAAAGCCGTGGCTGTTCGGGGCCTTTTTCATGAACATCATCGGCGGCAGGTCATCCACATACCAGTTGGCGGCGATATCGACGAGGTCGATCTCTTTGCCGTGCTTCAAGGGATGCATCCATTCCTTGGCGGTCTTGGAATAGTCGATGGTGTTCCAGCTGTCGCCGACCTTGGCATAGAAGGGCTGGAAGTCGCGGTAGCCTTGGCTGTGGTCATAGGTGAAGCCGTGCTTGAGCAACAGCGCAGCCGTCGAATTCGACATTTCCCACCACGGAGCCACATAGCCGCGCGGCGCTTGGCCGGTCAGGCCCTTGATGAGTTCGATCGACTTGACCAGCACGTCCTCTTCCTGCGACGGGGTCATCGCGATGGGGTTTTCGTGCAGATAGCCGTGCGCGCCCACTTCGTGACCGTCCTTGACGATCATCTCCATTTCCTTGGGGAAGGTTTCAAGGCTGTGGCCCGGGATGAAGAAGCTGGTCTTGAGGTCATATTTCTTGAACAAGCGCAGCAGGCGCGGCACGCCCACTTCGGTTGCGAAGATGCCGCGCTGAATGTCGGACGGGCTGTCGCCACCGCCATAAGACCCGATCCAACCAGCAACCGAGTCAATATCGGTGCCGAAGGCGCACATTATTTTCTTAGCCATGGTCCTTATCCTCCTGTGAACATTGTCGTCATTTGGTGCGCTCAGCCGCGCACAAGGGGTTCGATGGCAAGCCCTGCCGCAAGAACGGCGCGGTCCTGCCCATGCGGGGCGCACATCATAAAGCCGGTCGGCATGCCGTCATTGTCCGTCCCATTGGGAATGGACATGCCGCACCAATCCAGAAAATTGCCGATGGCGGTGTTGCGAAGCGTGCGGAAGTTGTGGTGGAAAAACACCTCGACGTCCGCCTCAAGCGGCGCAATCGGCATTGCGACCGATGGGGTCGTTGGACAAATGAGAATGGCATTGCCAAGGCGCGCATTCATACGCGCGATCCACGCGCGGCGCCCCTCGGTCAGACGGATGAGATCGACCGCTGACATCGCTTCGGCCATGCGGATGCGGCGCACGACGCGGGGGTCGATGCGGGCAGCCTCTGGCCCCGCAAGGCGTTCCTTGTGGACATCCATCGCTTCGGCCGAGGTGAGCGGGCCATACCGGCCCATCAGCGCGGACACCTCATGCAGCTCGGGCATCGCAATGGCGCGCACCCGTGCGCCGGCCTTTGCAAGCCGGGCCACCGCGGCATCGAAGTTCGCCGCGACGGCAGGCGCAAGATCATCGAACATGAAGCTGTCAGGGACAACGAAATCCAGAGCTTCGAGCGGGGCTGCGGCAACCGATGGCGCGGCCAAGCCCCGCAAGGCGGCGTCAGTCAGCACGCAATCGGCGACGCTTTGCGCCAAAGGACCCAGCGTATCAAGTGTGCGAGACAGCGGGAAAACACCCTGCATCGGGTAATGCCCGGTCGAGGTCTTATAGCCGACAACCCCGTTAAAGGCGGCCGGAATTCGAATGGACCCGCCCGTGTCAGTGCCAATGGAAACCGGCACGATACCGGCGGCCACCACCGCCCCAGAGCCCGACGACGATCCGCCTGGAGAGCGCGCCACCTTGGGATCACAGGGATTGCGAGGGGTGCCGTAATGCGGGTTGAGACCAATGCCCGAGTAGGCAAACTCAGTCATGTTGACCGCGCCCACGCTGACCATGCCTGCGCGCATCGCTGCGTTGACAAGCGCCCCATCGGCGGCCGCAGGCGCCGCATCGCGCAGCACGGCCGACCCTGCGGTGGTCACTGACCCTTTCAGATCAAACAGATCCTTCCACGCCAAAGGCACACCATCCACCAGACTGGCAGGATTGCCTGCGCGCAGCCGCTCGCGCGCGGCGCGGGCTTCGGATTCGGCGCGGGGGCGCAGGGTGCGGATGAACAAGGCAGGATCATGGTGGCGGTCGATACGATCAAACACCTCAGCCACCAGATCAACCGGGTCGCGGCGCCCGTCGCGCAGCGCGCTTGCAAGATCCTGAACGGTGCCGATCGACATATCCGCCCCCTTATTCCACGATCAGCGTGGCATCTTGCGGTGCCCAAGCAACAAAGCCCGGCTGACCGGCCACCAAAAGGCCACGGTACTTGTCGGCATGGCCCTCAAGGCTCACCGCATCGCCATTGGGCAAGGTCAGCGCGATTTGCATGATATGGCCGACCAGCTGCAAGCGATTGATCTGGCAGGGAATAACGTTCTCACCGTAGGTTGCGCGCACCTCGCTTATGGGCATGGTGCCCGGCAGGATTTGCATGGCCTCAGCCGGCAAGACGATGGAGACCGAAGCACCTGATGCCACCGCAGGACCATGTTCCAGCGCCACAAGCGGGCCAAATGCGGAACTGACCTTCACTTTACCACTCTCAGTCGCACCGGCTTTGCCAGAAATCAGGGTGTTTGCGCCGATAAAGCGGGCCACAAACAGGCTGGAGGGACGCGTATACAACTCGCGTGGCGGGCTGATCTGTTCCACTCGGCCTGAGTTCATCACCACGATGCGGTCAGACAGCGCCAAGGCCTCGGACTGCGCATGGGTCACGAATACAAAGGTGATGCCCAGATCGCGCTGCAACAACTTCAACTCATTCTGGATGCTTTTGCGAAGGTTGGCGTCAAGTGCGCCAAGGGGTTCATCCAGCAAAAGAATATCAGGCTCGACCACCAAGGATCTCGCAAGGGCGATGCGCTGACGCTGGCCACCAGAGAGACGCGTCGGGCGCACATCGGCCACTTCGGTCAGGCCCAGTTTGTCGAGAATGCGGTCGACCTTGCGGTTGGCTTCGGCCTGCGGGGTCTTTTTCACCTCAAGCCCGAAATGCACGTTCTGCCGCACAGTCATGTGCGGGAACAGCGCATAATTCTGGAAGATCATCGAGGTCGGGCGCTGTTCGGGGTTAAGGTCGTTGACCCGCTTGCCCCGGATCATCAGATCCCCGGAAGTAATGGTTTCAAACCCCGCGATCATGCGCAAGGTGGTGGTTTTTCCGCAGCCCGACGGGCCAAGAAACGCAATGAATTCGCCCTTTTCAACGTCAAGATTGAAATCGATCACGGCCGGCGTGCCGTTGTCGTAAACCTTGCCGATATGCGAAAGTTGCAGGTCGTAGGCCAAGTTATGCGTCCTTGCTTTCAGGGCGTTCGGTGCGTTTTTTTAGGGGGTGGGTCGGGGCAAAAGCCCCGACCCGGATTTTACTGATCAAGCAGACAAGAATTCGTCCCACTTCTGGATCAACAGGTCATACTCATCTGGCCACTGGTGCCAGTAAGCGACGTTCGCTGCACGAGTCGCGAGCGAGCCGCCGTCGCGCAGATCGCCTTCCTTGATGCCGCGATCTTCCGCGCCAACCCACGGAGCGCCCTCGTACCAGAAGGCATACTTCTCGGGGGCCATGACAGCCTTGACCTTGTCGTTGGGCGAGTAGTAGCCCTGTTCGGACACAGCCACAGCCGGACCACCCGACAGCCAGTAATCGGCATAGGCGGTGACCGCATCGAGGTTGGGCGAAGACTTCAGTGCCGAAACACCGATCGACCAGCCACGATAGCCGTTCTTCATGGTGGCATAGGAGCACTGAACGCCCTGTGCCTTAACAGCCATAACAGCCGGCTGCCATGCGTCTGCCAACACCATCTCGCCCGAGGCCAGAAGGTTGACCAATTCACCAAAGTCACCCCAAAGGGCGCGGAACTGGCCTTCTTTCTTCTTGGAGATCAGGAACTTCGAGGCTTCTTCGATGGCTGCTGCATCGGGGTTACCGGGGTTCGGCACAGCCAGAAGGCCAAGCTCGTTCATGGCCATGATGGCCTGACCGAAGGCGATCAGCGGGTCAACGTTCAGGCCCGTCTTGCCCTTGAACTTGGGATCGAACAGGCAAGACCAGTTCGAGGCTTCTTCGGCATCGACGAGGTCGGGACGGTACCCGATCGAGTCAAAGTTGTACACGGTCGGAACCATGTTCAACGCGGTTTGCGCTTCATCAGCCCAGATTTGACCAACGATCTGTGCGCGGGCTTCCCACTTGTCAGACGGCTTGAGGAAGCTTTCGCCAACGCCGGTCCAGTTGGTGAGGTTGGCCGTCGGGATCGGCGAGACAAGGCCCGTCTGCACGATGGCCGGCAGACGCTCACCGATGGTTTCCCAGCAGTCATAGGCCGTAGAACCGGACAAGAGTTCGGTCTGGGTGTTCGGGAAGATGTCGGCCTTGCCCGACACTGCCTTGACGCCCGAGGCCGCCTGGAACTCGTTCAGGATACGCTCCTGGACGGTAACCGACAGGCCGACGGTGCGGAGCTCTTGGCTTGCAAGATCTGCCGCAAACGCCTGCTGGGCGCCCAGCATCGGCATGCCAGCCGCAGCCAAAGCCATGGTTCCGGCGGTGCCTT
The DNA here is from genome assembly GCF_965194375.1 of Allotabrizicola aquatica (SeqCode). Classification (GTDB taxonomy): domain Bacteria; phylum Pseudomonadota; class Alphaproteobacteria; order Rhodobacterales; family Rhodobacteraceae; genus Tabrizicola_A; species Tabrizicola_A aquatica. The sequence goes on from NZ_OZ239428.1 coordinate 812,831, forward strand.
TCAAGAACTTCCGTCTGGAAAGAGACATTTCGTTCATTCTTCTACCTCCTGTTGTCGTTGTGTAGTGCAGTCGTCTTCTCGTGCTGTCGGGTCAGTAGCGCCCGACAAGCAGTCCTCCGTCCACGACCACGACCTGACCGGTCATGTATCGGGCGCCGTTGGATGCTAGGAACATGATCACGTCAGCGATGTCTTCCGGCTCGCCGATGCGTCCCATGGGAATGTATTCGCCGCACTTGTCGGCGTCGGGGCCGACCGAGTGTTCTTTGGACAAAAGCTGGGCCGTGCGGATGTAGCCAGGTGCCACGCCATTCACCCGGATACCGTCACGTGCCAGTTCCACGGCAAGACCACGGACCAGCCCGACAACCCCGGCTTTTGCGGCGGAGTAATGCACATGCTCATCCCAGCCGTAGGCCACGCCCATGATCGACGACAGGGCGATGACGGACCCCGATTTGCGTGCCTTCATGCCCGGCAGGGCGGGGCGAACGATGCGGTAAATGCCCTTCAGGTCGATATCAAAGGTGTGGTCCCATTTGGCATCGGTCAATTGCGGCAAGGGCACGCGGTGGGCGATACCCGCATTCGCAACGATGGTGTCAATCTTGCCATGGCGCGCCTCGACGGCGGCGACCACGGCGTCCGCCCCTTCGGTGGAGCGCACGTCAAGCGTCATGAATTCAGCACTGCCGCCTGCGGCTGTGATTTCGGCCACCACGGACTTGCCGGCATCTTCCAGCACATCGGTCACAACGACATGGCTTCCGGCGCGCGCAAACGCCAAAGCGGTGGCGCGGCCAATGCCAATTCCTGCGCCGGTGATCAGGGTGATATCGGTCATAGCATCACATCTCCGGAATTCGGACCAAGCGTCTGGCCCACGAACAACGAGGCGGCGGGCGAACACAGAAAGGCGACAGTTGCCGCGACTTCCTCGGGTTCGCCAAATCGGCCGAGCGGCAATTCCGCAGCCTTGGCACGTTGCCAGTCAGCCGAGAGGCTGCGCACAAGCGGGGTGTTGATCGGACCCGGGGCCACGGCGTTAACCCGCACGCCTTGGGCCGACACCTCACGCGCCAGCGCCTTGGTCAGGCCAATAATCCCGGCCTTGGCGGCCGAGTAATGCACCAACTCGATCCCGCCGATCTGACCCAGCTGCGAGGCGATGTTGACAATCACCCCCTGCCCGCGCGCCAGCATGCCCTTCAGCACGGCTTGGGTGCACAAGAAGGTGCCACGCAGATGCACGGCGATCATGCGGTCAAACTCTTCGACCTTTAGCTCGGTAAAGCGGCCCTGATGCACATGGCCTGCATTGTTGATGAGATGCGTCACTGGGCCAAAGCTGGCTTCGGCCTTTGCCACCATAGCCGCAACATCCGCCTCGTTTGAGACATCGCCACCACAGGCCAACCCGCCGATTTCGGCGGCCACAGCTTCGGCCGCTTCGGTGCGAAAGTCATTGACCAGCACCTTGTAGCCTTCGGCGGCCAGCTGCACGGCAATTGCGCGGCCGATGCCCGACCCTGCCCCGGTGACGATCGCAACGTTCATACGATGTCCTCCTGCATCGCCATCTTGCGCGCACGGCGGACCGACAGGCCCATCAAGATGCCGTAGACAGACAAGAGCGCGAAGGAGAACAGCGTGGTCAGAACGCCGAAGGCAAAGATGTTCGGGTGAATTTCCACCGAGAAGGTGCCGTAAATCGCCAAAGGCAAGGTCTGATCGCGGCCCGAGGCAAAAAGCGTGCGGGGAAACTCATCCAGGCTGAGCGTGAAGGCAAACAACATGGCCGACAGCACGCCCGGGAAGATCAGCGGAAAGGTGACCCGGCGGAACGTTGTCCAAGGGCTGACACCCAAGGACCAAGACGCTTCCTCGACCGAAGCGTCAAAGCGGTTCAGGATGGCCAGCATGACCAAGAAGGCGAAAGGGAAGGTATAGACCACATGGGTCGCAAACGCGGTGGTGTACCAGTGCCGTTCAATCCCGATGATGTTGTTGGCCAAAAGCGACGTGCCCAGACCCGTCAGCACGCCCGGCACCATCATGCCCAGGACGATCAGGTAAAAGACAATGCTCGCACCCTTGAACCGCTTGCGAAACGCTTGTGCGGCCATCACGCCGAGAACGGTGGATGTCACCATGGTCATGAAGGCCAGTACCAGCGACCGGAACAGCGCCTCACCAAACGGCAAGGGCGCGATGCGGGACGGCGGGGTCAGCCCGAAGATGTGCTTATACCAGTAGGTCGACCATTCGATGATCGGGAACTGCGGCCCGCCCTCTGGCCCTTGCTGGAACGAGATGATCGTCAGCACGACAAACGGGCCATAAAGGAAGAGCAGGAACGCCCCGACATAGACGCCAAGAATGGGCTTGAGGATACGCGATTCCATGGCTCAGAGCTCCCGCTTCAGATCGACGATGCGCAGGAAGCCTGCAATCACCACGCCCATCACCACCGTCAGGATCACCCCCACGACCGAGGCCATGGCCCATTTCAACGACCCGACCTGCGTGACGATGATGTTGCCCAGAAGGTTCACCTTGCGGCCCGAGAGCGCGCCAGAGGTAGCGAACTCGCCCAAGACCATCACCGAGACGAAGATGGCCCCGACCACCACACCGGGCAGCGACAAGGGGAAGATGATCTTCCAGAAGATGCGGCCAAAGCCTGCGCCCAGATCACGTGCGGCTTCGATGATGTTGCGGTCGATCCGTGCCAGCATAAAGGCGATCGGGCCGACCATGAACACGCAGTAAATCTGGGTCATGCCGATGATGACCGACAATTCGGTGAACAACAGCACCTCGATCGGTTGCTGGATAATCCCGGCTTTCATCAGGATGATGTTGATCGCGCCTTCCTTGCCCAGCATCGGCCTCCAGGCCAGAACGCGGATCAGGAACGAGGTCCAGAACGGGATGACGCAGATCACCAGCAAGATGGTGGACAGCGTCTTGCTTTTTACTAACAGGCCCACAAACAGAGCAGTGGGATAGCCGACAATAAAGGTCATTGCCAAAACGATCAGCCAGATCCGCGTCGTCGTCCACAAGGACCCGATGTACGTATCGGACGAGAAAAACTGCTTCCAGCTATCAAGCGTCGGTTCGGGCGAGATGTTAAAGGTCGTCTGTGTCCAGAACGAGACGTAGACGATCATCAAGATGGGCGTGATGAGAAACAGCGCCATCCAGATGATACCGGGCAACAACAGCCACCGCGTTGTGTTGTCCTTGCGCGGAACGGATACGGTTGCTTCAGACATCAGCGCGCCTCCCGACCAAAGACGATGGCCTGCTCTGGGTTCCAGGTCAGCAGGTAGTCCTGCTTCGGCTCGTAGGTGTCAGGTGCGCCAAGGCTCAGGTGATGTTCCATCTCGATCACCTTGCCATCTTCGGCCTCAAAGAAGTTCATGATCGACGATCCGAGATACTCGGATGCGACAAATGTCGCCTTCAGCGCGGGGCCATCTGCTTTGGCAGACATAGGTTGCACGCGCATGCGGTCATAGCGAACAGCATAGACGTCACGGTCAGACTTGCGGGCGGACGCGGCAGAAACGGTGCCAAACTGGCCCGAGAAGCTCCCTGAGCTCAACTTGCCGTCAAACAGATTGAAGCGGTTCAGGAAGTGCGCGACGTCCGGCGACGCCGGCGTGTCATAGACCTGATCGGCTGTGCCAGATTGAATAATCCGGCCACGATCCAGAACGACGACGCGGTCCCCCATGGCCAGGGCCTCAGTCTCACTTCCCGTCACATGCAGGAAGGTCACACCCAGTCGCTCACGGATCGCGCGCAGTTCATTGCGCATCCGGCCGCGTAGGTTTGCGTCCAATGCGCCCAATGGTTCATCCAGCAAGACCAGCTTCGGTTGCATCGCCAAAGTGCGCGCCAAAGCCACGCGCTGACGCTGTCCACCCGAGATTTGGTCGACGCCACGGTCTTCAAGCCCGGCAAGTCCAACCATCTCGATCACTTCGCGTGACCGACGATCCACCTCAGCGGCCGGCAAAGGCGACTTGCCGTAGGTCAAACCAAAGCCAACGTTCTTCAGAACGGTCAGATGCGGGAAAAGCGCAAAGTTCTGGAAGACAAAGCCGACACCGCGCTCATGTGCAGGCAGATGGGTGATATCACGGCCCTCGAAGAAGACCCGGCCAGCATCCGGCGCTTCAAAGCCCGCAATCACCCGCAACAGCGTGGTCTTTCCCGACCCAGATGGCCCGAGGAACGAGACATACTCGTTCACCCCAACATCGAGCGACACATCTTCGAGCGCCACAAGATCTCCGTAGCGCCGGGTCACACCACTCAGTCGAAATACTGCCGTTTCCACCATCACCTCATTCGAGCCCGGGCTGACAGCGCTTGCGCTGTAGGCCCAACGGTTGAAAAGCACCCAGTCTGGCACGGTTGCCCCAGACAGATGCGCGCCACAATCACCACCAAAACTGTATTTCGTATAACAAGGCTATTTTTTCCGTGTGTCAACAAGTCATTAAATTTCTATTTTCGCCTTCATAACGAGCAATCCTGCAAAATGTGCGCCCAAATTCTGCTACGCGGCGAAAGAATGCCGCGATGCAACATGGTTGCTGTATACAATATCCGAATTACTGCGGCAGCAGGTAAGGGGCAAAAGCCCCTGTTTCGCTGATAACCGCGACGATCTTCATGCGTGCCAGATTACGCTGCGCTGTGATCTGGACCTGATCCCTTAGATATTCCGCCGCTGAATCAATAGGATGCCGTGCAATCAACTCAAAAAGTGTTCGGTACTGGTCGATCGTCGCCTCGTCATTCGGAAGCCCGAGTGATGTCAGCGCACGGTTTACAGATGACAACAGCAACCTGTTGCTGCGGATCATCTCAACCAGAGTCATGTTCGGTGCCTGCGCGATGCAAAATTCAACCAAAGCATCGCTCAGCGATTCTGGTGTCAGTGTAGCACCAGAATCAATCTTTTCCAAAAGCTGCTCGACTTCGGCATAACTGATATAGGGCGCAGACATTCGCAGCGCCGCAGGCTCGATGATGCTGCGCAACTCAAACTTCTCACGCAGCGTGCGTGCAGTCAGGGGGCCGGCAATCCAGTGAGATGAGGCATTCTTGCGAATCAATCCGCGCTCTTGCAGGCGCGCCAGCACATCACGCGCCACGGTGCGGCTGACACCCAGATAGTCAGAGAGTTCCGTTTCAACGATCCGGAATTCGCCGAAGATCTGGCAAGACGCCACCTGTTCTTCGACCTCCTCATAGACATGGCGCCAAGTGCCGCGGGTCTGCAGCGCGTCATCCACTTCATCGGGCACATCCAGCGTGAACTCGCGGATGTCGCGGCGCACGGGTAGGATCCCCTTGCTTTGGGGTCCAACAAGATAGCCACGGCCCTCAAAGCGGTGGACCAGACCTTCGGACATCAAAAGCCGCAAGGCGGACTGCACCGGAACCCGGCTGGTCTGCATCACCGCTGCAATCGGACCTTCAAGCAGCACAAGTCCCTCAGGGAGCGTTCCGCGTTGAATGTTGCTCCGCAACACGCGGGTAATCAGCTCATATCGCGGCTCTTGCGCAAACGGGTTGCTTGACCGGATCATGCGGCACTGTCCTCGGCAGCGGTGCCATTCTGGATACGACGAATAAAGCGATCCCATGCACGGGCGGCGTAGTTGTACTCATCCATAACTGTATTCCAGATGGCGATGCGGCTGGCCCGTTCGCGGTAGGTGCCGCCCGCGCGCCGCGCACCCGCCCGGACCACCCATTCCCCGCCCGGACCATAAAGATCCTGCGCGGCGGGCGCGCCATCATACCAATAGGCCCATTCCTGTGGCGACAGGTGGGTACGACTGCGTTCGGGCGTCGAGATATAATAGCCTTGGCGCGCCATGACTGCACCGGCATAGCCACTCAGCCACCAGTTCAGATACTCATATGCCATATCCAATTCCGCACCACCCAAGTGTCGCGACAGGCTGGCCCCACCATGCCAAGCGCGGTAGCCCTCGGTCGGGGCCGCCTCGACAAAGCTGCCGGGATGCGGACCAATCTTGCCGTAAACCGGCGACCACATGCTTTGCACCGCCACGCTTTTGTCGCGCAGAAGTTGGGCCGCCTGATCGCCATCACGCCAAGCACCGCAGAAAAAGCCCTGACGGCGGCGATCCTCCAGAAGGCGCATCAGGGCGTTGATCTCTTCGATCGTCATATTGCCGATGTCAGCGAACTGAAGCTCTCCCGCTGCCTCGGCGGCAAGGGCCGCATCGAAAAGGCCGATGGCAGGCTCATCAACCAGGGCAATACGGCCCTTGGCACGCTTGTCCAAAAGCCACGACCAACTGGGCCTTGGATCTTCGGCCATGCCAAACACGCGCGGATCATAGCCGAAGCTGTCCATGTTATAGACAGTGGGCAACATACTGATGTGACGAGAGGGTTTCGGCCCCAAGAACCCGCCGGGCTGCACGTAAAGCTTGCGCACGGGGGCGTCGCCATGGCCGCGCCATGCGTATTTGCTGATCCCACCTTCTTTGGCCAGATCGCTGATATTGTCCCATTCAGTGATGCGGTTGATGTCGATCGGCTGCAACGCGCCCCAAAACCAGACGATGTCTAGATTGTGAAAGCATTGCTCATAGACGTCATAGCCTTCCGGCTCCATTGCGGCGCGGCGCTGGCATGTGGGGAACTCCAAGAGTTCGTAATCGACCCCAAAGCCCAACTCGGCTTCAGCGCGTTCGCGCACCTGACTGAGCAGCGTGATCGAAGTGCCCCGCACCCGTAACCTGCGCTGGTGTCGTCGTGGCGGTGCCGCCAATGACGCCGATGACACGCCCATGCATTCCTCCTATCGCGAGGTGGGGAAAGCCGCTGGCGTCACCCCGTCCTGGCCGTCAGTAGAACACATAAAGCCCTGATCGGCGCAACCAAATGCACACCCTTATTCCGGCCTAAGCCGTCAAATCTGCGCCGTGGCCGTGGCCGTCATCGTCACAGGCCCACCCTCTTTGCGCACGCGCAGCGCAAGGCTGCCGTCAGATGCCTGATGCGCCTCAACCAGAATCGGCTCGCCCACGGTCAAGGGTGACATGCCCCTGTAGGCGAACCGGCCCGGGCAACCGCCCAGAACCTGCGCCGCAAGGTTCAGCATCCACATCGCCTGCATCGGTCCATGCACCACCAGATCGGCGTAGCCCTCAACGCCCGTGGCATAGCTACGATCATAGTGGATGCGGTGGCCGTTGAAGGTCAGTGCCGAAAAGCGGAACAGCAGCACAGGATCGGGTGATAGCGCAAAGCTCATGACGGGCGGGCCGAGATCGGGTGCCATGGGATAGCTGGGTGTCGCCTCACCCGGCACGGGATCTTGACGATAGACCAGATCCTGACGTTCAGACACGACAAGCCGCCCGCCTGCCGAATAGTTATGCCGCACGGCGACAAAGCCAAGCGGGCCGGTCGACCCGGTCTTGAACGTGATTGCCTCGACCGCGCTCACGCGCTCCACGAGATCGCCTTCGCGAAATGCGCCGTGGCTGACCACCTCACCACCCGCCCACATGCGCCGCGGCAAAGGCAAACGCGGCAACACGAGACCCAGCTTCGGATGGCCGTCGCGCCCCAGATCCTCGGGAGGCAAGGCATCGGGGGACAGCGTCCAAAAGGTGCCAAGCGGCACCTCCGCCGGGGCAAGATGCGGGGCCAAGGTCGCACGGATCTGCTCAACCAGCCGCGCCGATATCTGGTCATGCCGAACAATCTCGCGCCCGATCCAATCGCGGTAGTCGTCATCCTCCCGGGGTGTCATGGCGATATGGTTCCCTAAGCTGATCGGCAAAGTTTGCTGCAAGCGCGGCGAGATCACAACGTTAGCCGCCCCTCGAACTGGCCGCAATCAACGGGCGGGAATATCAGTGCTGCTGATCCGGCATATGATGTGGGCATATCTGTTTGCGTCCCTTATGGCTGTTGGTCAAGTTGCGAGCAGGTTAGGCTCAGGACAGGTTGCTTGCAGGGCTCAGATGGCACAGAACCCCGACACTTATCCCGAAATACGTGACGCCGTTGCGCGGCTCTGCGCCCGCTTTCCGGGCGACTATTGGCGCGCGCGGGACCGCGATATGTCCTACCCATCCGAGTTTGTCTCCGCCCTGACCGAATCTGGCTGGCTGGCCATGCTGATCCCCGAAGAATTCGGCGGCGCGGGGCTGCCCCTGTCGGCCGCAGCTGCCGTGCTGGAAGAGATTCAGCGCGCAGGCTGCAATGGCGGGGCATGCCATGCGCAGATGTACACGATGGGCACGCTGCTGCGCCACGGATCGGCCGAGCAAAAGGCCCGCTACCTGCCAAAGATCGCCAGCGGTGCGTTGCGCCTGCAAGCCTTTGGGGTGACAGAACCGACCAGTGGCACGGATACCGGGGCGTTGCGCACGACGGCGCGGCGCGAGGGGGATCATTTCATTGTCAGCGGCCAGAAAATCTGGACCAGCCGGGCCGAGCATTCCGATCTCATGCTGCTTTTGGCCCGCACCACGCCCCTGCGCGAAGGCATGAAAAAGACGGACGGCCTGTCGGTCCTGCTGATCGACATGGCGGCGGCGCGGGACAATGGACTGACGATCCGGCCCATCCGCACCATGATGAACCACGCCACCACCGAAGTGTTCTTCGACAACCTTCGGGTGCCTGCCGAAAACCTGATCGGCGAAGAGGGCAAGGGGTTTCGCTATATCCTCACCGGCATGAATGCAGAGCGCATCCTGATTGCCGCTGAATGTGTGGGCGATGCCAAGTGGTTTCTTGACCGCGCCACCGCCTATGCCCGCGAGCGAGTGGTGTTTGGCCGCCCGATCGGCCAAAATCAGGGCATACAATTCCCCATCGCCAAGGCATACGCCAACATGCGCGCCGCCGAGTTGATGGTGCGCGAGGCGCTTCAACTTTACGACAACGGGGCCAACCCGGGGCCGGAGGCGAACATGGCCAAGATGCTGGCGGCGGATGCCAGTTTTGAGGCGGCGAATGTCTGTATCCAGACCCATGGCGGCTTTGGCTTTGCCGAGGAATACGACATCGAACGCAAGTTCCGGGAAACGCGGCTTTATCAGGTTGCGCCGATTTCGACCAATCTGATCCTGTCCTATTTGGCCGAGCATGTGCTGGGCCTGCCCCGGTCTTACTGACATGGCCGGGGCGCTGGACGGGCTGTTGGTGGTGTCGCTGGAACAGGCGGTCGCGGCCCCGTTTTGTACGCAAAGGCTGGCCGATGCCGGGGCGCGGGTCATCAAAATTGAACGCGACGGCGGCGAAACAGCCCGGCATTACGATGCCGCAGTGCAGGGCGCATCGGCCTATTTCGTCTGGCTTAACCGCGGCAAGGAAAGCGCGGTTCTGGATCTGAAATCGCCGCAGGATTTGGCGCTGTTTTTGTCCATACTCGGCCGCGCCGATGTGCTGGTGCAAAACCTGATCCCCGGCGCGCTGGCGCGGATGGGGCTGGACAGCGCCACATTGACGACGCGCTTTCCCCGGCTGATCGTGGCCAATATTGGCGGCTACGGACAAGACACCCCTTATGCCAGCAACCGCGCCTATGACATGCTGGTGCAGGCCGAAAGCGGCATTGCGGGGCTGACCGGAACTGCCGAGGAGGCCTGCAAGATCGGCGTCTCGGCAGCCGATATTGCCACTGGCATGACCGCATATTCCGCCGTGCTCGAAGCGTTGATTGCGCGTGGCATCACAGGGCGCGGCCGCCATATCGACATCGCCATGTTCGATGTCATGGCCGACTGGATGGCGGTGCCGCTGTTGCATTTGGAACAGGCCGGGCGCGAGACCCAGCGCCATGGGCTGAACCATGCCGTGATCTGTCCTTATGGACCGATGATCTGCGCCGATGGCACCTTGGTGGTAGCGGTGCAGACCAATGCCGAATGGGAACGCTTTTGTGCGGCGGTCTTGCTCAAGCCAGAACTCGCCCAAGATGATCGGTTCACAACCAACCCCCAGCGCGTTGCAAACAGGGAAGCTTTGGACCGCGAGATCGCGCCAATCGTTGCGCGGCTTGACGTGGCTCAGATGATCGCGCGGCTTGAGGCTGGGCAGATTGCCTGGGGGCGGCTTTCGACCGTGCAAGACCTGTCGAACCATCCCGCCCTTCGCCGGATGTCAGTGGCGCTGTCGGACGGCACAAGCGTCTCTTTGCCCCGTCCACCGTCCCGCGATTCAAGCTTTGCCAGCGGCGCGGTGCCCGATCTTGGCACCGCGACCGCCCGGCTTAGGGCCGAATTTGCCGGCTGAGCCTTATGGAAGCGGCCATTTCGGGTCTTGCAGCCCCATCGGATAGGCATAGCCAAGGTCCAAGGGCGGCTGGATGACGTATTTGCGGTCAAACGCCATCCACGGATACTCCGCGCCGCTGCGCACCAGATACGCCCAATCGGGATGGGCAAAAATCGGCCGGCCAACGGCCACCATATCTGCAGCACCGCTGGTCAGCGCAGCTTCGGCACCCGGACCATCGGCAATACCGCCGTTGGTGATGACGGGCAGTCCAGAAGCACGGCGCAGCACCGTGGCCATCGGCGTAGGGTCATTCGGGTCGCGGTTGTCGAGGTAGTTGAAGCTCGACCAGTGCAGCGCATCAAAAGCCGAACCCTTAAGCGCCTTGCCCACGGCTTCGGCGTAGGTGACACCACCCGGCCAAGCGCCCACAAAATCATCCACCCCATCTTGCGACAGGCGTAGCGTGATCAGCTTGTTCGGACCAATCGCGGCGCGGATCTTGTCACCAACAAGCCGGGCAAAGCGCACATTGTTTTCGGGCGAGCCCCCGAACTCATCGGTGCGCAGGTTGATTTTCGGCGTGATGAACTGCCACAGAAGATAGCCGTTCGCACCATGCACTTCGACCCCGTCCGCCCCGGCATCAACCGCCCGTTTGGCCCCAGCGGCAAAGCCGTCTGCGATGGCATGCAATTCCTCGACTGTCAGCGCACGGGCGGGCGGGAAGGTGACCTTGGTCCAATCGCCTGCAATGTTGCGGATCTGCTTTTCATCATCGCCATCGGTGTAAAGCACCCACCCGCCGCTTTGCGTGGCCGAGGCACTGACCGGCGGCTGGCCGTTTAGCGTGCGCGGATCGCAGACCCGCCCGCCGTGCATCAACTGCACGATGATCTTGGCACCATGGGCATGCACCGCGTCGCACACCTTGGCCCAACCTGCCTGATGACGGTCATTGGTGATCCCCGGTTGCGACAGGTAAGCGCGCGACTGGAACGCGTCTTGTTCATAGGTGCCTTCGGTGATGATCAGCCCAAGGCCACCCCGCGCGCGCCGCGCGTAATAGGCCACCATCTCATCGGTGGGGGTGCCGTCGGGCTCGGCCATCTGGCGCGTCAGCGGTGCCATCGCGATGCGGTTGCGCAAGGTCAGTGGGCCCAGCTTTATAGGGCTGAACAGGGTTGGGAAAGCCTCGGTCATGGGTGTCTCCGATTAAGTTGATCGCCTAGATTCGTCCGACCCAAAGGCCAGATTGGACAAGGCGGTTGATGTGACTGCGGATCAGGCGAACAACGGCCTTTGTGACAGGAGCTGCAGCACGGTGCGGGGCATGGGCCAGGATCAGCTCACGGCTGATGATGGGATCGGTGATCTTTTGGGCAATGACGCGGCCAGCGGCAAGGTCCGCCTGAACCGCCGTCAGCGGCAAAATGGTGCGAATGGTGCCTGCGGCGACCAGATCACAGATTGTCGGCAAGGTATCGAGTTCCATCGCCACGTTCAGCGCCACTTGACCGCGGGCACAGGCCTCATCCACCAAAAGCCGCAAGCCATGGGGCTGGCTGGGAAGCGCAAGTTCGGCGCCGACAATCTCGGCCAACGCAATGCCATCTGGCCTGCCAAGCAAAGGCAGCGAGGGCGATGAGATCAGATACATATCCTCGAACAGCAAATGCTCACTGTCCAACAGTGCGCTGGAGCGGGTCTTGTAAAGCACGGCAAGATCCACCTTGCCGTTCGCCAGCCAGTCGGCCACATGACCGCTGAACGCTTCCAGAACCCGCATGCGGATGCCCGGATAATCCGCACGCACCTGCGACAGCAAGGGGGCCAGCAAGATCAATCCAACCGAAGGCGGCACCCCCAAGGTCACCGTGCCCTCCAGCACGCCTGCGCTTCGCACCACTTCCTGCCGCAGGCTTTCCATATCGGCCAGAATCCCACGCGCCCGGGCCAAAAAGGTTTCGCCCACCTCGGTCAGCAGAACGCCTCGGCCGTTGCGGTAAAACAACTGCACCCCAAGATCTGCCTCAAGATCGCGCACCCGGCGGCTGAGCGCCGATTGCGCGATGTTGTTTTGCAGGGCCGATTTCGTGAAGCTGCCGGTCTCGGCAATGCTCACGAAATAGCGCAGGTCCACGAGTTCCACGTCTGCCCTTCCCTTCAGGCCAAAGCCTGTGCCGTCAGGCATGCTGGCCCGACCTCACTTTGGCCCGCAGCGCTTCGGTTGCGGGCATGTCGAGCCCCCAGTCGTAACCATTGCTGACCGGCTTGAACACCACGGCGTAGACGTCGCGGGCATGTTCCACCGTGATGTAGCCATCCAGAAGATCGTCCAGCACCTTGGCGGGGTCGCGGTTCAAAGGATTGCCATACCCGCCGCCGCAGGGCGAAAGGTAGGTCACAACATCCCCAAGCTCGGCCTGAAGGCCCGAGAATTTGGCCGCGACATCGCGCGGAGGGGCATCACTTTTGTGGTTGTGGATACGAACCGCCGCCGTCGCCCCCTCATGGCCGCCGAAAATGCCCCATGGCACATCTTCGTTGCGGTCGGATTCATGGGTCATATAGCCTGGCGTCAGGAAGCGCTGTGATTTGACCACCCCCATGCCGCCGCGATACTCGCCCGCGCCGGGGAACACATCGTCACGGATCTCGTAGCGGTCGCAGATCATCGGCAATTGCATGCCAAGATCTTCAAGCGGGTTGTTGCGGGTGTTGCGCATCAACTCTTCGATGGTGTCCGGACCGTCTGACTTCGGACGCCCGCCCATCGCGGCCTCGTTCACCTCGATGAGCACCCAGTAATCGCCCGAAGGTTTCACCCCGGAATAGGCGGCAAACGACAGACACGCAGCGTTTCCGGCGGTGCATTTGTCGGGCAGAACCGGGGCCAATGCCTTGATGATCAGGTCAACGACCCGCTGGATCTGGTTGAACCGCGCCTCACAGGCCGCCGGGGCGATGGGGTTGAAGATCGACCCCAAGGGTGCGGTCACCTTGACGGGGCGGAACGACCCTTCGTTTTGCGGGATGTATTCGCTGTTGGTATAGGTATCCAACAAAAGCGCGCGGAAGGCGAAATAGCACGCCACCTTGGTGGAGCCTTCGAACGGCACGTTGAAGGCGGTTGGCACCTGCGGAGAAGAGCCGGTCAGGTCTACTTCAACATCATCACCCCGCACCCGAACCGTCACACAGATCGGCAGATGCTTGCCCCGCGTGCGCCCGTCATCATCCATGAAACCTTCGGCGTAATAGTCGCCATCCGGGATCTTGGCGATTTCGCGCCGCAGCATGGCTTCGGAATAATCCATCAACTGCTTGGCGGCCTGTTCCACCGTGCTGCGGCCATAGGTATCCATCAATTCGCAATAGCGTTTGACGCCCAGTTCGGCAGCGGCAATCTGCGCTTCAAGGTCGCGCATAACCAGCCCCGGCACCCGGGTGTTGCCCGAGATATAGCGCCACAGCGTGTCATTGCGCTTGCCCGCCTCGACCAGCTTTAGCCCGTTCAAAAGCATGCCTTCGGCAAACACATCCGGCACGTCGATGATCAGGCCGGGTGTGGCCGCGCCGATATCCAGATGGTGCGCCGTGTTGGCCGAAAAGCCCACAAGATCACCCCGGTAAAAGATCGGCATGACGATGCCGATATCGGGCGAATGGCTGGCACCGTAATAGGGGTGGTTGTGGATCACCACATCCCCCTCACGCCAGTCTGACAGCGGGATGCTTTTCTCGATGCCGCGCATATAGCCCGGGATCGACCCGATGTGCATCGGCGTCGAATCGCTTTCGCACAGCGTGTTGTAGTCCAGATCAAACAGCCCAGCGCCAAGGTCTTGGCTTTCGCGGATGATGGATGAATAGGACATGCGATAGAGGACATTGCCCATCTGTTCGGCAATGGCGTGCAACGCGCCACCGATGACTTGCAGTGTGATCGGATCAATTGTCATGGCTCATGCCTCCTGAGTATCGCGGCTGATGACAAGATCGCCCAACCGCATCACTTGCGAGACAAAACCGGGCGGAACGATGGTGGTGGAGTTTTGCTGCACGATGACCGCAGGTCCGGTGACAGTATCGCCGGCCTTCAGCTTCATGCGGTCAAAGCGCGGGGTCTGGATGGTCTGGCCATCGTCAAAGGTCGTGGGGCGGGCATAGAGCGCAGCCTCGGACGGGTTGTTGCGACCACCCTTCTCGAGTGGCGGGAGCCTCAACGTGTCAGAGGAAGATGTCCCGATCACCCGCAGCGTCACCACCTGCACCGGCTGATCCTCAAACGCATGACCATATTCGGTTCGGTGGGTGGCAAAGAATCTTCGCGCCACCTCAGTAGCTGTCGCGGCGGTGAAAGGACCATCCGGCACATCAACGCGCAATTCAAACCCTTGGCCCAGATAGCGGCATTCGGCGATTCGGGTGAACTTCTGATCCGCTGCAGCGATGCCATCGGAATTCAGCTGCGCCACGGCCTCGGCGCGCAGCCGGTCAAAGGTGGCGCTGATGTTGGCCAATACTGCCGCATCCGCGCCTTGCAGAATGGTCAGCGCCGTTTGGGTGAATTCGTAGCGCGGTTCGGTGACCAAAAGCCCCATCGCCGCCGTGATACCGGGATGCAAAGGCGCAATCACATTCTTGGCCGAAATCAACTGACCCAAGGCCACGCCGTGCAGGGGTCCTGCCCCGCCAAAGGCCATCAGGCTATAGCCGCGCGGGTCAATGCCGCGCGCCACAGAGTTGGAGGCGATGGTCAAGGCCATGGAATTGTTGATGATCTTCAGCACCCCCAAGGCGGCGTCCTTGACGCTCATGCCAAGGGGCGCGGCCAACTTGTCGCGGATCGCGGCCTCGGACAGGGCGGGGTCAATCTTTAGCCCGCCACCAAGGAAGTGTTCGGGGTCCAACCGGCCCAACACGACTTGGGCGTCGGTCACCGTCGGGTTCTCGCCGCCTCGCCCATAGCAGGCCGGTCCCGGCTCTGCGCCAGCCGACCGGGGTCCCACACGGAAGGCCCCACCACTGTCAACATAAGCGATCGATCCGCCGCCCGCGCCGATGGCGTCAATGTCGATCATGGGCGCGAGCACCGGCATATGGGCCACTTCGGTGTCACGCGGGTTCTTGATGGTCAGTTCCCCACCCCGGATCACGCTGATATCGGCCGAGGTACCCCCAATGTCGATGGTGATGATCTCGCGCTGATCGCAGGCCTCGCCGGTCCAGCGCCCGCCGATCACACCGCCCGCCGGACCAGACAAGAGCAACCCGACAGGGCTGCGGCTGGCCTGTTCGATGGTGGTGACCCCGCCATTGGATTGCATGATCCGCACAAAGGCCGTCACACCGGCCTCACGCAGACGGCGCTTCAAATTGTCCAGATAGCGCGCGGTGCGTGGCCCGATATAGGCGTTCATCGCGGCCGTCGAGAACCGCTCATATTCGCGGATGGTGTTCACCACCTCGGAGGAGGCGCAGATGAACGCATCGGGCATCACCCGGCGTACGATCTCTTTGGCGCGCATCTCATGGTCGTTGTTCAGGAAGGAATAGAGAAAGCCGATCACCACCGCCTCAAGCCCGCGCTTGGCGAAAAGCTCGGCGGCGCGTTCAACCTCATCCTCATCCAGCGGAGTTTCCACCACGCCGGTTGGCGGCATCAACCGTTCCGTCACGGCAATCCGGTTGCGCCGCTTGATCAGTGGGGCGCTTTGCCATGGCACATCGAACTGCAGGGAAAAGTTGTGTGGGCGTTTGTGACGGCCCATGTGCAGGATGTCGCGAAAGCCCTTGGTGGTGATCATGCCCACCTCAGCCCCGTCGCGCTCGATCACGATGTTGGTGGCAACGGTGGTGCCGTGGAACAGCGCGTCGATCTGGCCTGGGGCAACTCCGGCAATGGCGCACAGCTCCACGACGCCCTGCACCACACCGATCGACTGATCTGCGACCGTGCTGGGCACTTTATGGGTGAACACTCTTTGCCCACCCTGCCCGCCCGCAACCTCCAGCACGAGGTCTGTGAAGGTTCCGCCAACATCAACACCGACCCTGATCATCGCTGTCTCCCTGATCCGGCACGACAGAAATACCAGACTTGGCGACCCATAAATGCCGCCGCGCAGGGTTCGTTCTGTCTGCTTGCGTGAAAATGAATATGGACCAGTTGATCCAACTCCTTCTCGTCTGCCAACAACGAAATTCTGGCAAAGGGTTGGAGTACCCCCCGCAGGCAGCACCAGATCAAGGTCAGTCAAAGCCTCTCAATGGCATACTAGCCACTGATATAACTTAGAAAAGCGGCAAGAGCGTGCTCCCATCGGCACAGCTTGAACGCAAGCCATACCCCAAGGCGATAGCTGGTATCTCGTCAATCGGTGCGGTGCTTTGAGGCTGAAGTGCCTGCCCCCCTGATGCAGCTGGGGTGTAAAGACCGCCTTGGTCACGCGGACCACGACTCCCTTGCGAGTGCCTTGAAAAGCATAGCTCGGACCACAGAAACCATGTCGAAATCATCTTCGGCCGATGCAAAACTATCCGGGGTTCCCAGAGGGCAACACGGATGGGTCAATGCACTCTTTGCAACGGTCTGCGCGCCTTTTCTCGCTTTGACTATAGATGTGTCTGGTGTCTAGCATGTTGAATGAAACCTGCCCAAAAAGGACGAAGCAATGCCCGCGACCGCCACACCCGTCGTTCATATCGATGATGACCGCTTCCGTGTCACCGAATGGCAGTTCGCACCAGGCGCCGAGACCGGTTGGCACCGGCATGGGCATGATTACGTGATCGTACCTTTGTGCGATGGGACCCTTTCGCTGGACCTGCCCGAGGAGCAAAAAGCCGAGGCAAAGTTGACCCAAGGCGTACCCTACTCGCGCCGCGTCGGGGTGGAGCATAACGTCATCAACGGATCAAACAGCCAGCCTTTGGCCTTTCTCGAGGTCGAGGTGGTGGATGATGCCGCAGCCCATCGGCGCCGTGACACGATGGTGGCGATGATGGCCGCCTTCAACGCCCGCGATGTTGACGGGGTGATGGCCTGCATGGCTGAGGACTGCGCATTCCACGCCTCGGCAGGGGCTGAAGCTGAGGGACAACGCCACATCGGCCGCGATGCGGTGCGGCTGGCGACCGAGGCGATTTTCGCAGCCTTCCCTCAGGCGGCATGGACCGAGGGGCAGCATGTGGTCGAGGGCGACACGGGCCTATCCAGCTGGCGCTTTGTCGGGCAAAGGGCGGATGGCAGTGCAGTAGATGTGCGCGGTTGCGACGTGTTCGCCTTTTCCGGCGAACTGATTGCGGTGAAAGACAGCTATCGCAAGGCAAGAGTCTAAGCAAAACGGCCCCCGCGCAAACGGGGGCCGTTGATGCAATCAGGCGCTGGTTACTTTGCCTTTTTCTTCTTGTCACGGGTGATCAGGTAGGATCCGCTTTCCTCGAGAACTGCTGTCCAGCCCGGCTCGACCACGATGGTGGTGGTCACCTCTTCAATCACCGCCGGGCCCTTGATCTTGGCCCCGACACCCAAAGGCGTGCCGTCATAGATCGGCGTCTTGACGCGGCGGCCATCGGCGCTGAACACGGCATTGCGGTGGCCCTTCAGCGCAGCCTCAGGCTTGGCACCTTTGCCAATGCGCATACGCTCAGGCTTGTCGACCACGCCGTAGACCGTGCTTTCGATGTTCACCACCTCAACCACCGAATGCGGTTCGGAATAGGTGTAAAGCTGTTCATGCCGCTTGTGGAAGGCGGCGATGATCTTGCCGATCGACTTGGCGTCCACCTTGAAGTTGTCGATTTCCACCGTGCATTCATGCACCTGTCCGACATAGCGCATGTCAAGGCTGCGCTTGACCTTGATGTCCTTGCCCTTGAACCCGTCATCCTTCAGATGCGCGATGCCCTGCGCCTCGATCTGGTTGAACAGCTCATCAATCCGCGCATAGGCCGCATCGGTTTCCAGCCGCAGCGGCGAGGTGGCCATGTAGTTGTATTTGACGTCCGAAATGATCTGCCCGAAGGCACAAAGCCCCGAGGCGAGTTTCGGCAGCACGATGGTGTCGATGCCGATGGAATCGGCCAGCGCGGTGATGTGGGCCGCCGTCGCGCCCCCAGCCCCGACCAGCACGAAATCGCGCGGGTCATAGCCACGTTCCACCGTGACGCGGCGGATGCCGTTGACCATGTTCGCGTTGACGATGGTGAACATGCCATAGGCGGCACGCTCAACCGTCATCTTCAAGGGATCGGCAAGGTTGGCCTTAATGGCATCATGAGCCTTTTGGTAGTCAAGCGGCAGCCGCCCGCCGACCAGACCATCAGGATTGAGGTAGCCCAAGACCAGATTGGCGTCCGACACGGTGGGCAGTTTGCCGCCCTGCCCATAGCAGGCCGGTCCGGGGTCAGACCCCG
Organism: Allotabrizicola aquatica (SeqCode); assembly: GCF_965194375.1. GTDB lineage: Bacteria > Pseudomonadota > Alphaproteobacteria > Rhodobacterales > Rhodobacteraceae > Tabrizicola_A > Tabrizicola_A aquatica. The sequence goes on from NZ_OZ239428.1 coordinate 831,557, forward strand.
CCGATTGCGGGCCCATCTGCATCAGGCCCATCTCGTCGATCCAGCCAATCGAACCACCGCCCGCGCCCAGTGTTTCCACTTGGATCATCGGCACGCCAATGCGGTAGCGCAGAAAGTCGATATTCTTGTTGATGTTGGTCGACCCGTCCTTGGTCAGGGTAATGTCAAAAGACGTACCACCCATATCGACCGTGATGACGTCTTTCTTGCCAAAGGGTTCGCACACATACTGACCCGCCGCAGGGGCCGAGGCGGGACCGGAATTGATGGCGTAAACCGAGCGATCCGTCATCGCTTGGCCAATCGCAAGCCCACCGTTCGACTGATAATAGCGCACCGGTTGCTTGGCCCCAAGGCTGCGGAAATAGCTATCAACCGCGGCGACATAGCGCTTCATGATCGGGGCCAGATAGGCGTTCACCACGGCCGTTGAGGTGCGGGTGTATTCGCGCACCTGCGGGTAAAGTTCTGACCCCAGTGTCAGGATCACGCCCGGCATCATCTCGCGCACAATCTCGCCAGCGCGGCGTTCATGTTCGGGATGCAGGACGGACCAGACAAAGGAAATTGCCACGGTTTCCACGCCTTCGGCCTTGAACACCTCACAGGCGGCGCGGACATCGGCCTCGGTCAAGGCTTCGCGGACGGTGCCGTCTGACAAGATGCGTTCGCGCACGCCACGGCGCATAAAGCGCGGCACCAGCATGGTTGCGGGCGGATATTCCGGGTCATAGCGATAGCCGTCTTCCTTGTGACCAAGGCGGATCTCCAAGCTGTCCTCATGGCCCGCTGTGCAGATCAGACCGGTCTTGGCGCCCTTGTGGGTAATCAGCGCATTCAGCCCCACTGTGGTGCCGTTGATGCACAGATCGCAGTTCGACACCACCTCTTCGGCAGAAACGCCCATTTCTTCGGAAATCAGCGCCAAACCGTTCTTGATGGCCAGGGTTGGATCTTGCGGGGTAGAAAGGGCTTTGAACAGGCGCACTTGGCCCGTTTTGTCCGCCAGCACGAAATCGGTGAAGGTGCCGCCAGCGTCGATGCCCAGACGATAATTGGATTTCATTGCTATGCCCTCTTATTTCGCCGCCACGGCGCGTTTTGCGCGCAAGGCGCGGGTTGCCGTGATGTCTACATCCAATGACACGGGGTCGGTGATGATGACGCCATAATCCTCCCGCGCGCCCTCCAGTGACACGAGGCCGTTCTTCACATCCCAAACCACCTTTTCCACCGGCCGCTCCATCGGGTTGCCATAGCCGCCGCCGCCGGGGTTCATGTTGGTAATGCGGTCACCGGGCTTGATCACCTTGATGACATTCTCGCGGATGGTTTCAGAATGATCGCCTTCTACAAGTTCCAGTCGGCCCACCTTGGTGTCGATCATCGTGCTCGCCGCGCCTGCGGCACCCACGGCGGGAATCCGGCGGCCTTCGCCAAAGGTGATGAAGGTCATGTCGTCGTTCAGCGGTTCCACCTCCCACGCGGTACCCGAGCCGCCGCGGAATTTGCCCGCACCGCCGCTGTCGGTCATCAAGGAATAGCGGTGGATGATGATGGGATAAGAGTATTCCAGCAGTTCCACATCCCCGGACGTCAGCGCACCAAAGCAGCATTCCGGCCCGCAGGCGTGCCAGCCGTCCTGAGATGGCGTGGCCCCCGCGCCGGAAATGATGGTGGCCAGCACCATCGTCACATATTCCTCATCGTGGCGCTTGTCCCACCCGGCGATGTTCAACCCATTGGCATGGCCCCATGAGGCCGAAACCTTTGACGGCACGGCCTTTTCAAAGGCCAGACGCACGGCATCGGTCAGCGTCTCCATCGGGGTGGTGGTGCAGTTCATGTGCGGGGCGGGCTCTGCCGCGTTGCAGATCGTACCCTTCGGCCCCATGTTCACCGAAACGCAGCGATAAAGCCCTTCGTTGTAAGGGGGCGGCAGTTGGGCGAACATCATAAGGCCCAGATAGACCCCGGAATAGCTGTTCCCTTCATAGCTGTTGATGAAATAGGGGATCTGCGGCGGGGACGAGATTTCGATGTGGCAATTGTCACCGGTGATGGTGACCTTCGCCTTGATCTCGAAATCACCAAACCCATGGCCTGCGTCCTCCAAAATGGCGCTGCCTTCATAGGTGCCGTCGGGCACTTCGGAAATCAGCGTCCGCATCTGGCGTTCAGCCATGTTCAAAAGCGTGTCGATGCAGGCATCAACCGTCTCTTCGCCGTATTTCTCGAGCATGGCGATCAGCGCGCGTTCACCGACCTGGCAGGCCCCGATCAGCGCGTTGAAATCACCCTCTTGGTCGCGCCGGGCGCGCATGTTGGTCAGGATGAAGTTGAGCACATCCTTGCGCGGCTGCCCGCGGTCCCACACCTTGACCGGCGGGATCCGAAGGCATTCGGCAAAGATGTCCTTGGCATTAGGGTTATAGCCCGCAGGCACCGGGCCGCCGACATCGGTCAGGTGTCCCTTGCAGACAGTCCAGTACTTGAGTTTGCCCTTCCAAAACACCGGCCGGTAAAAGCAGGTGTCGATGGCGTGGCTGCCACCCCATGCCGGGTCGTTGTGAATCAGAAGGTCACCCTCATGGATGTCGCCCTCAAAATACCCCGCGACCACCTTCATCGCCGGGATCAAGGATCCAAGGTGAATGGGAATGTCCTGACCTTGCAGGATCATTTCCGGCGTCGCGTTGAACAGCGCGGTGGAATAGTCATGCGCAAGGTTGAACACCGAGGATCGCGCGGTTTTCTCAAGGCTCAGCGTCATCTCGCGCTGCGTCGTCTCCAGAATGCCGCGCACCACCGACAGGGTGATGGGGTCAACCTCGACCTTTTTTGCTGATTTTTTCGCCACTTCGAAGCCCTCCGATTGGGGGCCGCGCATAGGGAAAAGGGTCGGGCAACATGCCCGTCTGACCCCTTATCTTCCCTGTTGCGCGGCGTCTGTTGCGCCTTTGTGGCAAAAAGCCTAGCGGCCAGCCCGGTCTGGCGTCTTTGCACCGGATGCACGGGCTTTTGTTTTTCCGTGCAGTCACCTCCCCCAAGCCAACGCGCCACTTTACAGGGCCGCCCAGCCGTGGCCTTCTGTGTGCAACGAGGATCAACGCGATGAAGTCCACGATCAGCACGCGCGGGGTTGATGTGTCAGGGCGCAGCCGCCACTGGCATGAAACCATCGCGCGCACCTACTTCCCGCTCGACCTGACATTTCAGCGCCCCGAAGCCTTTGATGGCGAGCTGACAAGTTGGGACTTAGGCGATGTGTCTTTATCGCGGCTGACATCAGATGCGTTGATATATCGCCGCCTGCCCAAGCATTTCCGTGAACCGGGGCCAGAGGAGTTTCTGGTCACACTGCCCGCCAAATCTGAACTTCGCTTCACCCAAGGTGGCAAAGAGGTGCGGGCCAATCCGGGCGCGTTCTTTATTGAACGCAGCCACGAGCCTTATGAATTCAGCCATGCCGAACCTGCCGATCTTTGGGTGATGAAGCTGTCCAAGGAAATGCTGGGCGGCCGCATCCGCGCGCCGGACCGGTTTTGCAGCCTGCAGTTTGACGCCACCAACGGCGCGAATGGCCTCTTTGTCGACATGGTCCACCTGATCCCCGCGCGCTATGACAGCATGACAGAAGAGACGCGCCTGATCGTCGGGCGGCAGTTGGTGGACCTTTTGGCGCTGGCGATCCAATCGGATGAACGGGTGCTGACATCGGGCAATTCCACGGTGCGCACGGCACATCTGGCGCGGATCGAAAGCTTTGTGCGCCGCCACATCGACGATGCGGATCTTGGGCCAGAAACGGTGGCCGCAGGGTGCGGGATTTCGCTGCGCTATCTGCATGAGTTGTTGCGCGACACCAACATGACCTTGGGCCAGTGGATCCGCGACACACGGTTGCATGCGGCGATGGAAGATTTGAAGAACCCCGCCGACCGCCGCGCGATTGGCGAGATTGCCTATGCGCGCGGCTTTACCGATCAAGCGCAGTTTTCGAGAGCCTTTCGTGCGCGGTTCGGCCTCAGCCCCTCCGAGGCGCGCGGGCGAGCCTGACAGGCCGCTCTTCGCAGCACTTCGTGCGCTCATCGCTGATCTGCGATGAGACGCCTAAGGCTTACGAAGAGCATGCGTTCAGGATGACCGGCCCAGATGCGCGCGCAAGGCGGCCAAGGCGGCCTTGCGGTCAGCCCGCGCGGACAGCGCCTGATCCATCGTCACTTCCACAAAGCGGGCCGGCGAATGCGGCTGCAACTGCCCGATCAGATCCATATCGGCGCTGATGACGCAACCCAGCATCATATAGCCCCCGCCCGACACCGCGTCACGGTGCAAGACGATGGGTTCCGTCCCGCTCGGCACTTGAACCGAGCCATAGGGATAGCAGGCATCCACGATGTTCGACGGGTTCGACCCCGCGCCAAAGGGCTGCTCGCGCGGCACAAAGTCGAGCGCAGTGCCACCCTTGAACCGGTATCCGATGCGGTCCGCCTCGGGTGCCACTTTCCAAGTGTCGGCAAAGAACTGCTTTCCGGCATCGGCAGTGATGCGGTGCCAGTAAAGCCCCGGCAGCATGCGCAGTTCAGCCGGATTGCCCGGCATCCGACGCAAACCGGCCGGGATGGCCCCCTTGCCGCCCGCGCCTTTGCCCAAGGGCATGCTGTCACCCGCCTTCAAGGCCCGCCCTTCATGCCCGCCCAAGGCACCCAGCGTGTAAGTCGACCGCGAGCCCAGTTTCACTGGCACATCAATGCCACCTGACACCGCGATATAGGCCCGCGCGCCGGACTTGAGGAACCCAAAGGACAGACGGTCACCCGCCTTGACCGGAAACGCCTCCCAAGTGGCGCGCTCATCGCCGTTCAGTTTGGGCGGCAGATCGCCGCCAGTGACCGCAACCGTTGCAGCCGAGGTGAACTCCAGTTCTGGCCCCATGAAGACCGCCTCAAGGACAGCGGCGCCTTCGTCATTACCCACCAGCATATTGGCGGCACGTAAGGCAAAGCGGTCCATCCCGCCGGAGATCGGAATCCCAAGGTGATAGTATCCGGGACGGCCAAGGTCTTGCACCGTGGTGGACAGACCGGGAGAAATGACATTAACGGCCATTCAAAGCCTCCATCAGCTTGGCATTGGTGCCGGCCATATCCTTGTTGAACTCGGTCAGGCTAAAGCTGGCCGGGCGGATCACCGGTTCAAACCGGTTCTCCTCAACCGCCTCGATCGCAGCATCGTATTGGTCGCGCGTGACAGGCTTCCATTTGACGATGTCGCCGGGTTTGAACAGGCACATTTCGTCGGTCAGGTAGTTCACCTTCTGCGCCGGGTCATAGATCGGCATCGGGGTGACGCCGAACATCTGGTACCCGCCCGCGCCCCGCACCGAATAGATGCAGGCAAAGCAGCCACCATGGCCAACGGTCAGCTTCGGCGTATCCGTGCGCGGCCGCAGGTATTTCGGCACCTGCAACTGACGTTTGCGTTCCACCATCTGATAGAGGAACGGCAGACCCGCCACAAAGCCCACCATCGAAACAAACCATGGCTGGCTGGAGTGGGACTGGATGAAATCGTCGACCGTGCCCATGCCGTTCACTTCCGCCGCATACTCAAGGTCGGTCGCGTTGGGGTTCTGGTGACGCTCACGGAACCGCATCAGCGTTTCATGCGTCCAAGGGTCTTGATACAGCACCGGAATTTCGATGATCCGGGTCTTGAGCGTGGCATCCGACTTGGACGCCGCCCCTTCCATCGACTGCAACTCGCGCATCAGGTCGCCGGGCTTGATCTGATCAGGGTCGAACTTGATCTGAAAGCTCGCGTTGGCCGGGCAGATCTCGGTCACGCCCTTGATGCTGGCGGCCTTGACGGCATTGGTCATCGACAATGAGGTGAAGAAGGCCTCAAGCGACATTTCCTCGCTGACTTCCGCAAAGATGTGCTCGTCGCCCCCGAAACTGAAACGGATCGACATGGTCCCTCCTATGGCTCCAGGTCCGGCACCAGCCGGGTGGAATGGGTTTCAAGCCAGCCTTCCAGCCAGCGGGTGTGAACAGCATTGGCCTGCACCGAAGGATCCTCGGCCAGCGCCAGAAACAACGGCTTTGTGGTGCGCAACCCGTCGATGCGGGTCTCAGACAGCGCCCGCACAAGACGGGTGATCGCAGCCTCGCGGGTTTCAGCGTGAACCACCAGCTTGGCCAAGAGGGAATCGTAGAACGGCGGCACGGTGTAACCAGCGTAAAGCATGCTTTCGAACCGCACGCCCGGCCCGCCGGGAACCCGCAAGTTGGACACCGTGCCGGGGAAGGGCGCGAAATCGCGGCTGGGGTCTTCGGCGTTCAGCCGCACTTCGATGGCATGGCCGCGCACCGTGATATCAGATTGCTTGAGGCGAAGCGGTTCGCCCCCGGCAATCCGCAACATTTCGGCCACCAGATCAATGCCGGTGATCATTTCGGTTACCGGATGTTCCACCTGAATCCGGGTGTTCATTTCGATGAAGTAAAAACGGTCTGCCTCATCGTCATACAGATATTCGATGGTCCCCGCCCCGGAATACCCCACCGCGCGGGTCAGGCGCACCGCACTTTGGCAAAGCTCATCGCGGACGCGCTCTGACAAGGCGCGCGAAGGGGCTTCCTCCCAAACCTTCTGGCGGCGGCGCTGCAAGGAACATTCGCGTTCAAAGCAATGCACGGCATCCTTGCCATCGCCCAGAACTTGCACCTCGATATGGCGGGCCTTTGCGATCACCTTTTCCATGTAAAGCCCGCCATCGCCAAAGGCGGCCAGCGCCTCGGCGGCGGCCTGCGGGAAGGCGGCCTCGAATTCGGCCAGATCATTGGCAATACGGATGCCGCGCCCGCCCCCGCCAGCTGCGGCCTTGATCATCACCGGAAAGCCGGTGTCGATCAGAATATGGCGCGCCGCGTCAATGTCGGCCACCCGACCGATCGAGCCGGGTACAACCGGCACACCCGCCGCATGCGCGGCAGAGCGTGCGGCCACCTTGTCGCCCATGGTGCGGATCGCCTCACCGCTTGGCCCGACAAAGGCCAGACCTGCCGCCGCGCAGGCATCGGCGAAATCGGCGTTTTCAGCCAGAAAGCCATAGCCGGGATGCACGGCATCACAGCCGGTGTCAGCGGCGGCCTTCAGGATATTGGCGACGTTCAGATAGCTTTTCTTCGCCGCAGGCGGGCCGATGTTCACCGCCTCATCGGCGATCTGCACATGCAGGCTGTCACGGTCGGCGTCCGAATAGACCGCAACGGTCGCAATCCCAAGGTCGCGGGCTGCGCGGATGATCCGCACGGCAATCTCGCCCCGGTTTGCGACCAGAAGTTTGCGAAGCATCAATCCACCTCGGCCAGAACCGCGCCAGCCATGACGGGCTCTTCATTGTCGCAGACAAAACGGATGTTGCTGCCAGCCACCTCGGCCTTGACCTCGTGGAAGGATTTCATCACCTCGATCAAGCCAATGACATCGCCCACAGCGACGGTATCGCCTTCGGCCTTGAACGGCGGCTTGTCAGGCGCCGAGGAGCGATAAAACGTGCCGGGAAGGTGGGAGTGAAGCTGGGCCATGGGAACCTCTCAGGTATAGGGTTGAACGGCCGTGCGCACCGCGCGGGCGATGTCGATGGCGTTCGGGGTGTCGGAATGGATGCAGATGCTGTCGCAGCGCACGGGAATATCTGACCCGTCGGTGGCGGTGCCCTTACCTTCGGTGATCGCGCGGACACAGCGCGCAGCCATCAGGGCGGGGTCCTTGGCATCATGCTCGCGCGTCACGATCAAGCTGCCGTCAGGGCGATATTCCAGATCGGCATAGAACTCGGCCACAAAGCCGTGGCCGCGCGCGGGGTAGATCTTTTCATGCAGCGTGCCGGTCATGCCCAAAAGCGGCACCTTGAACACATCGGCCGCATCGCAGACCGCATGGGCGATATCCTCTTGCCGGGCGGCCATGCCGTAAAGGCTGCCGTGCGGCTTGATGTGATTAAGCTCCATGCCCTCAGCTTTTAGAAAGCCGCAGAGTGCGCCGATCTGATAGATCAGGCAATTGGCCATTTCCTCGCGGCCCATCTTCATCTCGCGCCGACCAAAGCCTTGAAGGTCGGGCAAGGAGGGATGCGCGCCCACCTTGACGCCATGCTGTTTGGCCAACCGAACGGTGGCGCGCATGTGGTCGTAATCACTGGCATGAAAGCCGCAGGCGACGTTGGCAATATGGATCAGCGGCATCAGCCCCGCATCGTCCCCCATGCGCCAAAGCCCAAAGCTCTCACCCATGTCACAATTGACCGTGACAGGCATCTCACTCCCCCCGCGATATCGCCATTTTTCGAGATGCTGAGCCGAGTCTCCCGCATTTGCAAATGCGAAATTCTGCATTACGTTATCGAAAAATCAGATGAGAGTGCCGCATGTCACTGACCTTGAAACAACTACGGTATTTCATTGCTGCCGCCGAAACGGGCCAGATCAGCCATGCCGCGATGGAGATGAACATCTCGCAATCGGCTGTTACTGCCGGCATTCAGGGGCTTGAGGCGCAACTGGGCGTCAGCCTGCTGCGGCGTGGCGCTCAGGGCGTCACGGTCACTCCCGAAGGCGCGCGGTTTTTGGCCCGCGCGCGCGGCATCATGGCCGCCGTCGAGGATGCCACCCGCAGCCCCTTGGGCGAGGAAAGCCGCGCCACGGGGCGGGTGCGGCTCGGGGTCACATATACAGTGGCAGGCTACTTCATGGCCCGCCATTATGCCGCGTTCCGGCGCAACTTTCCCGGCGTCACGCTGGAGTTGAGCGAACAACCACGGGCTGCGATTGAACAAGGGCTGGTCACGGGCGATCTGGATTTGGCGGTCATGCTGACCTCAAACTTGGCCAATGAGGCCGAACTAGAGGCCGAAACCCTGTTTCGGTCCTTGCGCCGGCTGTGGTTGCCGTCAGAACATCCACTCTTGTTGCACGACGAGATCACCCTTGCCGATGTCGCCCGCGAACCGTTCATCATGCTGACGGTGGACGAGGCGAGCCACACCGCCGGCCGTTACTGGAACATCGTCGGGCTTGCCCCGAATGTCGTCTTCACCACCTCCTCAGTCGAGGCAGTCCGGTCAATGGTGGCCGCCGGGATGGGGGTCACGATCTTGTCGGATATGGTCTATCGGCCCTGGTCCCTTGAAGGCCAAAGACTTGAACAGCGCAGCTTGAAAGAGCCGATCCCGACCATGGATGTCGGCCTGACTTGGGCGCGTGGGCGGCAGCTTGGCGATGCTGCGCGGGTCTTTCGCACCTTTCTGACCCAAACGCTTGGCCGCGGAGATTAGTGTCAGGACCTATTAATCTTGCGTCTGCAGCGTGATCCAACCTCCGCCAGGAGACTGTCCCGTGAGCAACCTTTTTGGCTGACGGACGCGCAGATGGCGCGGCTGCAGCCCTTCTTTCCCAAGAGCCATGGCAAGCCGCGCGTCGATGATCGGCGGGTTTTGAGCGGCATAATCTTCATCAATCGCAATGGCTGGCGCTGGTGCGATGCGCCGAAGGAATATGGCCCGCCGAAGACACTTAACAATAGCTCGAGGGCGTTGAGCAACAAAGGGGCCTCTGCCTTGATGAAGGACGGGCTGGCCGCCGAGGGAGCCGTTCCGAAGGCGGTGATGATCGACGCGACCTACCTGAAGGTACACCGCACGGCGACCAGCCTGCGGTCGAAAAAGGGGGGGCAGGCGACCAGAGGGGCCGTCTGATCGGCCGAACCAAGGGCGGCATGAACACCAATTTGCATGCCGTCACCTAGGCCGATGGCCGCCCGATCCGCTTCTTCATGACCGCAGGCCAGGTCAGCGACTATACCGGCGCGGCGGCCCTGCTGGGCAGCTTGCCAAAGGCGGAGTGGTTGCTGGCCGACCGGGGCTATGACGCTGACTGGTTCACAGATTCGTTGAAAGACAAGGGGATAAAGCCTTGCATCCCAGGCCGGAAATCCCGTGGCAAGCCAATCAAGCACGACAAGCGTCGCTACAAACGCCGCAACCGGATCGAGATCATGTTCGGGCGGCTCATGGACAGGCGGCGAGTTGCAACGCGATACGACCGGTGCCCGAAGGTCTTCCACTCCGCCAGACGGCCTGATTTTGATCGTGGGAATGTTGAGATAATACGATGTTTCGTAAGGATTAATCTCAATATCCCTAGCTGCGCCTGGTTTCTTTCTGTCATTTTTGCTGCACATTTTGCTGTACGATTTTCTTGCGCGCCCGGCTGATTTTCACCATTCTTGGGGTATGAAACTCAGTTTTTTGCGACGTGAGTCGACCCTCTACATCCGAAAGCGTGTTCCGCGTCGATACCGTGAGGTCGAGGCGCGCGAGTTCATTTGGATCAGCCTTCACACCGACAGCGAGACGCAGGCCCGGATCAAGGCGCCGACGATCTGGCAGGAAATGATCGAGGCTTGGGAAGCGAAGATGGTTGGGGCTTCCGCGGATGCAGATGCAGCTTTCGCGGCTGCCAAGAACCTCGCCGCCCGGCGCGGGTTCCGATACCTCCCGGCCGCCGAAGTCGCAAAACTGCCGACCGAGGAAATCCTGCGCAGGGTCGAGGCGGTCGCCGCTCGCAGCCGTGAGGGTCGACCGGACAGGCTGGAGGCTGCAGCTTTGCTTGGTCTCGCCAAGGAGCCAAAATTCACGGTGTCTAAGGCGCTGAGGGCATACTGGTCGATCGCCGAAGACAAGACCTTGGGCAAGAGTGCGGACCAGATCCGGCGCTGGGAGAACCCGCGCAAGAAAGCAGTTGCTGGGTTCATTACCGCCGTCGACGATAAGCCACTTGCCGACATCACCACCGAGGATCTCGGCACCTTCAAGACCAGCTTATCAGCCCGCGTGCGCGCCGGTGAGATTGTGGCTTCATCGGCCAACAAAGACCTGATCCACCTTCTTACCGTGATCGAGGACGTGGCCCGCGCCAAGAACATCATGCTTGGCTTCAACCGGGCGAAGCTGATGTTCAAGCAAGAAGATGCCGATCATCGGCCGCCCTTCACTGAGAAGTGGATCAGGGAGAAATTGCTTGCACCCGGTGCGCTGGACGGTCTCAACCCAGAGGCGCGGGCAATCCTGCTAGGCATGGTCAACACCGGTTATCGGCCTTCGGAGGGTTCGCAGCTGACCGCGGCGCAGATCCGGCTGGATGGGCCCGTGCCCTACATTAGCATCGAACCGGTTATCCGCGCGCTCAAGACCAAGCACTCCAAGCGGATTATCCCTTTGGTGGGCGTGAGCCTTGAGGCGTTTAAGGCATTCCCGAATGGCTTCCCTCGCTATGCCGACAGCCCGACCCTATCGGCGACCATCAACAAGTATCTGCGCGAAAACGGGCTTCTGGAGACCCTGGATCATAGCCTCTACAGTCTCAGGCACTCATTCGAGGACAGGATGCTGGCCGCCAATGTTGATGAGAGGATAAGGCGCGACCTTATGGGCCATGCGCTGCAGCGGATGCGGTATGGCGATGGTGCTGCGATGGAACATCTGCAATCTGTAGTGGCCTCGATTGCCCTCTAGGTGTCCAGATTCCAAGGACGGAACACGCAGCTTCGGATTTCAGAAGGCAAAGTCATGCTGCCAGCTTTTGCAGCTCACAGGGCCAAACGAGATTGGCAGTGGGATCGCTTGTCAGTTTTCGTCGCTTTGGGCGTGCAACCAAGCCAGAATGCCGACTGCGGCCTCCTCGATATCGCGTGACATCGCGGCGGCCATGCTCGTGGCATCGCGAGCCCGCGCGGCCGTCAGCATCTCGCCATGAGCTTCAAGCCCCGTCCGGCCGTCTGTTTCGTTTGAGACCAACCGCAGGAGGGGGCCGATCTGCAGCCACAGCGTTTCGATGAACCTTAACTGACGCGTGTTGTCGGCCGAGGTGTAGAGGATGAAGTGTAATTCGCGGTTCAGCGACAAGAAGGTTGAGCTACTCCCCAACTCTTGGACAGCTTTCCGGGTTGTTTAAGCTACTGCCTGCACCTGCTGATCGGTTTCAATGCGGTTAAAGTAGACCACGGCGGGCGGTTGGCCGCCATGGGCAGTGTGAGGGCGTTGGTGGTTGTAGAAGGTGATCCAGCGCCCGATGCCGACCCGTGCCTGCGATCCGGTTTCCCAGGCGTGCAGATAGACGCATTCATACTTCAGGGACCGCCACAGGCGCTCGATGAAGATGTTGTCGATGCAGCGCCCTTTGCCGTCCATAGAGATCCGGGTGCCAACCCGTTTCAGCCTGTCAGTCCAGACGAAGGACGTGAACTGGCTGCCCTGATCCGTGTTCATGATCTCGGGCGGGCCGAACTTATGGATCGCCTCGTTCAAAGCCTCCACGCAGAAGTCGGCTTCCAGCGTGTTGGATATCCGCCAGGCCAGCACCTTGCGGGTATACCAGTCCATGATGGCGACCAGATAGAGGAAGCCACGGCGCATCGGGATGTAGGTGATGTCAGCACACCAGACCTGATTGGGCCGCTCC
>NZ_CBDAEL010000001.1:0-172500 GCF_965194375.1 Allotabrizicola aquatica (SeqCode)
GGGCTACGGGTGGAGCGGCCCAATCAGGTCTGGTGTGCTGACATCACCTACATCCCGATGCGCCGTGGCTTCCTCTATCTGGTCGCCATCATGGACTGGTATACCCGCAAGGTGCTGGCCTGGCGGATATCCAACACGCTGGAAGCCGACTTCTGCGTGGAGGCTTTGAACGAGGCGATCCATAAGTTCGGCCCGCCCGAGATCATGAACACGGATCAGGGCAGCCAGTTCACGTCCTTCGTCTGGACTGACAGGCTGAAACGGGTTGGCACCCGGATCTCTATGGACGGCAAAGGGCGCTGCATCGACAACATCTTCATCGAGCGCCTGTGGCGGTCCCTGAAGTATGAATGCGTCTATCTGCACGCCTGGGAAACCGGATCGCAGGCACGGGTCGGCATCGGGCGCTGGATCACCTTCTACAACCACCAACGCCCTCACACTGCCCATGGCGGCCAACCGCCCGCCGTGGTCTACTTTAACCGCATTGAAACCGATCAGCAGGTGCAGGCAGTAGCTTAAACAACCCGGAAAGCTGTCCAAGAGTTGGGGAGTAGCTCACTGGCACGTTCAACTAAGGACTTGCTGGATTTGGTAGGTGTCATCACTGGCAAAGGCTGTCGTCTGGAGTTTGTGTCGGACAACTTGCAGTTCGGTGGGCAAGATGATGCTCGAAACGAGTTGATGCTCACGATGCTGGGGGCTTTTGCGACGTGGGAACGTAAGACGATGTTGTCACGTCAGAAGGAAGGGATTGCTGTAGTTAAAGCGAAGGATGCCTTGTTGCCCCAAGAACAACGCACCTACCGTGGCCGTCGAGCCACTATCTGTGAAGATGCAGTAAAGAAGCTGGTCGCTGACGGCTTGGGTGCTTCTGAGATTGCAAGGCGGCTTGGGGTGTCTCGCCAGAGCGTCTATCGGCTTGGGCTTTGGGGTTGATAGCTACAGATCAATCGGCCAAATGGAGCATTGATTTTACGCAAAACATATCTCTACAGCGTAAGCCCGTTAGCCGTATGGCAAGCCATGGTACGCATGCTTTCAAGTATGCAGCCTCGGAGACCGTCAACCGTGCGCGAATGACAAGTTATTCAACAGGGTTTTGATCTACTACCCAGCCATCTGGTGCAGTGTATCCACCACTAGGAGCCGTCCAAGTCTGACCCGTCGACGGGTTGATGTAACCCACAAGTGCCTGTGTCGCAATGCCGGTTGGCGGGATAAAACCGTCTGGCATTCCGTCAGGTGCATTTAGCTTGGCGTCGAAGGAAGTGCTTTCCGTAGTTGAAGATGGTGATCGATAGCTTTCAGAAGCTGCACTCTCCAATTTAGTAACGTTTTCGACACAACCACTTAGGGCTAAAACGCAAGAACAAACGAAAACCTTGCTGTACATAATGTCACCCTTGCCGCGCATTTATGTTGCCTTCCCGTGCCGACCAATCCCCTAAAGTCAGGATCGCGTGATTTTGCCGGTTTAACAAGCGTATTTCGATGAGTTGTATCTGCGGTGGTATGGCAATCAGAAAGCCCAGATGCCTTGGCTCAGCCTAGGGACCCTTGGAAAATCTGGCGTAGGATTCACTTGCCACTGGTTGCCCTGCCTCCATCCGAAACAAAAATTTCAATCTGCTTTGGGTGGCAGAGAGGTCCAAGGTTCTGGTGTAGCTACAATATACTTGGTCACGTAAGCAGAAGGTCTTCGCCTGTTCTCCATGTAACTACACCAAAGACTTGAGATGGCCTGTTAGCCGATGATGTGACAGTTGGAGGGACTATTGTAGGTGACCACAGAAAAGGGTTACTGACCATTTACTGGAAATGGGCGACTGACATCTAGCTACGAGATAGGAACCTACAATGGATAAGCTGATGGAACCTAAATGAACACATAAGCCTTTGTTTTTGTTACATGTGCGTTAACCGCGCCTTAACCAGCTTTGTCTATCCCCAAGGGATGCTTTCACCGCCCATGGCCGCCGACCCCACAGTGCTTTTGCATTCGATCTTCGGCTTTCCGGGCTTTCGGCCCGGACAGGAAGAGATTGTGAATGCCGTTCTGGCCGGGCGCAACACGCTGGCGATCATGCCAACGGGTGGCGGAAAATCTTTGTGTTTTCAGCTTCCTGCGCTGTGCCGAGACGGGGTGACGGTGGTTATCTCGCCGCTGATTGCGCTGATGCGCGATCAGGTCCGGGCGCTGCGCGCGGCGGGGGTTGAGGCGGGGGCGCTCACCTCGGGCAACACCGAGGAAGAAACCGAACAAGTGTTCGCAGCGCTGGATGAGGGGCGGCTGAAACTCTTGTACATGGCGCCAGAGCGGCTGGCCTCAGGCGCAACCCTTCCAATGCTCAGGCGCATCAACTGCACGCTGATCGCCGTGGATGAGGCGCATTGCGTCAGCCAATGGGGCCATGATTTCCGCCCCGATTATCTGCGCATCGGCGAGTTGCGCCGCGCCTTGAACGTGCCCTTGGCCGCCTTCACCGCCACGGCGGACGAAGAAACCCGGGCCGAGATTGTCACCCGCCTGTTTGACGGCGTCGCACCCGACAGTTTCTTGCGCGGCTTTGACCGGCCGAACATCCACCTTGCCTTTGCCGTCAAGGACAGCCCGCGCGACCAGATTCTGGCCTTTGCCGCCGCCCGCCGCGGGCAATCGGGCATTGTCTATTGCGCCACGCGGGCCAAAACCGAAACCCTCGCCGCCGCCCTGCGTGCCGAGGGGCACGCGACCGCCTTTTATCACGGCGGCATGGAGGCCGAGGCCCGCCGCCATGTCGAAATTCGCTTTCAGCAAGAAGATGGGCTGATCGTGGTGGCGACCATTGCTTTCGGCATGGGCATCGACAAGCCCGATATCCGCTGGGTTGCCCATGCTGATCTGCCAAAATCCATCGAAGGCTATTATCAGGAAATCGGCCGCGCGGGCCGCGATGGCGCTCCGGCCGAAACGCTTACCCTTTACGGCCCCGACGACATTCGCCTGCGCCGCACCCAGATTGACGAGGGGCTGGCCCCGCCCGACCGAAAAGCCGCCGATCACGCCCGCCTGAACGCGCTTTTGGGTCTGGCCGAGGCGATGGCCTGCCGTCGGCAGGTTCTGTTGGGCTATTTCGGTGAAGAGGCCCAGCCTTGTGGCACCTGCGACCTGTGCGACCGCCCCGCCGTTTTGTTCGACGCCACCGACGCCGTGCGAAAGGCGTTGTCGGCGATCCTGCGCACTGGCGAATGGTTCGGCGCGGGCCATCTGATTGATATCCTGACCGGGAACGCCACGGCCAAGGTCCGCGAAAAGGGCCACGATGGGCTGCCGACCTTTGGGGTGGGCAAGGATCTGTCCAAACCGGCCTGGGGCGCGGTCTTTCGCCAGATGATGGGCCGCGATCTGGTCCGCCCCGATGGCGACCGCTTCGGCGCGCTTCGCATGACCGATGCCGCCCGCCCCATTCTGCGCGGCGAGGCAAACATCACCCTTCGCCGTGACACGGTGGAGAAGGCCCGGCCGGGCTATACGGTCAAAACCCAAGTGGCCGATGAAGATGCAAGTCTGCTCTCCGCCCTGAAAGCAAAGCGCCGCGCCTTGGCCGAGGCGGCAGGCGCCCCAGCCTACGTAATTTTCCCCGACCGCACCTTGATTGAAATGGCCGAAAAACGCCCGATGACGCTGGATGAGATGATGGGCATCACCGGGGTGGGGGCGAAAAAGCTGGAAAGCTATGGCGCGCTGTTTCTGTCGGTCATCACCGGGGCCGAGACTGCCGCCCTGCACCCGGCGCGCAAGGCGCTGGTCGGGCGCGATGCAGGCGCCCTGTTTGACCGGCTGGCCGAGGTGCAACTGACCCTGTCGCGCGGCGATGATGGAACCGGCAAGTATCTGTCCTGCACCCATTCCACCCTGCGCCAGATCGCCGAACGCCGCCCTTCGACCTTGGGGGAAATGCAGGCCATTCAAGGC
This sequence comes from Allotabrizicola aquatica (SeqCode), assembly GCF_965194375.1. Taxonomy (GTDB): domain Bacteria; phylum Pseudomonadota; class Alphaproteobacteria; order Rhodobacterales; family Rhodobacteraceae; genus Tabrizicola_A; species Tabrizicola_A aquatica. The sequence goes on from NZ_CBDAEL010000001.1 coordinate 3,959, forward strand.
ATGGGCGAGTTGAAAACCGACCGCTTTGGTACAGCCTTTCTTGAGGTCTTGCGCGAGGGCTGATCCGGGCTAGGTTCTGCCTGATAGGAGACGAATGATGCTGACCGTAATCTCTCCCGCCAAGCGGATGAATGAAAAGCCCCACGCCCTGCCCGCAGGGTTTTCGCTGACCCAGCCCGAATATGCCGCCGATGCGGCCGCCTTGGCCAAGCTGGCGCGCGGCCTTTCGGCTGATGATCTTTGCGGGCTGATGGACATCTCGCCCAAGCTGGGCGCGCTGAACCGCGACCGCTTTGCCAGCTTTGACCCCAAGGCCACGGGCCAAGCGGCGGCCTTCCTGTTTGACGGTGACACATATGCCGGGCTTGAGGCCCGGACGATGGAGCCAGACGCCTTGCGCTGGGCGCAGGGGCATCTGCGGATTCTCTCCGGCCTTTACGGGCTTTTACGGCCTTTGGACGGAATTCAGCCCTACCGGCTGGAAATGGGTATCCGGCTGGCCAACCCGCGCGGGGCGGATCTTTATGGATGGTGGGGGGTAAAGCCCGCGCAGGCGCTGAAATCGCTGGCGGCCGAGATGGGCGCAAAGGCCTTGGTCAACTGCGCCTCGACCGAGTATTTCGGGGCGGTGGATGTCAAGGCCTTGGGCCTGCCTATCATCACCCCCGTATTCTTGGAAGAAAAGGCTGGTGAGGCCAAGATCGTGTCGTTCTGGGCCAAAAAGGCACGCGGTGCCATGGCGCGGTTCATTGCCGACAACCACCTTACCGACCCGGCCGACCTGCGTGGTTTTGGCATCGGCGGCTATACCTTCCGGGCCGATCAATCTGATGCGACACGGCTGGTGTTCAGCCGTCAGGCCCCCGAGGCAGCGGCAGCCTGACCCGCCGTCACGCCGCGTTTTCGGTCGCCACCGCAATCGGCAAGGCCCCCTGCGGGCAAAAGTCGGCCAAGGTGGCAGTGATCGCCTGTTTGCGCAGCGGTTTGGTCATATAGCGGTCAATCCCAGCGGCCAGAATTGCCTCCGCGTCACCTTCCATCGCATGGGCGGTCAGCGCCACGATGGGCACATGTGCGGACCCACCCTCGGCGGCACGAATGGCCCGCGCGGCGTCGCGGCCATCCATTTCGGGCATCGAGATGTCCATGAAAATCATGTCAGGCTGGAAACTTTGCCACAGCGCCACGGCCTTTACCCCGTTGTCGGCAAAGACCAGATCAATGTCGATGTCGCGCACCATCTTTTGAAACACCAACTGGTTGGTGCGGTTGTCCTCGGCCACCAGAACCCGCATCTTGCGCACCTCACCCGGATACGGTGGGGCGGCAACGATGGGCGTTTCGGGCAAATTGGTGCCTGTGATCGCCTGCAAGCTGCGATAAAGATCCGCCCGCAGGATGGGCTTTTGCAGGATGCCCGCCAGATGCTCGGCCCCCGCCCCTTCACGCGCATTGGCGGGGCTGGAGGACAGCAACACCAAAGGCAGCCCATGACCCGCCGCGCGAATGCGGCTGGCCAGTTGCAACCCATCCATCTCGGGCATGTCATGGTCGGTGATGACCACATCAAAACCGCCCGCTTCCAGCGCGACCAGCGCCTCACCCCCCGAACGACATAGGGTCACCGCAATGCCACAAGGCACTAGCTGGCGTTCCAGAATGGTGCGGTTGATGAACTGGTCATCCACCACCAGCGCGCGCTTGATCGGGATGGGGCGGCGCGGTTGAACCACCTCTTCGGCCACCGGCAAGGTCAGCCGAAAGCCAAAGCATGACCCCTTGCCAACCTCACTGTCGACCCAGACCGCGCCCTCCATCCGTTCGATCAGACGCTGGCTGATGGCAAGGCCCAACCCCGTGCCTTCAAACTTGCGGTTCGACTGGCTTTCCACCTGATTGAACTCGCCAAAGATGTGATCAAGGTTTTCCGGCGCGATGCCAATCCCGGTATCTTCCACCGTGACATGCACCTGCTGGCGGCCCGGCGTATCCTCAAGCCCGACCACGCGCACCAGAACATGGCCCCTTTCGGTGAACTTCACCGCATTGCCAATGAGGTTGGTCAGAACCTGCCGCAGCCGCCCCGGATCACCGACATAGCGGGTGGGCAGGAACATGTCGAAATCGATCATCAGATCGATGCCCTTTTCCCGCGCGCGCGGCTGCAACAGCATGGTGACTTCGTGGATCGTCCGCTCCAGATCAAAGGGTTCGGGGTAAAGCGTCATCCTCTCAGCCTCAAGCTTCGAGTAATCAAGGATGTCATTGATGATGACCAATAGCGCCTCGCCCGACGACCGGATGGTCTCAGCGAACAGCCGCTGTTCCTCGGACAAAGCCGTATCGCACAACAGTTCCGCCATGCCGACGACACCGTTCATCGGCGTGCGGATTTCATGGGACATATTGGCAAGGAAGGCCGATTTGGCACGGTTCGCGGCCTCCGCCTCGGCGCGGGCAGCCTCAAGCGCGGCTTGCTGATCGCGCTGCGCGGTGATGTCTCGGCGCAAGCCCACGCGGCCACCATCGGGCGTGCGGTGGTCATGCTCTTCGATCCAGCGGCCATCCGACAGCTGACATTCGGTGATGCCATCCGCATGCCGCATCTGGGCCAGCCGTTCGGCCAGCCAATCCTCCTCACGCCCCACGGCTTCGGGAACGTGGCCACTGCGCAGACCATGGCGCAACAGGTCTTCGAAGGATGCGCCGGGCACCATCGCCTCGGCGCTGTCGGGGAACATGTCGCGGTAGCGGTGATTGAAAGCCAAAAGACGTTCCTCCCTGTCAAACAGCACAAATCCATCTGGAATCGCCTCAATCGCGGCCCAGATGCGCATTTCTTCGGTGATGTTCAGCGCGAGGCTGACGCGGTCGCCGTCGCGCGCGCGCCGGTCCACCAACCGCAGCCAGACGCCGCCGCGCAGTGGGACAACCACCGGTTCGATCACCTCACCCTGCCAGCGGTCCAGCATGCGGGCGCAGCAATCCTCGGCCGCCTCGCCTGCCAGTTCGATCAACCCATTGCAGGCGGCAATGCGTAGAATATCGCCATAGGTGGCGCCCAGCGCGATATCGGTGCCGCGAAAGGCGGCAAGATAGGCCGAATTGGCCGCCACAAGGCAGGAATTGGCATCAAACACCGCAAAGCCATCGGGGATGGTGTTGATCGAATCCCAAAGCCGCCGCTCGGCCATCACCGCCGCCGAGTGGGCGCGGTCCAGATCGCCCTTCACTTGGCTGTTCTGACCCTTCAAAAGCTCAGCCTCGGTCAGCGCAGATTTTACCACCTGCCGCTGTTCGACGATCTGGTCCGACAAGGCACGGGCATGCAGTGCCAGCTTTTCATTGGCGGCAAACAGCTCTCGGCTTTTCTGGTCCAGCAGCCGTTCGGCGGCCAGCCTTGCCCGCCGCTCTTTCGCCAAGCGTTCCGCGATCTCCATCCGTCCATCCTGCACGAACTTGCGCCACATCCCAGCGGCGCGCCGGGCCAAATTGGCGGAACAGTATGAAGACGGGCTTAACGACGATGGGGCAGGGCAAGCCGTAACGCAGCTTGCGTGCACAGGGCCCTGCGTGTCAGACTTTCCCCATTCAGACTCGGGGGTTTTTCAATGCGTGCGTTCCGGACAATTACCTTTGTCGGCGCGGTAGGTGCCGCAGTGTTAGCCTTTGCTGGATCCGGCATAGCCCAAGATCTGATCCCTGAACGCCGCCTTGTTCTGACCGATAACACCGACATGCCGGGTGGCGATCTGCAATCGATTTTCGACACCACGCTCGAGGCCTGCCAACGGGCCTGCCTGACAAACCCGTCCTGCACCGCCTTTACCTTCAACAGCCTGAAAGGCGCCTGTTTTCCAAAGTCAGCCCCCGGGGCGGCCATGCCCTTCAATGGGGCCTTATCGGGTTTCGTGCTAAATGCCGAAGCGGAAGCAGAGGCCCGCGCCAAGACCCGCTTGACCGAACTCAACTTCGTGCAAAGCTGGGAGGTGCCGGGGGTCGTGCAACAGGCCGAAACCCTTGCAAATGCCCATGTGACTGGTCCCTACAGCGCCGAGGAGCATTTCCGATCGGCCTTTGATGCCGAGGCCATGGGTGACCCCGCCGCCGCCAGCCGCTTTTTGGGCGCAGGGCTGAACCTGACCGATGCGGCCAGCGATTGGGCGGAATATGCCCGCCTGCTTTATGCCGCCGGGCAAGCAGACGAGAGCAACCGCCGATCCTATCACGAGCAGTCCTTCTTTGCTGCCGTCAACGCCTATCTGCGGGCCGACAACCCCGCCTTGCAGCATACGATTCTTGTCCAGATGGGGCAGGCGCTTGAAACCATCGACCGGGGCCGCGACACCGTGCAAGCGCTGCGGCTCGCGCAGGCGTTGCAGCCCCGCGACGACACCGCCGCAGCGCTGGAGGTGGCGGCTGGCCTTTACGGATTCCGGATTCTGGCCACCGATGTTCAGGCCGATTCCGCGCGTCCGCGCATCTGCCTCGGGTTTTCAGAAGATCTGGTGAAAACCGGGGTCGACTATGCCACTTTCGTTCAGCTTCCCGCGGCAGGGTTGACCGTCAGCTATGACGGCTGGCGTCAGCTTTGTGTCGAAGGGGTCGCCCATGGCAGCCGCCAGACCGTCACCTTCCGCGAAGGGCTTCCCTCAGCCGATGGGCAGGTCTTGGCCAAGTCAGTGGACATCACCGCCTATGTCCGCGACCGCAATCCGGGCGTGCGTTTTCCGGGCCGGGGGTATGTCTTGCCGCGCAGCGATACGGTGGCCGTTCCGGTGGAAACGGTGAACACCGACAAGCTGGACCTGACGCTCTATCGCGTGACTGACCGCAACCTGCTGCGCGCCGTGCAGAACGGCTATTTCAGCCAACCGATGCGCAACGATCAGGAATGGGAATTCAGCGCCGAAGTGGGCACCGAAATCTGGACCGGTTCCGCCTCGGTGCCGCAAGAGGTGAACAAGGATCTGACCACCCGCCTACCGCTGTCTGAAGCCTTGGCGGGCCAACCGGCGGGGGTTTACGCCCTACGCGCCAGCGTGCCGGGGGTTGACCCCTATCTTGTGCCCGCGGGATGGCAGTGGTTCGTGGTGTCCGATCTGGGGCTCACCAGCCTGTCTGGAGTTGATGGCCTGCATGTCTTTGTCCGCGCACTGGGCACGGCGGGGGCGAAAGAGGGTGTGACGGTCGACATGCTGTCGCGCGCCAATGAGGTGCTGGGCTCTGCCGTGACCGATGCAATGGGCTATGCGCGCTTTGATGCGGGCCTCACACGCGGCACGGGTTCGGCGGCCCCCGCGCTCATCGTGGCCAAGGATGGCAGCGGCGATCTGGCCTTCCTGTCGCTGACCGACCCCGAGTTTGACCTGTCAGACCGTGGGGTCGAAGGTCGTGAAGCCGCACCGCCGGTCGATGTGTTCCTGACCACCGACCGGGGCGCATACCGCGCGGGCGAAACGGTGTTTGCCACTGCCCTTGCCCGTGATGCGCAGGCGGGTGCGGTGGAAGGTCTGCCGCTGACCGCGATCCTCAAACGACCTGATGGCGTGGAATACTCGCGCGCCTTGGTGGCCGATGCGGGCGCAGGCGGTCATGTGTTCCAGATGCCCATTGCTGGCAGCGCCCCGCGTGGGGTCTGGCGGCTGGAGGTGTTCGCTGATCTGGACAGCGCGGCGCTGACCTCGAAAACCTTCTTAGTCGAAGATTTCCTGCCCGAGCGCATCGACTTTACGCTGGCTTTGGCCAACCTGGACATTCGCCTTGGCGACACGCCCGATCTGACGGTTGACGCGAAGTATCTCTTTGGCGCGCCCGGCGCTGATCTGGCGGTTGAGGGTGAAGTACTCCTCCGCGCGGCCCCCGAACTTGCCGCCTTCCCCGGCTATCTGATCGGCCGTCACGACCAACCCTTTGAAGCAGTGATGGACAGCTTTTCCCCCATCCGCACCGATATAGATGGCAAGGCCACGATCGCGCTGCCCCTGCCACAGGTGGATGACCCCGCCCGCCCCCTGGAGATGCGCGCCATCGTCCGCGTCGCCGAAGGCTCGGGCCGCCCGGTCGAACGGCAGGTGACGCAGCTTCTGGCGCCCTCGTCCCCAATGATCGGCATCAAACCCATGTTTGACGGCGTGGCCCCAGAAGGTGCCGAGGCGCGGTTCAGCCTGATCGGCATTGGCGCCGATCTGAAACCCATGGCCATGACGCTGCGCTACACCGTGAACCGGGTTGAGACACAGTATCAGTGGTATCAGCAAAACGGCAATTGGATGTGGGAGCCCGTCACCTCGCGCAACCGCGTGGCCGAAGGGGAAGTGACCCTGACCGCCGAGGCCTCTGAAATCGCTGTGCCGGTTGAATGGGGGGAATATGAGATTCTCGTCGAAGCCACAGGCGATGTGCAGGCCGCAACCTCAACCACCTTCTACGCGGGTTGGTATGCGTCCGCCGACGCCTCCGCCACGCCTGACACACTGGAACTTTCGCTGGACCGTCCCGCCTACAAACCCGGCGACACCGCCACCTTGCGGCTGGTGCCGCGCGCGGCGGGCACGGCGCTGATCACCGTGCTGTCCAACCGCCTCGTCGCCATGCAGGCGGTCGAGGTGACCAAGGGCGAAAACCTGATCCAGCTTCCCGTCACCGATGATTGGGGTGCAGGCGTTTATGTCACCGCCTCGGTCCTGCGGCCGATGGACGTGGCCGCAGGCCGCAACCCAGCGCGGGCCTTGGGGCTAACCCATGCCGCGATTGACCCCGGCGCGCGGGCGCTGACGACCACCATCAAAGCCCCGGCTGAGGCCGCCCCGCGCGGGCCGCTTGAGGTGGCGGTCAAGGTTGAAGGCGTGGCCGCCAGTGAGACGGCCTATGTCACGCTGGCCGCTGTCGACGTGGGCATCCTGAACCTCACAGGCTTTGCCGCGCCAGACCCGCAGGGCCATTACTCTGGCCAGCGCAAACTGGGCGTCGGCATCCGCGATGTCTATGGCCGATTGATTGACGGGTTGAACGGTGCCGAAGGCCAAGTGCGATCCGGCGGCGACGCAGGCGCACAGGCTCGGCTACAATCGCCGCCGCCCACCGAAGTGCTGGCGGCCTATTTCTCCGGCCCCATCACCGTTGGCCCTGATGGGCTGGCCAAGGCTTCGTTCAACCTGCCCTCTTTCAACGGCACGGTGAAACTGATGGCCGTGGCATGGTCCAAAACCGGGGTCGGTCAGGCCAGTGCCGATGTCTTGGTGCGCGATCCGGTCGTCGTCACCGCCTCAATCCCGCGCTTCCTGTCGCCGGGCGATGAAAGCCGCCTCCTCCTCGAGATCGTCCACGCCACCGGCCCCACGGGCCGGATGGGCCTGGACGTCTCGTCGCAGGGGCTCGCCTTGGGACAGGTGCCTTCAGGCTTTGATCTGGGCGACAAGGCCAAGGCGGTCTTTGCCGTGCAACTGACGGCGGGCGAGATCGGGCTGCAGACCATCGACGTCAACCTAACCACGCCAGATGGCAAGCAGTTGAAAAAGACGCTCACCGTGCCAGTGCAAATGAATGATCCACAGGTGGTGCGCGTCAGCCGCCTGACGCTGGCCAAGGGCCAGGAATTCACCTTTGACGACAACGCCTTTGCTGGGCTTGTCCCCGGCTCAGGCCGCGCGACGATGGCCGTTGGCCCCTTGGCGCGGATCAACGCGCCGGGCATCCTCGCCGCGCTGGACCGCTATCCCTATGGCTGCACCGAACAGATCACCTCCAAGGCGTTGCCTTTGCTGTACTTCGATCAGGTCGCCGTAGCACTCGACCTGCCGCAGGCCGACAACATCAAAGCCCGGGTGGAAGACAGCATCACCGAAATCCTGATGAACCAGTCCTCCAACGGCGGCTTTGGTCTCTGGGGGCCGTCGGACGGTGACATGTGGCTTGATGCCTTTGTCACCGACTTCCTGTCACGCGCCAAAGCGCGCGGCTTTGTGGTGCCGGATTTGGCCCTGCGCCGCGCCTTGGACAACCTGCGCAATCAGGTCAACTATCACCCCGATTTCGACAGTGGCGGTGAAGCGCTGGCCTATGCGCTGATGGTGCTGGCCCGCGAAGGCGCGGCGGCGGTGGGCGATCTGCGCTATTACGCCGACGTCAAGGGCGATGCCTTTGCCACCCCCACCGCCATGGCACAACTGGGCGCAGCCCTTGCCGCCTATGGTGACCAACCCCGCGCCGATGCCATGTTCCGTCAGGCAGCGGCGGCGATGGAGGCGCTGCAAGGCCCCGACATGGAACAGATCTTCCGCGCCGACTATGGCACCAACTTCCGCGACGCTGCCGCCGTTCTGGCGCTGGCGGCCGAGGCAGGCAGCGCCGTGGTCGATCAAGAGGCGCTGACCATGCAGCTGATCACCGACCGGGGCCTTTCGACCCAAGAGGCGACATGGGCGCTTTTGGCCGCCAACGCGCTGATTGACCGCGCCGGTGCCAAAGGCATCACCATCGACGGCGTCCCAGCCTCTGGCCCCTTGGTCAAGGTGCTGGACGCCACCAACACCGCGCCGGTGAAGGTCAAGAACGACAGCGACGCCGACACGGTGCTCACCCTCACCACCTACGGTGTGCCGTCAGAACCTGAACCCGCAGGCGGCACCGGCTATGCCATCAGCCGCAGCTATTTCACCTTGCAGGGCGAACCCGTCACGCTGGACGCGGTGAAGGTGGGCGACCGTTTTGTCACCGTGCTTGAGGTCACCCCCTTTGGCCGGGGTGAGGCGCGGCTGATGGTGTCAGACCCGCTTCCAGCCGGGTTTGAAATCGACAACCCCAACCTCATTTCCGCAGGCGCTATTGAGGCGCTGGATTGGCTGGGGCTCGAATCCGAAGTTGCCCATCGCGAGTTCCGCCAAGATCGGTTCCTCACCGCGATTGACCGCTATTCGAACCAGCCCTTCAAACTGGCCTATGTGGTCCGTGCCGTGTCGCCGGGCAGCTTCCACCACCCCGCCGCCTCGGTTGAGGATATGTATCGGCCAGACATGACGGGCCGGTCCGACACCGGGCGCGTCATCATCGTGGAATGATGCGCGCGCGGGGCATCTTCTGGCTGGCGGCAGGGCTGTTCCTTGCCGCCTTTGCCCGCGACCGGGTGGATATCTGGATCGACGACACCCGCCTGCCCCCCTTGGCGCTGGCCACATCAGTGCAGGTCTTGGACCGCGAGGGCACGCTTTTGCGCGCCTATACCGTGGCCGATGGCCGCTGGCGGCTGGCGGTCACGCCGGATCAGGTGGACCCGGCTTTTGCCACCGCCCTCATGGCCTATGAGGACAAACGGTTCTTGTCCCACAACGGGGTGGACGGTCGCGCCATGACGCGGGCCGTTGCGCAGGCGGTCTGGCATGGGCGGGTGGTGTCGGGCGGATCCACGTTGACCATGCAAGTGGCGCGACTGTTGGAAGAAGGCACGACCGGAGAGGTGTCGGGCAAGCTGCGCCAGATGCGCGTGGCTTGGGCGCTGGAACAGCGGCTGACCAAGGACGACATCCTTGGCCTTTACCTGCTGCTCGCTCCCTATGGTGGCAATCTGGAAGGCATTCGCGCAGCGACGCTCTCGTACTTCGGCAAGGAACCGAAACGCCTGACCCCCGCCGAAATCGCCCTTCTGGTTGCCGTTCCGCAAAACCCCGAAACCCGCCGCCCCGACCGCCACGTTGCCCGCGCAACAGCGGCGCGCGACCGCGTGCTGGCGCGTGCCGAAACCGACGGGCTGATCGAGGCCGATCAGGCCAAGGCGGCCCGCACCGAACCAGTCCCTGCCACGCGCAAACCCTTTCCCGCCCTGGCCGCCCACCTCGCTGACCGCGCCCGCACGCAGGACCCCAGCGCGCAAACCCACCACCTGACGCTGGACCGCAGCCTGCAAACTGCGCTGGAAACACTGGCTTCCGAAGGGATTGCCGGCCAAGGCGACAGGCTGCAAATCGCGCTGGTGGTGGCCGATCATCAGACCGGCGACATCCTTGCCTCGGTCGGCTCAGCAGGTTTCACCGAAGATGCCCGCGCGGGCTTTGTCGACATGACCCAAGCCTTGCGCAGCCCCGGTTCCACGCTGAAACCCTTGGTCTATGGGCTGGCCTTTGACGAAGGGCTGGCCCATCCCGAGACGCTGATCGAAGATCGGCCGAGCGATTTCTCCGGCTACCGCCCGCAGAATTTTGACCGCCAGTATCGCGGCACGATCCGGGCGCGTGAAGCGTTGCAGCAATCGCTGAACATCCCCGTTGTGGCCCTGACCGAAGCCCTTGGCCCCGCCCGATTGCTGACCGCTTTGGACAAGGCCGGGGTGCGGTACGACATGCCCGAAGGTCAACCGGGGCTGGCAATCGCCTTGGGCGGCATTGGCGTGACGCTGCAAGACATGGTGCAACTTTACGCCGCCATCGCGCGCGGCGGGGCGACGCTGCCGCTGCGCTGGCGCACGGACACCCCGCACGAGGAGGGCCAGCGCCTGCTGGCCACGACGAGTGCATGGTTCGTCGGCGACATTCTGGCAGGGCTCGCCCCGCCGCCCGGCGCGCCACAGAACCGGCTGGCTTACAAAACCGGCACCTCCTATGGCCACCGCGACGCTTGGGCGATTGGCTATGACGGGCGGCATGTGATTGGGGTCTGGATGGGGCGGCCCGATGGCACGCCGGTGCCGGGTGTGTTCGGGGCTGATCTGGCCGCACCCGTACTGTTTCAGGCCTTCGCGCGCCTGAAGCCCGCGCTCGACCCACAGCCACCCGCGCCCCCGGCGACGCTTCTGGTCGCCAATGCCCAACTCCCCCAACCCCTGCAACGCTTTCGCAACCGCTCTGCCGCCTTTGAGGCCGCCGCCGATGACCCCACCGTCGCCTTTCCCCCCGATGGCGCCGAGGTGGAACTCTTGCCCGCCGGCCTTCTGGCCAAGGTCGAAGGCGGCACCGCCCCCTTCACATGGCTGGCTGATGGCGCTCCGGTGGCGCTGTCGCTGCGCGACCGGGCGGTGATGCTGCCCGGCCTTGGTCAGGGCTTTGTCACGCTTTCGGTGATCGACGCGGCAGGCCGATCCGCCCGCGCAACGGTGCGGCTGCGATAGGCGTCAGACCCGCTCAATCGCCAAGGCGATGCCCTGACCGCCGCCGATGCACATAGTCACCAGCGCGATCTTGCCCCCGATCCGCTCCAACTCATGCAGCGCCTTGACGGTGATGATCGCCCCTGTCGCCCCCACCGGATGGCCCAGCGCCACCGCGCCGCCATTCGGGTTCACCCGCGCCGGGTCCAATCCCAACCCGCGATTGACCGCAATCGCCTGCGCGGCAAAGGCCTCATTCGATTCTACCACATCGAAATCGGCAGGCTTGATCCCCAGCTTGGCACACAGTTGTTGCACCGCCGGAATGGGCCCCAACCCCATGACACGCGGCGCGACGCCCGCCACAGCATAGCCCATGATCCGCGCCCGTGGCGTCAATCCACCCAAGGCCGCCTCACGCGCCAGCACCAAGGCAGCCGCACCGTCATTGATGCCGCTCGCGTTGCCCGCCGTCACCGTGCCGTCCTTCTGAAAGGCCGGGCGCAATCCCGCCAAAGCCTCGGCCGTCGTGGCCTTGGGGTGTTCATCTACTGAAAAAGTCACCGGCCCTTTCCGGCTGGCAATCTCGATCGGCGCGATCTGATCTACAAACCGCCCCTCGGCAATCGCACGCGCAGCGCGGGTCTGGCTTTCCAGCGCAAAGGCGTCTTGGTCGGCGCGGCTGATCCCGCCCTCTGCCGCCACGTTCTCGGCCGTAATCCCCATATGCCCGGTGCCAAAAGGACAGGTCAGCGCGCCGGTCATCATGTCCAGCGCCTTGGTGTCCCCCATCTTCTGCCCAAACCGCGCGGCTTGCAGGATATAGGGCGCCCGGCTCATACACTCGGCACCCCCGGCCAGCGCCATGTCAGCATCGCCCAGCATCAGCATCTGCGCCGCCGAGACAATCGCCTGCGCGCCCGACCCGCAAAGCCGATTGACGTTCATCGCCACGGCCCCCTCGGGCACCCCGGCCTTCATCGCCGCCACACGGCTGAGATACATGTCGCGCGGCTCGGTGTTCAGCACATGGCCAAAAACCGATGTGCCAATCTGGCCCGCCTCAATGCCCGCGCGGGCAATGGCGGCCTGTGCAGCATGGGTGGCCAGATCAATCGGCGACAGGGCCGAAAGGCTGCCGCCAAAGCCGCCAATCGCAGTGCGGGCAGCGGAAAGGATATAGACATCGGTCATGGTTTCACCTTGTCGGGATGAGCGGCGGCAATCGCCGGGATCGCCTCCAACTCTGCCACGATCCGGCAGATTTGCACGTGCGACGTCACGTCCACCTCCCAGCGGCGGGCGTTATAGACCTGCGGCAACAGGCACAGATCGGCCATGGTGATCTGATCGCCATGGCAAAACCGCCCGGTGGCAGGATGGTTCAGCATCCCCTCAACCGCCACCAACCCTTCGCCGATGAACTTTTTCTGCCACCCGGCCATGGTGATCGCCCCGGCCGAGGCGGCTTCGACATAGCGTCCAACCCGCAGGTTGCAGATCGGGTGAATCTCCATCGCCACCGCATAAGACAGCGCACGCACCCGCGCCCGCCCTGCCGCATCGGCGGGCAAAAGACCGCCGCGCGTGTCGTTCAGATACTCGATGATCGCCAAGGACTGCGTCAGCGTCAGCCCGTCGATTTCAACCGAGGGCACCAAGCCTTGCGGATTGCGCGCCATATTCGCAGCACCCACCTGCTCGGCCTGCAAAAGGTCCACCGGAATGGCTTCAAACCCCTCGCCCAAAAGGTTCAACGCCATGCGCACACGGTATGAGGCGGAGGACCGCCAGTAGTCATAAAGCCGGGTCATCTGTCCTCATAAAGTCTATGGAGGCCGGTTTGGAAGCCCTCGGCATCGGGGCCAAGCAGGGCCAAAAGCTCAGCCTGATAAGCGTCGGCAATCGGTACGATGCGCGCAATCAGCGCGCCGCCTTTGGCCGTCAGCCGCATGTCCAATAAACGCCGATCCTCGGGGTTTTCGCGCTTTTCGATCAAGCCAGCGGCTTCCAACCGCGCCGCTGCGCGGCTGACCTTGGACTTGTCCATATCCACCCGCGCATGGATTTCACGCACCGACACCGCATCCGATTGCGCCAAATGAGCCAGCACCCGCCACTCCGGGATCGTCAGGCCAAACTCAGCCTTGTACCTCTCGGCGAATTGCCGCGAGATTCGGCTGGAGGCCACAGCAAGCTGGTAAGGCAGGAAGTCAGAGAGGTCAAAACTCATGGCGGCACCCGGCAGTTCACAGGCAAAGCCTGCCCGCAAGCCGCCGGTCGCGCAAGGGCGTTCAGGGATCCGCGCAAAGCCGATTGACCTTGGCCATGCCGCCGATTAGGGCACCAAAGACAGCTTTTGGCAGGACCATGAACACCGGCACAAAATTTCTGCTTTTGGCAACCGGACTGGCCGCCTTTGTGCTTTTGGGCATGGCGCAGGCCATCTTTGGGCCGGTCTTGCCCAGCTATGCCAAGACCTTCGGGCTGGACGTGTCGTCGGTCGGTTGGTTGTTGTCCTTGTTCTGGGGCGGCTGTCTGGCAGCGGTCATCGCCGTTTATTTCTTGCCCACCCAACTTGGGCCAAAGTCGGGGCTGGCGCTGGCCGCAATCGGGACGGCCCTTTTGGCGCTGATGAACAATTGGGCGCTGGTCTTGCTGGGTGGCACACTGTTCGGCGCGGGCTATGGGGTCATCGCGGCGGTCTACAATCCGCGCGTGCTGTCGGCCTATGGCCCCCGTGGACCGGCGATGATGAGCCTTCTCAACGCCATCTTCACCTTAGGGGCCATCGCAGCACCGCAGATCTTTCTGGCCTTTAACAGCGATCCGGCACTCACCTTTTGGCTGTTCACCGCCCTTACAGTGCTGATCTTCGTTGCCACGACCGGGATGGGAGATACCCGAGTTCAAGCCCAAGCCGAAACGGGACCGCTGCGGATAGATTGGCCGGTTCTGGGCTTTGCGGCCCTGGGAATTGGGATGGAAGCCAGTCTGGTTGGCCTTGGTCCAACCGCCTTGGTGATCGCCGGTCAAAGCGAAGCCCAAGCGACCGCGCTTTTGTCGCTGTTCTTTATTGCCTATTTGATTGCGCGCCTGACGATTGTGTTCATCGCGAACATTGTACCGGCCTTCCTCTTGTATATCGGCGCAACGGCTCTGACCGCGGCTTTGGCGGCGGGCATTGTTCTGGGCGGGGATCCGACGATCTTGTTTCCGCTCTTGGGGTTTGGCTGTGGGCTCTTTTTCTATGGCGGCTATTTGACCGGACTGGCGCGCATGGGCCCCAGCACGCGGGTGTCGGCGATCATGCTGGGCGCGGGTCTCTGCGGTGCGATTGTGCAACCGATTGTGGTCACGCAAGCACTTGGCCATCTTGGGCCAAACGGATTTTTCTATATCGTCCTTGGCATGACGTCGCTGTTGTTGGTTGCGGCCCTTCTGGCCGCCCCACGGCTTTTGCGCCGCTGAGATCTGTCGAGACCCGCAACAGCACCGCGCCATGCCCCCAAGGCGTGACCCCACCCCATTAGAGCCTAAGCCTTAAGAACCAAGATTAGGTGACGAGAGTTGACTTCGTTGCAGCTGCAACGATATTTAATGGATCAAAGACTCATATATCCCTCAACCATTGTGCGAGGTCTTCGGATGAACACGCAGAATATCCCTTCGGGCATGGTTCGGGCGGTCTCGCCCGTTGGCACGCATGAGTTCTACATGCCCGGTTTTGGCAATGACTTTGAAACCGAGGCGCTTCCGGGTGCATTGCCGCAGGGCATGAACTCTCCCCAAAAGTGCAACTACGGCCTTTATGGCGAGCAGCTGTCCGGCACCGCCTTTACCGCGCCCAGCCATCAGAACGAACGCACTTGGTGCTACCGCATCCGGCCTTCGGTCAAGCACACGCATCGGTTCAAGAAAATCGCCGTGCCGCATTGGAAATCGGCCCCGCTGATTGATCCCGACATCATCTCGCTTGGCCAATACCGCTGGGACCCGGTGGCCGTGCCAGATCAGCCGCTGACCTGGATCACCGGCATGCGCACCATGACAACGGCGGGTGATGTGAACACCCAGACTGGCATGGCCAGCCACATGTATCTGGTGAACCAGTCGATGAAGGACGAATACTTCTTCTCGGCCGATGGTGAGCTGTTGGTCGTGCCGCAAGAGGGCCGTCTGCGGTTCTGCACCGAGCTTGGGATCATTGATCTGGAGCCAAAGGAAATCGCCATCTTGCCGCGCGGGCTGGTCTACCGGGTGGAGGTGCTGGAAGGCCCTGCGCGGGGGTTTGTCTGCGAGAATTACGGCCAGAAGTTCACCCTGCCGGGGCGCGGCCCCATCGGGGCAAATTGCATGGCCAACCCGCGCGATTTCAAGACGCCGGTGGCGGCGTTTGAGGATCGCGAGGTGCCCTCAACCGTCACCGTCAAATGGTGCGGCCAGTTCCATGAGACGAAGATCGGCCACTCGCCCCTGGACGTGGTGGCATGGCATGGCAACTACGCGCCCCTGAAATACGACCTGCGCACCTATTGCCCGGTCGGCGCGATTTTGTTCGACCACCCCGATCCGTCGATCTTTACCGTCTTGACCGCGCCGAGCGGCATCGAAGGCACCGCGAACATCGACTTTGTCTTGTTCCGCGACCGCTGGATGGTGGCCGAAAACACCTTCCGCCCGCCATGGTACCACAAGAACGTGATGTCCGAGTTGATGGGCAACATTTATGGAATCTATGACGCCAAGCCCAAGGGCTTTGTCCCCGGCGGCATGTCCTTGCACAATTGCATGCTGCCGCATGGGCCGGACAAGACCGCCTTTGAAGGGGCGTCGAATGCGGATCTCAAGGCAGAAAAGCTGACCGAGACCATGAGCTTTATGTTCGAAACCCGCTTTCCGCAGCACCTGACACCTTTTGCCGCCACGGCAGGGCATTTGCAGGAAGATTACATTGATTGTTGGGGGTCTTTGGAGAAGAAGTTCGACGGCACGCCCGGGCTGAAATGAGGAGCGGGGGCCAGCCCCCGCGCCCCCGGGATATTTGAACCGCCTTGAAGGCAGAGCCCGTCTCGGGTCTGGTAGGGAAGGAAGCGCGGATAATGGGATTGATGCGGTCTTGGGTCGAAAGCGCCAATGGCGACACGGATTTTCCGCTGAACAACCTGCCTTGCGGGGTGTTTTCACTTGGCGATCAAGAGCCGCGCTGTGGCATGGCGATTGGGGATTTCATCCTGGATCTGGCCGCGCTGGAGGAGGAGGGCATCATTGGCGTCTCGGAAGGCCCGCTCTTTGATGTGCCGTTCTGGAATGAGGTGATGGAGGCCGGGCCTGCGGTTTGGGCTGCGCTCCGCGCCTCAGTTACTGCACTTTTGGCAGAAGGGTCACGGGCGCGGGCGCAGGTGGAGCCGCATCTGGTGCCGCGTGCAGGTGCGCGCCTGCACATGCCCTTCCTATTGGCCGAATACACCGATTTCTACGCGGGCCGCCATCATGCGACCAACGTCGGCACGATGTTTCGCGGGGCCGAGAACGCGCTGCCACCGAACTGGCTGCATATTCCGATTGGTTATAACGGTCGGGCCTCGTCCGTTGTGGTTTCGGGAACCGAGGTGCGCCGCCCTTGGGGGCAGGTCAAATCGCCCGACCATGAGGTGCCGGCCTTCCAGCCCTCGCGCCGGTTTGACATTGAGTTGGAGATGGGCGCGGTGGTGGGGCAGGCGTCAACCCATGGCCATCCGGTGACGGTGGCCGAGGCCGATGCGATGATCTTTGGCTATGTTCTGTTGAACGACTGGTCAGCGCGCGACATTCAGGCTTGGGAGTATCAGCCCTTGGGGCCGTTTCAGGCCAAAGCGACTGCGACCACGATCAGCCCCTGGGTGGTGATGAAGGCCGCGCTGGAGCCGTTCCGGGTTTCGACACCGGCGCGCGACAAACCGCTTTTGCCCTATTTGGCCGAACCCAAACCGATGCTCTATGACATCGCGCTGGAGATCGGCCTGACGCCAGAAGGTGGTGAGGAAACCATCCTTGCCCGCACCAATTATGCGGAAATGTACTATTCCGCCCCGCAGCAGCTCGCGCATCACACCACCAGCGGCTGCGCCATGACCGTGGGCGATCTTTTGGGGTCAGGCACCATCTCGGGCCCAACCAAAGACAGCCGCGGAAGCCTGTTGGAACTGTCTTGGGGCGGCAAGGAGCCCATCGCCATCAAAGGTGGCACGCGGACCTTTATCGAGGACAATGACACGCTTGTGCTGCGCGGGGCGGCACAGGGCGACGGATATCGGATCGGGTTTGGCGATTGCGCGGGCAAGGTGACGCCTGCGCTGGCAAACCCCTATGACAGGAGCTGACATGGCCAAGGCATTCGCATCGCAAGGCGATCTTTCGGAAAAGAAAACCTCGTTCACCGAGGTGGGCCCCGGCCTTTACGCCTTTACCGCCGAGGGTGATCCGAACACCGGCGTCATCATTGGCGATGAGAGCGTGATGGTGGTTGAAGCACAGGCCACCCCGCGCCTTGCACGCAAGGTGATTGAGTGTATCCGGGGCGTCACGGACAAGCCGATTTCGCATCTGGTTCTGACCCACTACCACGCCGTGCGCGTGCTGGGTGCCAGCGCTTACGGCGCGCGGGAGGTTATCATGTCGGAGGCCGCGCGCGGCATGGTCGAGGAGCGCGGGGCCGAGGATTGGGCATCCGAGTTCGGCCGCTTTCCGCGCCTGTTCCAAGGCCATGAGGAAATTCCCGGCCTGACATGGCCGACCACGACATTCTCTGAGGCGATGACTGTCTACTTGGGCAAGCGCAAGGTTGAGATCATGCATCTGGGCCGCGCCCATACCGCTGGGGATGCCGTGGTTTGGGTGCCCGATGCCGAGGTGATGTTCACCGGCGATATCGTCGAGTACCACTCGGCCTGCTATTGCGGTGACGGGTATTTCAACGATTGGGCCGATACCTTGAACAACATCGCAGGCTTTGATCCGGTGGCCATTGCGCCGGGCCGGGGCGATGCGCTGATTGGCCGAGAGATGGTGGCGAAGGCCTTGGATGCGACGGCGGATTTTGTCGAAAGCACTTATCGCCCGGCGGCAAAGGTGGCCGCGCGCGGCGGCAGCCTTAAAGAGGCTTGGGACGCTGTCCGCGCCGCCTGCGACCCCAAGTTCAAGGACTATGCGATCTACGAACATTGCCTGCCCTTCAACGTTGCCCGCGCCTATGACGAAGCGCGCGGCATTGACCACCCCCGGATCTGGACCGCGCAGCGTGATCAGGACATGTGGGCGGCTTTGCAGGGATGAGCCGGCAGTTCGGGCCTTCGCGGGGTGAGTTGATCTTCCGCGCCATCGTCTCGGTCTTTGGGCTGGCCTTTGTTGGCTTTGTGGTCTGGAAACGCGGCGTGCCAGACGGCCCGGCCCTTGTTGAAGTGGTTGGCGTGGCCGTCGCCCTGTTCGGCGGCACGCTGGCTTTGTCCATTTGGCGCCTTGTTAAGCGGGATCATCCTTGATGCCTTACGACTATCGCCCCTTTCCCTACACCGCCCCGCCCGGCCTGACCGCCCCCGAACCGCGCCACAAGGTGGCCATCGTCGGGGCTGGGCCCATCGGCCTTGCCATGGCGATCGAACTCGCAAATCACGGGGTCGCCAGCGTTGTTCTGGATGACAACAACGTTGTCTCGGTCGGCAGCCGGGCGATCTGCTGGTCCAAGCGCAGCCTTGAAATTCTGGACCGGCTGGGTGTGGGCGGGCTTTGCGTCAAAAAGGGCGTGACGTGGCAAGTGGGCCGCACCTTCCACCGCGACCGCGAGGTGTTCAACTTTGATCTTCTGCCCGAAGACGGCCACAAGATGCCCGCCTTCGTGAACCTGCAGCAGTATTACGTCGAGCAATATCTGGTCGACCGCGCCCTAGCGCTGAACATTGATCTGCGCTGGAAAAACAAGGTGGTCGCGGTTGACCGCGGGGCCGATCATGCGGTGCTGACGGTGGAAACCCCCGATGGCCGCTATGCGCTTGAGGCCGATTGGGTCATTGCCTGTGATGGCGCGCGCAGCCCCTTGCGCGGGATGCTGGGGCTGGAGTTTGAGGGCGAGCTCTTTGAAGAACGCTTCCTGATTGCCGATATCGAGATGGAGGCCGACTTCCCCTCGGAACGCTGGTTCTGGTTTGAACCCGGCTTTCACAACGGTCAATCAGCGCTGTTGCACAAGCAGCCTGACAACATCTACCGGATTGACCTGCAACTGGGCTGGGACACCGATCCCGAGGTCGAAAAACAACCCGAGCGCATCATTCCGCGCATCGAAAAGGTGGTCGGGCACAAGAATTTCACGCTGGATTGGACATCGATCTACACCTTCCAGTGCCGCCGCCTGCGCAGTTTCGTGCATGGGCCGGTGCTGTTTGTCGGCGATTCCGCCCATATCGTCAGCCCCTTTGGGGCGCGCGGCGGCAATGGCGGGTTGCAGGATGTTGATGCTTTGGGCTGGCGGTTGGCGGCCGTGGTCAAGGGCACGCAAGCGGCTGAAATCCTTTCCGGATATGACCGCGAGCGGATCTATGGCGCGGATGAGAACCTGATGAACTCTTCCCGCTCCACACGCTTTATGTCGCCCGAAGATGGCGTCGAACGGTTGTTCCGCGATGCCGTGCTGCATCTGGCCAGCAGGGCCGATTTTGCCCGGCCGATGGTGAACTCGGGCCGGCTGTCGCGGCCCTGCACCTATCCCTTGACCGCACCGGATGCCGATCTGCCGACCGCCACTCGGCCGGGTGCCGTGGCACCCGATGCGCCCTTGGGGGACGGCTGGCTTTTGGAGGCTTTGGGCCGGGATTTCGTAGTGCTGGCCTTGGGTCAGGATGCCCCCGCCGTGCCGGGCGCGCGCAGTCTTGCGCCTGCGGTGAACGACCATTTGAAGCGGCGCTATCTGGGCGATCAGGCGCAGGCGATTTACCTGATCCGCCCCGATCAGGTGGTGGCCGCCCGCTGGATTTCGGCCAAGGCGGATGAGATTACAGCGGCGATGACGGCTGCTTGGGGGGCATGAGATGGCGCTGATGACCAAACCGAACATGGCAGATGCGGATGGGTTCTATGCCAAGCTGCTGGCTACCCACCGCGGCCTGACCGAGGCGCAAAGCCACGCGCTGAACGCGCGGCTGGTGCTTATCTTGGCCAATCATGTGGGCGATGCCGCCACGCTTGACGCGGCCTTGGCTTTGGCGCGCGACGGGGCTTAACGGATTGGCGCATCCGGGGTGATCGGCAGCGGCTTACGGCCTTGCGCGGTCAACAAGAACGCTGCGCGCCCTTCGATCACAACGGCTGAAAGCGGCCCACCATAGGCCGCGCCGGAATCAAGGTTCAAGCGGTTTCCATAATGGGTGACCTGCGCCAGATGGGTATGGCCATGGACGATCAACGCGCCATGATCGCGGCGGTCATCCAGAAAGCCATCGCGGATCCAGCACAGATCATCATCGGTCTGCTGATCAAAGGGAACACCGGGGCGAATGCCGGCGTGGGCAAAGAAGGCCTCGCCACGGGCAAAGCTGGTGGGCAGGCTTTCGATGAAATCGCGGTGCGCTTGCGGCACGGCGGCGACCGCCTCGGCATGAACCAGGGGGAGAGGGCGATCAGCGGGGTTCTTTACGCCGTAATTTGAAAGGGTTACGGCCCCGCCGATCTTTGGATGCAGATAGCTGAGATCGACGCGCAGACGCGGGTCGCGCCAATGAAGATCGCGCAGATAGCCCGCGAACATCCGGTCATGATTGCCCAAAAGCGTGACCCAATCTTCACCCCGGGCATGGCCCGCCATCAGATATTCAATCACGCCCGGACTATCCGGGCCCCGGTCCACCAGATCGCCGATGTGAACGATGGGGGCGGCGCCGTGACGGTCCTGATCGGCGGCAATCCGGTCATGCGCGGCCTTGAGAAGGTCAAGCTGGCCGTGAATGTCGCCGATGGCGTAGGTTCTCATTCCGGGGTTCCTGTTGGAAAGGAGGGGGGGGGTCACACCCCCGGACCCCCGTGGGATATTTGGGAACAGATGAAGGGGCAAGGTGGATTCTAAACGCCCGTGGCTTCCGGGTCGGGCAGCATGCGGTAGCTGTCAAACCCGATATCCCCAGACCAACGCCACATCGCCAAAAATCCTTCGGGACCGGCCCGCATGGCATGGGGCATCTGGGGCGGATGATAGATGCTGTCGCCGGGGCCAAGGACGCGACGGGTGTCGCCGGCTTGCCACGGGGCGGTTCCGGCCAAGAGCGTGTAGGTTTCCGCAGCCTCATGGGCATGGAGCGGGTAGTAGACGCCAGGGGCTTGATAAAAAAGACCAAAACGCAGATCCGGGGCGTGGATGGGGCCTTCGGGACTGATCAGTGTGACCACGGCTTTGCTGGCGGCCAAGTGGCCGGGTTGCAGCGCTGCAGCCGGACTTGCTTGCCACGGCAGGAAAGCGGCCGCCTGCGCCACAAGAGCCGCGCAGGGCAAGGCGTTTGCGCCAAGTGCTGCCGCCTTGATCTCCTCATCCAGCACCGAGCTCGGGGCAGGGGCGAAGCTGTGGGTGCTTGCCGCGGCGCGCAAGATATCTGCGGTCGCCTGTGCCGCTGCCCGAGGCTCGGCTTCGGTCAGGTCGGCGAGGGCGAGAAGCAGTGGGGTCAGGGTTGGCATGGGTGCCTTGAGATGTCGGCGTGATGTCGGCCGGGGTTGGACCCCGGCCGCTGAACGCTGGCTTATGCCACTTCGAATTGCAAGGCCTTGACCTGCTGGAACATCCCCGTCGATTCAAGGGTTTCGACGACCTTTGGGTCAATCGCCTGATCGAGATAAAGGATGGCAATCGCATCTTGTCCCACACCGGAACGGCCAAGGGTAAAGTTGGCGATGTTGACGCCGTTCTTGCCCATGGTCATGCCCAAAAGCCCGATGATGCCGGGCACGTCCTCATTCGTGGTGTAGAGCATGTGCTGGCCGATTTCAGCATCGATGTTGATACCCTTGATCTGGATAAACCGCGGTTTTCCATCGGAAAAACACGTGCCAGCCACCGAGCGCTCACGCTTGTCGGTGACCATGGTGACCTTGATATAAGCGTCGAAGATGCCGGTCTTGTCCTGCCGGGTGGTCGAAATCAGAATGCCTTTGTCCTTGGCCACGACAGGTGCGGACACCAGATTCACGTCGGGGTTATGGGCTTTTAGCACACCAGCAATTACCGATTGGTTAAGAGCGGCGAGATTCATGTCCGTAACGGTGCCATCATACAAGATGTTGATGGCTTTGATCGGTTCATCGGTCATCTGGCCGATAAAGGCCCCAAGATGTGCCGCAAGTTTGATCCAAGGGCCCATGATGGCGGCCTCTTCGGCGGTGACGTTGGGCATGTTGAGCGCGTTGGAAACGGCCCCGGTCAGCAGGTAATCTGCCATCTGTTCGGCCACTTGCAGGGCGACGTTTTCCTGCGCTTCGGTGGTGGATGCCCCAAGATGTGGGGTGACGACCACGTTTGGGTGACCAAATAGAGGGTTTTCGGTTGCGGGTTCGGTTTCGAACACATCCAGCGCGGCACCGGCGACATGGCCTGTGTCCAGCGCGTCTTTCAGGGCGGCTTCGTCGATCAGGCCACCGCGCGCACAGTTGATGATCCGCACGCCTTTCTTGGTTTTCGCGAGGTTTTCGCGGCCCAGAATGTTGCGGGTTTTGTCGGTGAGCGGCACGTGCAGGGTGATGAAATCGGCGCGGGCCAAGAGCTCATCAAGCTCCACCTTGGTGACGCCCAGCGCCTTGGCGCGTTCTTCGGACAGGAAGGGATCATAAGCGATGACCTTCATCTTCAGCCCCACCGCGCGGTCACAAACGATGCCGCCGATGTTGCCTGCGCCAATGACGCCAAGGGTTTTGTTGAAGAGCTCCACCCCCATGAAACGGGATTTTTCCCATTTGCCAGAGTGGGTTGAGGCGTTGGCCTCGGGCAGTTGGCGGGCCACGGCGAACATCATCGCGATGGCATGTTCGGCGGTGGTGACAGAGTTGCCGAAGGGCGTGTTCATCACGATCACGCCCTTTTTGGAGGCGGCCGGAATGTCGACGTTGTCGACGCCAATCCCAGCGCGACCCACGACTTTCAGGTTCGTGGCATTGGCCAAAAGCTTTTCGGTCACCTTGGTGGCCGAGCGAATCGCGAGGCCGTCATATTGGTGAATGATCTCGGCCAGTTTCTCTTTGTCTTTGCCCAGTTTGGGCATGTAATCGACCTCGACTCCACGGTCGCGGAAGATTTGAACGGCGGTTTCGGAGAGTTCGTCAGAGACGAGAACGCGGGGTGCCATGGGAAATATCCTGTCTGGTTTGCGTATGGCCCGCGTCTGGCATTTGTCTGGTCTTTGTACCGACAGGGCCCGGACGCGGGCGCAATGAAAAGGGAAGGTCAGGCGGCTTGGGCTTGTGCCGCGATTTCGGCCTCAAACGCGTGGGCGATCCACGGCATCAGGGCGGCGACATCGGCGGTTTCCACCGTCGAGCCGCACCAGATGCGGAGCCCTGCGGGCGCGTCGCGGTAGGCGCCGATGTCATAGGCGACCCCAGCCTTTTCCAACCGCTTGGCGACCGCTTTGGCGAAAGCCTCGCCGTCCTTGATGCGGGCATCGTTGAACTTGAGGCAGACACTGGTGGTCGAGGCAATCTCGGGCGTCTCGGCCAGATTTTGCAGCCATGGGTTTTGGGCGCAGAAATCCCAGATAACTTGGGCGTTCGCGCGGGCGCGGTTGACAAGCCCGGTCAGCCCGCCGACCGATTTGGCCCATTTCAGCGACACGAGGTAATCTTCCACCGCCAGCATCGAGGGGGTGTTGATGGTTTCGCCCACGAAGATGCCTTCGGTGATCTTGCCCTTGGAGGTGAGGCGGAAGATTTTTGGCAGGGGCCAAGCGGGGGTGTAGGTTTCTAGCCGCTCGACCGCGCGGGGGGACAGGATGAGCATGCCATGCGCGCCCTCACCGCCCAGAACCTTTTGCCATGAGAAGGTGGTGACGTCGAGTTTCGCCCAGTCCATCTCCATCGCGAAGGCGGCGGAGGTGGCGTCGCAGATGGTCAGGCCCTGACGGTTGGCCGGGATGGCGTTGGCGTTGGGGATGCGGCAGCCCGAGGTGGTGCCGTTCCATGTGAACACGACGTCGCGGTCAAAATCGACGGTGGTGAGGTCAACGATCTGGCCATAGGGGGCCGTTTTGACGGTGGCATCCAGTTTAAGCTGTTTGACCACATCGGTGACCCAGCCTTCGCCAAAGCTTTCCCAGGCCAGCATTTCGACAGGCCGGGCGCCCAGAAGCGACCACATGGCCATCTCAACCGCACCGGTATCAGAGCCGGGCACAATGCCGATGCGGTAATCGGCGGGGACGCCGAGGATTTCACGGGTGAGGTCGATGGCCTCGCGCAGCTTGGCCTTGCCGACAGCGGCGCGGTGCGAGCGGCCAAGGGGCGCGTCGCCAAGCAGATCAAGAGAATAACCGGGGATTTTGGCGCAAGGGCCAGAGGAAAAACGCGGATTCGCCGGGCGCAATGCCGGTGCGGTCAGATCAGTCATGGTAGCCTCTCAGCTAAAAGCCCTTCGTTGGGGAAGGGTGTCCCACGGATGGGGGTATCGGGGCTTTCGGGGTGGCACAAGCGAAAAAATCGCGCTAAAGCGCCGCATCATCCCCGAAAAACGACGCAAATCTCCACTATCGGAAACCTTTGATGTTCATCGCGACCCTGCTGACCAACCCGGAAACCCCGAAGCTTGACCGCGTGGCGGTTGAGTCTTTGCGCAATGCTTGGGGGGGTGGGGATGCCGTTTGGCTGGATCCGGGCGTGGCGGCGGAGTTTGCGCTGGAGGCGATGCCTGCGAACCTGTGGGAGGTGTGGGACGGGCTTCAGGCGATGGGGATCGACCTTGCCGTGCAGCCTGCCGTGGGGCGGAAAAAGCGGATGCTGATTGCCGATATGGACAGCACGATGATCCAGCAGGAGTGCATTGACGAGTTGGCCGATGAGGCGGGGGTGGGGCCCTATGTCGCCGGGATCACCGCGCGGGCGATGAATGGCGAGTTGGCGTTTGACGCCGCGCTGCGCGCGCGGGTGGGGCTTTTGCGGGGGCTGGAGGAGGCGGTGATTGACCGGGTGATCCGCGACCGCATCACGCTGATGCCGGGGGGGCCTGCGCTGGTGGCCACCATGCGCGGCCATGGGGGCTATGCGGCGCTGGTGTCGGGCGGGTTTACCGCGTTCACCGGGGCGATTGCGGGGGTTCTGGGGTTTGACGAGAACCGGGCCAATACGCTGTTGGTCGAGGCTGGGCGTTTGACCGGGGCGGTGGCAGAGCCGATCTTGGGCCGCGCGGCGAAGGTGCAGGCGCTGGAGGAGATTTCGGCGCGGTTGGGGATTTCACCGGCTGACGCTGTCGCCGTGGGCGATGGGGCGAATGATCTGGGGATGCTGGGGCTGGCGGGGATGGGCGTGGCGCTGCATGCCAAGCCAAGCGTGCAGGCAGAGTGTGCGGTGCGGGTAAACCACGGCGATCTGACGGCGCTGCTCTACTTGCAAGGCTATCGGCGCGAGGAGTTTCTGGCCTAACGCGCCAGCTCCCGCAGGGCGATTTCGGTGCGGCGGGGCAGGTCTGGCACGGCGCGGGGGTGGGTGAGCCATTGGGCGAGCGGCATCATCTGCCATGTTTGACCCTCATCGCCAAAGCGGATGGCTGACACCTCAGATGCGGTGATGTGGCCTGCGAAGAAGATGGCGTGATGGCCGGGGCTGTGCAGGGCTGGAAAGCTGGCGCGCCATGTCAGGTGGGCGGGGGTGAGGGGGAGGGCGAATTCCTCCATCACCTCGCGAAACAGGCACTGTTCGGCGGATTCTGCCCCTTCGCGCCCGCCGCCGGGCAGGTCCCAATGGGCGGGCCATGGCAGGCCGGGGCGGTCATCGCGCAGATAGGTCAGCACCGCATCGCCGCAGATCAGCGCCGCTTTGGCGCCGACGAAGTCAGTCATTGATGTCTTTGTGCCAGATTTTCTCTTGCCCCGGAGCCACGCCGACCACCCGGCGCAGGACGAACCATGAGGCCAGCGATAGAAGCGCAAAGACCACCAAGAGGAGTGGCAGGGAACCACCCAACACGCCAAGGCCCAGAAGCCCGCCGGTCACCAGCGCGCCGATGGCGAAGCCGAGGAAGATGTAGCCGGGGGCCAGAATCTCTAGCACCCCCAGCGAAAAGCCTGCGACGATCCAGACCCACCAGACATTCCACATCATGCGCGCCCTTTCAGCATTTTGAAGGCATCGCCAAAAGCCTCAAGCGCGTTGGCGGGGACGAGGATGGTTTGCTTGCCTGTCCCTGCGGCGATGGCCTGCAATGCCTCAACCTGTTTCAGCGCGACCTGAAACTGTGCGGCTTCCAGACCGTTTTCCTTGATCGCGCCCGCGATGACGCCTGTGGCGTAAGCCTCGGCGTCGGCGGTGATGCGGCGGGCTTTGGCGGCCTGATCGGCGGCGTAAAGATCGGCGTCGGCGGCGAGTTCGACGGCGCGTTTCTTGCCCTCAGCCTCCATCACTTGGGCGCGGCGGGCGCGTTCGGCGTTCAACTGTTGCAGCATGGCATTGCGGGTTTGTTCGTCCAGCGCCACATCCAGAATCTCAGCGCGGGTGACTTCGACGCCCCAGTCATCGACCATGGCCTTGACCTGTTCGCGCACACGCTCGATCAGCTGGGCACGGTTGGATTGGACCTGATCCAGTTCCAGCTTGCCGATTTCAGAGCGCACGATGCCCGCCACGGTGGTGGCGATGGCGGCATCGACATCGCGGATACGGTAGACGGTCTTTTCGGGTTCGGTCACGCGGTAAAACACCGAGGTTTCCACCTGCAACAGCACGTTGTCGGCGCTGATGGCGTCTTGGCGGGCGTTCGGGAGTTGGCGCTCCAAGACCGAGACCTTATGCGCGACGCGGTCGAGATAGGGGACCAGAAAGTTGATCCCCGGCCCCAAGACCGAGCGCAGGCGGCCAAAGCGTTCGACGACATATTTTTCCGACTGCGGCACGATGCGCACCGCCTTGAAGATCGTGACGATCAGGAAGATCGCCAAGGCGAGGTAAACCGCACCGGTGCCGATGAACTGGTCAATATCCATGTGAACTGCCCTTTGATGAACTTCGTCTCAAGATGGGTGCGAAGTGGCGGCGGTGCAAGGGAAAGCCGCATGGACAGCCGCGCGCAAGTTGCAGATACTTGGCCCCATGCCTGCCTTTTGCCGCGATTGTCTGACCAGTTTTGACGAGGCCGCGCGCTGCCCCGCCTGCCGCAGCCCGCGCGTGATTGGCCATGCCGAGCTTTTCAGCCTGTCCATCGCCCATATGGATTGCGATGCCTTTTATGCCAGCGTGGAAAAGCGAGACAATCCGGCCCTGAGAGACGTGCCGTTGATTGTGGGCGGCGGGCAGCGGGGGGTGGTGTCGACCTGCTGTTATCTGGCGCGGATTCACGGCGTGCGGTCGGCCATGCCGATGTTTCAGGCGATGAAACTGTGCCCGGATGCCGTGGTGGTGAAGCCCCGGATGGGGGTTTACGCCGAGGTCAGCCGGGCCATTCGGGCGATGATGGAGGAGATGACCCCGTCGATTGAGCCCCTATCGCTGGACGAGGCGTTTCTGGACCTGAGCGGCACCGCGCGGCTGCATGGCGCGCCGCCTGCGGTGATGCTGGCACGTCTGGTGCAGCGGATGGAGACGGAGTTGGGCGTCACGGGGTCTGTCGGGCTGTCGCACAACAAGTTTCTGGCCAAGATCGCGTCAGACCTCGACAAGCCGCGCGGGTTTTCGGTGATTGGCCGGGCGGAGACGGCCGATTTCCTGCGACCAAAGCCGGTGCGGATTATCTGGGGGGTAGGCACGGCGGCGCAAGGTGCCTTGGAAAAGGCAGGCATTCGCACGATTGCCGATCTCTTGCGCTGGGACCGGGCCGATCTGGTGGCGCGGTTCGGGTCTATGGGCGAGCGACTGTATCATCTGGCGCGGGGCGAGGATCGGCGGCGCGTCAGCCGGGATGAGAAGGTGAAGTCGATTTCCAAGGAAACCACGTTTTTTGAGGA
This sequence comes from Allotabrizicola aquatica (SeqCode), assembly GCF_965194375.1. Lineage (GTDB taxonomy): Bacteria > Pseudomonadota > Alphaproteobacteria > Rhodobacterales > Rhodobacteraceae > Tabrizicola_A > Tabrizicola_A aquatica. The sequence continues at coordinate 32,186 of NZ_CBDAEL010000001.1, forward strand.
CACCGCCGACGCGGATGTGCTGGATGGCCATTTGTGGCGGTTGGCCGAGCAGGTGGCGGATCGGGCGAAGGCAAAGGCCCTAAGTGGCCGAACAGTGACGCTGAAGCTGAAGAAGGGCGATTTTCAGCTGATCTCGCGCCGTCATGGATTGAGCGATCCGACGCAGTTGACCGACCGGATTTACCGCGCGGCGCGGGATCTGTTTCAGCCCGAGGTAAGTAAGGGGCCGTTTCGGCTGATTGGGGTGGGGATTGCCGATTTGGCACCCGAGGCGGAGGCGGATTTGTTGGGGGATTTGTTGGACCCTGACGCCCAGCGCCGGGCCAAGGCGGAGCGCGCCACAGATGCCATTCGCGCCAAGTTCGGGCCGGATGCGATTGTGAAGGGACGCAGTTTGCGCTGATTATTCGGCGGCGAGTGGGATCTCTTGCCGCCCGATGCTGGCAATCTGCTGCACCACCCGCGCCATACGTTCGGTAAAATGGGGAAAGTCGGGGAGGGGCTCGATGGTGGCTTCGTTCATATAAAGCGCGCGGTCGATTTCGATCTGCACGACATGGCGGCCCGCAGAGGGGCGGCCATAGCTTTGGGCGATGAAGGCCCCGGCAAAGGGGGTGTTGCGGACGACGCGAAAGCCTTCGGCCTGAAAGACGGCATGGACCGCATCGATCACCCAAGGGGCGGCAGAGGCGCCGAAACGGTCGCCGAGAACCACCTCAGGCGCGGGGCGGCCGGGGCGGCTGTGATGCTCAATCGCCTCATGTGGCATCGAATGGCAGTCGATCAGCACGGCCTGACCAAACTGGGCATGGGTGCTTTCGACCAGATCACGCAGGGCGCGGTGATAGGGGTGCCAACAGCGGGCAATCCGCGCCTCGGCCTCGGCCAAGGGGAGCTTGCCGCGATAGATGGCGCGGCCTCCGGCCACCACGCGGGGAATCACCCCAAGGCCAGAGGAGACGCGCGGGTTGTGCGGCGCGCGGGCGATTCCGTCGATCACAGCGGGATCGAGTTCATCGGGCGCGCGGTTGAGGTCGAGATAGGCGCGCGGCACATGGGCGGCCAGCAGGGGCGCGCCGTGCCGGGTGGCTGAGGAAAACAGCCTATCCACAAAGGCATCTTCAGAAGAGCGGATCTGCGCCTGCGACAGCACGGTTCGGGCCAAAAACCCCGCATCATACCGCGCCCCGCTGTGTGGCGAGGCGAAGATCACGGCGGTTGTCTGCCGCGCGGGTTGGTCAAGGCGAAACACGTCGGCCGTCATGGGAAACACATACACTCCTGTCACTTGATTGATATAAGGCCAAAAGCGGGAATGTCGAAACCCCTTGAACGTGTCTGCGACTCTGTTTATAGCCCCGTCCATCCGACGCGGTTCCGCCCGCGTCCTTTTCTTTGGGCACAGGTGGAATCAGGCTGGAACGTGGGCGGTTAGCTCAGCGGTAGAGCACTACGTTGACATCGTAGTGGCCACTGGTTCGATCCCAGTACCGCCCACCATTCACCGCTTCCGAAAGGGGGCACGTTGTTTTCAATCGGCGCAGACGCGCCGCGTAGAGGAGAAGGCCGATGAAAGTTGCGAACTCGCTCCGCTCGCTGAAGACGCGTCACCGCGATTGCCAGATTGTGCGCCGTAAAGGCCGCGTCTATGTGATCAACAAGACGCAAAAGCGCTACAAGGCCCGTCAGGGCTGAGTTTTGCGACAGCAAGCATGATTGGGCCGCTGTGGGGAAACCCGGGGCGGCTTTTTCATTTCAGAGGTTTCCCATGCACCCCAATCCCGCCTTTCGACAGGTTTCCGCCGAGGACAGCCTTGCCTTTGCCAAGGCCCGTGGCTTTGGCACGCTGTGCCTGAATGGCGATGCGGGGCCGATCATGGCGCATGTGCCGTTTGTGGTGACCGAAAGCGGTGGTCTTTCAGCGCTGATCCATCTGGCGCGGTCCAACGCGATTGCGCGCAGTGCCTTGCCCGCGCCGGCGGTTTTGGCGGTGATGGGGCCGGAGAGCTATATCTCGCCCGATTGGTATGGCGCGGTGGATCAGGTGCCGACGTGGAACTATGTCGCCGTGCATCTGCGCGGGCGGCTGGAGCCGCTGCCGGACGCGGCGCTGCGCCCGATGGCGGATGAGCTGTCGGCCATGTTCGAGGGGCGGCTGGCGCCGAAGCGGCCGTGGACCAGCGCCAAGATGTCAGACGAGGCGATGATCCGGATGATGCGGATGATTCTGCCGTTCCGGTTGGTGATCGAGGGCGTCGAGGGCACGTGGAAGCTGGGGCAGAACAAGACGCCCGAGCAAAGGGCGGGTGCCGTGGCGGGGCTGGAGGGCTGGGACGAGCCGTCACCCCGGACGGAACTGGCGCGGTTGATGCGGGGGGTGGGCGATCTGGGGCAGTGATCTGGTCTTGCGCGATCAGCGAAGGATTTGCGTAAAGCAGCAAGCCTATTGGACGTTTACCCGGTGAATCCATCCGGCTAGGTTCTTGCTTCATCTGCCAAGCAAAAGAACGGATCGTCGAGGCATGTCGCAGCATTTGGAAATACCCAGCGAACTGCCCGACCATGGAACAGGCGAGGACGAGGCGTTCAATCACATGAAACGCATCGTGGAAGCGCGTTCGGCCGCGCTCGGGGATCCTGCAGCGCTTGCCCATATGGACCCTGCGCCAGCCGGGGTGGCGGCGCGGTTGATCGGACTGAATGCGAGCGTAAATCAGAATTTGCTTCATCCCGATCTGAGCCCCTTTGCGACCGAGGCTGAACGGAAGGTGATTAACTGGCTTGCACCCTTCTTTGGAATGGGGGCGGGGCATATGTGCGCCGGGTCGACCATCGCCAATCTTGCCGCTTTGTGGTGCGCGCGTGAGCATGGCGCGCGGCATGTGGTGGCGTCTGCTGATGCGCATATCTCGGTGCCGAAGGCTGCGAGCATTCTGGGCATGCCGTTCTCACCCGTGGCGACCGATGCGGCGGGGCGCATCGACGCCGACCGCATGCCGTCCTTGAAGGACGCAGCTCTTGTGCTGACGGCGGGAACCACGGGCCGCGGGGCAATCGACGACCTTCAGCTTGGAAAAGATGCGGCTTGGCTGCATGTGGATGCCGCCTGGGCCGGTCCGTTGCGTCTGACGCGCCATGCCAATCGGTTGGACGGGATCGAACGGGCACAGAGCGTCGCGGTGTCGGCGCATAAGTGGTTTTTCCAGCCGAAGGACTCGGCCATGGTCCTATTCCGCGACCCGGCCATGCAAAGTGCCATCAGCTTTGGCGGATCCTATCTGGCGGTGCCCAATGTGGGCGTGCAGGGGTCTCGTGGCGCGGCAGGGGTTGCGCTGCTTGGAACACTGCTTGCTTGGGGAAAGACGGGGCTGGCGGAGCGGATCGAGCGACTGGTCGCCGTGTCGGAAGAGCTTGCCAATCGTTTGGAGGATGATCCGCGCTGCCATCTGCGGCAGCGACCAGAGACCGGAGTGGTGAACTGGCGGCCTGTCGACGGAAACACCGAAGCCGTCATCAAGCATCTTGGCGCGACCGCCTCGCGAACCGCGATTGGAGGGGAACCCTATGTTCGGCAAGTTGCCGCCAACATGTATGCCGACATCGAGGCGGTCTGGGCGCGGATCGAAGAATCGCTGAGGTAAGGCCTGCGCGGTCGCGTGTGAGCCAGCCGTTCATGCACGTCGTAGCAGTCGGTCAAAGATGGGCTTGAAGCGGCAACTGGCTGCTTTCTGTCAGGCGGCGAGCACCAGACCTGAAAGCCTTAAGCCCGGTGATACGGCCCACCGGACAGGATATTCGCCGCGCGATAGAGTTGTTCGGCCAGCATGACGCGGACGAGCATGTGGGGCCAGACCATCTGGCCGAAAGAAATCGAGAAATCGGCGCGGGCGCGAAGGCTGGGGTCAATCCCGTCGGCCCCGCCGATGACGAAGGCCACATCTTGCCGCCCGGCATCGCGCCAGCGGGCGAGTTGGGTGGCGAATTCGGGACTGGTCAGCAGTTTGCCGCGCTCATCCAGCGTGACAAGAACCGCGCCCTGAGGCACGGCGCGGGCCAAAAGCTCGGCTTCGGCGGCCATGCCGCCGCCCTTCTTGTCCTCAACCTCGATCTCGATCATCGGGCCGAGGGCAAGAGGTTTGCCCGTGCGGTTGAACCGCATGTGGTAATCTTCAAACAGCGCCCGCTCAGGCTGGTCAGCCCGGATGCGCCCCACGGCACAGACATGCACCCGCAAGGCTTAGGCCCCGCGGTGGGCAGAGCCCGGCATCCACATCTTTTCAAGCTGGTAGAACTCGCGAACCTCGGGGCGGAAGACGTGCACGATGACATCGCCCGAATCGATCAGCACCCAGTCGCCGGTTTCCTTGCCTTCCATCTTGGCCAGAATCCGGAACTGCTCTTTCAGACGGTCGGCCAGCTTTTCGGAAATCGACGCGACCTGACGCGAGGAGCGGCCCGAGCAGATGACCATGTAATCGGCCACATCGGACCGACCGCGCAGGTCGATCTGCACGACGTCTTCGGCCTTGTCATCATCCACCGAAGCCAGAACGGCGGCGAGCAATTCTTCGGACGTGTAGTCGCCAGCGGGCCGGGCGTCGCGTGGGCCAACCGGAAGCCCGGTCGCGGGATCAGAATGAGACAGGACCAGGTCCTCCATAGGGCGTGCCTGTCGGTCCCCGGCACCGGGCATGGTGCCAGAGTAACACCGGGGTACGGGTTTCTCAACGGCAGCGAAGGCGCGCGGATACCGCGAAGCGGGCAAAGATGCAAGCCATGCTGGGGCTGCATGGCGCCTTTGCGGGGGGTGGCCTAACTGGAATCGCTGCGATGCAGCATATTGAGCGGGGGAGGCTGAATGGAGAGTGACATGCGATTTATCCTCGAATTCCTGCGCCAGCGCCCGAGCCGCCGCGAGGCTGAGTTGGCCTATCTGAGCGAAGCGGTCAGCCGCTATGACCTTGAGCGGCGTGAGCGTGAGATTGCGGGCGGGAAATTCGCCGCCCGCTAAGGCCAACGCATTGCGATTGATCGGCCGGGGATTCGCGCGTATATCGCGGGACATGACCCGCTTTTTCGACATTGCCGATCACGATCGCCTGCCTTGGCGGTTCACCGCTTTGGATCGGTCTGTCCTTGCACGACTTTGATGTGTGGTGCGCATGAAGCGCACCCTACGGTCGTTTTCTTCAATCACAGCCAACTCCAAAAGGGATGAGCCATGGCTCCGCGCACACTTTACGACAAGATCTGGGACGATCACGTTGTCCATCAGGCCGATGACGGCACTTGCCTGCTGTATATCGACCGCCATTTGGTCCACGAAGTGACCAGCCCGCAAGCCTTTGAAGGGCTGCGGATGACGGGCCGCAAGGTGCGCGCGCCCGAAAAGACCATCGCGGTGCCGGACCACAACGTGCCGACCACGCTGGACCGCGCCAATGCCGCGACCATGACCGAGGACAGCCGTGTGCAGGTGGCCGCGCTGGACACCAATGCCAAGGAATTCGGCATCAACTATTACCCGGTGTCGGACGTGCGTCAGGGCATCGTGCATATCGTTGGCCCGGAACAGGGCTGGACCCTGCCCGGCATGACCGTGGTGTGCGGCGACAGCCACACCGCCACGCACGGCGCCTTTGGTGCCTTGGCGCATGGGATTGGCACGTCAGAGGTGGAGCATGTGTTGGCCACCCAGACGCTGATTCAGCGCAAGGCCAAGAACATGAAGGTGGAGATCACCGGGTCATTGCGCCCCGGAGTGACCGCCAAGGACATCACCCTGTCCGTGATCGGTGAAACTGGGACGGCGGGCGGCACCGGCTATGTCATCGAATATTGCGGTCAGGCGATTCGCGAATTGTCGATGGAAGGCCGGATGACCGTTTGCAACATGGCGATTGAGGGCGGCGCGCGTGCTGGTCTGATCGCGCCGGATGAGAAAACCTTTGCCTATTGCATGGGCCGCCCGCACGCGCCGAAAGGTGCCAAGTGGGAAGCCGCACTGGCCTATTGGAAGACCCTCTTCACCGATGAGGGCGCGCATTTCGACAAGGTGGTGACGATCAAGGGCGAGGATATTGCCCCCGTCGTAACCTGGGGCACCAGCCCGGAAGATGTGCTGCCGATCACCGGAACCGTGCCTGCGCCCGAAAGCTTTGCCGGTGGCAAGGTTGAGGCTGCGGCGCGGTCGATCGACTATATGGGTCTGATGCCGGGCCAGAAGCTGACCGACATCAAGATTGATACCGTGTTCATCGGGTCTTGCACCAATGGCCGGATCGAAGACCTGCGGGCTGCTGCAGCTGTGCTGAAGGGCAAGAAGATTGCGGTCAAGCGGGCGATGGTTGTGCCGGGGTCGGGTCTTGTGCGCGCCCAAGCCGAAGAAGAGGGTCTGGCGCAGATCTTCATCGATGCGGGCTTTGAGTGGCGTTTGGCGGGCTGCTCGATGTGCTTGGCCATGAACCCGGACCAGCTGGCACCGGGGGAGCGTTGCGCCTCCACCTCGAACCGCAACTTTGAGGGGCGGCAAGGCTATAAGGGCCGCACCCATCTGATGAGCCCGGCCATGGCCGCGGCTGCCGCGATCACCGGTCATCTGACCGATGTGCGCGAGATGATGGGCGAAAAGGTGTAAGGATCAGATCATGGAAAAATTCACCAAACTGACCGGCATTGCCGCACCGATGCCCTTGGTCAACATCGATACGGACATGATCATTCCCAAGCAGTTCCTGAAGACGATTCAGCGGTCTGGTCTGGGCAAGAACCTGTTTGACGAGATGCGCTTTGACCGCGAGGGCAATGAGGTTGCCGATTTCGTGCTGAACCAGCCCGCCTATCGCAGTGCGGAGATTCTGGTGGCGGGCGACAATTTCGGCTGCGGATCGTCGCGCGAACATGCGCCTTGGGCGCTTTTGGATTTCGGCATTCGCTGTGTGATCTCCACCTCGTTTGCCGATATCTTCTTTAACAACTGCTTCAAGAACGGGATTTTGCCCATCATCCTGCCGCAAGCTGAGGTGGATGTGCTGATGGCCGATGCGCGCAAAGGGGCGAATGCCCGCGTGACGGTGGATCTTGAGGCGCAGACGGTCACCACCTCGGACGGGCAGTCCTTTGGCTTTGCGGTGGACCCGCATCGCAAGCATTGCCTGATGAACGGGTTGGACGATATCGGTCTGACGCTGGAAAAGGCCGCCGCAATTGACAGCTTTGAGGCAAAGGTTGCGACGCTGCGCCCCTGGGCGTGATAAGCCAATAGCCACAACATCTTGGGCCGCCCGGTTGGAAACAATCAGGGCGGCCTTCTTTTGACCCCAAGTTTGATGCAATCCGGCGACACCCCTTCCCCGAAATCGCCCAACTGCGCCTTCATATTGGAACAACTGATTGCGGGATTCGTCGAAAGAAGGCACAAATTGGGCAAGATTGAGGCAATCCGCCATAAAGCGCGGGACAACATCGGAACAAGAGGTTGGCAAAGCACCAGCTTCGACCGGTTTGAGGGTGAGAAGGCAGTGGTTTCACAACTGACAGGTGCGCTGACGCGCGCGGTCCTGATCATGGTATTGGTGGCAACGCCTTCGATGCTGTTGATGGACGTGACGACCGACACCAAGCAGATGGTGGCGCTGGTGGCGCTGTTTTTGGGTCTGCTGACCTTTGTTGAATACAATTCGACCTATCCCAGCCTTGTAGAATTCCGCGATGCCCCGCCCTTTAACCGCATCCGGTTCTTGATGCTGTTTGCGACGGTGTTTTTCCTGTCGACGATTGAGCGGGGCAAGATCATGCCCTCGACCCTGACCGAGTTCACCGATGCGGTGGGCACGTTGATTGGGGTGTCGATGGATTTCCCCTATAGCCCGGTGCGGCTGGCGACGCTGATGATGGCGCAGGGGGCATCCCCCGAGCAGGTCGCCTCGGTGCGGACGGCGGCGGGGATGGCCTATCTGATCTCGCTGGTGTCGCTGGCGGTGTTTTTGATTGCGCTGAAGTCGGGCAACTGGCCGTCGCGCGGGCGGGCGTTCAATGTGTGGACGAACCTGCCGACCTTTGATCCGACCACGGGCGGCGATGTGGTGATGCGCCTGCAACGGGATGCGCGCGTTAACATTGCGTTAGGCTTTCTGCTGCCATTCTTGACCCCGGCAGTGGTGATGATCTCGTCCAGCGGGTTTGAGCCTTTGTCGATGACCTCGTCGCAAACCCTGATCTGGACGATAACCGCATGGGCTTTTCTTCCTGCCAGCCTGTTCATGCGCGGCATTGCGATGGCGCGGGTGGCCGACATGATTGTCGAGCGGCGCAGGGCCAACCGGGCGCAGGTCGCGCGCGAGGGGTTGGCGGCGGCCTGACGGCGGCGCTGGCGCTCTGGCTTTGGGCCTTGGCCGCGCAGGCTGATGTGCTGCGGATTGCCACCTATAATGCCGATCTTTCCGCCCCAGGTCCGGGGCTTTTGCTGCATGATCTGAGGAAAGAGGATCTGCCACCGCAGCGCGCCGCCGTGGTGGCGGTGATAGCCGCGTTGAATGCCGATGTGCTGGTCCTGACCGGGGTGGATTACGACCTGCGGTGTGAGGCGCTGGATGCGTTGGAGCGGCGGTTGGCGGCGGCGGGCGCGGCCTATCCCTATCGTCTGGCGTTAAGGCCGAACACCGGGGTGCCGACGGGCCGCGATCTGGACCGCAACGGACAGTTGGGTGAGCCGCGCGATGCCCAAGGTTGGGGCCGCTTTGCGGGTGAGGGCGGGATTGCGGTGCTGTCGCGGCTGCCGATTGGGCCAGATGTCCGCGATTTCAGCGGGTTTTTGTGGGCGGATCTGCCGGGCAATCTGATGCCCGAAGATGACCCGGCCCGCGATCTTCAGCGGCTGCACACAACCGGGGCCTATGAGGTGCCGATTGTGCTGCCGGGGGGGAACAGCCTGCGGCTTTTGGTGTTCTATGCCAGCCCCCCGGTGTTTGACGGGCCAGAAGACCGCAACGGGCGGCGCAACCATGATGAGGCGGCGTTTTGGCTGCGGATGTTGGAGGGCGGGCTGCCGATGCCGCCGCCTGAGGGGCCGTTCGTGATCTTGGGGCAGGCGAGCCTTGATCCGATGGATGGCGACGGTCGGCCGAAGGCGCTGCGCGCGCTGCTGGCCCACCCTGCCCTGCAAGACCCCCAACCGCGCGGCGATCATGGCCGGATGGAGCCGGGGCAGGCCGGTGATGCGGCGCTGGATACCGCACTTTATGACGGCTTGGGCGGGTTGCGGGTGAGTATGATCTTGCCCTCGGCTGATCTGGCGATGCGGGCTGCGGCGGTGCTGTGGCCGCCCGACAGTGACACAATGGCGGCGACACTTGCCGCGGCGTCACGCCATTCCCCGATTTGGGTGGATCTGGCGCTGCCCTGACGCTTGACCCTGCGCGCCCCTTTGGCTAGGCCAACCGCAACCAATCTTGCAGGAGCGCCCGATGGCCAACCCTTCCCTTCTTATCCTTGCCGGTGACGGCATCGGCCCCGAAGTCATGGCCGAAGTGAAAAAGATCATCGGCTGGATGGGGGCCAAGCGCGGCGTCCATTTTGACGTGAGCGAAGATCTTGTCGGCGGCTGCGCCTATGACAAGCACGGCACGCCGTTGCATGACGACACCATGGCCAAGGCCCAAGCGGTGGACGCGGTGCTTTTGGGTGCCGTGGGCGGGCCGAAATACGACGTGCTGGATTTCAGCGTGAAGCCCGAGCGCGGCCTTCTGCGCCTGCGCAAGGAAATGGACCTGTTTTCGAACCTGCGCCCGGCGCAGTGCTTTGACGCGCTGGCCGATTTCTCAAGCTTGAAGAAAGAGGTTGTCGCGGGTCTGGATATTGTCATCGTCCGCGAATTGACCAGCGGCGTTTACTTTGGCGAGCCGCGCGGGATTTTCAAAGAGGGCAATGAGCGGGTCGGCATCAACACCCAGCGCTATACCGAGAGCGAGATTGCCCGTGTTGCCCGGTCGGCGTTTGAGCTGGCCCGCAAGCGGAACAACAAGGTCTGCTCGATGGAGAAGGCCAATGTGATGGAATCGGGCATTCTGTGGCGTGAAGTCGTGCAGGAAGTGCATGACCGCGAATACCCGGATGTGCAGCTGACCCATATGTATGCCGACAACGGCGCGATGCAGCTGTGCCGTTGGCCCAAGCAGTTTGACGTGATCGTCACCGACAACCTCTTTGGCGATGTGCTGTCGGATATGGCGGCGATGCTGACCGGGTCTTTGGGCATGCTGCCCTCGGCCAGCCTTGGTCTGCCGATGGCCAATGGCCGCCCGAAGGCGCTCTATGAGCCGGTGCATGGCTCGGCCCCCGATATTGCCGGTCAGGGCAAGGCGAATCCGATTGCCTGCATCCTGTCGTTTGCCATGGCGCTGCGCTATTCGTTCGGCATGGGCGAGGATGCGACGCGGGTTGAGAAGGCCGTGGAAAAGGTGCTGGCCGATGGCGTGCGCACGGCGGACCTGATGGGCCCCGAGGGCGGAACCCCGGTGTCGACCACCGAGATGGGCGATGCGATCATCGCCGCGCTGGACGCCAGCCTTTAACAGCTTCGGCCCCCCACGCGGGGGCCGTTTTCTTTGCAGGACAGGCGATGATAAACACCCATCTGCGCGGCGCGTTTTTCGGCATGGCGGCGATGGGGCTGTATTGCCTGTATGACGTCACCATCAAGTTTTTCGGCCCCGACTACAGCCCTTTGCAGGTGTTGTTCTGCGCCGGGCTGGTGTTTGTGCCGCTGATCTTGGTGCAGCAGTGGCTGTCGGGCAAAGGTGGGCTGCGCCCGGTTTATCCCGGTCTGACGGCGGTGCGGGTGGTGGCGGGTCTGCTGAATGGCACGATCGGGGCCTATGCCTTTTCGGTGCTGCCGCTGGCGGAAAGCTATGCGGTGTTCTTCCTGATGCCCCTGATGATCGCAGGCCTTGCGGTGCCGCTTCTGGGTGAACCGATGGGCCTTGGACGCGGTCTGGCCATTGCGGCGGGGTTTGCGGGCGTGCTGATCGCGTTGCAGCCGGGGGGCGAGACAGAGCTGGGCCTTGGCCATCTGGCGGCGCTGGTGGCCGCGAGCTTGGGGGCGGTGAATTACATTATCCTGCGCAAGGTGGGCGGCGTCGAATCGCCGGGGGTCTTGATGCTGTATCCGGCTGTCGCGCAGCTTTTGGCGGTGGGCGTGGTGATGCCCAGCGTCTGGGTGCCGATGCCGCTAGAGCATTGGGCGCTGACCGGTCTTATGGGGCTGGAGCTGTTTGTCGGTGGGCTGTTGATCATCATGGCCTATCGCAATGCGCCCGCGATCATTGTGGCGCCGATGCAGTATTCGCAGATCATCTGGGCCGCGATTCTGGGCTGGCTTTTGTTCGATGAGGCGATGACGCCGATGATGATTGTCGGCATCAGCATTATCATCGCGGCGGGCTTGTTCATTCTGACCCGCAGCAACACCGCCGCCGCGCCGAATTGATGCGCCGCGCCCTCTTGCAAAGTGTGGCGCGACAGAGTAACCCCCGCCCCACGGTCGGAGCGTAGCGCAGTCTGGTAGCGCACCTGCTTCGGGAGCAGGGGGTCGGAGGTTCGAATCCTCTCGCTCCGACCAGTAAAATCCCGAAATCAGAGATCTTGAAGATGTTGGGCGCGGTATGGGCGCTGACATGTTTCTGTTGCCGAACCCTGCGAGAGGTTGCGGCCAGATCGGGGCCTTGCGATGGTGTAAGCCATGCCGCCCAGCCATGGATGAGATGATGACCCAGCCGCACGCCTATCCGACCCTGCGCGAGGCGACATGGGTTTGGGCGCGGATTGCCGCCCTGTCCTTTGGCGGTCCGGCGGGCCAGATTGCGGTGATGCATCGGATTTTGGTCGAGGAAAAGCGCTGGCTGGGGGACGGGCGGTTTCTGCATGCGTTGAACTTTTGCATGCTGTTGCCCGGACCCGAGGCGCAGCAATTGGCGACCTATATCGGCTGGTTGATGCATGGGGTGCGGGGCGCGCTGGTGGCGGGGCTGTTGTTTATCCTCCCCGGCGTGCTGGCAATCATGGGGTTGAGCTGGGTTTACGCGATCTGGGGCAATGTCGGCTTTGTCTCGGCGGTGTTTTTCGGGATGAAGGCGGCGGTGCTGGCGCTGGTGTTGCAGGCCGTGGTGCGGCTGAGCAAGCGGGCGCTGAAGGGGTGGGCGATGCGGGGGGTGGCGGCGCTGTCCTTTGCGGCGATCTTTGCCTTTGGGGTGCCGTTTCCGCTGATCGTTGCCGGGGCGGCGGTGCTGGGGTGGACCGCGGCCAAGGCGGGGTGGACCGCCTTTCAGGCCGGGGGTGGCCATGGGGCGGGCGACAAAAGCCATGTCGATGATGCGGTGACCCTTTTGGGCGCGGCAGGCGGTGACGCTGCTGCGCGCACCGGGGCGTTTCAGGCCGGGCTGGCCGCGCTGGCGCTGTGGCTGGTGCCGGTGGGCGTGTTGATGCTGGCCGCACCGGGCAGCGTGTTCACCGACATCGCCACGTTCTTTTCGCAGATGGCGGTGCTGACCTTTGGCGGGGCCTATGCGGTGCTGGCTTGGGTCGCGCAAGAGGCGGTGGGCGGCTATGGCTGGCTGCAACCGGGCGAGATGCTGGACGGGCTGGGCATGGCCGAGACCACGCCGGGGCCGTTGATCATGGTGCTGCAGTTCGTCGGCTTTATGGCCGCGCTGCGCGAAGCTGGCTGGGCCGAGCCTTTGTGGGCCGCCAGTTTGGGCGGGCTTTTGGCGACATGGGTGACTTTTGCGCCCTGCTTTGCATGGATCTTTCTGGGCGCCCCCTTCATGGAGCGGCTGCGGGCCAATGCCGCGCTGGCCTCGGCGCTGGCCACGGTGACGGCGGCGGTGGTAGGGGTGATTTTGAACCTTGCCCTATGGTTTGCCGTGCATGTGATATGGCAAGAGGTCACGCGGGTGGAGTGGGGTCTGGTCAGCCTTGAGGTGCCGGTCTTGGCCACGGTCAACTGGGCGGCGGCCGGGCTGACGGGGCTGGCGCTTTGGGCGGTGTTCGGGCTGCGGCTGGGTTTGGCGCAGGTTTTGGGCGGGGCGGCGGCGTTGGGGCTGGGGCTGCACGCGCTGGGGTTGGTCTGAGGGTTTGTGCTGACGAGGGCGGCCCTCGAAAGGGCTTTTCTTTCGGCCCCGACCGGGGCAGGTTTGCCCCGCTTCCTTTCACCCTTTGGACTGTCGAGACTGAGATGACTTGGACCATGCCGCCGGAGACCTTCCGGCAAGACCGGATCTGGATGGCCTTCCCGCGAGAGGGCGAAACGCTGGGCGCGGAGAGTGCGGCGCGCGAGGCGGGCTATGCGGCGTGGACAGCCGTGGCGCATGCCATTGCCGAGTTTGAGCCGGTGACGATGATCGTTGATCCGTCCGAGATGGCGCGGGCCAAGCGGATGTTGGGGTCGGGCATCGAGATTGTCGAACGGGTGATCGACGATTTCTGGCTGCGCGATACCGGGCCGACCTTTGTGCATGATGCCGCTGGCAATCTGGCGGCGGTGGACTGGATCTTTAACGGCTGGGGCGGTGGGGAATGGACCAGCGCCGCGCATGACCGCGGGCTTGGCGCCTTTGTCGCCGGGCTGGCAGGGGTTCCGGTGGTGTCCTCGCTGTTGGTCAACGAGGGCGGCGGGCTGCATGTGGACGGCGAGGGCACGATCCTGTTGACCGAGACGGTGCAGCTTGACCCCGACCGCAACCCCCATGCCGACAAGGGCCGGGTCGAGGCGGAGATGACGCGCACCTTGGGTGTGGAAAAAGCAATTTGGCTGCCCAAGGGGTTGGCGCGCGATTATGAGACGTTTGGCACGCGGGGCCATGTGGATATTGTCGCGACCTTTCCGGCGCCGGGGAAGGTTTTGCTGCACAGCCAGCCAAACCCCGGCCATCCCGATCACCGCACCATGCAGGACATTCGCCACCTGCTGAGCGCGGCGACCGATGCCAAGGGTCGGCGGTTCGAGATCATCGACGTGCCCGCGCCCGAGACGCTGCGCGATGGGCATGACTTTGTGGACTGGAGCTATATCAACCATCTGGTCGTCAATGACGGGGTGATCGCCTGCGGCTTTGGTGAGGCCAAGGCCGATGCGCGGGCGCGCGACATTCTGGCCGCCGCCTATCCGGGCCGCCGGGTTGTGACGGTGGACGCGCGCGAGCTCTTTGCGCGGGGCGGCGGGGTGCATTGCATCACGCAGCAGCAACCGGTGCGGAAGACCAAATGACGGTTGTCGAGACGAGCATCGCCGATCTGCGCGCGGCGCTGGAGACGGGGCGGGACACCAGCCTTGGGCTGTTGCGGGCCTATCTGGAGCGGATTGCGCGCTATGACAGCGCCGGGCCGTGTCTGAACGCGGTACCCGTGCTGAACCACGAAGCCGAGGCTGATGCCCGTGCGTCAGATGCGCGGCGCGAGGCCGGGGCGGTTTTGGGGCCGCTGGACGGCATCCCCTATACCGCCAAGGCGAGCTACAAGGTACGGGGGCTTCCGGCCACCGCAGGCTCGCCCGCTTTTGCCGATCTGGTCGCCACGGATGATGCCTTTGCGATTGCCCGGCTGCGCGCGGCGGGGGCGGTGCTGATCGGGCTGACCAATATGCCGCCGATGGCCAATGGCGGAATGCAGCGCGGGCTTTATGGGCGGGCGGAAAGTCCCTATTCGGCCGATTGGCTCACTGCCGCCTTTGCCTCAGGCTCGTCCAACGGGTCGGGGAGTGCGACGGCGGCCAGCTTTGCCGCCTTTGGTCTGGCCGAGGAGACGTGGTCCTCGGGCCGGGCACCTGCGGCGAACAACGGGCTTTGTGCCTATACGCCGTCGCGGGGGGTGATCTCGGTGCGCGGCAACTGGCCCTTGGTGCCGACGATGGATGTGGTCGTGCCGCACACGCGGTCGATGGCGGATATGCTGGAGGTGTTGGACGCCATCGTGGCCGATGACCCGAACCCGCGCGGCGATCTGTGGCGAATGCAGGATTGGGTGGCGATTCCAGCGGCATCGGCGCATCGGCCAGCGTCTTATCCCGCGCTTGCGGCGCGGGCGTCGCTGCGCGGCAAGCGGATTGGGATTCCGGCGATGTATGTCAACGCTGACGCGCTGGCCGGGACGGGCGATAGCCCCGGAATCGGTGGGCCGACGGGGCAGCGGATTGAGACCCGCGCGTCAATTCTGGCGTTGGTCAATCAGGCGCGGGCGGCGATGGAGGCGGCGGGGGCCGAGGTAATTGTGACGGAGTTTCCCGTTATCACGAACTATGAGGGCGACCGCCCCGGCGCGCCGAAGATTCATACCCGCGGGCTGGTGAGCGCGGCTTACCTCAAGCGCGAGATTGTCGATCTGTCGGTCTGGGCGTGGAATGATTTTCTGGCGGCGAATGGCCAGCCGGGGCTGGACCGTCTGGCGCAGGTCGACGGCGCGCGGATCTTTCCGCAACCGCCCGGCGCGCTGCCGGATCGGTATACGGGTTTTGACGACGACATCGCGCATTACCCGGACCATGCCCGTGCCAACCCGCCCGGCGATTTCCGCGACATCCCGCATTTGGCCGAGGGGTTTGCCGGGCTGGAGGCCACGCGCAAGGCGGATCTTGAGGATTGGATGGACGGGCTGGGTCTGGATGCCGTGGCCTTTCCGGCGGCGGCGGATGTTGGCCCGGCGGATGCAGACGTGAACCCCGCCTCGGCCGATCTGGCGTGGCGCAATGGGGTTTGGGTGGCAAACGGCAATCTGGCGATCCGGCATTTGGGGATTCCCACGGTCACGGTGCCGATGGGGATCATGGCCGATATCGGCATGCCTGCGGGCCTGACCTTTGCCGGGCGCGGCTGGGATGATCTGGCGCTGCTGCAACTGGCCTGCGCTTTTGAGGCGACCGGGCAGTATCGCAAGCCCGCGCCGCGCTGCCCGTAAGGCGGGCTATTCGTCGCCCGGAACGCCGTAAGAGGGGGCCGCACGCGGATCCAGCGCGCGTTGCACATAGGCGGCAAGCTGGGGTTTGTAGATGTCCCAAAGGCTGGCGAGTGCCTCAACTGGGCAATCGTCGGTCCAGTCGCAGCGCAGATCGGCGACGGGCCAGCTGACTTTGTCCACCAGTCGCAGCCCTGCGGAGTGGACTGGCCCGGCCTCGCCCCCCGCCGCGACACCGGCGCGCATGGCAGCGATCAGGCGGTCGCCCAGATGGCCGGTCGAGGATTCGAACCCCGCGACGATGGCCTGCGGGACGCCGGAATTGGCCAGAAGATTGCCGCCCGAGGCGACATCGCGGCCCTGCGCCTCGGCCCAGATGCCCAGCGCGTTGGGGCCGGAATGGATGGCGGTGCCGCCTGCCGCGTCAATCACCAGAACCTGCCGATAGTCGATGAAGGCGCTGTCTGCCTTGATGCGGGCAATCGCCTGCGCGGCCGTGGCGCCATCTTGCATCAGGTCCAGCGCAAGGGGGCCAAGGGTGGGGTCGGTGATGTTTTGGCTGGCCACCGCGCCGACGCCCGCGCGCGCATATGAACAGCGCGCCGCCACAGCGGGGGAGGAGGACGAGATCGCCACCCCGAACATGCCGGTTTCTGCGCAGCGCGCGACGAGCGAAAAGGTCATCAGATCAATCCGGGATCACGGCGGTGCCGTCGATTTCCACCAGCCAGTTGGGCCGCGCAAGGGCGCTGACCACCAGCCCGGTCGACACCGGATGCACGCCTTTGATGTATTCGCCCATGGTGCGGTAGACCGCCTCGCGGTGGCGGACGTCGGTGATATAGACCACCACCTTGACCAGATGCTCCATCTTGCCGCCGCACTCTTCGATCAATTGCTGGATGTTTTGCATGACCTTGTGGGTCTGCTCGACCGGGTCGTGGCTGCCGATGTCTTTGGCGTCATCCAGATTTTGCGGGCACTGGCCGCGCAGGTAAATCGTGCGCCCGCCCATGGTGACAACGGCCTGACAGAGGTCATTGTCCAGCTTTTGCTCGGGGTAGGTCTCTTTGGTGTTGAACTTGCGGTGGCGATAATGGGCCATGACCGGTCCTGCTGTGAAGGTTGGGGAGGTTAGGCCGAGGGGCGGCCCGCCTGTGCGTCGTGATACTGCAGATAGCTGCGCTGGGTGGCAATATGGCCCGCGATGTGTTTGGCATCTTGCCAAGCGCCCCAGATAAAGGCGGAGCCCCGGCGCGACAGCCACGGCAGTCCGACGAAATAGACGCCGGGCTCAGACGATACGCCGCGCTGGTGCCGGGGTTTGCCGTTTTCATGGAAGGCATCAACCTTGAGCCAGCTGAAATCTTGGGTAAAGCCGGTGGCCCAGATGATTGAGGTTACGCCAGCGGCGGCAAGGTCCAGATCGCGCAGCGGATGGGTCAGGCAATCGGGGTCGGGCGGGATCTGCCGCGCCTGAGGCTCGGGCGGCAGGTCAACGCCGTTGCGCGTGGCCCAAGCATCGGCGGCGTCGAGAAGGCCCATCAGGTTTTCATCGCCGCGCTGAATGTTTTCGGCCAGATCTGGCTGGAAGGTCACCTTGTTGCCGTCAAAGCCTTGGGTCATGCCGACGAGGGTGATCCCGGCATGGGCCAGCGCGCGAAAGTCGATGTTGCGACCCCCATAGGCGCCGCTGACGGCGATGGTGATATGCTCTTGTCCCGGCACCATGGTTTCCAGATCCCACAGGCCCAAAACGCCCAGCCACCAAGTGAAATCACGCCCGCGATAGGCGCGGGGGGGCCGACCATGCGGGCAGACCGAGAGATAGACCTTGCGGCCAGCGCGGTTCAGCTCATCGGCAATCTGGGTGCCTGAGGAGCCAGAGCCGACCACCATCACCGCGCCGTCGGGCAATTGGGCGGGATTGCGATAGCGGGCGGAGTGGATTTGAAAGAGCCTGTCATTCTTTGGCGCGATGGCCGGGATTTGGGGGTTCTGGAAGGGGCCGGTGGCAACAACCACGCGCTTCGCCTCAATCTGGCCGGCCGAGGTTTCCACCAAGAAGCCCGGCTTTCCGGTCTGGCGGGTGACCGATGTCACGTTGACCCCGCAGCGGATGGGGGCGTTGATTTTGCGGGCATAGGCCTCGAAGTAATCGGCCAGTTTCTCTTTGGGCACAAACTCATCAGGGGCGAAGTCTTCGAATTCCATCCCCGGAAAGCGGTCGTGCCAAGCCGGGCCATTGGCGACCAGTGAATCCCAGCGTTCAGACCGCCAGCGTTCGGCGATGCGGCTGCGCTCAAGCACCAGATGCGGGATGCCCTGCGCGCCAAGATGCTCGCTCATCGCGACGCCGGCTTGGCCCGCGCCGACGACCAGCGTGTCTGTGTGTTCAATGGCCATCTTCGCACCCCCCGAATGTCTGGTGGCGCAACGCACCCCAGAGTTTGCGCCACAGTCGAACAATCTTGGCGAAAGGGGAAGTCATAGATTTGGATGCTTGGGTTAGGAAAAGCCGAGGCAGTCAGCGCGGGAGCGGCGGGGTCTGACGCTGTGGGCTTGCCCTTGGCCGCGTCGCATGACACCAAAGACCCATGCTTGCGATCTTTCTGAAAACCCTGCCGTTCTTTGCGATTATCGCCCTTGGCTATGCTGCGGGGCGGATGCGGTTTTTCAGTGCCGAAGCCACGGGCTATCTGACCAAGTTCGTCTTTTACTTTGCACTGTCGGCGATGCTGTTCGGCTTTGCCGCCAATCTGGACCTGTCAGATGTGTTCTCATGGGGGTTTGTCTGGGCTTATTTGCTGGCCTCGGCCCTGATCTGGGCGCTGGTGGGGGGGGCAGCCTTGCTGCGCGGAACGGGCCGCGAAGAGGCGGTGTTTGAGGCGCATACCGGGGTCATTGGCAATGTGGGGTTCTTGGGAATTCCGATGCTGGCGCTGTTGCTGGGGCCGCAGGCGGTGGGGCCGGTCTTGATGGTGCTGGCGGTGGATCTGGTGGTGTTTTCCACGGTCTTGACGCTCATCATCACGGGCCTGCGCGGCGGCACGGTGGGGCTGGCCATGCTGGGCGGGCTGGTGATGGGGCTGCTCCGCAACCCGATGATCGTGTCGGTGGTTCTGGGTCTGGCTTGGGGGGCAACCGGCTGGGCCCTGCCGGTGCCGGTGAACGAATTCATGACAACGCTGGGGGCGGCGGCGACGCCGTGCGCGCTGTTTGCGATTGGCGCGTCTTTGGCGGGCAAGAACCCGGACCGGGTGGGCGTGGCGGTCTGGCTGTCCTTTGCAAAGCTGGTGCTGCATCCGGCTGCCGTGGCCGTGGCGGCGCTGTGGCTCTTTGACGTGGAGCCCTATGCGGCGGGCGTGATGATTGCGGCGGCTGCCTTGCCGGTGGCGGGGAATGTGTTCATTCTGGCCCAGCATTACGGGGTGGCGCCGCAGCGCGTGTCCACCTCGATTCTGATATCAACGGCAGTGTCGGTGCTGACAGTCACGGCAGTCATTGCCCTGTTGGGGCCTTTGGTGGGGAAGCTATGAAAACCGTTTCGGAAAACCGCTGTTTTGGGGGCGTGCAGGGGGTTTACTCTCATGCCTCGCAGGTTACGGGTTGTGACATGACCTTTGGGCTGTTCCTGCCCGAAGAGGCCGAGACCAATGAGGTTCCGGTGATCTGGTATCTGTCAGGCCTCACCTGCACGCATGAGAACGCGATGGTGAAGGCGGGCGCGCAGCGTTGGGCCGCCGAGATGGGCGTGGCGGTGGTCTTTCCCGACACCAGCCCGCGCGGCGAGGGGGTGGCGAATGACGCCGCCTATGATCTGGGCCAAGGGGCGGGCTTTTACGTCAACGCCACCGAAGCGCCGTGGAAGCCGCATTTCCGCATGTGGGATTATGTGACGGATGAGCTGCCGCGCCTGTTGTTCAACGCCTTTCCCTTGGCAGAGGACTCTCAGGCCATCACCGGGCATTCAATGGGGGGTCACGGGGCGCTGACGATTGCGATGAGCTTTCCGGGGCGGTTCCGGTCGGTCTCGGCCTTTGCGCCGATCTGCAATCCGACGGCCAGCGATTGGGGCCGCAAGCAGTTCACGGCCTATCTCGGCACGGATGAGACCACTTGGGCCGCGCATGATGCGACACTGTTGATGAAAAAGCGCGGCTTTGACGGGCCGATGCTGATTGATCAGGGCACGGCGGATCAGTTCATTGACCTGTTGCGCCCCGAGGCCTTGGCCGGGGCCATGGCCGAGCGGCGGCAGGGTGGCACGTTCCGCATGCAAAAGGGCTATGATCACAGCTATTTCTTCGTCTCGACCTTTATGGAAGAGCATATGGCCTTTCACGGGGCGGCATTGCATGCCTGAGGCGCGCGCGTGGTAATCTGGATCGACGCTGACGCCTGCCCGGTCAAGGAAGAGGCCGAGCGGGTGGCAACCCGGCATGGGGTGCGGATGGTGCTGGTGTCGAATGGTGGCATCCGGCCCAGTCTGAACCCGCTGGTGGAAAGCGTCTATGTGACTGCCGGGCCGGATGAGGCCGACAAGCACATTGCCGAGGCCTGCGTGCCGGGCGATGTGGTGGTGACGGGGGACATCCCCTTGGCCGCGAAATGCGTGGAAAAGGGTGCGCGGGTGGTGAAGCACAATGGCGAGGTGCTGCATGGCACCAACATCGGCATGGCGCTGGCAACCCGCGATTTGATGCAAGACCTGCGGTCGGCAGACCCCTTCCGCCAAGGCGGCGGGCGGCCGTTTTCCAAGGCGGATCGGTCGCGGTTTCTTGATGTGCTGGAGCGTGAGGTCAGGGCGTCCAAGGCACGACAGGCCGAATAGAGACTATTCGAACACCGACAGCACCTGATCGCGCGGCTTTTTGCGTTTGGCCACGGCGGGCACTGTGGCATCTGCGGCGGGCCAGCCGACCGGCAGGATCATCACGGCCTTTTCTTGGTCTGGCCGACCACACAGCGCGGGCAGAAACTTCATCGGGTTCGGCGTGTGTTCCAGACAGCACAGCCCCGCCTGATGCAGCGCGGTGATGAGCATGCCCGTGGCGATGCCCACGCTTTCCGGCACGTAATAGTTCTTGTAGCGCGTGCCGTCCTCGGTCAGCCCGAAGCGTTGGGCAAAGACCACGATCAGCCACGGGGCTTCGGTCAGGTGGGGTTTGTCAACGCCGGTGCCGATGGGTTCCAGCGCGGCAAGCCATTCATCGCCCGCACCGCCAGAGTAAAAGGCGCGCTCTTCCTCTTCGGCGGCTTCGCGGATCTGGGTCTTCATCGCCGGGTTTGAGATGGCCACGAAATGCCACGGCTGGTGATTGGCGCCGGAAGGGGCGGTGCAGGCCGCCTCGATACAGGCGGTGATGATGTCTTGCGGCACGGGTTGGGTGGAGTACTGGCGCACCGAGTGGCGTTTTTTCATGTAGTCGCGGAAGGCCAGCGCATCGGCCAGCGCCTGATCGTTGGGCTTTTGCACCCGGTCGGGCAGCGCCAAAGCCTGATAGCGAACCTCTCCCTTGCGATACATCAGCCCCCTCCGATCAACGCCCCGGCGGCAAAGACCAAAGCACCGCCCAGAACCACTTGCAAGGCGGCGCGGACGAAGGGGGTTTCCATGAACTTGTTCTGGATCCATGCGATGGCCCAAAGCTCCACAAACACCACGATCATGGCGATGATGGTGGCGGTCCAGAAATCGGGGATCAGGTAGGGCAGCGCGTGGCCCATGCCGCCGATGGTGGTCATCACGCCCGAGGCAAGGCCGCGTTTCCACGGGCTGCCGCGGCCCGACAAAACGCCATCATCATGCGCGGCTTCGGTGAAGCCCATCGAGATGCCAGCGCCAACCGAGGCGGCTGTGCCGACCAGAAAGGTGGTCCAGGTGTCTTGGGTGGCAAAGGCGGTGGCGAAGATGGGGGCAAGGGTTGAGACAGATCCATCCATCAGCCCCGCAAGGCCGGGTTGCACCCATGTCAGAATGAACTGCCGCCGCGCGCCAGCGTCTTCATCGTCCTTTTCAGAGCCGGAAAGATGGGTGGCTTCCAGCGCGCGGGCGTGGCTGGCATGGCTGGTTTCCGCCGCTGCGAGATCGCCCAAGAGTTTGCGGGTGGCCGCGTCCGAGGTATGCCCCGCCGCGCGTTTGTAGAAATTCGCCGCCTGTTCCTCCATCGCCCGAGCCTCGGCGCGCATCGCGTCAAGGCCCAGCGTTTCGTTAAGCCAGACGGGTTTGCGCGCGTAAAAGCCCGCAACATGTTCGCGGCGGATCAGGGGGATGACCTGACCGAACCGCACCTGATGCAGGTCAATCAATTTACGGCGGTGAGTGTCTTCTTCGGCGGCCATGCCGTCAAACACCGCCGCAGAGGCGGGATAATCGGGGCGCAGGCGTTCGGCATAGGTGCGGTAGATGCTGGCGTCATCCTCTTCCGAGGAAATCGCAAGCGCGAGGATTTCCTGTTCGGACAGATCAGCAAACCGGCGGCGGGAGGAAATGGCAGACAGCATGGAAGGTCTCCTGAAACGACCTTGGTGCAGTAAAGACCCCGGCGGCGGAAATGAAAAGGGCTGCGACGCCGCAGGCGATGGGGATCAATGGCGGCCTTTGCGGCGGATGAGGGTGCGGAAGATGATCCAAAGGTCCAGCCTTGCCTTGCGGGCCAGGCGGTAGAGGGCAGCCGTGCAAGTGGCAGTCTTCGGGGCGGACCCCCGTGTGATAGTCAGGGGTTGGCTGCGCCCCTCATCAGCCAGTCGCGACTTGGCCGTGGCGTGCGTCTAAGGCATCTGTTTCTGCGCATCTGGGTTCGACTTCGGCTCAGGTGTTTGCAACGCCGCTGACCTGTGGAGCAATTGCTTGCTTGCCACCAAATCACGGGCGAGCGGACCAACCTTTAAACCAAAAAACTTCGCAATGATGGTGACAACTGTATGGAAAATCACAAAAACATTCGACCAAAACGAAGCGCGGTTTGAATAGGCGATGTCAATCGCCAGCTTGGGTTGAAGGAGGTTCGCCACATAAGCGGCTTCGGGGTCATCCCCATCCAGAAGGTCGTCGCCATGGGTGTAATAAAAGATCGCGCCAGGTGAGGTGACACCGGGCAAGACCTTTAGCGACTCGTGCATCCAAGGGGCGTAATGTGCGGCAACGATCGCGGGCGATTCCGGGCGCGGGCCGACGATAGACATCTCGCCCATGATAACGTTCAGCATCTGGGGAAGCTCATCAAGCTTGAGGTCACGGATGATCTTTCCAGCGGCGAAGATGCGGTTGTCATGGGTTGCCGTGATCTCGGACCCGCCGCTGTCGACATGCATCGACCGGAACTTGTACATACGGAACGGCTTTTCATCCTTTCCGACGCGGTTGGCCATGTAAAGGACCGGTCCCGGAGAGGACAGCTTGATCGCCACTGCCGTGGCCAGCAGCAGCGGCGCGGTCAGCACCAGCACCGCGAACGCGAAGAGCGTGTCGAAAAGACGGACCATCATGACAGAATCTCGGTCAGCGCAGCCACGACATAGTCGACCTCGGCTTCCGACATATCCATGAAGAGCGGCAGGGTCAGACAGCGGTCGAAATAGGCGTCCGCGGCAGGGAAGCGCGCGTGGGTGAACGCTGCCCAATAGGTCATGCGGTGCAGCGGGCGGTAATGCAGCGAAATGCCAATGTTGCGGGTCTGAAGTGCCCGCGCGAGTTCGTCACGCGTCACCTTGGCCGCCAGTGCAAGCTGAATGACAAAGAGGTGCCACGAATGGACATCACCCCTTGCGGCCTCGGGCGGAAGGATCAGCGGCAAGTGGGCTAGCCGTTCAAAGTAGCGGGCTTTGACGGCTTCGCGCTTGTGCAGAAACTCCTCCAGCCGGTCCAGCTGCACGCGCCCCATGGCGGCGGCGAGGTCGGTGAGGTTGTATTTGAAACCGGGCGCCACGACGTCATAGAGATAGGAGGCCTTGTTGTCTGTGAAGCGGTTGAACACGTCGCGGTCGATCCCGTGGAGCCGCATGATGCGTGCCCGTTCGGCAATCTTCGGGTCACGCGTGACCAGCATACCGCCCTCACCCGTTGTCATGGTCTTATTGGCGTAGAAGCTGAAGGCCGTGGCATCGGCAAAGGCGGTGCCGATGTGGTGGCCCGCATGGAAGGCGGGCAGCGCATGGGCGGCATCGTCAAGGATATAAAGGCCGTGCCGGTCTGCGATGGCGCGCAGCCGGGTCATGTCGCAGGGACGGCCTGCAAAATGGACAGGCATGATCGCCTTGGTCGCGTCTGTGATCGCGGCTTCGACGGCATTCGGGTCAATGCAGAGCGTGTCGGGGTCGATATCAACCAGAACAGGCTTGGCACCAAGGTAACGCACCACCTCGGCGGTCGCGGTGAAGGTGAGCGTTGGGACGATCACCTCGTCTCCCGGCCCGATGCCAAGTGCCTCAAGACCGAGGTGCAGCGCGGCAGTTGCAGAGTTCACGGCGATGGCGTGCAGCCCTGCGGCCGCTGTGGCGCCACCGATCTTTAGGCAGAACTCGGCTTCGAAAGCTTTGGCGGCGGGGCCAGTTGTCAGCCAGCCGGAGCGCAGGCTGGCGGTCACCGCCTCGATCTCGCGCGCGCCGATGGAGGGCCGGAAAAATGGAACGGAATTGATCAAATCATGCACTCCCTTAAATATATCCAAGCGTCCCTAATGTGGTGGACTGAACCTTCTCGATGTCGTCCCGGGTGGCCTGTTCGGCGGCCGAAAAGGCCCGCTTGCGACCCGGACTGACGGTCGCCTGCCACGCTGCGGTGACCCCCTGCACATCCAGACCCAGCGCCGATGAAAGGCGGCCAATTTCGGCACCGTCGGCCACAAGGTCTTCGTAGCGGATGGTATGCACGCGATCCGCAGGTAGGCGCGCCAGATCGGCCAGCGCGTGTTCAACCGATTTTTGCCATTGCAGAGCGCAGACCTCAGCAAGGGAGCGGGTCTTCACATCCGCCTCGATCCCGGGATAGCGCGGCCCCCAGACGGCGACCCGCGCGCCCGCTGACCTGCGGCGGGACAGAACGGATTTGCGGGCGTACCAAAAAAGATAGGGGATGCTTGCAACCGGAATACGCCAGAGCTTGTTCAAGAGGCGGCCATAGTCAGGCGGGCTCACCCATTCTTTCATGGCGCTTGTGGCCACGTCGCGGCCATCGCGCACAAGATGGATGTAACGCGCCTCGGGAAAGATGGCATCGACGAAGGGCACCCGCAGCGAGTTCGACACCGTCTTTTCCAACAGGATACCGCCCGGCTTGAGCCGCGCCTGACGCGCAATCGCCGTGCGGATAAAGCCGCTGCGCCGGGGGTCCAGCCCTTCGGGCGTCAGGACATCGTCGCTTCCCGTAGCTGCGCCGTAGCGCCAGATGTAGTTCACATCATAGGGGACGGCGCAGATGCGCGGATCGCCAAGCAAGCAGTCGCGCAGGAATTTCGTGCCCGACCGCGCGGCGCCGATGATGAAAATGGGGCTGTGTGACAAAGGTCTGGCTTTCTAAATGTCGGCAACGGCAAAAAGGGATCGGCAAGACTAGTAAAGGAATAGGGCGGCAACCAAGAGCGACAGCAGCCGGGAACGGCTGCGCGCGAGTGAGAAGCGGTAACGCGCCAAGATGCCAAGACGCTGCAATCGCCCCTTCCGAAAAGCCACGAGGATGGCGCGTTCCTCGGTCCCTTCGCGGGCGAACTTCAGCGTATTGGCCGTCTGATCGCGCAAGAAACCCGCCTGAAGCATCTTCAACTTGCGCCGAATTGCGCCAAGCCCGCCAAGGGACATGCCGCCATACTGACTGTCGGGATGGATGCGGTAGTGGATCAGCGCATCGGGAGACGAGCTGACGCCGAACCCGTCATGGCGCGCAAGGAAATAGATGATCCAGTCATGCGAGATGCGCCGGACCCCGCCGAGGTCAACCGCCGCGAACCGCGCCTTCAGATGGGCAAAGAAGGCGGCGGACATCACATAGGTGCAACCCGCACTTCCGCCGCCGAGCAGATGGTCACGCGCCGCAAGGGGTGTTGCCTTGCGGACCGTGCCAAGCATGCCATCTTGGCCGTCCCATGCCTGAAGGTCCGAGAAATAAAGGCCGGTGCCATCTTGCGACAAGATCTCGACGGCGCGTGCAAGCTTCTGCGGGAGCCAAACATCGTCTTGATCGGCCAGCGCGTAGAAGTCGTGACTGTCGGGCACAGTTGGAAGATTGCGCAGGATATTGAGCCCGGTTCCACCAGAATTGGGCCGGTTTTCTGTCAGGCTGAACAGGTCTGGGTGATCGGCGGCGTAGCGGCGCAACAGATCCATTGTCGCGTCAGAGCTGCAGTCGTCGAAGACATAGACATGCAAGGACACCCCGGTCTGTGCAAGCAGGCTGTCCAATTGCGCGGGGAGGAATTCGGTTCCGTTATAGGTGGTCAGCAAAATGCCGACGCTCGGGCGGGAGGAGAGGGCTGTGCGGGTTGCCATGGCGCTCTCCCTCACGACAGGATTTGGTTGAAACGTGCCAGATAGACCGGAACGTACCCACCGATGAGGAGAAGCGAGACGAGCTTGTACTGGGTGAACTGCATGCGTTCTGCCACACAGGCGATCAGGACGAAGGGAAACACCCGCAACCCCACGACGGGGTTGAAGTAGAACATCAGCATGTAAGCTCCCATCATCCCGAGGATGGCAAAGTTGTTGCGGAACCGGGCGTTGATGGCCGACAGGTACAAAAACGTGGCGATGTTGATGAAGTGGAACACAAACAGCGCGTTCGAACTGCGCGCGTCGCTTGTCTCGTCATAGCGTTCGAGCTTGTAGATCAGGTAGCGGACATAGTCTGACTCCACCGCAACATAAAGCACCACCGCCACCGCCAGAAGGATCGCCAGCTTCCATTGCAGGTGCGCTTGTTTCAGCTTCATCATGAGCAGGAAGGCGAGCGAGCTGGAGTGAAACATCGGCAAGGTGAAATGCAGTATGCGCCACTTTCCAGCGTTGATCGTGTAGAACAGCACCCCAGCGACCACATAGGCCATGCCCGCACGGATCCAGACATAGGCAAAGACGGGATAAAACGCCAAAAACAGGATGAGTTTGACCTCAAACCCCACATCGCGGAGATAGGCGAGCCACAGGAAAAAGCCCGTCACCACAAAGAAATGGAAGTAATAGATACCGTCGATTTGCAAACGATCCGGCAGATCGCCGAACAAAAGTGCGGCCCGAAACAGAAGGTAGCGGTAGGGTTCGCCCGCCAGTTCCGGCGCGGGCAGACCGTATTTGACCTGCTGGAAACTGTCGAAATAGGGCCGGAAGTCCCTGACAGCGCTGACGTCAATGGACAGCCGGATGGTCAGGGAGATGGCGACGAAGGCCGCAGCCGTCAGAAGCGAGCGGTTGCTTTTCTGCTGAACGAGCAAAATCGCGTACACCACGGCCAGTGCAATCTCTAACGGGGTTTTAGCGAATTCTGTCATCGCAGAGACGCTCCACCACTGGGGAAAGCCTGTCACGGGCTTCGCCGCGCGAGACCGCGTCGTAAATCCTCCGGTTCGGGGCCGCGCGAATGTCGGCAAGCCCCAACACATCCACCTCTGACCCAAAGTCATAAAGGATCGCAGAGCCTTCCGCCGTGAAATGGGCGTCGAAATCTCCGATCCCGCGATTGAGGAGTGGCACCAATCCAAGGGCCACGTAATCCGCCACCTTGATGGGCGAAGCGATCCGCGTGGACAGGGTGGGACGGACGACTGACACGCCGATATGCATCTTTGCCAGACGGGCGGGTATGTCGTGGTAGCGGACATAGTCGACCGTCAGCGCCGAGCAATCGATGGTGCCGAAGGTCTGTCGCACAGCTGTGTGGAAGCGGTCTGGACAAAAGATGAAAAGCTCTGTGCGGTCGCGGCCGATTTGGCGGGCGGCACTGTCCATGACGCGGGCGACCTCGCCCATGTTATGCCAGTGGTTGAACGTGCCAAGGTAAACAAGTCGCAGCGGACCCGTCTTTGGCAATGGCCTTGCTGCGTCGTGATAGGCGAAACTGGTGGCGTTGTAGATCGTGACAAAGTCTGCCGCATTACCGAAGAGGCGCCGGTAGAGACGGGCGAAGCGGTCCGATGTCACAATCGTCGCAACGGAATGGCGGATCAGCCGCGCCTCGACACAGCCGAAGAGGCGGCTGAGGATGCGGGACCGCCCCGCCTCGCGCCATTCGAGGAAGAAAGCGCCGCGTGGATCGTAGATGAAGCGCGCCCCACCGAGCATGCACAGGCGGCTGATGCAGAACAAAAACCCCGTCACAAAGCCGCGCAAGTGATAGACCGCGTTAGGCTGTGTAAAGCGCAGATGCACGAGCTTTAGGATCAGGTTCAAAGAGCTTGCCATGCCGCCGAAGCGCGAAGCAAAGGAGACAACACGGATCGAGGGAGGATCTGCGCTTGGCATGCGTCCGTTGCACAGCAGCACGATCTCGGCCCCATCAAGATTAAGCGCGCCATAGGTGTCCAGAAGTTGAGATGTGAGCAGATGGTGGCCATAAGGATTGTTGGCCACCAAAACGATCAAAGGACGTGACTTGGAGCTCATGGTTCTGTCAGCCCAGACAGTGCGTCAAAACGGTCATCATACAATCTTTGCAAATAATCATCGCACACCAAGACGTGCGACCCGGTGCCGGATAAAGCCAATGTAGCCCGTATACAGGACAACCGCGGTAAGGCCAAAGGCGACTTCGAAAGGGAGCACCTGTGAAAGTGCAAAAAGACCAACACTCAGAAGCACCAATCGCATCGCATCGAAGAGAAGGAAGACGTGTTCGTCATTTATCGGGATGCGGACCTGTGACACCGGGTTGATCGCGCATTGGCCTAGCGTGGCAAGGAACAGGAAGGGCGCGATGCCCAGATGGGTGAAGTTGAGCGGTTCGCTGAAAAGATAAAGAAGACCAATAAGGGCTGCCGCGACGACGACGAAAATGCCGACACTTTGCGCCATCGCGCGTGTGATCATGCGCCACAGGGCGGCGGGCGTCCTTTCGGGGTCGCCCGACCAGTTGATCGCATCGGCAAGGAAAAAGCGGCCAATGACCTGTGCGATGAAGGTGATTGGCGCCGTAAATGCGCGCAGGATCAGGCCGAAATCTGCCACATAGGACGCCGTCTGCGTCGATGCCGCTGCGAGAAGCGGCATGTTGATATAGACAGAATTCACACCTGTTGACACCGAAAGCGACAGGGCGCGCCGGAGCGTCCGCGCATCCGGTAGGTAAAGCGCCGGTGGGTCATGAGCTTCGGGCCGGTGGCGCAGATAGGCGAGCGCCGTGTAGGCAATGGCCGGAAAGGCATATGCGAGGCCGATGAGCAGCAGCACATCTTCACCCGTCAGGCCCCAAAACCCGGATGCCAGCGCCGCCATCAGTGCGGCCAGCGCCAGCCCCTGCCAAACCCGCATGGCAAGAAGCGGGTTCAACTGACGGACTTGAACAAAGGTGAAGTTGGTGATCGCGCTGAGAGACAGGCCAACCATCATGGGAATGGCATGAAACGACGCATCGCCCATCCCGGTAAAAAGCGCCGCCATCAACCCGTAGAGTGCATAGGCAAGGCCGATGACCAGAAACATCGCCACGATGGGTACAAGGATCGCCGCGCGGCTGAGCCGTCCGTTCTGGTGAAAAATCAACACCTCGAGCCGCATGCTCGCAACCGATCCAACAATCCCTGCGAGGGCGAGTTGGGTCAGGATGAAAGCGAAGTCGGGGGCCGGGACAGCCATCTTCGCCACCAGAAGCACTGCGAAACTCGCAACTTGAATCAAGATGCTGGAATAGGCGAGCTTCGCCTTATCGCCACGAAGACGTTTCATGCCTCTGGCCCGCCGTCCTGCACCTGTTGCCCGATCAGGGCAAACACGGCGCGTTCGATTTTGTCACGGAAACGGCCGGGAACCGAAAAGTTGGTCGCGAACCCATTCACCTCGTAACCGCCCTCATGGATTTGGCTGTCGGTCGGCACGTAGCCAAAGACCTGCCCCGCACAGCCGGTGACAAAGGTCAGCGGGTCAGCGCGGCCGCCACGAGCGGCATAGGCCGCCGCCACTTCGGCTGAAACGGCCATGATGCGGATGGGTCCGATGGCCCAATCGTCGCAGGTCAGAGGTGCAAGGCTGCCCGCATCGGTGCGGATCGTGTTAAGCGCAAGGTGCCGCCGCTGCCGCCGAACCATGGCCTGCGAAAGCCCGCCAGCGTCTTGCCGCAGGGCAAAGGCGGCGTCGAAGGCGCGGGCAAGGGCGGCGTGTAGGGTCGCAGCGGCGGCGGCACTGGCGGGGGCGAAACGGGGGCCCACACCGATCCATGTCGCCGAGCGATGCAGCGGGACGAAGGGCCGCGAGGCCGGGCGGATGTCGCCGCTGAAGCCAGGGAAATAGAGGACCGGAAGGTCAGCCACACCCAGCGTATTGCGGATGTGACCCCGCAGCGCACCCGGGAAATCTGCGCTCAGCGCCATCGCATCGGGTTCCGATACGGCGTGACAAGGCCAGCTCCAAAGCACCGCGCGGGGGGTTTGGTCGGCGCCGGAGAGGAGCAGCAGCTTTAGCCGCTGGTCGATCGCGACGCGCGCATCAGGTGCCATGAGCACCCGCTTCGACACCCGCAGCCGCGCAAGGTCGATCCCCACAACGGCGCGGCGGCGAAACGTGGATGCGGCGCAAAGGGCCTGCCCATGCGCAACGCGTGCCACCCCGTTGTGCTGGCTGCGCGCGACCAAAAGCGCCTCGGTGATCCGCGCCGCAGCGAAATCGAGGTAGCCCACGTCAAACGGACCAAGTCGGGGCTTCGTCGGGTCAAGCGATGGGGCATTGTGGGTGTGGGACGCCACGAACAAAAGCGCCCCTTGCGAAAAGCTCAGCCCCCGGGCCGCCGTTTGGCGGCGTACCTCTTCCTCAAGCTGCTGGCTGGCATATAGACTGTCGATCGCGACAATCGCGGCCGGACCATCGGGGGCATCAAACAGGAGGACGTTCGCCTCAAGCCGCGAGGCGATGGTGCGGGCAGCGCCGGACCGACGCGCGCGCCCGAAGAGCGGTAGCAGCGTGGACGGCGTGATATCGGCCCGCGCCGCATTGACCCTAAGGCTGTCAGTTTCGGACCCCATCACCGTTTCCGTTTCAGAAGGGCTTCGAGTGCATCGATGCGGCGTGACACCCAGTACCTGCCACGGACCAAAGGCGAGCCCCGGCGCGAGGGGTTGTGCACCTCGGCAAACGAGCCCAGGGCGGCCTCAAGATCGACCTCGGCACCGATGTCGATGAAGAAACGGGGAAGGTCCTCGCGCCAGTGTTCCAGCCGGATGACCGAATGCGGACGACCGGAGAGAAACGTGCGGATGTTCGCCTCCACCGTGCCGACAAGGTCGCGCGCAATGGCAATGTCCTTGGCCGGCTTGTCGCGCTGGAGGATCGTTTCGCAATAACCGCGCATAATCCCTTTGCGATTGGTCCAGCGGCGGTTGTAGGACGCCGCGATCTGCGCGGCATCCCGTGTTAGAAAAACGAAATACACCTTGTCGCCATTGGCTTCGGCGAGCCGCCCCAGCATCCAGGCAAAGCGGGTGTCGATCTCGATATGCCCCGCGCGCAGCAAGGACCGTTCGGCAGCAAGGGCACCTTCGCCGCTGTCATGGCCAGCCGTGTAGTTCCGAACATGCAGACAAGCGCGGTAAAGGCTCATCGAGCCCGAACGACCCGCTGTCAGGACGGCCACCTTCAACGGACTCTCGCTCGAACGGGCGGCTCCAGTTGTCATGTGCCGATCCGCCAAGCGATGACGAAATTGTGCGAGGTGACCAGCGTCTGGTAGCCCAGCGCCTGCAACTTGGCGACGATGGGTTTTGACCGTGGACCTGCATCGTTTGGATACCATCCGGGCATGACCATTCGCCATGGGCGCAGGTCCGGGGGCATGGTGTCGAGACTGTCAATCGCCTCGACCTCGGCCCCGTTAACGGTCAGGGACACAAGATCGGCGGCCCGCCCCAACATGCCTGTCAATTCGGCAATGGAGGTGGTCGGCAGATCGATCGTCTGCGACGAGGCGACGACATCGCCCGCAATCGCGTTGGCCTGATTTTCGGTCCGGTGCATGGCAACGGTTGCGCCCGCCTCGCGCCAGATCGCACGGTTGATAACCTCGGCTTGGGGCAGACCATTCTGGCCGATCTGAAATGCGGCGATGGTCGCGTTTTCTGGGATCGCCTCGACCGCGATCACGCGACCCTGCGGCCCGACGATCTGTGCAAGACGCGTCGTGCCGTGACCGAGATAGCAACCGATGTCGAGGATGTTCCAGCCGGGCTGTGGGGTGAAATGGGTTTCCAGAAAAGCGCGCGTTGAAGCGCTGAAATCGCTGGTTTCCTGTGGCAGGTTCCGGTGCTGCAAATGGAAGCCGCCGCGTTCACGGTCCACCACGGGAATGCGGAGAACGGGCACCATCGCATGGGGATATGAATAGCGCACAACCAGATCGACCAGCGCTTTGGCATATTCAGGGCCAAGCCCCAGCTTGCGCCGTGCCGCATGGGTGATCTTGACGTTGTTATGCGAGGGCGGCGTGCTGACAATTACCGTGCCGTCGGCAAGGTCAAGCTGACAGCAGGCAATGGAAACGCCCGGCACATCAATCCTGCGCGCGCCCTTAATCGCGGCGGCGTCGATCAGGCGGCCCATGCCGCGCAATCGCGCGCCAAAGACAAGGTGCAGTATCGGCGCTGGGGTGATTTGCCAGGCGGCACGGCGCAGGCGCGAACGGATCGAATTCTGCGACATCAGTTTCGCCTCGCACTGGTACTGAACACTCTTCCACCGGGACCGCCATAATGACCCAGATGGTCGATCTCATCATAATGCGCGCGGTCACGCTCTCCGATCTTCACGGGGGCTGACGCACCGAGGATTGTGAAATCTGGAACGGTTCCGTGCACCACCGCACCTGCCCCGACGATCACGCCTTCGCCGATCTGGGTGCCTGGCAGAATGGTGACGTTCACGCCGATCCAAGTGTTGCGCCCAATGGACACGGGACGTGGGATGCTTTCATCATCATAGGGCAGCGCCCGCCCACGCGTGTTGTGGTTGCGGGTGTAGATCGTGCAATTCGAACTGATGTGGACATTGTCTCCGATGGTCAGGCCACCGTCGCAAACCCAGTTCGGGCCGAAATTGACATGTATGTTCTGACCAACCGACAGGCCGCTCACATTGGCAAAACGACCGTGGCCATAGACGCTCATAGAGCCATAGGATTTGCAGTTCCGGCGCAGGTAGGCATCGATCACCCATTGCCAGAACCGGCGTGTCAGAAAGGCCCAAACCCGCGTCAGGTAGTAAAGGGCGACTGCAATCCGGCTCATAGATGCCCCCCGGTGCGCAAAGAATGCTGACCGGTTGCCGACACAACGGCCTCGGCAATCCGGTCGATGTCGTGGCGGGCCAGATACGGATGCATCGGCAGGCTCAGCACCTCTTGTGCGGCTTTGTCGCCATGCGGTAGGTGCGCCGCCGGATCGGCCACGGCGGGTTGGCGGTTCAGCGGCAGGGGGTAATGGACCACGGTCGGGATGCCCACAGACTGGAGTTCGGCCTGAACCCGCGCACGCTCAGCCACGCGGATCGTGTATTGCGCCCATGCGCTGGTGCTGTGGGCGGCGATCCGCGGGGTGGCGATGTCGTGGTTCGACAGCGCGGTGGTATAGGCATCGGCCACACGCTGGCGGGCCGCGATTTCGTCGTCAAGGATGGCAAGCTTCGGCAGCAGGATCGCCGCCTGCAACGTGTCAAGCCGCGAGTTCATGCCGGTGCGGACATGGTAATAGCGGCTTTCCTGCCCATGGCGCGCGATCTGGCGGATCGCCTTGGCAAGCTCGGGGTCGGAGGTGAAGATGGCCCCGCCGTCGCCATAGCAACCCAGCGGCTTTGACGGAAAGAAACTGGTGGTGGCGATGGTGGTGAGGTTGCAAGAGCGCGCGCCGCGATAGGTCGCCCCAAAGCTTTGCGCCGCATCTTCGATCACCGGCAGCCCGTGGCGCGCGGCTACAGCGTTGATCGCGTCGAACTCGGCGGGCTGGCCATAGAGCGAAACGGGGATGATCGCCTTGGTGCGCGGGGTGATCGCTGCGTCCAGCAACGTGGGGTCAAGGTTGTAGCTTGAGGGGTCGATATCGACATAAACGACCTTGGCACCAAGCACCGCCACGGCCTCAGCGGCGGCAATATAGCTGAAGCCGGGGGTAATGACCTCATCCCCGGGGCCGATCCCCAGTGCCATCAACGCGATCTGCAAAGCATCGGTGCCATTGGCGACGGTGATGGCATGGGCCGCCCCAGAAAAGGCAGACAGCCGTTCTTCAAGCTCGTCCACCTCGGGCCCGAGGATATACTTTCCGTGGGCAAGGACACCGGCAATCCCAGCCTCGATCTCGGTGCGAAGGCGGTCCTGCTGTGCCGCCAGATCGACAAAGGGGATCATCACGAGACCTCCTGTCGGCTGAGGGTCGCACCCGCGAGCGTGTAGGCATCCCCCGTGTGGGGGCATATGGCCCGGCCCTCACCTGAAACTGGCAAGTCGAGCTGTTCGCCAAAGGCGCTCATCCAGCCGGTCTGGCGGGCGGGTACGCCAAGCATCAGCGCAAAATCCGGCACGTCCTTCGTCACCACGGCACCCGCGCCCACGAAGGCAAACGCACCGACCGTCACGCCGCAGACGATTGTGCAATTCGCGCCTAATGTGGCGCCGCGCTGCACAAGCGTATCGCGGTATTGGTCCTTGCGTTCGATCAGCGCGCGCGGGTTGTGGACATTGGTGAAAACCATCGAAGGACCACAGAAGACGCCTTCCTCCAGCGTGACGTTGTCGTAGACCGAGACGTTGTTTTGCACCTTGCAGCGGTCGCCGATGGTGACACGGTTGCCAACAAAGACGTTCTGGCCCAACGAAACGCCCGCGCCGATCCGCGCGCCGCCGCAAACATGGGCGAAATGCCAGATGCGGCTGCCCGCGCCAATAATCGCTCCATCATCAACGATGGCGCTGGGGTGCTGATAATGGCTCATCCCTGCGCCCCGACAAACGGATGGGTCAAGGGGCCGACCGGCACGATTGGGGCGTTGCGGATCGTCGCGACGGTTTCGATGGCGACGCGGTTCTCCTCAACTCCAAAGCCGCCGCCTGACAGGATATCCTCGTAGATCTTGGTGTGCAGTTCGGTGAATCCGTCCGAGAAT
Organism: Allotabrizicola aquatica (SeqCode); assembly: GCF_965194375.1. Classification (GTDB taxonomy): domain Bacteria; phylum Pseudomonadota; class Alphaproteobacteria; order Rhodobacterales; family Rhodobacteraceae; genus Tabrizicola_A; species Tabrizicola_A aquatica. The sequence goes on from NZ_CBDAEL010000001.1 coordinate 67,409, forward strand.
TCGAGGTTTTCACCATCGGCGGTCACGGCGCGGTAGGTGCGCTTTCCCTTGGCACGTTCCACCTGCGGCACGTCGGCCACGTCGACCGACAGGAACCAGCGGACGCGGGCGCGTTCATATTCGAGATAGCCCGCTGCCTTAGTCGGGGTGTTCAGGTGGACGATGTTTTCCTGCACGCGGCCATAGACGAAATGCAGCATGTCGTAGAAATGCACGCCGATATTGGTGGCGATGCCGCCGGACTTTTCGGTCAGGCCCTTCCAGCTTTTCAGATACCAGTTCCCGCGCGAGGTGATGTAGGTCAGGTCTACATCCACCTTCTGGTTCTGGGGCATCTGGGCGACACGGTCGCGCAGCGCAAGGATGGCGGGGTGCAGGCGCAGTTGCAGGATGGTGTGGATCTTGCGGCCAGTCTCTGTCTCAACCGTCTTTAACTCGTCGATCTGGTCCGGGGTCAGGACAAGTGGCTTTTCGCAAATCGCATCTGCGCCGCTGCGCAGCGCCCATTGCATATGGGCCGAATGCAGGAAATTCGGCGAGGCAATCGAAACGTAATCAAGCGCGCTTCCTGCACGCCGTTCAGCGTTTACGTGCGCATCAAAAAGTTCGAAATCCGTGAAGAACCGCGCGTCGGGGAAATGGCTGTCTAAGATGCCAACCGAGTCGTTCACATCCATGGCGACGACCAAGTCATTTCCGGTATCACGGATCGCCTTCATATGCCGCGGCGCGATATAGCCGGCAGCACCGACGAGGGCAAATCTCTTCATAATCTTATGCCTTTACGATGTTATCAGCTGCTGTGCGGTAAACTCCGCGGCTGTCGATGATGACCTGCGCATGCGTGCGGACCATCTCATAATCAAACTTCGCGTGGTCGGTGGTGAGGACGACAGCATCGTAACTTGCCACGGCTTGCGGCGTCAGCGCGACCGAGGCCAGGTCGAAATGGTGTTCCCGCATCTTTGGGAAGACCGGAACATGCGGATCTGAATAGGCCACTTCTGCGCCTGCGGCGCGCAAAAGCTCCATCACCTCGACGGCGGGGCTTTCGCGCATGTCGTCCACGTTCTTCTTGTAGGCGATCCCAAGCACAAGGAGTCGGCTGCCCTTCAGCGACTTAAAGCGGTCATTCAGGGCCTTTGTGACCTTGCCGACGACATATTCTGGCATGGCGCGGTTGACCTCGCCCGACAACTCGATGAAGCGGGTGTGCAGCCCGTATTCTCGCGCCTTCCATGTCAGATAGAAGGGATCGATCGGGATGCAGTGCCCACCAAGTCCGGGCCCGGGGTAATAGGCGGTGAAGCCAAAGGGCTTGGTCGCGGCCGCGTCGATGACCTCAAAGATGTCGATACCCATCCGGTCGGCCACGATTTTCATCTCGTTCACCAAACCGATGTTCACAGCGCGGTGGATGTTCTCCAGCAACTTTGTCAATTCGGCGACCTTGGTCGAACTGACGGGCACAATCTGATCGATCGCTTTTCTGTAAAGTGCCTTACCCACCTCAAGACAGACGGGCGTGTGGCCACCGACGACCTTAGGGATCGTATGCGTAGTGAAATGCGCGTTGCCGGGGTCTTCACGTTCTGGCGAATAAACGAGGAAAATGTCCTGGCCGACAGTCAGCCCGCCTGCTGTGACGCGAGGCAACAATTCCTCTTCGGTCGTGCCGGGATAGGTCGTGCTTTCCAACGATACCACCTGCCCCGCGCGCAGATAGGGGACGATGGACTCGGTCGTGTTAATGACATAGCTCAGGTCCGGTTCACGATATTTGTTCAAGGGCGTCGGCACGCAGAGGATCAGCGCATCCGCCTCGGCGGCGCGGCTGAAATCTGTGGTGCATTCCAAACCGGCTGCGTTCGCACGCCTGATATCCGCATCGCTGATGTGCTCGATATGCGAGCGCCCTGCGTTCAGCTCCGCGACCTTTTCCGCGTCAATGTCGAACCCGATAACCTTGTAGCCAAGCTCCGCGTAGCGCAGTGCGAGTGGCTGGCCCACATAGCCCATGCCCAACACGCCAATGACAGCCCGTCGGTCTTCGAGCAGACCAATCAGTTGAGTGGCCATTTGGCCAATGTCCAAATTCATTTATCAAAATCTTCCTTAAAGGGCTCAATATTGCCCCCTCAAAAATCTAAACGACACCATAAGCAGGCCCAGATTGGTATTCAACAGGGTCTCAACAACGCCTATGTCGTCGGCCTTTAAATTGGCACAAGCCGGTGCTGACTTCCACCGCGAAGTTTCCCGAGTTTTGGCGCATCCCCGGTCATCCCTTGTCTAGATGCACTCTCACAGGCTGCATTTTTTGCATCAGTCGCCTTGCTCGGACCGCTTGTAGGCATAGCGGTTTCCATAGCTGTAGCCACTCCGCCCACCCTTTGCCCGGCGGGGATCGTAGCCGTTGAAGACAATTCCCTTCAATGACACGCCGGCCGCTTCAAGCGTCTTTTGCACCGCCTCCAGCTCCTCGACCGGCGTCACCAGATGCCGAGCAACCCCAATCACGGATCCAGCCTTGCGCCCGATGATGGCCGCGTCGGTCACGGCAAGCATCGGGGGGGCGTCGAAAATGACAAGATCGAAGCGGCGGTCCAGCTCTGCGATGAGTTCGGCCAGCCTGTCGCGCATCAGAAGCTCTGAGGGGTTTGGCGGAAAGGCCCCTGTGACGATCAATGACAGATTGCTGATTTCGCTGTCTCGCAAAACCGATTCCAGTTCAACCGCATCAGATAGATAGTCGGTCAGACCAAGTAACTTTTTCGGCAAGCCGAAATACTTGCGCAGCGTGCCCCGCCGCATGTCGGCGTCAATCAGGCAAACCTTTTGTCCGGCCTGCGCCGCGACACAGGCAAGGTTTGCAGAGATGAAAGACTTCCCCGCGCCCGGCGCGGCGCTGGTCACAACGATCGACTTTGACCGTGCATCCAGCATTCCAAAATGCAGGCTGGTTCGCAAAGAACGCAACGCCTCGACCACAACATCTTCGGGGTCGTCTCGGGCAATGAGCGCAAGACGTCCCGCCGTATACTTGACCTGCCCTGAGTAGCTGTTGACCGTGGCAAAGACGGGAAGCCCAAGGCGTTCAATCTCGGTGACGCTGTCGATGCCACGCCGCAGCCAATTGCGCAGCAGAACGATGCCAACACCTAGAAAACCCCCAACCACAAGCGCGATTCCCATAATGGAAAGCCGCCGCGGAGCGACTTGTTCAAGCATTGTCACCGCTTGATCGACGACGCGCACAGATCCGATCTGGCTTGCACTGAGAACGCGCAGTTCTTGCGCGCGATTGATAAGCTCAACGTAGCTTGCTTGGGCCAGTTCCAGATTGCGCGTGAGGTTGACCACTTCCCGCTGGGTTTCCGGCAGGTTCGTGATCCCTGCCTGCAATTCAACAAGACGGCCTTGCAGCGCCTGCCTTTTCTCTAGGAGCTGGCGATAGATCGGATGGTTCGGGGTATACTTTTCCTTGATTTCCTCTTCCCGCAGCACAAGCAGGCGCAGCTCGGCTTCGATCCCCATCGTCTCGGTCAGGAGGCTTTGCGTCTCAAATGCGAGATCGACCGAATTCTGGGCCGCGCGATATTCGTTCAGGGCTTTTTCGGCCACCCCAACGGCAACCTCGCTTGCGGGAATCTGGCTTTCAAGAAATTCAAGCGCCTTACGCGCCTCGGCTGCGCTTTGCGTGATGTTCTGCTCGGCATAGGCGCGGATGATTGCAGCCAGTTGGGTCGCCGTATCCTCGCGGTCCTGACCGCGCAGATTGACCGTAACGATCCCAGTTTGGCGGCCACGTTCAGAGACGCCCAAGCGGCTCGACAGGCGAGAGATCGCGCCAAGTTCTGTCAGATGCACGATTGAATAGGCCCGCCCCACATCGCCGTCCAATCGTGCGACCTGAACTGCGATGCCGCGCTCTTTGTCCGACAAAAGCACGCCAACGGTGCCGAGCTTTTCCGTCCCGTCAGGCAAGGTCATGGAGAAGCCATCCGAAGACGTCTTTACCATCACCATCTCTTGATCCACCCATTCGGGGGGGACTTCCAGATAGGACAGGGTGATCGCGTCGCCCTTGCGAGCATAGGCGGCCAAGACGCCCCAGTCTGGCCAAGGTAAGTCGCGGGTGGCCATCGCATAGCCGATGACCGGCGCGCGCATGGGTTTCGCCACCCAGTCTAGCCTGAGGTCAGCCGCGGCACGCCCCAGAACCTGCCGCGAACGAATGATCTCAAGCTCTGCCAAGGTGCTAGAGCTTTCATTCCCAACCAGCGCCCCCACCGAAGAGGGCAAAGCAAGCGTGCCTTGGCCGGCCTGAATTTGAAGCATCGCATTCGCCTCATAGGTCGGCGGCGTGAGCCACAGATAGGCCATCGAGAGCATAAAACAGCCGGTCACCGCAGCGACAATGGTTGGCTTTCCCGCCCAAAGGGTCGCGAAAAGATCACCAAGGTCGATCTCGTCAGACGCTGGCTCCCGCGTGGCGAGTTCAGGCTTCTTCATCATCATTTCAACCTGCTTTCCCGCCCAGACGTGAAACCCATGCTGCGCTTGCACGAAGGATCAGCGAGACAGTCTGTTCATGTACCAAGGCGGGTTTGCGATAGGGGTCCGGGACGTCTGTTCCGCCGTCAATCCATTGGCCATAAAGCATGGTTCGCCCGACAAGTTGGGGGAACCGCTCTGCAATTTCGCGGCGGTGCGACCGTTCCATGACGAGAATAAGATCATGCTCGGCCCCAAGCGTCGGCGTCAACATGCGCGCGATATGGCCATCAAGTTCGACACCTTGCCGTCGTGCGGCCTCCGTTGCTTCTGCATCCGCTGGACAGCCGGTCATCGCGTGAAGACCGGCAGAGCCGATCTTCAGCCCGGGCAATGCGGCAGACAGCGCCCGTTCGCCAACGGGCGATCTGCAGATGTTTCCGATGCAGACCACAAGAATGGATTGGAACATCGCTTGCCCCGTCATTCAAAGATTCCGAACCGCGCGAGTTGCATTCACAGATGGCAGGAAACGGCTGATGGCGTCATTCCAGCGCTGGATCGGCGCCCGCGTCACATAGATGACGTCCATTGGACGCAACGCAAAACGCGTACCGATCAGGTATCCTTCGGGGTTGGACGTATCGAGCTGGAAGACGGTCGTTTTGCCGTCAATCTCGCGGAAGACAAAGACGCCCCGGGCATCGGCGCGCAAATCATCAAGGCCACCTTGCCGGGACAGGGCTTGCGTAAGCGAGAGGGGCGTTTCGGTCAGATCGACCGTGGATGGCTTGGAAATTTCGCCCAAGAGATAGGCTTCGCGGATGGTTTTCCGGGGCACCGACACCACGTCCCCGCCCGCGAGAACAGGATTATTCTGCGCAACAGATCCAGACAGAAAACCTTCGAGATCAACGCGGTAGTTCTGACCGCCGCGGCGAATGGAAATCGCCTGCGTGTCGGCGTCTTTCTTCAGGCCACCAGCGGCGTTGATCGCCTCAAGCAAGGTCAATGAAGAGGTCTGGACAAATTGCGTATTTGGCTTAGCGACCTCACCGCCGACGACGACTTTCTGTGAGGCAAATTCCGCCACGCGAACATCGACCTGAGGCTCGGGGAAGAACTCACTCAGGCGGCGGACAAGCTCCAGACGCAGATCCTCGACTGCACGGCCGCGGGCTTCGACTGTGCCGATGAATGGGAAGGTCAGGTTCCCGTCTGATCGCACGAGATAGCCCGTTGTTATCGTATCGGCACCGGTCGGGACCGCCAGTTCTGGTTGGTCGAAGACAAAGATCGAGATCACATCACCGGCACCTATGCGGTACTCACTGCGACGTACGGCGGGCAGGTTGGTTACAGCATGCCCGCTGTGCAGAGTGTCAGCACCACCGGAATAGGTTTGATCCAACCTGATGATTGTCACGCCGTCCAGTTGAGCCTGCCCGGCTTTTGTGACGGGGAAGTTCATCGCGGCGTCGCCGCAAGCGCTGAGAGCCAAGGCAAAAAGAAGTGATGAGAAAACGCGGGGCATGAAAATCAGTTTGCGCTCCATCCGCACCCAAGCGGCTGTATCAATAGTGGTTGGGGGGCCATAGAAATCGACGGCAACCCACAAAATCAGGCTTAACAATTCGTTTGGCGTTTAATCCATCCGTTCGGTCATGTCTATGCTCAGTTCTGCGCTTTTGTTCAACATGCTGCAACCAAAGGCCGCTAAGGCTGGACGCCAAAAGCACCACACCCGGGTTGCACCGATTGCAGAAAGCAGCCCCAAAGATCCAAAGCGTATCGTGCGGCTGCAACAGGCGCAAACCACCCACCGGCTGACGCGTCTTCCTCGCGCTTTGGGCATCTCGGAGCCCGCTCGTTCCGTCTGCCAAGAAGAATCTGCTTCCGCTTCCCCTTAACCAGGGGCACGATTGCCGGTATAGATCGCGTTATTCGAATCAAGATATTTCAAATTTTTTCATGCTTTTATTTCTTATCGGAATTTTTTCCGCTGTGATTCAGCGGTATGCGGTCATGCCGCCTTGTCATTGTGGCCTGTGCCCGCAAGGCGCAAACCGCTTGTATCTGTCTGCGTTGGTGCATGGTCGGTGTGTTCCCGAACGCAGCCATGGTCATGCCAGACATGACTGACACCGTTTCGCCCTCGTTCGCGCGGCTTCTGCGGCTGGGTCGCACCGAGAAACGGCTTTTGCAGATGTGCGCGGACAGTGTTCTCGTCATCGTCTGTTTCGGCGCCGCTATGGCGTTGCGCCTTGAGAGCTTTGCATTCCTTGGGAACTCTTCCGTCTGGCTTATGGCCCTGATCTGCGTGCCAGCCACCATTCTGATGTTTCTGGCCTTTGGACTTTATCGCTCGATCCTGCGGTTTATCAGTGGGCAGGTCCTGCGCGCGATCGGCTGCGGCGTGATCTTTTCGGCCGCATTCCTGTTCCTGTTGGCCGCGCTGCTTTCGGCCCCGTTGCCCCGGTCTGTTCCGGGAATCTATGCGCTTTTGCTGTTCGTATCGGCTGGCGGGCTGCGTTTTGTTGCCCGGGCCATGTTTCAGTCGCTTGCAAAAAGCGCGCGCATACCTGTCGCCATCTATGGTGCAGGCGAAGCGGGACGCCAATTGAAGGACGCGTTGCAGAATGGGCGGGACTACCTGCCGTTGGCGTTCTTTGATGACGATCCGACGCTGCACGGCGCTGTGATCAGTGGTCGTACCGTCTTTGCGCCGGATCAGATCGCGCAGGTGGTGGAGGATATGGGCGTGGCGTCGATTCTCTTGGCTGTCCCGAGCGCGTCGCGGTTGCGGCGGCGCGAGATCGTCGAAGAGGTTGGCAAGCTTGGTCTTCAGGTGAAGACGATCCCCGGAATCGCCGACATTGTCTCGGGCCGCGCAACGGTGAGCGAGCTGCGCCAGATCAGCCCCGAAGACCTGCTTGGTCGTGATGCCGTGCCGCCACGCGAAGACCTGATGCAGCGCAACATCACCGGCAAGGTCGTCATGGTGACAGGCGCTGGTGGATCGATTGGCAGCGAGCTTTGCCGCCAGATCGTGCAATTCGCACCCACCGAAATCATCCTGTTCGAGCTGTCAGAATTCGCGCTGTACTCGATCACCCATGAGCTGCGCGAAACCCTGTCGGTCAGTGGTCGAGAGGCGACAGTACGCGGGGTTCTCGGATCGGTCCAAAACGCACGCCGCGTGCGGGATGTGATGAAGAGCTTTGGCGTTCAGACGGTTTATCATGCGGCCGCCTACAAGCATGTCGTCTTGGTTGAGGAAAACGTTACCGAAGGCATTCGCAACAACGTCTTTGGCACGTTGGTCTTGGCTGAGGCCGCGGCTGATCTGGGGGTTGAGAGCTTTATCCTGATCTCGACCGATAAGGCGGTGCGCCCGACGAACTTCATGGGGGCGTCGAAGCGGATGGCAGAGCTGGTCTGCCAGGCGTTTGCCCAACGCAAGGGCCACACCACGTTCTCGATGGTGCGTTTCGGCAATGTCTTGGGCTCATCCGGCTCGGTCTTGCCGCGTTTTCGGTCGCAAATCGAGAAGGGCGGACCTGTCACGGTCACCCATCCCGATATCACACGATACTTCATGACCATTCCCGAAGCGGCCCAGCTGGTCATCCAAGCGGGTGCGATGGCACGAGGTGGGGACGTGTTTGTTTTGGACATGGGTGATCCCGTCAAGATCCTTGATCTCGCGGAAAGCATGATCCGGCTGCACGGGCTCAAGCCATATCTGCTGGATGAGGATGGCCCCAACGACAAGCTGAGCGGCGATATCGGAATTCGCTTTGTTGGCCTGAACAAGGGCGAGAAGCTTTTCGAGGAGCTTCTGATCGGCGAAAATCCGATGCCCACCGCACACCCCAGAATCATGACCGCAACCGAGATGTCATTGCCTTGGAGCAAGCTTCACCCAATGCTCCAGCATTTGAACGCCGCATGCCTCGATTTCGATCTGGAAAAGATCAAAGCCATTTTCCTAGAGGCACCTTTGGCTTTCCAACCAAGTGGAAACGCCATCCATGATCTCACCTGGCTGGCGAGGGGAGCGATCGAGACGGCCCAACCATTGCCATTGCAGACACCGGTGGCAGCCGAAATAGCGCCCTGATGGGCTTCTTTTGGATGACAACAGCAGCGAGCGTACAGAACAGTGGGCGACCCGGCGCCGCCGGTCTCGTTGGCAAGCGTCACGCGTCAGAGCGGCCGAGCCGGGCCGCCAAGCGCTATGGTGGAGCCGTGGTTTTCCTGCAGAAAGCGCAGGAAGTTGTCGCGGAACTGGCAAGTGTGGGAATGGGCCAGCGCGTCGGCGCGTTCAACATCCCGCGCGCGGATCGCGTCTAGCATGGCCGCATGCTCTTCGGTCAGCAAGATGCCGTCATGGGTGCGTTCAAGATAGTCGAAATGCAGGTGCAGCATCCGGCGGCCCTGATCGAGAAGCCGTTCGTAAAAGCCCGACAGGTAGGGATTGCGGCCCGCCACGGCGATGGCCATGTGAAACTTCTTGTTGGCCTCGGACATGTTCAGGTGGTTGCCACCCTTTACGGCGGCTTCAAACGCCGCTTGTGCGCGGGCGATGCGGAGGAGGTCGTCTTCGGTCCGCAATTCTGCGGCAAGGCGGGTGTTCATCCGCTGAGCGATGTCCAGCGCTTCGACATATTTCGGGAAGCTTTGCACATCAATCGGGGCGACGATGGTGGAGCGATTGGCCAGCGTCACGACTAGCCCGTCACCTGCCAGCCGAATGAACGCCTCACGCACGGGGGAACGGGACATGGCGAAACGCTCGGCGAAGGTGGTTTCGTCCAAAAGCTGGCCGGGCGAGAGGGCAAGTGACAGAATCTCATCGCGCAGGGTTTCATAGGCAAAGCGCGCGCCGGTGCCTTTCAGGCGTCTCGTCTCGGTGTCGCCGTCCATCTTGCCCCCCGTTCCCTCCCTATCACTAGCCAGTTCGCTGCAACGTGTCGACACGGAACATTCTGGAAGGGGCCGATTGGCGCGGGAGGTTTGGGGGTCAGGCCGCCTCTTTAGGCGGGCATGAAAAAAGGCCCGGCGCTGAGGCCGGGCCTTTTGGTTCATGTCGAACGATCACGCCTCGTCGGGGAGTTTCCGCACCGCACCCTTGTCGGCCGAGGTGGCAAAGAGCGCATAGGCTTTCAGCGCTTGGCTGACTTTGCGCGGACGGGCTTTTTCCGGCTTCCAGCCTTTCTTGTCCTGTTCGGCGCGGCGCTGGGCCAACTCTGCCTCAGGCACCCGCAGGCTAATAGTGCGGTTCGGAATGTCGATGTCGATCATGTCACCTTCGCGGACCAAACCGATTGCGCCACCCGCCGCCGCCTCGGGAGAGGCGTGGCCGATGGACAGGCCCGAAGTGCCGCCAGAGAAGCGCCCGTCGGTGAGAAGCGCGCAGGCTTTGCCCAGACCTTTGGATTTCAGATAGCTGGTCGGATAGAGCATTTCCTGCATGCCCGGCCCGCCCTTTGGCCCTTCGTAGCGGATGACGACGACGTCACCCTCTTTGATCTTGTTCGACAAGATCGCCTCAACCGAAGCGTTTTGCGATTCAAACACGCGGGCAGGGCCAGAGAATTTCAGGATGGATTCGTCCACGCCAGCGGTTTTCACGATGCAGCCGTCGGGGGCGATGTTGCCTTTCAGAACAGCCAGACCGCCATCTTGGGAAAACGCGTGTTTGGCCGAGCGAATGACGCCCTTTTCGCGGTCAAGGTCCAGTTCGGCATAGCGCTTGTTCTGGCTGAACGCGGTGGCACTGCGGACATTGCCCGGCGCGGCTTTGAAGAATTCACGCACATTGTCTTGGGTGGTGCGGCTGATGTCCCAACGATCCAGCGCGTCTTTCATCGTGGGCGAATGAACCGTGACACAGTCGCGGTTCAGAAGGCCCGCGTTGTCCAGCTGGCCCAAGATCGCCATGATGCCACCGGCGCGGTGGACGTCTTCCATATGCACGTCTTGCTTGGCGGGCGCGACCTTCGACAGGCAGGGCACGCGGCGCGACATGGCGTCGATGTCGTCCATGGTGAAATCAATCCCGCCCTCATGCGCGGCGGCCAAAACGTGCAGCACGGTGTTGGTGGACCCGCCCATCGCGATGTCCAGCGCCATGGCGTTTTCGAACGCCTTCTTGTTGGCGACATTGCGCGGCAGAACAGAGTCGTCGTTCTGTTCGTAATAGCGCTTGGTGATGTCGACGATCAGGTGACCGGCCTCGATGAACAGCCGCTTGCGGTCGCCGTGGGTCGCAAGGGTGGAGCCGTTGCCGGGCAGCGACAAGCCCAGCGCTTCGGTCAGGCAGTTCATCGAATTGGCGGTGAACATGCCGCTGCACGACCCGCAGGTCGGACAGGCGGCCTTTTCGATCTCGTCGACTTCTTCGTCGGTGTATTTGTCATCAGCTGCGACAACCATCGCGTCGACCAGATCGAGCGCGATTTCCTTGCCCTTGATGACCGCCTTACCAGCCTCCATCGGGCCGCCCGAGACGAACACGGCCGGAATGTTCAGCCGCATGGCCGCCATCAACATACCGGGGGTGATTTTATCGCAGTTGGAGATACAGACCATGGCGTCGGCGCAATGGGCGTTGACCATGTACTCGACCGAGTCAGCAATGATTTCGCGCGAGGGCAGCGAATAGAGCATGCCATCATGGCCCATGGCGATGCCGTCATCGACGGCAATCGTGGAGAATTCCTTGGCCACACCGCCCGCCGCCTCAACCTCGCGCGCGACCATTTGGCCGAGGTCTTTCAGGTGGACGTGACCGGGCACGAACTGGGTGAACGAGTTGACGATCGCGATGATCGGCTTGCCAAAATCGCCGTCTTTCATGCCGGTGGCGCGCCACAGACCTCGGGCACCGGCGTTGTTGCGGCCGTGGGTGGTGGTGCGGGAACGATAGACGGGCATGGGTATCCTCCGGGCTTTGTCAGGCATCAAGTGGCATCGGCAGTCTTATGGGTCAAGGTGCCTGTGCAAAAGATAAGCGCAGAATGCTTAAATCACGGCCTGCCACAGCTCGATAAACACGTGCGCTTCATCTCCGGGCTCTGCCCAAGCTGTGCCGAAGAGCACGGCATCCGACAGCCAACCATGCGGGCCTGCCGGGGCCTCGATCACTGCGCGGGTGCGGCCTTGGAAGCTGTCGTCAGGCATTGGCTGCATGCGGCCAGCGTTGGTGATCATCAGCGGCGTGCCGTCGTCCAGCATCAGGCAATAGCGCGCTTCGATCGCATAGGCGCCGTCCGGAAGGCGCTGGGCAAAGTCCGCCCCGCCGGGCAGGATATGCCCGCAGATGCCGGGACCTGTGACGGCACCGCCGGTGATCGGGAACATGGCGCGGCGGGTGCCCTGCGCGGTGTCAAATTCGAGCGCCGGGCCAAGATCGGCGCGAATGGCAAGGGCAAAGCGCAATGAGGGCTGGCCCGGTGACAGGCTGGCGCCAAGGCTGCGCGCATCAAGGCTTGTCGTTGTCATGCTTCCCTCCGTATTCTGCGGGCCAAGGGTGCAGAACTGCACCAGCAAGGCAAGGGAAAAGCCATGATTTTGATTGCAGGCGGCGGCATTGCCGGGTTGGTCATGGGGCTGACGCTGCACCAGTTGGGGCTGCCGTTTCGGGTTTATGAGCGTGTGGCCGAGCCGCGCCCCTTAGGCGTGGGGATCAACCTGCAACCGAACTCGGTGCGGGAGTTGTTTGATCTGGGGCTGGAGGCCGAGTTGGGCGCGCTGGGCGTGCGGACACGGCAATATGGGTTCTATTCCAAACACGGGCAGGAAATCTGGGTCGAGCCGCGCGGGCTGCATGCGGGCTATCACTGGCCGCAGTTTTCGGTGCACCGGGGGCATTTCCAGATGATGCTGCTGCGCGTGCTGCGAGCGCGGGCCGGGGCGGAGTGTGTGGTCACCGGCGCAGGCGTGGTGGGGTTTGAAAGCACCGATCAGGGGGCCACGCTGATCTTGAGCGATGGGCGGCGCGTGACGGGGGATCTGGCGATTGCCGCCGATGGCATCCATTCGGCCATTCGTCGGCAGATGGTGCCGGAGGAAGGTGAGCCGATCTGGAACGGTGCGATCATGTGGCGCGGCACGACGCGGGCGGCGCAGTTTCTGGGTGGAAATGCGATGTGTCTGGCGGGACATGACAGCCAGCGCTTTGTGGCCTATCCGATCTCGGGGCCGGACCCCGAGACCGGGCTGTCCGAGATCAACTGGATTGCCGAGTTGCGCGTGGACCCGGCGCGCGCGATGTCCAAGGGCGACTGGAACCGCCCCGCCGACAAGGGTGATTTCGCGCCCGCTTTTGAGGGGTGGGATTTCGGATGGGTGGATTGCCCGGCGCTGATCGCGGGATCTGGGCTGGTCTACGAATACCCGATGGTGGACCGCGAGCCTTTGCCGAGTTGGACCCATGGCTGCGTGACCCTAATGGGCGATGCCGCGCATGCCACCTATCCTGTGGGGTCCAATGGGGCGTCTTTGGCCATCATTGATGCGCGCAAGATTGGCGCGGCGCTGCGCGCCCATGGGATCAGTCGGGCGGCGCTTTTGGCCTATGAGGCCGAGATGCGGCCGCGGGTAGAGCGCATCTTGCGCGCCAATCGGGGCAAAGGGCCGGATGCGGTGATGCAGATGGTCGAGGATCGCACGGGGGGCGCGCGGTATGATGACATCAACACCGTCATTCCCCGCGCCGAGCTTGCCGCCCATGCGGAGCATTACAAGCAGCTGTCAGGCTTTTCCGTGGATGTGCTGAACGGCCAGCCGCCGATTCTGGGCGCGGTCTGAGGCTGGATCGGGCGGAGTGGGGGTTTTCCACCCCCACGCGGGCTTGTGACCAAGCCCGCGTCCCCCGGAGAGTGTTTTTGCCAAGATGAAAGGCAAATTTTAGCTAATGTTTAGCGTTGGCCCCACATCGAGGCGATGTAGCTGGCGGTCATCAGATCAAGATGCGCGCCGCCGCCGTTCTTGGCGATGGTGATCTCATCATCAGAGCGGCGGGTGTAGCTCGCGGGGTCGTCGTAGAAATCGGCGATGATGTGGCTTTCGGTGATGGCACCGGATTTCAACGGGTCGATCAGCTCACCGATGTGGTGGACCGTGGTGGCGCGGGCGTCGACAAACAGGCGCGCGCGGGCCATGGCGGTGTCATCCACCTCGCGCATGCTTGGCTTGTAAGCGCCGATCAGGTCAAGGTGCTGGCCGGGTTGCAACCATTCGCCGCGGATCAGCGGTTCGGTGGCCATGGTGGCGGTGCAGATCACATCGGCGGATTTGACCGCCTGTTCCAGATCATCGGCCACGGGGAGACCCATCGCTGCGGCGCTGGCGCGTGAGCGGCTCCAGACGGTGAAGCGGGCGTCGGGGAAGAGACTGGAATAGGCCTGAACCATGGATTTGGCGACGGTGCCTGCGCCGACCAGAAGAAAGTTCTTCGCATCCTTCCGCGCCAGACGGCGGGCCGAAAGGAGGCTGTCCCCGGCAGTTTTCCATTTGGTCACCAGATGGAAATCGACCAAGGCGGTCAATTCTCCGGTCTTGTCATCATAAAGCGTGACCGAACCGTTCACCGTGGGCAGCCCGCGCTGGGCGTTGCTGGGAATGACCGTGGCCACTTTGACCAAAGCGCCAAGCCCGTCGATCCAAGTGGCGCGGTCCAGCACGGTGTCGGGACCGCGATAGACGAAGAGGTCTTTGATGTCGGGCTTGGGCAGGCGGTGGCCCGCCTCGAAGGCGTCCAGCAGCCCGGGCCATGTCAGCAGCGCTTCGGCGTCTTTCGGGACAATCGTCAGGGTCATAGCCCGGCCTCCTTTGCGGTCAGCAATCCTTCGGCCACCAGTCGGGCGGCCCAGCCTTGCCAGCTTTCGAACTGATGGGTGCGCCAGCCCCGGCGGGCGGCGGCGGTGATGTTGTCGGCGCGGTCATCGGTAAAGAGCAGGCTTGCCGGCGGCAAGCCGCAATCATCCTCGACCATCTCATAGATGCGCGGATCGGGTTTGATGACGCCCATCCGGCCCGAGACATAGAGCCTGTCGAAATCGGTGAGAAAGTCCATCTTGGGCAGGGCTTCCTCGAACGAATATTTGCCGAAATTGGTCAGGGCAAAGACCGGAACCCCTTTGGCCCGAAGCGCGCGCTGCAAGGCGATGGAGCCTTCGATGCGGGGAGAGGCAAGTTCGATCCAGCGGTCATACCAGAGGCGGATTTCGGCCTGCCAATGCGGGGTGCGGTCGGCCCAGTCATAGATGGTCTCGCGAAACAGCGCGCCTTCGTCGACGATGTCGTTCATGCGGTGCAGATCGACCTCGGCAAACAGGGCACGGCGGCGGTCCTCGCCGATCACCCGGTCATAGAAAGCCTCGGGCTGCCAGCGCGTCAGCACATTGCCGATATCAAAGATCACCGCTTGGGGCTGCGACATCTTGCACTTTCCTTCTGACCGTTTCGCGCCAAAGCGTATAAAGCCCTGCGCCGCAGATCAGCGCAATGCCTGCCCAAGCGGTGGCGTCAGGCCAGGTGCCAAACACCACCACGCCCCAGAAAATCGCCATTGGCATGCCGATATATTCGAAGGGCGCGACAAGGGCGGCCTCGGTGGTGCGGTAGGCTTGGCTCATCATCAGCCCGCCGACGCCCACCGCGACGCCGGTGGCCAAGAAGGCCCACCAATCGGTGACGGGGGGGACGTGCCAGGGGCGGAACAGGAATTCCCACGTGCTGCCGGGCGCTTGGGCCATGTGGCCGTCACCCACCAGAAGGCCAAAGCTGCAGGACACGCAGATAAAGCCAACCTGCACGTAAAAGTTCAGCGTCATCGCGCTTTCGGTGTCGCGCATGCGGCGGGTCATCATGTGGCTGGCGGCATAGCAAAAGGCCGAGATCAGGACGAGAATGGCGGCGGGCTGAATCACGCCTTCGCCGGGGCGGGTCATGATGACCACGCCGAGAAGGCCAACCGCCACCGCCGCCCAGCGCCGGGGGCCGACGTATTCGCGCAAGACCACGGCCGACATCAGCGTGACAAAGAGCGGCGAGACAAAGGCGACGGCCACGGCATCGGCCAAGGGCATCAGCGACAGGCCGACGAAATAGGTGATGTTCGACACCATCACGATGCAGACCCGGAAAACATGCGCGCCGACCCGGCGGGTGCGCATCTGCTGCAGCCCAGCCTTTGAGACCCACATCACGCCGAGCACCAGCGTAATGCCGACAATGGCGCGGATCAGGATGACCTGATGCAGCGCATAGGCCCCCGACAGCGCCTTGATCGCCAGATCGTTCAACGACAGGACGACCCCGCCGCCGAGGGCAAGAAGTATTCCGGTCGTGTTGCTGTTCGAAGCCGTTTGCATGGCTTCATAAACACCAAAGCGCTCGGTGGTTTCTATCCTGCGGGCGACATGACCAGCCCGCAAAGGGCCGGCCTGCCGAGATTTTCGTACAGATAGGCGCTTGGCGCGTCAGGCTGGCACGATCAGGGTGAGCCCATCCAAGGCAGGCGACATCTTGATCTGGCAGGACAGGCGCGAGGTTGGCTGACGCTCGGCCTCGGCCACGTCTAGCATGGCATCTTCGAATTCACCGACAGCGCCGGTCTTGGTCGCCCAATCGGGGGCAACAAAGACGTGGCAGGTGGCGCAGGACAGTGATCCCCCACATTCGCCGATCACGCGGGGGACATTGGCCGCGACGGCGGCCTCCATCAGGTTTTGGCCTTCGCGGACCTCGGCGGTGATGGTGCTGCCGTCGGGCAGGATCCAGTGGGCTTTCATAGGGTCCTCATATGTACCAGATGTACCAATCGCGCAGCGCATCGCCCTCAAGGGCGGAGGTTTTGTCAACCTCGGCGCGTTTCATGTAGATGTGGTTTTCAACCAACCCGGCGCCGACGGCATTGGTCAGGGCGGTATCGGCCTGCAGATCATCCAGCGCCTCGGTCAGGGAGGCGGCGACGCCGTGGGTGGCGTCATTGCTGGTAAAGCCGTCGCCGGTTTCCAAGGGCTGCAGGGGGTATTTGTTCTGCACGCCCAGAAGGGCGGCCTGCAGAACCGTCGCCACAGCGGTGTAGGGGTTTGACGCGGCATCGGCCATGCGATGTTCCAGCCGGGCCTTTTTGCCGCCCTCGGCCGACAGGCGCACGGTGACGTTGCGGTTGTCGCCGCCCCAATTGCACCAGTAGCCCGAAAGGCTGGCCGGTTGCAGGCGGTTATAGGACAGGGCGTTCGGGGCGATGAGACCCGCCATGCCCTTGTGATGGTGCATCCAACCCGAGATGCAGCCTTTGGCCAGATCGTTCATATTGGCCGGATCACCACGGTCACCATTGGCCAGCGCGTTGTGATCTTTGGCGTCCGTGAATGACAGGTTCACATGCATGCCAGACCCGCCCTTGGTCAGGATCGGTTTGGGCAAGAAGGTCAGGATGATGCCGTGGTCAAAGGCGATCTCGCGCGCCATCTGGCGGAAGAGAACGACGTTATCAACATGTTCAACGGCTGTGTCGAAGGTCAGGGTGAATTCATACTGCGGGGTGTCATATTCGTTGGTGATCAGGTCCAGCGGCAGGCCGATTTCCTGCGCCTTGTTCCAGATCGCATCGGTAAAGCGGCGCGGGTCGGCAAAGTTGCCGGTGCCGTACACCACACCGCCGGGGGTGTCATAAGGCACGATCGTGCCATCTTCGTTGCGGACAAAGGCATAGGCTTCCAATTCGATCCCGACCTTGGGCGTCAGGCCCAGCGCACCCCAAGCGGCAACGGCGCGTTTCAGCGCGCTGCGGGGGCACATGGGAATAGGGCTGCCATCGCCTGCGTAAAGGTCGCCCGTCACAACCATTGTGTTCGGCTCCCATCCGGCGCGGATCTCATCGGCTTGCCAGCGCAGCGCCATATCGGGAATGCCCTCAAGGCACATAGTGCCGGGCGCTTCGATCAACAGATCCTTGTCGTAATGCACCGAGAAGGTGGGCCGCGCGAAACGGCTTTCGTCGTCTTTCATCTTGGAGGCGGGCAGGTATTTGCCCCGCATGATCGACAGATGATCGCAGAACATCGCGCGCAGGCGCGGGCTTTGGCTGGTCATGGAACTCTCCCTGGGTGCGGTCTGATGCCGCCTATTGCAGTGTCACACGCACCGGCAGCTCTTTGATGCCGCCGATGAAATTCGATCTGAGAAACTTCTGCTCTCCGGCAGGTTCGATGGACTTTATGCGTTTGGCAAGCTCTTCGAACAGCACCCGCACTTCGAGCCGCGCGAGCCACATGCCAAGGCAGACATGCGGGCCGCCTTGGCCGAAGGAGACATGGCGGTTTGGGGTGCGGAACAGGTTGACGCGGAAGGGGTCATCAAACGCGCGCTCGTCGCGGTTGCCAGAGGCCCACCACAGAAGGACCTTGTCGCCCTCTTTGACCTGACGGTCGTGGAATTCAAAATCGCGGGTGGCGGTGCGGCGGAAATAGGTGGTCGCGCTGCCCCAGCGGATGATCTCATCCGCCGCCGTGTCCCAGACCGGACCGCCCGCCTGCATCTGGGCCAAGAGCTCGGGTTGGTGGGCCAGCGCCTGAATTCCGGCAGCGATGGAATAGCGGGTGGTGTCGTTTCCGGCGGCGACCAGAAGGCAGAAGAAATTGCGAAACTCATGTTCCGGCATGACCGAGCCATCCGGGCCGGGCTGCAGAATAAGATGCAGGATGCCTGAGGTATCGCCCGAGGCTTCCTTTTGGCGCAAAAGCTCTTTGGCATAGACGAACAACTCGGCCCCGGCGGGAGAGTTGAAGGGCATCATGCGGAATTCGTCCGTGGTCATCTTGTCCAGCACATGCTGGGTGAAGTCGGGGTCGGTGTTTGCAATCAGCGTATCGCCCTTTTCCACCAGCCAAGGCAGGTCCGCCTCGGGCGTGCCAAGGATACGGCCCAGCATCCGCATTGGCAGTTGGCGGGCGATGTCCTTGGTGGCGTCGAAGGTGCCCTTTTCCAGCGCTTCATCGAGGATTGGGCCGCAAAGTTCGCGGATCACGGGTTCGAACTGGGCGATCACCGGTTTTGAGAAGGCTTTGGCCACCTTGATCCGGGTCTGCATGTGTTCGGGTGCGTCGGTTTCCTGAAAGGTGCGGCGCGCGAGGTATTCCTCATAGGTCTGATCCTCCATCCGGATGCCGCGCGCCGAGGAGATAAGATCGGGCTTGCCATTGAGGAACAGGATGTCTTCATGCCGAGTGACCGACCAATAGCCCTTGCCGCCCGACCAGTCAGACCAATGCATCGGGTCTTCATCGCGCAGGCGTTTGAAGGTGTTGTGCGGGGGGCCGGCAAGAAAGCTGTCATGGCTGCCAAGATCGGCATGGCCCGTGTCGGTGGGGGTCCAGACGGTCATGTGGCTTTCCCTTGCGCAATGCCGATTTAAAAATATACTAAACAGGTTCATAAATATGTAAAGCGGGAAGATCATGCACATCGCGCTCTTGATGACCAACACCGACGAGTCGGAGTTTGCCCAAGCCCGCCCCAAGGACGGTGAGAAATTCACCACCATGGTCCAGTCAGTGCGGCCGGATTGGCGGGTGACGGTCTTTGCGGTGAAGGACGGGGTTTTCCCGGCGGAGGATGCGCGATTCGATGGCTGGCTGATCGGGGGAAGCCCGGCTTCGGTGCATGATTCTGACCCTTGGGTGGGGCAGTTGTTCGCGCTGATCCGGCGGTTGGTGGCCGAGGGGCAGCCGATCTTTGGGGCCTGTTTCGGACATCAGGCCATTGCGATGGCCTTGGGTGGAGAGGTGGGAAAGAACCCCGGAGGCTGGGTTTTCGGGCTGGTTGAGACAGAGATCGAGGGCCAACCGATTCGTCTTTATGGCAGCCATCTGGAGCAGGTCTTGCGGCTGCCGCAGGGCGCGGTGGTTCTGGGGGGCACGGCAGAATGCCCGGTGGGCAGTTTTGCCATTCCGGGGCGGGTGATGACGACGCAGTATCACCCGGAAATGAGCCACGGTTTCATAAGCGATCTGGTGGAGGAATATGCGAGCGACCTGCCGCCTGAGGTGGTGGCGCGGGCGCGTGATTCATTGACCAACAAGGCGGATAGTGACGCAATCGCGGAACGGATCGTCCGGTTCTTTGAAGGCCAGCGCTAACGCTCATCGAGCCCGTACCGGGCACTCTTCGCTAGAACAGGGCTGCGAGTGCGGCGCGGTCGATGCCGGGGATGGTCTTGCCGGGGAACTTGAAGGTTGGGGTGTCGGTTCCGGCCACAATGGCGTTGACCACCGATTCCTCCACCGCTTCGACGGCGGCCAGATAGACCGGATCAATCAGCTCGGCGTTCAGCTCGACCTGCGGGATCAGGGCGGCCGCGGACTGGGGCATTGCGCCGAAAGGCGCTGTGGAAAAGGCCAAAAAGATGTCACCCGAGGAGTTGCCACCCGGGGTGCCACCGCGACCAAGGCCAAGGCCCGCGCGACGGGCAAGGTGGGTCAGCGAAATGGTGGACAAGGGCGCATCGGTGGCGATCACCACGATGATCGACCCGGTTTCCTTGGGCACCAGCCCTTCGAACGGCATCAGGCGGCCAACAGGTTGGCCCAACACGTTGAACCACGGGCGTTTGCCGTGATTGGCCTGCACCAAAACGCCGACAGTATAGGTTTCACCCCCAACTGTGACGCGACGCGAGGCGGTGCCAGTGCCTGCCTTGAACTCATAAGCGATCATGCCCGTGCCGCCGCCCACCGCCCCTTCGGCCACCGGGCCAGATGTGGCACTGTTCAGCGCTTCGACAGCATGTTCGGGCTGCACGAACATCGCGTTGATGTCGTTCAGGATGCCGTCATAGGTTTCGGCGACCACGGGCATGGCCCATGCGATGCCGTTGCGGAAATGGTCGGGATAGCGGTCAATCATCCAACGGGTAGCACCCGTGTGGCAGGCCCCGATGCCATGGGTGTTGGTGACCAGAACCGGCCCAAGGAAATAACCGCCGTCCTTGATCCAATGCGTCCCGGTCATCTCGCCATTGCCATTCAGGGTGGCTTGACCGGCGCGAACCGGCTCGGGGTTGCCTGCATCCATCCGGGGAATAATGGCGGTGACGCCCGTGCGCATGTGGCGGTCGGGGTCTTGCAGGGTGCAAAAGCCCACGCTGACCCCCGCCACATCAGTGATGGCGTTGAGCGGGCCGGGGGTGCCGGGAAAGGGCAAGCCAAGATCACGCGCGCGGGGCATTGCGTCTCCTTTAGATCAGAAACTCGGACAGAATCTCGTCCTGCGTGATGTCGCGATACTGAAAGGCCGCAGCATCCAGCTGATCGAACAGCTTTTGAAAATTCGCCGCCTCTTTGGTCTCGATCCCGATCAGCACAGACCCGAAATTGCGCGCCGACTTCTTCAGGTATTCAAAGCGGGCGATGTCGTCATCTGGCCCCAGCATTTCCAGAAACTCCCGCAGCGCACCGGGACGCTGCGGCATGCGCAGGATGAAGTACTTCTTCACGCCAGAATAGCGCTGGGCGCGTTCTTTCACTTCGGGCAGGCGTTCGAAATCGAAATTGCCACCCGAGCTCACACAGACCACGGTCTTGCCCGCAATCTCGCCCGCGAGGTCGGCCAGCACGTCAATCGCCAAGGCACCTGCGGGTTCCAGCACGATGCCTTCGGTGTTCAGCATCATCAGCATGGTGGTGCAGATGCGGTCTTCGGGGGCGATCAGAACTTCGGCCGGGTTCACCCAAGACAGCGCCGCAAAGGTCCGGTCGCCAACCCGGGCCACCGCCGCCCCATCGACGAAGTTGTCGACACGCTTGAGCGTGACAGGCTCATGCGCGGCCAAGGCGGCCGTCAGGCTGGCCCCGCCTTTGGGCTCGACAAAACGATACTCCGTGCCCGGCGACTCGCTGCGCAAATAGCGCGTCACGCCCGATGACAGCCCGCCGCCGCCCACGGGAAGAATGACAAGATCGGGCGAGCGACCAAGCTGATCCAACAGCTCAACCGCAACCGAGGCCTGACCTTCGATCACATCCTCATCGTCAAAGGGCGACAGGAAATGCGCGCCCTCTTCGGCACAAAACCGCTGCGAGGCGGCAAGCGTTTGGTCAAAATAGTCGCCCGTCAGAACGATGCGCACATGGTCAGCCCCAAAGGCGCGGGTTTTGTCGATCTTTTGCTGCGGCGTGGTCACCGGCATGAAAATCGTGCCCTGCACGCCGAAATGGCGGCAAGCAAAGGCGACACCTTGGGCATGGTTGCCCGCCGAGGCGCAGACGAAATGGCCTTGGTCGGGGTGGCTGGTCCGGACCTTTCGCATGGCATTGTAGGCGCCCCGCAGCTTGTAGCTGCGCACCGGCGAGAGATCCTCGCGCTTGAGCCAGATTTCGGCCCCGTATTTGCGCGACAGAAAGTCATTCCGCTGCATCGGCGTGCGCGGAAAGAGGTCGCGCAAGGCGCGGGTGGTCTGGCGGGCGGCATCGGCAAAATCGGTCATGTGCAAGATGTGACGAAGCCGCAGGCTTTGCGCAAGGCCCACCCGCGCGCTCGGCCTTGCTTGGCTTGCCCTTTTTGGGATTTCCCGCTAAGCGCAGGGCGCGCATTAGGAGGCCCCCATGCAAAAGCCGAAGAAAGTCGTTCTCGCCTATTCGGGCGGTCTGGACACCTCGATCATCCTGAAATGGCTGCAGACCGAATATGGCTGCGAGGTCATCACCTTTACCGCCGATCTGGGTCAGGGCGAGGAGCTGGAACCGGCGCGCCAAAAGGCGCTGTTGATGGGGATTGAGGCAAAGAACATCCACATCGTCGACGTGCGCGAAGAGTTCGTGCGTGACTTTGTGTTCCCGATGTTCCGCGCCAATGCGCTGTATGAGGGGCTTTATCTTCTGGGCACCTCGATCGCCCGGCCGCTGATCTCGCATCATCTGGTACGGATTGCGCATGAGACCGGCGCCGATGCCGTGGCCCATGGCGCGACCGGCAAGGGCAACGATCAGGTGCGGTTCGAACTCTCGGCTGCCGCACTGGACCCGGCGATCAAGGTCATCGCGCCTTGGCGTCTGTGGGACCTGACCTCGCGCACCAAGCTCTTGGAATTCGCCGAGGCGAACCAGATTCCAATCGCCAAGGACAAGCGCGGCGAAGCGCCCTTCTCGGTGGATGCGAACCTGCTGCACACATCGTCAGAGGGCAAAGTGCTGGAGAACCCGGCAGAGGAAGCGCCCGAGTTTGTCTATCAGCGCGTCACCCCGGTGGAACAGGCGCCCGATACCCCGGACTATGTGGAAATCGGATTTGAACGCGGCGATGCGGTCTCGATCAATGGCGAGGCTTTGTCGCCGGCCACGATCTTGGCCCGATTGAACGAGATCGGCGGCAAGCATGGGGTGGGTCTCTTGGACCTGGTGGAAAACCGCTTTGTCGGCATGAAAAGCCGCGGCCTTTATGAAACCCCCGGCGGCACCATTCTGCTGGAGGCGCACCGTGGGATTGAGCAGATCACGCTCGACAGCGGCGCGGGCCATCTGAAAGATTCGATCATGCCGCGCTATGCCGAATTGATCTACAACGGTTTCTGGTTCTCGCCCGAGCGTGAGGCGCTGCAGGCGCTGATCGACAAGACGCAGGAACATGTGACCGGCACCGTGCGCGTGAAGCTTTACAAAGGATCGGCCCGTACCGTGGCACGCTGGTCGGACCATTCGCTTTATTCCGAAAAGCACGTGACGTTCGAGGAAGATGCGGGCGCCTATGACCAGAAGGACGCGCAGGGCTTCATCACCCTGAATGCCCTGCGCCTGCGCCTGATCGCCAGCCGCAATGCGCGGGTGGCGAAAAAGGGCTGAGACCGCCCACAGCGATTTTGAGGGGGGGTCAGCCGTTGGCTGGCCCCTTTTCGTTAAAGCTTCAGCCGTTCCAGCCGTTTGTAATGCGGCAGGGCTTGGTCGCACAGCCGCTGAAACTCTGGCGACAGCGCAGGCAAATCGCCCTCAGGATCATCAAACCCGGTGGAGGCGTGAACCGCATTGTACCAATGCGGCGCCCAGACCCCGTCGAACGGTTTTGGCCCGGCGGGCCAGCGCAACATGCGGTCGGTGAAGGGAATGTTCAGCGACGCGCATAGGCGCGAGAGGGTTTCACGCGGGGTGGCGCGGATGTCGGCGCTGTCGATGACAAGCGGGGCATGGCCCAGCCAATCGGCGACCTCATCAAACAGTTCCGCCTGCTGGACAAAGCCAATGTCAGCCAATTCTGGTGCTTCACGCTTTTTGGCATAGCTAGCGATCACCCGCGCCGGATGGCGGATGAGGAACACATTGGTCAGCCCGCGCATGAATCCCCGGTCAAACTCGGGGACCATGTGCAGGGTCATGTGCTTTTGGTAAAACAGGCTGTGTTCGGCGTATAGAGGCGCAAGGCAGGCCTCAGCAACCGCCCGAGGGTCAGCCAAACCAGCTGCAATGACCTCATCGCGCATCGGGTGATCCATGCCAGTCTTGTGCAGATAGGCGGCGTAAAACGGCTCGTCCCAGACCTGACAATCGCCCCGCGCCGCAAAGGAATACATCATGGCAGTGGACAGGTTGCGCGGGCCTGACCACATGGCAATGCGCTGAGGATCCGGGGTCATGCGCCCACCAGTTTCTTGTAAAGCCCGCGCAGCCGTTCGGTCATTGGGCCCATCTGGCCCGTGCCAATGACCCGCCCGTCAATCATGCCAACCGGGGTTTGCGCGCCGAAGGTGCCTGTCAAGAACGCCTCATCCGCCGAATAGGTGTCGACCAGCGAGAAGTTCCGCTCAAAGACCGGGATGTCATTGGCGCGGCACAGGTCGATCACCTTCTGCCGGGTGATTCCGTTCATGCAATAATCACCCGTGCTGGTCCAAACCTGCCCTTTCTTCACGATAAAGAAGTTGCAGGCGTTGGTGGTGTTCACAAAGCCATGCACATCCAGCATCAGCGCCTCATCCGCGCCCGCCTTTTCGGCGGCAATGCAGGCAAGGATGCAGTTCAGCTTAGAATGCGAGTTCAGCTTCGGGTCCTGCGTCATCGGCAGGCCGCGAAGATGGGGAACAGTCGCCAGCTTGATCGGGCGCGGCAGCTTTTGGCGGCTGTGCTCCATGATGATCACCATGGTCGGGCCGCGCTGGCTGAGTTTCGGGTGCTGGAAAGGCCGGGTCTTGACGCCCCGCGTGACCATCAGCCGGGCATGGGCATCATTGGTCATGCCATTGGCTTTTTGTGTCTCTAACAAGGCGTTAGTGACGCTTTCCTTGGTCATGCCGATATCAAGATCAATGGCCTTTGCCGCCTCGAACAGCCGATCCATATGTTCGTCCACAAAGGACCAACGGCCATTGTAAAGCCGGATGCCTTCCCAGACGCCATCACCCAACATGAAGCCGGAGTCATAGACCGACACCATGGCTTCGGCCTTCGGCACGATACGGCCATTCACCCAGATCTGGATTTTCTCATTGCGGGCATCATCTTCTGCCTGATGGGTTGAGACATGGTCTGTCATCAAAGCCTCCTTATGTTTGGCGGCAGGCTAAGGGGACGGCGCGCAAAGGCCAAGGGGGCGCATCACCTGTGCGTGACCTCACGCGGGGGTGAGTTGCGCCAAAGGCCAAAGGCGGCAACCGTGGCGGACGTGATGACAAAGGAGAGCGCTCATGCAGCGGTGGAAGATTTTGGCAGCGGTTGCGCTTGTCGGGCTGGGCATTGCCAGCGCCGCCAGCGCTAAGACCGAAAAGGCAATCGTCGCGGGCGGCTGTTTTTGGTGCGTTGAGTCGGATTTCGAGCCGGTTGCCGGGGTGATCGACGTTGTCTCGGGCTATACCGGCGGCGATCTGGCCAATCCGACCTATGAGAACCACGAGGGTCATTATGAGGCGGTCGAGATCACCTTTGATTCCTCCAAGATCAGCTATGACGAGTTGATCGCCAAATTCCTGCGCTCGGTTGATGTGACCGATGATGGCGGGCAATTCTGCGACCGGGGCAGCGCCTATCGCACGGCGATTTTCGCGGGCAATGCGGCACAGGAAGCATCTGCCAAGGCCGCGATTGCAGAGGCCGAGGCGGTTCTGGGCGCGGCTGTGGTGACGCCGGTGCTTGCGGCGGGCACGTTCTGGATCGCCGAGGACTACCATCAAGATTACTACAAGGGCACAAACCTGATCCTGACGCGCGCCGGGCCGAAAAAGCAGTCAAACGCCTACAAGTTCTACCGCGAGTCCTGTGGCCGTGACGCGCGGGTTCGGCAAGTTTGGGGCGATCAGGCTTTTACCAAGTGATCCGGCGCGCGGCTTCGCCCGCGCGCCCACCCTGCCCCGATGTCAGCCCACCTTGCAGGCGGCCATGACGGCCATGTTCAGAATGTCATTCACCGTCGAATTGGTGGAACAGATCTGAATGGGCTTTGTCACGCCCGTCAGAATGGGGCCAATCACCGTGGCGCCCGCCATTTCCTGCATCAACTTGACCGAGATCGAAGCTGAGTGCCGCGCCGGAACCACCAGAATATTGGCGGGCCCGGTCAGGCGGCAAAACGGATACTGCGCCATCACATCGGCATTCAGCGCCACATCGACGGTCATTTCGCCTTCGTATTCGAAATCGACCCCCATCCGATCCAGAACCTTGGGCGCGACATGCATCTTGGTGGCGCGCTCGGACACCGGATATCCAAAGGTCGAGAAGGAAACGAAGGCAACCCGCGGCTCAAGCCCAAGGTTGCGCGCCACGCCAGCCGCCTTGATGGCGATGGTGGCCAAGTCATTCTCATCAGGCCATTCATGCACAAGCGTATCGGCGATCAGCACGATCCGGCCCTTGTTCAAAAGCGCCGTCACACCCACTGCCCCATCGGACGCCTTGGCATCGAAAACATGGTTGATCAGGCTTAAGACATGGGCCGATTTGCGCGTGACCCCGGTGATAAGCCCGTCACCATGGCCGTGTTGCAGCATCAACGCCGAGAACACATGCCGGTCCCTCGCGGCAAGGCGGTGCACGTCATGGCGATCAAACCCGTTGCGCTGCAGGCGTTGGTAAAGAAAATCCTTGTACTGATCGAGATGGCGAGAATTGGCCGCGTTCACGATTTCCAACTCGCGCATCGCGTCGCCAAGGCCCGCGATTTCCAGCTTTTCCTTCACATCCGCATCACGCCCCACGACGAGCGCTTTGCCAAGCCCAGCGCGTTGATAGGCCACGGCGGCGCGCAGCACGCGGGGGTCGTCACCTTCGGCAAAAATCATCCGGGCTTGCGCCTGCTTGGCGCGGGCATGGATGCCTTGAAGGATAGACGCGGTCGGGTCCATCCGCGCCTTGAGCGTTTGCTCATAGGCTTTCAGGTCCACGATCGGGCGACGCGCGACGCCAGTATCCATGCCAGCCTTGGCAACGGCGGGCGGGATGACGTAGATCAGCCGCGGATCAAAGGGTGTGGGAATGATGTAATCGCGCCCGAACGAAAGCTTGCGGCCATAGGCCATCGCCACCTCATCCGGCACATCTTCGCGGGCAAGGGCGGCCAAAGCGCGGGCGCAGGCGATTTTCATCTCGTCGTTGATGGCGCGGGCGTGGATGTCGAGGGCGCCCCGGAACAGATAGGGGAAGCCCAGCACATTGTTGACCTGATTTGGGTAATCACTGCGCCCGGTGGCCACGATGGCATCGGCGCGGACGGCATGTGCCTCTTCGGGGGTGATTTCCGGGTCAGGGTTGGCCATGGCAAAGATCACCGGGTTGTCGGCCATGGAGGCGACCATCTCGGGCGTCACGGCGCCCTTGACCGACACGCCCAAAAACACATCAGCGCCCACCATCGCCTCTTCCAGAGAGCGGTGATCGGTACGCGCGGCGTGGGCGGATTTCCACTGGTTCATCCCCTCGGTGCGGCCCTGATAGATCACGCCTTTGGTGTCACACATGATGCAGTTGTCATGCCGCGCGCCCATGGTTTTCAGCAGTTCGAGACAAGCAATGCCCGCAGCCCCTGCCCCGTTTAGAACGATCTTACAGTCCTCAATCTTCTTGCCGGTCATTTCGAGGGCGTTGATCAAGCCTGCCGCACAAATCACCGCTGTGCCATGCTGATCATCGTGGAACACCGGAATGTCCATGATTTCCTTCAAGCGCTGTTCGATGATGAAGCATTCTGGCGCCTTGATGTCCTCAAGGTTGACGCCGCCAAAGGTTGGCCCCATCAGAGAGATCGCCTTGATGATCTCATCAGCGTCTTCGGTATCCAGCTCGATATCAATCGCGTTGATGTCGGCAAAGCGCTTGAACAGGACCGCCTTGCCTTCCATCACCGGTTTGGACGCGAGCGCCCCAAGGTTCCCCAAGCCCAGAATGGCGGTCCCGTTCGAGATGACGGCAACCATATTCCCCTTCACCGTATAGTCATAGGCAGTGGCCGGATTGTCGGCGATGGCCTGCACCGGAACGGCGACGCCAGGGGAATAGGCGAGCGACAAATCGCGCTGCGTGGCCATAGGCGTTGAGGCGACGACGTCATATTTGCCGGGGCGCGGCTCCAGATGATAGGCAAGCGCTTCTTCGGGGGTAATCTTGGTCTTTGTCATCAGAGGCCATCTTTTTGCACGCCCAAAGCTCTTAGCGCCCGCAGAGCGATCTGCATAGACGGCGCATTCGGGCTTTTCGCCACAGTTGGGCTTTTGTAGGGTCGTGGCCACCAAGGGGAGAACACCGTGAGCGATGACACCGTCACGCCGATGATGGCGCAGTATCTGGAGATCAAGGCGCAGAACCCCGGCGCGCTCTTGTTCTACCGGATGGGCGATTTCTACGAGATGTTCTTTGACGATGCTGTGGCCGCCGCTGAGGCGCTGGACATTGCGCTGACCAAGCGCGGTTTTCATCTGGGGGAACCGATTGCGATGTGCGGCGTGCCGGTACATGCGGCTGAGGGGTATCTTTTGTCCCTGATCCGCAAGGGCTTTCGTGTGGCGATCGCCGAGCAGATGGAAGACCCGGCCGAAGCGAAGAAGCGCGGGTCGAAGTCGGTGGTCCGGCGTGATGTGGTGCGGTTGGTCACGCCCGGAACGCTGACTGAGGATTCCCTGCTGGAGGCGCGGCGGCACAATTACCTGGCTGCTTGGGCCGAGGTTCGGGATGAGGCGGCGCTGGCCTGGGCCGATATCTCGACCGGGGAGTTGCGGGTGATGGTTTGCCCGCAGGTCCGGCTGGCACCGGAGCTGGCGCGGCTGGCCCCGCGTGAGGTTTTGGTGAGCGAGGCGCGAGAGCGCGACCTTTACGCCCTGATCGAAGAGTCCGGCGCTGCGGTGACCGCCTTGGCGCGGGGCAGTCTGGATTCGACGTCGGCCGAAAAGCGGCTCTGTGGGCTGTTTGGTGTCGCATCTCTCGACGCCTTCGGCAGCTTTGACCGGGCCGAAATCTCGGCCATGGGGGCGCTGGTTGAGTATCTGGATCTGACGCAAAGGGGCAAACTGCCGCTCTTGCGCGCGCCGCAGAAAGAGGCGCCGGGCGGGTTGATGCAGATCGACGCAGCAACGCGGCGCAATCTGGAGATCACGCAGGCGCTGTCTGGCGGACGAGAGGGGTCGCTTTTGGCGGCGGTGGATCGCACGGTCACGGCGGCGGGCGCGCGATTGCTGGAGCGGCGGCTGTCGGGGCCGTCGCGCGACTTGGGCGTGATTAGCGCACGGCTGGAAGCGGTGCGGTTTTTGAAGGATCAACCCAGCCTTCGTGAGGCTTTGCGGGCAGAGCTGCGGCGGGTGCCGGATATGGACCGGGCCCTGTCACGATTGGCCTTGGATCGCGGTGGGCCGCGCGATTTGACGGCGATCCGCGCCGGGATTTCTGGCGCGCTCAGGGTGTCAGACATGCTCGTCGTCGGCGTGCCGCCGCTCCTCGCGACAGCGGCGCGGGCGCTTGTGGGGCATGAGGTGCTGAGCGCGCTTCTGGAGGAGGCGCTGGTCGCGGAACCGCCGCTGCTGGTGCGAGACGGGGGCTTTGTCGCAACAGGTTTCGATGCAGAGCTGGATGAGACGCGGCAGTTGCGCGACGAGGGGCGCGGCGTGGTTGCCGGAATGCAGGCCGATTATATTGCGGCGACCGGGATTCAGAGCCTGAAGATCAAGCACAACAATGTGCTGGGCTATTTCATCGAGACGACGACAACCCACGCCGATAAGATGTTCGCCCCACCCCTGTCAGAAACCTTCATTCATCGGCAAACCACGGCCAATCAGGTGCGGTTCACCACCTTGCCCTTGAGCGAGATCGAGACGCGGATTCTGAATGCTGGAAACCATGCGGTCGAGATCGAAAAGCGTCACTATGAGGCGTTTAGAGTCGCAGTTTTGCAAGAGAGCGGCCCGATCTCGGGCGCGGCGCGGGCCTTGGCGGAGATTGATTTGGCCGCCGCCTTGGCCGATCTGGCTGCGGCAGAGGACTGGGTGGAGCCGGAGGTGGATGCAAGCCATGCCTTTGTGGTGCAGGGCGGGCGGCATCCAGTGGTGGAGCGCGCCTTGCGGCGGCAGGGTGCTGGGCCCTTTGTGGCCAATGACTGCGCTTTGACCGAGGAAACGACCCCGGCGATCTGGCTGTTGACCGGGCCGAACATGGCAGGGAAATCAACCTTTCTGCGCCAGAACGCCCTGATCGCGCTTTTGGCGCAGGCAGGGAGCTTTGTGCCCGCCCGGCGGGCGCATATCGGGGTGGTCAGCCAGCTTTTCAGCCGCGTGGGGGCGAGTGATGATCTTGCCCGGGGCCGGTCGACCTTTATGGTGGAGATGGTCGAGACGGCCGCGATCTTGAACCAAGCGGACGATCGGGCGCTGGTGATTCTGGACGAGATTGGCCGGGGAACCGCAACCTATGACGGGCTGTCGATTGCCTGGGCGACGCTGGAGCATCTGCACGGCGCGAACCGCTGTCGCGCTCTCTTTGCAACGCATTATCATGAGATGACCAATCTCGCCTCGAAACTAGACGGGGTGGAGAATGCCACGGTTGCGGTGAAGGAGTGGGAGGGCGATCTGGTCTTTCTGCACGAGGTCAGGAAGGGGGCTGCGGACCGCAGCTATGGGGTTCAGGTCGCCCGGCTGGCCGGACTGCCGCCGGCCGTGATTGACCGGGCCCGTTCGGTTCTGGAGGCGCTGGAATCGGGGGAGCGGGAGGGCGCGGGGCGGCAGAAGGCGCTGATTGACGATCTGCCCTTGTTCCGGGCCGCCCCGCCATCGGCCCCTGCAAAGGCCGCGAGCCGCGAGTCACAGGTCGAAGCGCGGCTGAAGGCGGTTCACCCGGATGAGCTGACGCCGAAAGAGGCTTTGGCCCTGATTTATGAACTGGCAGAGATGGTAAAAGGGGGCCTTGGCCCCCCAAAGCAAAGCTGACGCTTAGCCAGCGGTGTTGGACGACACGCCGACCTGAGCCGGACGCAACAGCCGGTCGTGTAGGAGGAAGCCAACCGACATGACCTGAATAATCTGACCGGCCTTGGTTCCCGGAAGGGGGGCCTCGAACATCGCTTCGTGCTGTTGGGGATCAAAGCTGTCGCCAATGGCCGGTTCAATCGGGGCAACGCCATGTTTTGTCAGGACATTCGTCAGCTCGCGCAGAGTCAGCTCAACCCCTTCGATCAGCGCGGAAGCGCTGGTGCGGGTTTCGTCGCTGGCGGCATCAAGCGCGCGCTTGAGGTTGTCAAACACCGGCAGAAGGTCGCGGGCAAGGCGGGAGCCGCCGTATTGTTCAGCCTCGCGCCGATCGCGTTCGGCACGCTTGCGGGAGTTTTCAGCATCCGCCAGCGCGCGCATGAAGCGGTCGCGCAGCTCATCACGCTCGGCCCGCAGGGCGTCAAGCTCATCTGCGGTGATGAAGTCTGCAACGTCATTGGCAGCGGGATCGGTGGCGTTGGTCTCTTCGGGGGGCAAATTGTCTTGCGCCATGGTCTGCTTCCTTCTTTGTCCTGCTTTGGGCTAGCCCCTGCCGCGTTCTGACAGGAGTTTGCCGACCAGCTGCGCCGTATAATCGACGATCGGAACGATGCGGCCATAGTTGAGCCGCGTCGGTCCGATCACGCCGACGGCGCCGATGATCTGTCGATCAGCGTTCATATAGGGAGAGACGACCAGAGAGGAACCCGAAAGTGAAAAAAGCTTGTTCTCAGAACCGATAAAAATGCGCACGCCTTCGCCGCCCTCAGTCAGATCTAGGAATTCGGCGATGTCACGCTTGCGTTCGAGGTCATCGAAAAGGCGGCGAATGCGTTCGATGTCATGGACTTCGTTCGTATCGCTGAGGAGATTCGAGCGGCCGCGCACGATCAACCGATCGGGTTGGTCGTCTTGAGGCTGCCAGACGGCAAGACCGCTTTCGACAAGCTCACGGGCCAGCGAATCAACCTCCTGACGGCGTTGGGTGATTTCTTGACCGATGTTGAGCCGCAGCTCGGCGAGGGTTCTGCCTTCGACCAGGGCGTTAAGGAAGTTTGCGGCCTCACGCATCGAGGACGGGGTTTGGCCGGTGGGCGGCACGATCATCCGGTTTTCGACGTGTCCGTTGGCAAAGACGAGAACCACGAGGGCGCGGTCGGGGGCGAGGCTGACGAACTCGATGTGCTTGATGACCGCATCTTGTTTGGGCGACAGGACAAGGCTGGCGCCATTGGTGATCGCTGAAAGGGTTGTGCTGACCTGATCGAGAAGGGTTGTGACGTCTT
The DNA here is from genome assembly GCF_965194375.1 of Allotabrizicola aquatica (SeqCode). Lineage (GTDB taxonomy): Bacteria > Pseudomonadota > Alphaproteobacteria > Rhodobacterales > Rhodobacteraceae > Tabrizicola_A > Tabrizicola_A aquatica. The sequence continues at coordinate 99,635 of NZ_CBDAEL010000001.1, forward strand.
TTTCGCCCGTGGACAAAGCGGCATCCATGATTTCGCGGTCTTCGGAGGCCACAGAGCCGACCTCAAGCAGGCTGTCGACGAAGAGCCGCAGGCCCTGCTGTGTGGGAATGCGCCCTGCGGAGATGTGGGGGCTGTCGAGCAGGCCCAGATGTTCAAGATCCTGCATCACGTTGCGCACTGTGGCGGCTGAGAGGCGCTCGGTCATGCTGCGGGTCAAGGTGCGCGAACCGACGGGGCCGCCCGAGGAGAGATAGCTTTCGACCACACGGCGAAAGACCTCTCGGGAGCGGTCGTTGAGTTCTGAGAGAAGGTTTTCGCTGTAGGTCATGGCACAATGAGTATGGACGGGATGCGGCCAGCGTCAATGAGGGTTGCATCACAAGGACGCTCCGGCCTATTTGGCATAAGACAGTTCAGGAGAAGAATGATGCGTCCATCGGGCCGGAAGCTAGACGAATTGCGCAATGTGGTGATCGAGATCAACCCGATGCGGCATGCCGAGGGGTCCTGTCTTATCAAGATGGGGGAGACCCATGTCTTGTGCTCGGCATCGCTTGAAGAAAAGACCCCGCCTTTCTTGAAGAACACCGGGCTTGGCTGGGTGACTGCAGAGTATGGGATGTTGCCCAGGGCAACAAACTCTCGGACAAAGCGTGAGGCCGCAGCAGGCAAGCAATCTGGAAGAACCCAGGAAATTCAAAGACTTATTGGTAGGTCGCTCCGGGCGTGTGTGGATCGCGCCGCGCTGGGTGAGCGTCAGATCGTGATTGACTGCGATGTGATTCAGGCTGATGGCGGGACGCGCTGTGCGTCTATCACCGGCGGGTGGGTGGCTTTGCGGTTGGCGGTTAATCGGCTTTTGGCCGCGGGCGCCATCAGCAGCGATCCGATTATCGACCATGTGTCGGCGGTCTCTTGCGGTATTTATGCGGGTCAGCCCGTGTTGGATCTGGACTATCCCGAGGATTCCAACGCGGGAACGGACGGCAATTTTGTGCTAACCGGGCGCGGCAGGCTGGTTGAGGTTCAGATGTCTGCCGAGGGAAGCAGCTTTTCGCATGATGACATGCTGTCGCTGTTGGCGCTTGCGAAGACCGGCTGCGCTGATCTGGTGGCGGCGCAGAAGGCTGCGCTGGGGCTATGACCGGGCGACGGTTTACGGGCGGCACGTTGGTTCTTGCAACGCACAACCAAGGGAAGGTTGATGAGCTTGTCGCGCTGCTGGCGCCGTTTGGGGTGTCTGTGACGTCGGCATCTGACTTCGGTCTGGATGCGCCGGAGGAGACCGAAACGAGCTTTGTCGGGAATGCGCGGCTCAAGGCGCATCATGTTGCGCAGGCAACCGGATTGCCGGCGTTGGCCGACGATTCGGGGATTGAGATTGACGTTCTAGGTGGGGCTCCAGGGGTTTACACAGCTGATTGGGCCGAGGGTCCGGGCGGGCGCGACTTTCTGCGGGCCATGGAGAAGGCGTGGGGGCTGATCGTAGAGACGGGTGCCGCGCCGCCATTCTCGGCACGGTTTCGCTGCGCTTTGGTTTTGGCCTGGCCGGATGGGCATGAAGAGGTGTTTGAGGGTGCGGCGGAGGGTCAGTTGGTTTGGCCGCTGCGTGGCGCACTGGGGCATGGGTATGACCCGATGTTTCAGCCTCAGGGGCATGACCTGACCTTTGCGGAAATGAGTGGTCCGCAAAAAAACCAGTTAAGCCATCGCGCTGCGGCCTTCCGTCAGATGACCTCCGAATGTTTCACGTGAAACATTCCAGGCCCATACTTACGGGCGGCCCGAGTCTACATACGCCCGCTTCGCGGTGCCCAGGCCACCCAGGCAAGCTGCGCCCTAACTGCGGATCCGAGCTGGGGCGCCACCTTAGACGAACCGAAACCAAGAGGTGACACCGTGCAGACCCCTGCCGCGCCCAACATGACTGCCCATGACTGGCAAGCTGGCGGCTTCGGTCTTTACATCCATTGGCCGTTTTGTGAATCCAAGTGTCCCTATTGCGATTTCAACAGCCATGTCGCTGAGCGGGTCGATCAGTACGCCTGGCTTGAGGCTTACCGCTCGGAGATTAGCCGACAAGCGGCCAAAACGCACGGGCGCGTGCTGCAAACGGTTTACTTTGGCGGTGGAACCCCATCCCTGATGACGCAGGACGTGGTCGCGGGGATCATCGAATGCGTTCGCGATAACTGGCGGACAGTGAACGACCTTGAGATCACACTCGAGGCCAATCCCGGCTCCGTCGAGGCGGCGAGGTTCGAAGGATATCGTCGCGCGGGTGTTAATCGGGTCTCTCTCGGCGTCCAAGCACTGGATGACGCGGCGCTTCGGGCGCTCGGACGCATGCACTCCAAGCAGCAAGCACTCAAGGCGCTTGAGATTGCGAAAAGCACGTTCGATCGAGTGAGCTTTGATCTCATCTACGCACGCCAGTTTCAGTCGCTTACCGAGTGGCAATCAGAGCTCAGCGAAGCGCTAAACTTCGCAGGCGACCATCTCTCGCTTTATCAACTGACGATCGAGGACGGCACAGCTTTCGCGGCACGCGCAGCGCGGGGAAAGCTGGCGGGATTGCCGAGCGAAGACCTTTCAGCGGATATGTATGACCTTACCCAAGACCTTTGTGGCGCTGCAGGATTACCTGCCTATGAGGTGTCAAACCACGCCACGCCGGGATCAGAGTCACGCCACAACATGATCTATTGGCGCGGTGGCGACTACATAGGGGTCGGCCCGGGCGCGCATGGGCGCGTGACACGCGATGATGGCCGTTTCGCAACCGAGGCCTTCAGGGACCCAACGGCTTGGCTCAGCGCCGTGTCGTCTGAAAAAGGTGGTGATCGCCCCTGGGAAAAGCTCTCGCGTGAGGATGTCGCGCTCGAGTATTTGCTGATGTCGCTTCGAACAAACGAAGGCTTAAACCTTGAGCGTTACGCCAAGATGGCCGAAAGACAGATTCCCGAACACAGACTCGTCCCCCTCATTGATCTCGGCCTAATCTCACGGGACGAAGGCTGGCTCAAAACAACCAGATCAGGAAGACTTGTGTTGAACGGAATCCTAAAAGACCTTGCGGCAGACTAAGAAACCCGCCCCCAGGCCTCAAATCTTGCGCAGGCTGGCATCCAGCGCCGCGGCAGAAAGCGCGCCGCACAACAGATCAAGCTGATCAAGGTTACCGTAGGTGATCGTTAGCCGGCCACCACCGGAGAGATCGTGATCAATACGGACGCCCATCTCAAGGCCAGCAGAAAGATCTGCCTCGAGTGCGCGCGTATCGGCATCCTTCTCATTCGGGCCTGATCCCTTTCTGGAGCGAGAACCAGGGACGGCCGATTTTCTGACCAACGCTTCCGTTTCGCGAACGGAAAGGCCTTTCCCAACAACCTTGAGCGCGAGTTCAAGCGGATTCGGCAGCGTGATCAGCGCCCGCGCATGTCCGGCAGACAAACCGCCAGCGGCCACCATAGACTGAACCTCCTCAGGCAGCGAAAGAAGCCGCAAAAGATTGGCGATGTGGCTCCGACTTCTTGAAAGCGCCTCAGCGACCTTTTCTTGCGTATGGCCAAACCGATCCATCAACTGCCGATAAGCCAGCGCCTCCTCAATCGGGTTCAACTCAGCGCGCTGAATATTCTCAATAATCGCAATCTCCAAAACCTCGGAATCCGAAAAATCGCGAAGAATTGCAGGGACAGCGTGCAGCTGAGCAAGTTGCGCCGCACGCCATCTCCGCTCACCCGCAACGATCTCAAACTTCGTCGGTCCAGAGATTGGGCGCAGAATCAAGGGCTGGATGATCCCCTTACGTCGGATTGAATCCGCCAGATCCTTCAAAGAGGCATCATCAAAATGGCGACGGGGCTGATGCGGGTTTGGCTGAATATCCTCGACCGCAACCATAAGATCAGGGCGCCGCGTGGGGGCGGCGTCTTGGTCGTCATGCGTCAAGTTGATATCAGCCATAAGCGCCGAGAGACCACGCCCAAGCCCGCGCCGATCACTTTTCTTGTCCATCGCCCTGCCCCTTAACGTTAACTTTACCGACCAGTGGGTGTCTTGCCAGAATCTCTTTCGCCAGCGCCCGATAGGCCACCGAGCCCTTGGATGACCCATCATAGGTCAACACGGGCTGCGCATAGGACGGGGCTTCGCTGACACGCACATTGCGCGGTATTGTTGTCTTAAAAACAAGCTCTCCAAGCGCATCTCGCGCATCGTATTCCACCTGTTGCGCCAAGCGGTTCCGCAGATCATGCATCGTTAAAAGCACGCCCTCAATGCGCAGCGTCGGATTTGCGGCCTGACGCACCTCGCGGATCGTCAGCATCAACTGCGACAACCCTTCCAAAGCAAAAAACTCAGTCTGAAGCGGCACCAGAACAGCATGGCTTGCCACCAACCCATTCACCGTCAACACATTAAGCGATGGCGGGCAATCGATAAGGATGTAGTCAAGATTAAAGGATGAAACATCCGGCTGCCGCAGCGCGTCGTGCAAAAGGAAGCTGCGCTTTTCCCTAGAAACAAGCTCTATGTCCGCCGATGACAGATCCGAGGACGCTGGGCAAAGATAAAGGCCCGAGATCGCCGTCTCTTGCACAACCTCACCAATCGCAACCTCGTCCACAAGCAAATCAAACGTCGAGAGCTTCCGCTGCGCGGGCGCGATGCCAAGCCCAGTCGACGCGTTCCCCTGCGGGTCGAGATCAACAAGAAGCACCCTCGCGCCGCATTCAACAAAGGCAGCCGCCAGATTGATCGCTGTCGTTGTCTTGCCGACCCCGCCCTTTTGATTGACCACCGCAAGAATGCGAGGCGTTGATGGGGCAACAAATTCAGACATGACGAAGGCCCCTCAGAAACAGGATCGAAGACCGGCTATCGGTAACACTTGTGACGCGGTCAAGGTCAAATCGCCATGCCTTCTCAGCCTCGACAATCTCGGCCTCCACTGTGGCGCCCTTCATAAAGGCGCAGATGCCGCCCGGGCGAACATGTCTGAAGCCAAAAGCACATAGAGATTGCAACGGCGCGAGCGCTCTCGCTGACACGACGCAAGCGTTCTGCGCTGCGAGATCTTCGATCCGTGACGGGTAGACAGCCGCAGAAAGTCCCAGCTGACGAATGCATTCGCCCAGAAACACGCCCTTCCGACGGTCGCTTTCCACCAGAGAAACCCGCATTTCTGGCATCGCCTCGGCGGCCAAAATCGCAACGACTATGCCCGGGAAACCGCCCCCGCTCCCCAAATCAAGCCAAGTTCTCTGGTCAGGCCTTGCAATCTGAAAGAGCTGAATGGAATCAAGGATATGCCGGTGCCAAATGTCACCGATTGTCGACTTGGCGACGACATTGATCGACGGATTCCACTTTTCTACAAGCCGTTCGAACTGGACGAGCCGGTCAAGGCTAATATCCGAGACGCCGCCCTGCACGCCAATTGCGTGCTCTATTTCATGAAGACGCATCATCGCCCGGCGGCCGCACGTCTGGCCTTCTTGATATGCGCAAGGATAAGGGCGAGCGCCGCCGGCGTCATGCCTTCGATGCGCGACGCCTGCGCCAGAGTTTCGGGTCGCCGCAAGAACAGCTTACCAGCCAGCTCCCCCGAAAGACCTGGAAGGCCGCGATACTCCAGATCTGGTGGGATCAGCGTCTCTTCCTCACGGCGCATGGCGGCAATGTCATTCTCTTGCCGGTCAAGGTACTGCTGATAAAGCGCATCATTCTCAATCTGCGTGCGGATTGCCGGATCGATCTTGGCGGCTTCGGGCTGCAGCGCATTGATTTGCTCACGCGTCACCTCGGGCATCGACAACAAACGCAGCAAGGTGCGACGCCCGCTGTCCATGTTGACGTTGATACCCGCCGCACGAAGTTCTTTAGGGCTAAAGCTGCTGTTCGACAGAATCTCCCGGCCAGCCTCAAGTGCCGTGATCTTTTGCTCGAAGGCCGCCATGCGATCTGGTCGTACGCAGCCCAGCCCAACGCCCATAGGTGTCAGGCGCTGATCCGCATTATCCGCCCGCAGGGCAAGCCTGAACTCAGCCCGCGATGTAAACATGCGATAGGGTTCGGTCACGCCGCGATGAATAAGATCATCGATCAACACGCCAATATAGCTGTCTGCGCGCCCAAACAGGATCTTCTCACCGCCCCGCGCATAACTGGCTGCGTTAAGTCCAGCGACCAAACCCTGCGCAGCCGCCTCTTCATAACCCGTTGTGCCATTGATTTGACCCGCAAAAAACAGGCCCTCCAAGTCACGCGTCATGAGCGTCTGGGTCAGATCGCGAGGATCAAAGAAATCATATTCGATCGCATAGGCTGGCTGGAGGATTTTGACATCCTCAAGGCCCACAATCGATCTCACATAGGCCTCTTGGACCTCCAGCGGCAAGGAAGAGGAAATACCATTGGGGTAAATCGTGTCGTCATCCAGTCCTTCTGGCTCCAGAAAGATCTGATGCGATGTCTTGTCGGCAAATCGAACGACCTTGTCTTCGATCGACGGGCAGTACCGCGGTCCAACACCTTCGATATGACCGCCGTACATGGCGGAGAGGTGGATGTTCTTGCGGATGATTTCATGGGTGGCCTCATTGGTATGGGTCACACCACACGACACCTGCCGAACCACCGGCCCAGCGCTCATAAAGGAAAACAACGACGGCTCGTCATCACCGGGCTGCTCTTCGGTCCGCGACCAGTCAATGGTCTTGCCATCGAGCCTGGGCGGGGTCCCCGTCTTCAATCGCCCGGTCTTCAAGCCGAGATCGCCCATCTGATCAGCAAGCTTGATCGAGGGCAAATCTCCCATCCTGCCACCAGAGGTACGGCTGGTTCCAATATGAATCAGGCCGTGAAGAAACGTCCCAGCCGTCAGAATTCCAGACCGGCCAGAAATAACGCTCCCATCCGCCAACTCAACACCCGCAAACCGACCGGAGTCGAGCGTGAGGCCCGTCACCTCCCCCTCAATCACCGTCAGGTTCTCTTCTTTGGCAAGAAGCCCTTGAATCGCCTCGCGGTACAGTTTGCGATCTGTTTGCGCCCGCGGCCCTTGAACGGCCGGTCCCTTTCGCCGGTTCAACAGTCTGAACTGAATCCCGGCGCGATCTGCAGCGCGCGCCATAACGCCATCAAGGGCGTCTATCTCACGCACGAGGTGGCCCTTTCCCAGGCCCCCAATCGCCGGATTACAGGACATCACGCCGATAGCCGCACGACGCAAAGAGATCAGCGCAGTCGACGCGCCGATGCGGGCAGCTGCCGCAGCCGCTTCCGTGCCGGCATGCCCGCCCCCAATGACGATGACATCAAAATGTTTCACGTGAAACATCCTCACTTTCCGATACAGAACCGCGAGAAAATCTCTTCAAGCAGATCTTCCACACCAACCTTGCCAATCATCATTTCCAGCGACACCGAAGCCGCATGAATCTCCGCCGCAGCAAGCTCCACCCCGGCATCAGCCCGCAGCACAGCCTGAGCAGACTCCAAAGAGGCCATCGCACCAAGCAGGGCGCTGCGCTGACGCTCTCGAATCACAAGACTCGAGCCGGATACGCGCTCACCAAGTACATTTCCAATCCGCGAGATCAAGTCATCAATCCCCGCTCCCGTCTTGCCCGAAACCGCAAGGCCCTCGGAAGACCGAAGATCCCCCTTCGCAAGAACCACAATATCACCCTTTTCCGGCAAAAGCGGCAACGCCTCATCGCCCTCCTTAAGGAAAATCCGCAAGTCGGCCCCGCGCGCACGGTCCAGCCCGCGCGCAATCCCAATCTGCTCCACCCGGTCGTCAGACAAGCGCAACCCCGCCGTATCCAACAAAGTGACCGCCAAGCCGTGGATCTCCATGCGCACCTCGATCACATCCCGCGTCGTACCCGCAATGTCCGATGTAATCGCAGCCTCCCGCCCAGCCAGAGCATTCAGCAGCGTCGACTTGCCGACATTTGGCGCACCCACAATCGCCACCTCAAAGCCGTCTTTGATGCGCTCCGCAGCCAAGGCCCCAGCCAACTCCCGGCCAACTCCATCCCGAACACCACTCAAAAGCCGGACAACCTCGTCCGACACCTCTTCTGGCACATCTTCATCAGAAAAATCGATGGTCACAGCCAAGAGCGCCGAAGCCCGCACCAGATCCGCGCGCCAAAGCTGGGCTTTCCGCCCCAAATCACCCGACATTACCGCGATGGCTTGGCGCCGCTGGGCTTCGGTCTCCGCGTCGATCAGATCAGCCAGACCTTCAATCTGCGTCAGATCCATCCGCCCATTTTCAAGCGCGCGTCGGCTGAATTCGCCCGGCTCCGCAAGGCGCAAACCCGGTTGCACGGCCAAAGCCCGCAACACCGCCCGAACCGTCGCCGTGCCGCCATGAATCTGCAACTCAACGCAGGGTTCCCCGGTAAAGCTCGCCCCGGCCTCAAACACCAGCACAAGCGCCTCGTCCAGCACCCGCCCCTCATGGCGAACCCGGCGAACCCCAGCCTTGCGGGGTGCGGGCAATCCACCACACAGCGCCTCGGCGGCGACCCAAGCTTGATCACCAGACACCCGAATGACGGCAACGCCCGCTTTCCCCCGGGCGCTTGCCAGGGCGAATACTGTATCCATCATTCAACCCCTTGAAAGTAAACGAGGATCAGGCGTTCATAGACTCGAAGAACTCACCGTTCGACTTGGTCTGCTTCAGCTTCGAGATCAGGAATTCAATCGCATCCGTGGTCCCCATCGGGTTTAGAATCCGCCGCAAGACATAGGTCTTCTGCAGATCCAGCTTATCGACCAACAGATCTTCCTTCCGGGTCCCGGATTTCAGAATATCAATCGCCGGGAACACGCGCTTGTCCGCAACCTTGCGGTCCAACACGATCTCGCTGTTGCCGGTGCCCTTGAATTCTTCAAAGATCACCTCGTCCATCCGGCTTCCGGTGTCGATCAAGGCCGTCGCAATAATCGTAAGCGACCCGCCTTCTTCGATGTTCCGTGCCGCACCAAAGAACCGCTTGGGCCGCTGCAACGCGTTGGCATCCACACCACCGGTCAGAACCTTGCCGCTCGACGGCACCACCGTGTTGAACGCGCGCCCAAGCCGGGTGATCGAATCCAGCAAGATCACCACATCGCGCTTGTGCTCGACCAGACGCTTGGCCTTCTCAATCACCATCTCCGCCACGGCCACGTGGCGCGTCGCCGGTTCGTCAAAGGTCGAGGACACCACTTCACCGCGCACACTGCGCTGCATATCGGTCACTTCTTCGGGCCGTTCGTCGATCAACAGCACGATCAGATAGCACTCCGGGTGATTGGTCGCGATCGAATGGGCGATGTTTTGCAACAGCACCGTCTTACCCGTCCGCGGCGGTGCCACGATCAAGGCGCGCTGGCCCTTCCCGATCGGGCAGACCAGATCAATGATCCGGGCCGAGCGGTCCTTCACCGTCGGGTCTTCAATCTCCATCTTCAGCCGCTCATCCGGATAAAGCGGCGTCAGGTTGTCGAAGTGCACCTTGTGGCGCGCCTTTTCCGGATCATCAAAGTTGATCTTCGTCGCCTTGATCAGGCTGAAATAGCGCTCATTCTCGCGCGGCGCCTGAATGACGCCCTCAATGGAATCCCCCGTCCGCAGCGAAAACTGCCGGATCATCTCGGGACCCACATAGATATCATCTGGTCCCGGCAGATAGTTGGCCGAGGGGCTGCGCAAGAACCCAAACCCGTCCTGCAACACTTCCAACACACCGTCGCCGCCGATTTCCCAACCTTCCTCGGCATGCTCTTTCAAGATCGAGAACATCATCTCGCCCTTGCGCATCGAAGGCGCGTTCTCAATCTCCCATTCTTCGGCCATCGCCAGCAACTCAGCCGGCGTCTTTGCCTTCAGATCAGCAAGATTCAAATGCTCGACAGTCATCGAAGTCCCCTCGGCTCGCCCAAATCAGGCGATCAGCATATCGGTATACAGGAAAGCGCTTCCGGCCGGACGGCCCACGCATGATCCGGCCATACGGCGGCAACCGGCTCGAGTCAAGTTTTCAGAACTTAAGGATCACCGCAAAGACGATCAACAGCATAAAGACCGTCGGAACCTCGTTCATCATGCGGTACTGCCGCCCCGATAGCAGGTTCTCACCCGCCAAAAACGCCTTGCGACGCGCCGCGAGCCACATGTGAAACACCGTCATGGCCACAACCGAGATCGCCTTGACCCAAACCCAAGCCTCGCTCCAGACCACAATCCCCGGCGTCACCACCAGTGCCAATCCAAAAACCCAGGTCGCAATCATCGCAGGGTTCATGATCGCGCGCAGAAGCAACCGTTCCTGATGCTGGAACAACTGATCCATCTCGCTGCCAGCCACCACACCTTGCTTCTTCAGGCCCTCAACATGGTAGACATACAGCCGGGGCAGGTAAAACAGGCCCGCCATCCACGAGATGACAGACACGACATGCAACGCCTTGGTCCAAAGATACCAGTCCGCCAAAAACCCGCCCATCTGATCCCTACCCATTCTCTGTGCTTTTCTTCTTCTTAAAGAAATAGAGTCTTAATGGAAGATGAAGATGTAGGGGCTGTGGGTATCGGAACAGCTGACATCATCCCCAAATATGCCCACAAGCAAAACCCTGTGGAAAACAATTGACAAAGTCTGTTCCAAGCAAAATATGCCATATAAGTCAAATAATTAACAGAAATTTCTACCCACAGAGAGGCATTGCATCGCCCTTGGATAACGCCCTATCCCAACCCCGGCTGGCCTGTTGTCCTCATGTGGACAATCCCTGTCATTCATCTTGACAAGACCGCAGTTGCCAACACCTTGTCGTCCAAGCGCCCCGCAGCTGCCACTCATCCCCAAATCCCGTTGTAACTTATCCACAGCCATGTCCCGCCCCCTGATCCTCGCCTCCACCTCGTCCATCCGCCTCCAGCTCCTGCGCAACGCGGGGCTTGACGTCACGGCTCAGGCTGCGCGCGTCGATGAGGAGACCATCCGCCAAAGCCTTGAAGCCGAAGGCGCCACCCCCCGCGACATCGCCGATGCCTTGGCCGAGATGAAGGCCGCCCGGATCGCCAGCCGCACCCCCGGCAGCTTGGTCCTTGGCTGCGATCAAGTGCTTGATTTCAAAGGGACAGCCTTCGCCAAACCCACCTCTCCATATCAAGCGCGCACCCAACTTCTGTCTTTGCGCGGCCAGACCCACAGCCTCCTCTCCGCTGCCGTGCTTTATGACGGGGGTGAGCCGATCTGGCGACATGTCGGCCAAGCCCGCCTTACCATGCGTGACTTCAGCGAAGCCTACCTTGACGATTACCTCGCCAGAAACTGGCCCGACATCAGCCACTCCGTCGGTGCCTACATGCTCGAAGCCGAAGGCGTGCGGCTCTTTAGCCGGATCGATGGCGATTATTTCACCATCCTTGGTCTGCCGCTGCTTCCCCTCTTGTCCTATCTCGCGACCCGGGGTTTTATTCCGGCATGACAGAGCTTGCCAAAATCCCCCTCGCCGGTGTCATCGGCCACCCCATCGCCCACAGCCGATCCCCGGCCCTGCATGGGTTCTGGCTGCATCGCTATGGGGTCAAGGGCCATTACATCCCCATGGACGTCGCCCCGGCAGACCTTGAAACCACGCTGCGCCATCTGCCTAAGATCGGCTTTGTCGGCCTGAACGTCACCCTTCCGCACAAAGAGGCCATTCTCAAGATCGCCGACGTCATCAGTGACCGCGCCGCCTTGATCGGGGCGGCCAACACGCTGATCTTCCGCAAGGATGGCAAAATCCACGCCGACAACACCGATGGCGCGGGATTTGTCGCCAATCTGCGCCAAAACGCCCCGCACTGGGTGCCCGCCGCGGGCCCCGCCGCCGTCTTTGGGGCGGGCGGTGCCGCCCGCGCCGTGGTCGCCGCGCTGATCGAGGTGGGCGTGCCGGAAATTCGGATTTCTAATCGCTCTCGCCCGCGAGCCGAGGCGCTCCGCGCAGATTTCGGCGCCAAGCTGGTGGTTTATGACTGGGTTCAGGCCGCCAATATGCTCGAAGGGGCCGCCACCGTCATCAACACCACCTCTCTGGGCATGGCTGGCAAACCTGAATTCCGCGTGCCGCTTGATGCGATCGAACCCGGCGCCGTGGTGAATGATCTGGTCTACAACCCCCTCAAAACCACCTTTCTGGCCGAGGCCGAACAGCGCGGTGCCACCATCGTCGACGGCCTTGGAATGCTTTTGCATCAGGCGGCCCCCGGCTTTGAACGCTGGTTCGGCCCCACCCCGGCAGTCGATGAGGCCACCCGCCAAGCCGTGCTCAGCGCATGACAGCCTTTCGCCTTGGATTGACCGGCTCCATCGGGATGGGCAAATCCACCACCGCCGCCATGTTTGCCGAGGAAGGGCTGCCCGTCTGGGATGCTGATGCCGCCGTCCACCGGCTTTACGGCCCAAACGGCGCCGCCGTGGCCCCGATTGCGGCACTTTGCCCTGAGGCCCAAACCGCCAGCGGGCTTGATCGCAACGCCCTGAAACGCTGGATCAGCACCGACGCATCCGCGCTGGCACAGCTTGAATCCATCGTTCATCCGCTCGTCGCCGCCGACCGCGACGCCTTCATTGCCTCGGCCCAGGCCGATATCATCGTCCTCGACATCCCGCTTCTCTTCGAAAAAGGCACCGAGGCGCAGATGGACGCCACGCTTCTCTGCACCGCGCCCCTCGCGCTGCAAAAGGCCCGCGTCATGGCGCGCGGCACCCTGACCGAGGACCAGTTTCAAACCATCCTCGCCCGCCAGATGCCCGATTCCGAAAAGCGCGCCCGCGCCACGCATATCGTGGAAACTCTGTCCCTCGACAGCACCCGCGCCTATGTTCGCGCGCTTATCACCCATATCCGCGAAGGCCGCCGCCATGCGTGAAATCGTTCTGGATACCGAAACCACCGGCTTTGAACCCTCCGAAGGCCACCGCATCGTGGAAATCGGCGCGGTAGAGCTCTTCAACCACATGCCCACCGGCCGCACCTATCACCAATATATCAACCCCGAACGCTCCATGCCGAAAGAGGCGTTCGAAGTTCATGGGCTGGGCGATGACTTCCTGCGCGACAAGCCGGTCTTTCGCGACATCGGCCGCGCCTTTCTTGACTTCATCGGCGACGCCAAGCTGGTCATTCACAACGCCGCCTTCGACATCAAGTTCCTGAATTTTGAGCTGAAACTGATTGGCCTGCCCCCCATCGACTGGCCCCGCGCCATCGATACGCTGGCAATCTCGCGCCAAAAGTTCCCGGGTTCTCCGGCCTCGCTTGATGCACTCTGCCGCCGCTTTGGTGTCGACAATTCCGCGCGCGAAAAGCACGGCGCGCTTTTGGACAGCGAGATTTTGGCCGAGGTTTATCTGGAACTGATCGGCGGCCGCCAACCTGACTTCGCACTCGCCAGCCAGCCTGCGAAAAACGACGCATCCGGATCAGCGCAAAGCGATGATTGGCGACCCCGTCCGCGCCCCGAACCGCTGGCGCGCCGGATCACCGCCGATGAAGCCGCAGCGCACTCAGCTTTGGTGGCGAAGCTGGGCGCGGCGGCGCTTTGGACAAAGCGGGCGTAAAGACCAGCCCGCTAAGGGGCCAGCCTTTTCAAAAGCCTTAGTTCGGAACGGCCTGCGCCTGCGCCTGGGCGCGACGTGCCATTTCCTGACGATACAGCGCCAGAAAATCGACGGTATCGATGTTCAACGGCGGGAAGCCACCATCACGGGTGACGTCCGAAATGATGCGCCGCACAAAGGGGAACAGCATCCGCGGACATTCGATCAGCAGGAACGGGTGCAGTTGGTCATCTGGCACGCCTTCCACGTGGAACACGCCGCCATAATCCACCTCCAGCAAGAACAGCACATCGCCGGTGGCCTTGTTCTTCGACGTCACCTTGTATTTCGTGACGATCTCATACTGGTGGTCCACCTGACGCTTGCGCGCGTCCAAGCTGACAGCCACCTGAATATCCGGCTGCACATCGGTGCCCGACACGCCCTTCTGCGCCACGACATTCTCAAACGACATATCGCGCACGAACTGTGCCATCACCGACATGCGAACCTGCGGCGCAGCGCCGTTTTCCTCGGCCATTCCCTTAACTCCTCAATACGATCTTGACGCTGTTCCTAGCAGGTCAATCAGGCGGCCTCAATGCCGGGTCCAACGCGAGGGTGGCAGCGTCTCATCCCGTGGTTCGACCACCACGGTAAACTCCCCCTCCACCACCTCGTTTTGCGGCGGCTTGCCGTCAAAGCGAAACCCGCGCGCAGCCAAACGCTGACCCACCAGCGCAATCACAGCTTTTTGCACGACCGGGATCAACAGGATCAGCCCCAAGGCGCTGGTCAAAAACCCCGGCAAAATCAACAGCAGCGCCGCCACCATCGAAAACCCACCACGCGCCACCTGATGCAAGGGGATACCGCCGCGCCGCTGCCCCGGTCCCGCCGCGCGCCGCAAGATGGAAACCCCCAGCACGGACGATCCCAGCACAAAGGCCAAGGTGCCCCAAAGCCCCAAGACCCCGCCAAGCGTGACAAAAAGACCGATTTCGATCAGCGGCACGGCCAGAATAAGCGCAAAGACCCACATGTTTTCGTTCCCCGGCGCTGCAAACTGGACTTGCGCACCCACAGTCCCTACATAAGCTCTCTAAGCCCAAACCTCCAACCCTTTGGGCAATTTAGTGCCGAGGTCGAAATGAATTCTTCCCTGTTGCAGCTTCTGGTTCTTGCCGGGATTGCCGTTTTTCTTATCCTGAAACTGCGCGCGGTTCTCGGAACCCGCGAAGGGTTTGAAAAACCTGCCGTGCCGGCCGACCCGGCCAAAGCCCGCCCCAACCAGAAGTTTGAGGTCATCGAAGGTGGCCTTGACCGCGACATCACCGACCATGTCGCCGAAGGCACGGACGCGGCCCGCGCCATGATGGCCATGAAACAGGCTGAACCGGGATTTTCGGTGTCCGAATTCCTGACCGGCGCGCGTGGTGCCTATGAAATGATCCTCATGGCCTTTGAGCGCGGCGATCTCGACAGCATCCGCCCTTTCCTGAACGACGAGGTTGAGGCCAGCTTTGCCCAAGCGATCAACGCCCGCGAACGTCAGGGCCTGACGGTTGAGGCCAATTTCATCGGGCTGCGCGAACTCGCCGTCGCCGAGGCCGAGTTTGACGCCGCCACGCGGACCGCCGAAATCACTGTTCGCTTCACCGGTGAACTCACCACGGTCGTGCGCAACGCCGCCGGCGAAGTGGTCGACGGCCACCCCACCAGCCCCAAACGCCAGCGCGACGCTTGGACCTTTGCCCGCCGCATGGGCGTGCAAGACCCGAACTGGCAGCTTGTGGCGACCGGGGACTGATGCGTGCGGCGGCGGTCCTTGGCTGTCTGGCGCTTGCCATGACCGTGGCGACCCCCGCCCGGGCAACCATCCTTGATTTCAGCCAGCTGGAAGGCTGGGAGGATGACAACCACCGCGCCGCTCTGACCAGCTTTCTAGAAACCTGTGACAAGCTGACCAGCCCAGACTGGCGTCCGATCTGCGCTTTTGCCGCAGATGCCGGAGCGTCCGACGCCTCGGCCAAGGCGTTTTTTGAACTGTTCTTCAGACCCGTGGTCATCGGCGATCCGCCCGCGCTTTTCACCGGCTATTACGAACCCGAGCTGAACGGCTCTCTCACCCGCAGCCCGCGCTACGCCTATCCCATTTACCGCCGCCCGCCCGAATTGCGCGATGGCCAAGTATACCACGACCGCGCCAGCATCGAAGCCGGCGCTCTGCGTGGCCGTGGTCTGGAACTCGCTTGGCTGGAAGACCCGGTCGAGGTTTATTTCCTGCACATTCAGGGCTCGGGCCGCATCCGCCTTCCCGATGGTCAGGTGATGCGCGTGGGATATGGCGGGCGAAACGGGCATGCCTACCGGTCTATCGGTCAAGAGATGATCCGCCGCGGCACCCACACCGCAGATGAGCTTTCGGCCCAAAGAATTCAGGATTGGGTCCGCGCCAATGGGCAAGCGGGCAGCGCCATGCTGAACTACAACCCGTCCTACATCTTTTTCCGCAAACTTGATGATCTGCCGCCGGAAAAAGGACCCATCGGTGCGATGGGCCGGTCAATCACCCCAATGCGATCGGTGGCGATTGACCCCGACTATACCCCGCTCGGCGCGCCGGTCTGGATCGAGAAAGACGGTGGCGATCCGATCCGCAGCCTGATGGTGGCGCAAGACACCGGCGGCGCGATCAAAGGGCCGCAGCGGGTGGATGTGTTCTACGGAACGGGCGACGCCGCAGGCGATGCAGCGGGGCAGGTCAAGGATGGCGGTCGCCTTGTGGTGCTTTTGCCCATCGACCGCGCCTATGCGATGCTGCCCGAAGGCTGATCGATGGCCCGCCGCCGCACCTTGCGTCCTGAAGAACAGGAAATCTGGGCCGCCGTGGCGCGCACGGCCACGCCCATGCACCCCGGTCGCCAGCTTTTCCTGAAAGAGGTCGACACCCCCCGCAACGCCGTCCCCCTGCACCCCGAGGCACCCGAGCCTCACGGGCACACCCACCCCCGCTTGCCTTTGTTTCACCTCGGCGAAAAATCCCGCTCTGCCACAAGACTGGATCTGGTGCCCACCCCCGCCGAGGCCCTTTCCGCCGCCCCGCTGCAGATGGACGCCAAGACCCACGGCAAGATGACCCGGGGCAAACTGACCCCCGAGGCGCGGATCGACCTCCACGGCCTCACCCTGTCTGAGGCGCACCCCGAACTGATCCGCTTTATCCTGAACGCGCAGTCCGACGGCGCGCGGCTGGTTCTGGTCATCACTGGCAAAGGGCGGCGGGGCGAAGATATCGGCCCCATCCCGCAGCGCATGGGCGTCTTGCGCCATCAGGTGCCGCAATGGTTGCGCCAGCCGCCCTTGGGGCAAGCGGTGCTGCAAGTGTCCGAGGCGCATCTGAAACACGGCGGCTCGGGTGCCTATTACGTCTATCTACGCCGCCGCTAGCTATTGGTTCACGTCGCTGGCGATCTGGACCACCGGGTGCAGGATGATCTGTGTGGCGTTCTGAACAGTCAGCACCGCGCCAGACAGCAAGCCCACCCGCCGCGCGCGGTCCGCCTCAAACGCGCCTTCGATCTGGCCAATGTTCTCGATCAACCGGATCAACGCCGGGCTGTCCCCCAGCGTGAAATGCCCGGCACCGCTGGCAAACTCTCCAACATCCATGAAGGTGACCTTCAAATCCGCCACCCGCGAGACATCCGACAAAGACCCCAGCCGCTCGCGCTGCCCCGTCAACCGCGCCGACAGGCCCAAAAGCCTGTCCCGGTCTGACCCGAAAATCAAAAAGGGCTGCGGCAGCTCACCAATGGCACTGACCTGAGAGCGGAACACATCCACATCGACATCCGGCGAAATCAGGATCACCCCGGCAATGCGGCCCAGCGCCGCCTGATCGCCACGAATGGCGGCCTGCCGCAGCGCTTCCATGGCAAGCCCCGATCCCATCGAATGGGCCACCAGCAAAATCCGCCGCGCCCCGGCCTCTGACACCTCGTCAATCAGCCGCTCCAACCCGTCACGGGCAAAGAGCGCCGAATCCCGGTCATAAACATAGCCCAGCGGTTTCGCAGCCGAGGGCCAGGCGTAATTCACAACGGCACCGGGGATCTCCAGATCATGCGAGAACTGGGCAACCCGGTAGACGCCCTCGGCAAAGTTGTTGTTGTAGCCATGCACAAAGATCACCGCCTCATACCCGTTCGCCGCCAGATTCCGCTGCAAATCGGCCCGAAACGCGGGGTTTGACGGGTAAAGCACCTCTTTCGTCGTCAAAAAGTGCCGCGCAGGATTGGGCTTCTCAAACCGCGTGGGCCAATTGATGTCGCCCCGCGTGCGCTGCGGCGGGATCGAGACGTCAAGCCGTGCAAAGCGCATCTCTTCGCTGCGCTCTTGGCCAAACGCGCCCCCCGCCAACACCCGCGTGGTGCCGATAAACACCGGGGTGACCTGCCCAACCTTTGCCGCCTCTGGGCTATAGGTGATCTGCCCCCGCGGGCTGCACGCGACAAGGAGGACGAGCGCCAAAGACCATAAGGCGCGCGTCACAAGACATAACGCGAGATATCGGCAGACCGCGACAAAGCGCCAAGATGTTTTTCGACAAACTCTGCATCCACCGTCACACTGTCCCCAGCCCGGTCCGGCGCGGTAAAGGAC
This sequence comes from Allotabrizicola aquatica (SeqCode), assembly GCF_965194375.1. GTDB lineage: Bacteria > Pseudomonadota > Alphaproteobacteria > Rhodobacterales > Rhodobacteraceae > Tabrizicola_A > Tabrizicola_A aquatica. The sequence goes on from NZ_CBDAEL010000001.1 coordinate 117,904, forward strand.
AACTCCTCAAACACCCGCTCCATCACCGTATAAAGCCTGCGCGCCCCGATGTTTTCCACGCTGCGGTTCACCTCGGCGGCAATCCGCGCCAGTGCTGCAATGCCCTCGGCGGTAAAGGTGACAGCCACCTCCTCGGTCGCCATCAGCGCCGAGTATTGGCGGGTCAGGGCATTGTCGGTCTCGGTCAGGATGCGGACGAAATCCTCCTCGGTCAGCGGGGCCAGTTCCACCCGAATGGGCAAACGGCCCTGCAATTCCGGCAACAGATCAGACGGCTTGGCGATATGGAACGCCCCCGAGGCGATGAACAGGATATGATCGGTTTTCACCGGGCCATGTTTGGTCGACACCGTGGTGCCTTCAATCAGTGGCAACAGATCGCGCTGCACCCCCTCGCGCGAAACATCAGCCCCCCGCGCATCCGACCGCGCACAGATCTTGTCGATCTCATCCAAGAACACGATGCCGTTTTCCTGCACCGCCTCCAACGCGGCGGCCTTCACCGCCTCATCGTCCAAGAGCTTGTCGGCCTCTTGCCCGATCAGCAGCTCATAGCTGTCGGCCACCGTCACCCGCTTGCGCGTGGTGCGCCCACCGAACGCCTTGAACAGATCATTCAACCCCTGCATCTGGTTTTCCATGCCCGGCATCATCCCGAACATGCCCTGCGGGGTGGCGCTGTCCTGCACATCGATCTCGATCATCGTGCTGTCCAACTCGCCACGCTTCAGCTTGCCGCGAAACAGCTCGCGGGTCTGTTCACGCGCGTCCTTTCCCGCCAGCGCCTCGATCACACGCTCCTCGGCGGCCTTCTGGGCGCGGGCCTTCACCTCGTCGCGCATGCGCGTGCGGGTGTCGATCATCGCGGCGTCCACCAGATCGCGAATGATGCTGTCAACATCGCGCCCGACATAGCCCACCTCGGTGAACTTCGTCGCCTCCACCTTCAGGAACGGCGCGCGCGCCAGCTTGGCCAGACGGCGGCTGATCTCGGTTTTGCCCACCCCGGTTGGGCCGATCATCAGGATGTTCTTGGGATACACCTCATCGCGCAGATCATCGCCCAATTGCTTGCGCCGCCACCGGTTGCGCAGCGCCACAGCCACGGCGCGCTTGGCGTCGCGCTGGCCGATGATGTGCCGATCCAGCTCCGAGACAATCTCACGCGGGGTCAGGTTGGTCATTTGGAAATCGTCTCCACGGTCAGGTTGCCATTGGTGAACACGCAAATCTCGGCAGCAATCGCCATCGCTTTGCGCGCAATCTCCTCGGCGGGCAGGTCGCTGTGCATCAACCCCCGCGCTGCGGCCAAGGCAAAGTTGCCGCCCGACCCAATGGCCGTCACATCATGCTCCGGCTCTAGCACATCCCCCGCGCCAGTGATGACATAGAGATCAGCCCCATCGGTGACGATCAGCATGGCCTCAAGATTGCGCAGGTATTTGTCCATGCGCCAATCTTTCGCCAATTCCACGCAGGCGCGGGCCAGTTGCCCGGGCGCGGACTCCAGCTTTTTCTCCAGCCGTTCCAACAGCGTAAAGGCGTCAGCGGTCGATCCGGCAAAGCCGCAGACCACATCATGCCCACCGGGCGACAACCGCCGCACCTTGCGCGCACTGCCCTTGATGACGGTATTGCCCAAGGACACCTGACCATCCCCCGCCACCACAACCTTGCCACCGCGCCGCACCGCCAGAATCGTGGTGCCATGCCAGCCGGGAAACCTGTCGTCTGCCATCATCCGCTCCTTATGCCCTGCGCCACTATGAAAGGCCGCACGGGGCAATTCAACCGGCACCGGCGAAACGGCGCTTGCTGCACGCCGCCAGTCGCAGCACATTCAACCTATGGCCGAACCGAAGATTCTGCATTTCCACCTTGATGCCCATTTGCGGGCCAGACATGCCGCCGGCACGGGCGGCATGCTCAATCAGGTGACCGACGCCGTTCGTGCGGCGGGCTGGGAGGTGACCCTTGCGCCCCTAGAAGAGTCAATGGGCAGGCCCAAGGCGGAAGGCTATCATCTGGTGCTGAACCTGCCGGTCTGGGGGCCGCGCTGCCTCAGCCTGCGCAAGACCTACCGCGATCCGTTCTGGAAGATCGAAGAGACCAATGACCGCTGGGAGTATGAGATTGCCAGCGCCACCTTTGACCCCGCAACCCTCAAAAGCGGGTTCAACGGCTTCATGGGCTATTGGCGGCCGCGTTTTCTGGGCGACACACCGCCCGCCCAAGGGTTGGGTCCGTTCATCTTCGCCCCCCTCCAAGGCCGGCTGACCGAGCAGCGGCATTTCCAATCCATGTCGCCGATCCAGATGCTGCGCGCCACCCTGCAAGCCGACCCTGATCGGCGGCTGATCGCCACCCTGCACCCGCGCGAAACCTACAGCGCAACCGAGCTTTTGGCGTTGGACCAACTCGCCGCCGATGAGCCCCGCTTTACACTGGCCGAAGGTGACAGCCTGCCCTTCGTCAAGGCCTGCGATTACATCGTGACGCAAAACTCATCCGTGGCGGTGACGGGGTATTTCGCGGGCAAACAGGCGATCCTCTTCGCCCAGATCGATTTTCACCACATCGCCGGATCGGTCCCGCGTGATGGGATCGACGCGGCCTTTGCCAAGATGCGCCAGTCCCCCCCCGATTTCGCCCGCTATCTCTATTGGCTGCTTGAGATGAACGCGATCCGCACTTGGGACCCAGCGGCGCAGGATAAGATCCGCGCGCGTTTGGCCCATTTCGGCTGGCCCATCTGAATGCAAAAGGCACCCCGAAGGGTGCCCGCAGCCTGTGCAAAGCGCACAAAGATCAGATCGAGGATTGAATCCAAGTCGCCAGCGCCGCCTTGGGGGCCGCGCCAATTTTGTTCGACACCACCTGACCGTCCTTGAACAGGAACAGCGCCGGAATCCCGCGCACACCCAGAACGGCCGGGCTGTCGGGGTTTTCATCCACGTTCACCTTCACGATCTTGACCTTGCCCGCGTATTCAGCGGCCAATTCTTCAAGCGCGGGGCCAATCTGGCGGCAGGGGCCACACCATTCGGCCCAGAAATCCACCACAACCGGAATGTCCGATTTGCGGACTTCGGCATCAAAGGTGGCGTCGGTGACGGCAACGGTATTGGCACCCATGGCGGGACTCCTGGAAGATCTGAATAGGCGTCGAAGCTAGGGAGACTGCGCGGCAACGTCAAGGGAGCGCGGCGCGCTTCAGTGCCGCACTCACGAGATCGGGATCGAGCGCCATAAGATTGGCGGTCCGGGTCCACAGCACATAGGGCTCAATCACGCGGTCCGGGTAAATCTGCGTCAACGCGGCCAGATAGGCCCCCATCTGGCGCAAAATGCCCTCGGGCACGTCTTCGGGCGCTTTCGGGCACTGGGTGTTGGTCTTGAAATCGATGATCCGCACGCGATGCCCGTCCACCACCAGCCGGTCAATCGTGCCTTGCAGCACGGTTTCCCCCAGCTGCGCCGTGAAGGGCGCTTCGGCTAAGCTCTCGGGGCCGAAGATCCAGCGCAAATCTTCACGCTCCAAAACCCGCGACGCCTCGGTCATGGCGTCCGCCACAAGGCCTGGATCGGGGATCAGCGCCGCCGCAGCCGTCGGCCAATCCGCGCGTGGAATCCAGGGCAACTGCTCCAACAACAGATGCACCGCCGTGCCCCGCGCCTTGGCAACCTCTTCCGAGGCTGAAAGGCTTTCCCCCGCCAGCACCTTGGCCCCGCCCAGATCCGAAGGCGACCGCGCCTGCGCCGGGCGCGCCTCGGGCTCAATCGGCTTCAGCAGCAGATCCCCACCCGCCCCATGACCGGGCGCGGCAACAGCGACTTCAGGCGCCCCCAGCGGCGCGGGCCAGTCACCGCTCATCAAGCGCAGCGTTCCACCCTCGGCCTTCTCCGCCCCCAGCGCCCGCATCGCGCGCTCCACTTGGCGATACCAGCACAGCTCATCAACCGGCTTTGGGGCGGGCGGCTTGGTGCTGGTTTCAGTTTTCGCATCCCCCGCGCCGGCCACAATCAGCCACGTGCGCGGCCGGGTCAGCGCCACATACAAAAGCCGGGCGCTCTCGGCGGTCTGGTTGGCCTTGCGGCGCGCGCGGGTCTCACGAATGGCAACGGGCGAGGCATCGGCGGGCGTTTTCCATACCGGCTGCCCGCCGGGCAACAGATAAATCTCGTCACGATCCCGCGGATTGCGATCAGCGGTATCAGGCAAGATGACAATAGGCGCCTCAAGCCCCTTGGCCCCATGCGCGGTCATCACGCGGATCTTGTCCCCGGCGGCGTCCATCTGGCGCTTGACGGTCACATCATCGGTTTCCATCCAGATCAGGAACCCCGTCAAGCTGGGGACATCCGTCGCCTCATAGGCCAGCGCCTGCGACAAAAGCTCGTCGATGCCATCCTCCGCCTCATCGCCCAGCCGCGCCAAAAGCCGTTCGCGCCCGTGATGCCGGGTCAGCGCGCGTTCGATCAGATCAAAGGGCCGCAGGAAATCCGCCTGATCGCGCAGGTCCCGGAGCATGTCCACGGTTTCGGCATGCCGCGCGCTGTCGCGCAAGGCTTCCCACAAGAACCCCTTGCGGCCATGGGCCAGCCGAAACAGCTCATCCTCGCTCCACCCACACAGGGGCGAGCGCAGAACGGCGGCCAGCGACAGATCATCCTCAGGCGTGGCCAGAAACGACAAAAGCGCCGCCAGATCCTTGACCGCAAGCTCGGCCCCCAGCCGCAGCCGGTCAGCCCCGGCAATCGGTAAGCCCTCGGCCTTGCAGGCCCGGATGATCTCGGCAAACACGGTCGACCGGCGCTGCACCAAGATCAGCACATCCCCCGCATGCATCAGGCGCGGATTGCCCTTTTCATCGGGAATCTGCGTGCCCGCCGCAATCATCCGGCGGATTTCGGCTGCGATCTTGTTGGCAAGCTGGGCGCTGTGATGGGCCTCGTTCACAAGGTCCACCGGGTCATCCCAGTTCTTGTCCTCTTCGGTCTTGGTCGACTCAATCAGCGGCCAAAGATCCACCCGGCCCGGCAAACGGTCATTGACCCCGATATGGGCCGGACTGGCGCCCAGCGCCTGATCGAACCCTGCCTCAAAGGTCTGGTCCACCAGCCGCAAGATCGCCGGAGACGACCGGAACGAATAGCGCAACTCCATCGTCTGGAACTGCTTTTTCGCGGCTTCGAACTTGGTCTTGAACGTCGCATGTTTTGCATCAAAGGCGGCGACATCGGCACCTTGGAACGAATAGATCGACTGTTTCTTATCGCCCACCACAAACAAGGTGCGCGGGCGGTCAGGATCGCGCCCTTCGCCCGAGGTAAACTCCTCGGCCAAAAGCTCGATCACCTTCCACTGGTCGGGCGAAGTGTCCTGCGCCTCGTCCACAAGGATATGGTCGATCCCCCCATCCAGCCGATATAGCACCCATTGCGCCACCGTCCGGTCGGTCAAAAGCCCCTTGGCGCGGGCGATCAGGTCATCAAAGTCCAGCCAACCGCGCGCCGACTTGGCCTGCTCATACAAGGGCAGGAACGCGGCGGCAAAGCGGTGCAGTGCATGCGTCTTGCGCGCGGCCTCCAGTGCCAATCGACGCGGTCTGGCCTGTTCGATGCGCAGCATCAACGCGTTGAGTTGATCCATCCGATGGTCAAAGGCCGCGCGCGCATCCTTGGTTGGGAAGGCGTCAATCTTGGCGGTCTCGCGCTTTGCTGCGTCCTTCACCTCGTCGCTGTGCAGGAAAATCTTTTCCAGATGGGCCAGATCGGAAAGCCTCGGCTCAGACAGGTTCAATGTCGCAAGCCGCGCGGCGGCTTTCTGGTCATTGGGGCCGCTCGCCATGAGAACGGGAACAAGGTCCGCCATCAGCGCAGGCTCATTGCCAAGGAAGCTGTCCCGCAAAAGCTGTGCGGGGCTGTCACCCGCATCCGCCCCGAACAACTCCTTCGCTTCCACTTCCCCCAACACCGTCGCAAACCCATGCCGCGCCGAGGCGACCTGTTCCATCAGCGCGGTAAACTCCTCACCCGTGTAGATCGCGGCTATCTCGGCCATGATCGCGGGCGCCTGCGAATCCGACATCTCCTCGACGATCTGTGCCCGCAACAGCCGCGCGGCGCGGTCATCCAGTTCCGAAAATCCGGGCGAGATTTTGGCCTCAAGCGGAAAGCGGCGCAAAAGCGTGGCGCAAAAGCTGTGAATGGTCTGAATCCGCAACCCGCCGGGGGCTTCAAGCGCGCGGGCAAATAGCCGGCGCGCGCGTGCAAGATCATCGGCGACAAAGCCCGGCCCCTCGCCCAGCGCGGCAAGGTCCGCCCGCAGCGTGTCATCCGGCAACATCGCCCATTCGCCAAGGCGCTTGAACAGGCGGTTCTGCATCTCGGTGGCGGCGGCCTTGGTATAGGTCAGGCACAAAATGCGCTGCGGCTCCACCCCGCTGAGAAGGAGCCGCGCCACGCGGTCAATCAGCACCCGCGTCTTGCCAGACCCGGCATTGGCGGCCACCCAAGTTGTCGCAACCGGGCTGGCGGCTTGAACCTGGCGTTCGGTGGCCTCGTGAATCAAGCTCATTCGTCCACCTCTTTACCCACAAACACCGGCTCGGCGCGGTCGGTCATCTGCCATTCCCCATACCGGGCCAGATGGTCGTAATCCCCTTCGATCCGGTCCGAAAACACCGCCCGCCGCGCGGTATAGCCGGTGCTGGCAAGCCGATAGCGCGTGATCAGCGCAATGAACCGCGCCCATTCCTGGTCCAGATCAATCTTGTCACGTGGCGTTTCGATGGTCTTGGGCGTGCTGCCAAGGCCGACATAGCTGAACCCAGCCACCTCGCAGGGACCAAGGTCCGCAAAGCCGCCGCGCTCCACCATGGCGGCGGTCAGGCGCAACTGCTTATCATAAGCCTCCTGCTGCGGTTCACTGGGCGGACTGCCGGTCTTGTAGTCAAAGAGATGCATGCGCCCATCGGGCAGAACGTCAATCCGGTCGGGCTTGCCAACCAGCGTGAATCCCGGCGGGTCCAGTCGCAAAGCGCCGGGGGTTTCCAGAACCGCCGGGCTGCCGCCATGCTTGGCATCTTGGATCAGAAAATCGTTCGCCGCCCGCTCCAGCCGGGCCAGCCACATCAGCCGCGCCGCCGGAAACGGCGTGCCGGTCTGCAACACATCCGCCGCACTGGTCAACAGCCGCGCCCGAGCGGCCTCTTGGGTTTCCGCCTCCGGCCGCTCGCGGACAAAGCGTTCAAGAATGTCATGCAAGAGACTGCCGCGATCCCGCGGATCGGGCGCGGCCCGCAGCGGGTCAAGCGGCCGCAGCCGCAGCACATGCCGGGCATAGATGGCAAAGGGGTCACGGATCAGCCGTGTGATCTCGGTCAGCGACAGCTTGTCAGGCCGCGCGCCAATCGGCGGGCGCGGCGCAGGTCGGCTGGCGGGTTGAAAGCGCGGATTGTCCAACAGCGCAGGCGAAGGGCGATCCAAAGACTGCGCCACCCGCACCCAAGCCGCACCGCGCGCCCGCATCTCGCCCAGCGCCTCTGGCCCGTGACGCGTCGGCAGGCCCCTCATCAGGTTTTCCAACCGGTTCAACCAGCGCGAGGGCACGGTCTGCGCCTCGGCATCGCGGGCCGCGCGGGTCAGCACCACGCGCGGTGCGCCAATTGCCTGCTGAAAATCATGCGCCGAAAGGCCAATCTGCCGTTCGGGCAGCAAGAGCCCGGCATCCTTGCGCATCTTGCGGTTCAACCACGGGTCCGGGTCGGGCAGTTTCGGCCAGATCCCGTCATTCAACCCGCCAAGGATCACCAGATCGGCCCCCTGAACCCGCGCTTCCAGCGTGCCCCAGATCATGATGCGCGGATGGGCCTGCACCGCCTCGCGCACCTCGCCGCTGGCCAGAACCGCCTCAAACAGCTCGGCATATTCCGCCGGATGGAACCGCCCGCCGTGCGGTGCCTCATCTTGCAGCGCCTGAACCGCCGCCCGCGCGGCCTCGCCCGCCTCTTTCTCCCAAAGCCCGCCGCTGCCCTCGGCCGCCGTGCCGCGCGCAAGCGTTTCCGCCAAATCCCGGTGCAGCGCGACAAGATCGGCCAGCGGCGCTGTCGCCACGGGCTCGAACCGGTCGATCACCCGCCCCACCATCGCGGCCCATGGGGCGGCCTCTGGGTCGGCGCGCAGCCCCGCCCAAGTGACAAGATCAGCCCCGGTCGGAAACACCGGCCCGTGGCGGCGTAGCGACAGTTCAAGATCGCGCGTCAGCCGCAGATGCGTCCCCCGCTCGCCACCCGAGGCAGCCAGCGGATGCTTCAACAACGCCAAAAGCTGATCCGCCGTCAGCTTTTGCCCCAAGGCCCGGCCGATCTGGCGCAAGAACCGCCCCGGCGCTGACAGGCCCAGCGGGCGTCCGGCGGAATCGTCGGGCAGGATGTTCCAACGGTCCAGCGCCGCCGTCACTTGCCGGGTCAGGTTCCGATCTGGCGAGATCAGCGCGGCGGTGGTGCCGTCCTCCGCCGCCTGCCGCAAGATCAACGCAATGGCCAGCGCCTCGATCCGAACCGAAGGCGCCTCGATCAGCGCCACATCGGCGGTCGCGGCCCTAAGATCGGGCAATCTCGGCCCATCGGAAAGCCATTGATCGGTGACCGGCGCTGGGCGCAGCGCCAGCGACACCAGCGCATTGCGGGCAGGGCAGGGCGCAGCACAGTCAACCCAAGCCCGCACCGCCCCCGGCGTCAGTTCCAGCCGGTCCAGCAAGCGGCGAAAGCGGTATTGCGGGTGGTCCTCGGCCGTCAGAACGTCATCCATCTGGTCCCAGACGGCGCGCGGCATGTCGAAATCAAACCCCGGCAGCACCAGCGCGCCTTGCGGCAGCCGCGCCACCATCTCCATCAGCCGCAGCGTCGCCCCGCGCGACCCGGTTGATCCCGCGATCAAGATCGGATGCGACGGCGGAGCCTCTGCCCAGCGCTCTGCCAAAAGGTCAATCGCCATGCGCTGCCGCGCTTCGGCCTCGGGGGCGCTGGTGCGGTCAAACACTTCGGTGACAATGCCTAGAAACGACTGCGTCCGCGCCCAATGCGCAGCATGCTCCGACACATTCAGCGCCGAAATCGCGCTGGGGTGCAGACCCTCGACATGCAGCTCCTGCATCAGTTTGGCCAGACTGTCGGCCAGATCATAGAGCGCATGGCGCGGCGCAAGCTCCGGCTCGGCATCCAAAAGCGCCGCAATCAACTGCGCCAACTCCAACCGCCGCCGCAAGGGCGGCACGGCAGGCGGCAGCGCAAGGCCCGGACGGTCGGCCAATTCGGTGACCAATCGCATCCATGGCAACAGCCGCGCGCCCCGCTCTTGAAACAGCGCGCTGACCCGGCGGCGCATGCGGGCGGTGTTCAGGTAAAGCTCCACCCGCGACATGGCTTCGGGCGGCTGACCCGCCATCCGCGCGATCAGCCCGTCCACCAAAAGCCGCGGAAAATCCGCACCGGGGGGTAGGGCAAAGATCCGTGGTCCGGCACTGTCAAACATTCTACACCCCCAACATCGCCTCGGCCTCGGCAATGCCCTCGGGCCGCCCGACGTCACACCAGCCACCGTCATGCACAATGCCAAAGGCCCGACCCCGGCCAATCATCTCATCCCAAAGGATGTTCAGCGAAAACACCGTGCGATCCACCCCGGCCAACCCTTCACAGCGCAGGATCTGCGCCCCAAGATAGACCAGCCCCGGCGCCCCCTTGGCACGGGCAATGCGCCCATCGGCACCAATCAGGAAATCCCCCGTGCCCTTGTGCCCCGTGGCCTGACCCACCGGCAGCAACAACAACAGCGCATCCATCCTCTCGGGGTCCCACTGCGCCACAAGCTGGGACAGCGGGTTCTTCCCGGTCCAGACGGCGTCGCTGTTCAGCGTCATCACCGGACCTGCGCCCAGATGCGGCAGCGCCTTGCGCAACCCGCCGCCGGTTTCAAGGATCTCATCCGCCTCATGCGACAGCGTCACCGGCCGCCCCGCCAGATGCTGCGCGATCTGATCGGCCAGATAATGCGTGTTCACCACCACCGGCCCCGCGCCCGCCTGATCTGCCAGATCCAGCGCATGATCCAACAGCGGCTTGCCCGCCACCGGGATCAGCGGTTTTGGCCGATGGGCCGTCAGCGCCCCCATCCGGGTTCCAAAGCCCGCCGCAAACACCATCAGGGGGAAGGACATGAATCACCTATACAGGACAAAACTTGAGGCGTCGGTTCGGGCAGCAATTCCCGGCACAGCCGCGCCAAAGGCGCCGTCGCCGGGTGGGTCAAATTGCGCTGCAACTGGCCCCAGACCCTTGGGATCAGCCGCAGATATCCGGGCTTGCCGGACACCCGGCAAAGCCGGGTAAAGATGCCCAAGATCCGCAAGGCCCGCTGCGCCCCAAGCACCGCATAGGCCGCATCAAACCCCGCATCCGCCCCCATGTTCTCCTTGAACCGGCGGATCATCGCCGCCTCGGTTTCAGGCGACACATCGCGGCGGGCATCTTGCAGCAGAGACACCAGATCATAGCCCGGTTGCCCCATCTGCGCGAGTTGGAAATCCAGCACCCCCACCCGCGCAATCCCCTCGCGACCCGGCAACCAAAGCAGGTTCTCTGCGTGATAATCGCGCAAGATCATCACCCTTGGCCCATCGGCATGGGTGGCCATCACATCTTCCAGAGCCGCCCGAAAGCCGGCCCGGTCGCCCTCGCTTCCAATCGCGGCCTTGCGATACCAATCCAGTGCAAAGCACCCCGCCTCGGCCCAGTCTGCGGCGCTCAGATTGCCAAGCCCGGCCATCGGTGCCTGTCTTTGCAGCGCGCACAGGACATCGGTCGCACCTTGATACAAGGGCATCTCTTGCGCGGGATCAGCCTCAACAAGCCGGGCAAAGCTGCCGTCCCCGAAGTCTTCCAGCAGCAAAAACCCATGCCGCAGGTCTTGCGCCAGACAGCGCGGGGCCGACAGGCCAAGCTGCCGCAGATGCGCCGCCACCCGCAGGAACACCTCCGGATCATCCCCCTTGCCGGGCGGCGCATCCATCAAGACCGCCGTTTCAACCCCCTTGGTCAGCCGGTCATAACTGCGGTCTGAGGCATCTCCGGCCAGAAACCGCCGCTCCGCATCGCCCCACCCGGCGCGCTTCAGAAACGCGATGGAAAGCTCATGGCGCTCAGTCATGTTCGGCCCAATCCTTCGCAAGATCGCCCGCAAGATCTGCCCGCAGCCCCGGCAAAACCGCCACCCGGCGGCCCTCGCCCTCCAGCGCAAACCGCAACCGCATCGCCCCTTTGGGCAGCAGGCTTCCCAAACGGTCGGGCCATTCGATCAGGCAGATCGCGCTGTCAAAGGCCTCTTCAAGACCCAGTTCCAGCACCTCATCCGGATGGCTCAGGCGGTAAAGATCGGCATGCCAGATCTCTACATCCGCCTGATAGCTTTGCACCAGCGTAAAGGTGGGGGAGGGCACATCTTCGGCCCGCCCCAACCGCGCCTGAATAAAGGCGCGCGCAAAGTGGCTTTTGCCCACCCCGATCTGCCCTTCCAGCAGCAGACAATCCCCGGCCTGCAGGCGGGCGGCAAACCACTGGCCCAGCCGGGCCGTGGCATCGGCATCCACAAGATGCAGGCAAAGGGGGGGAACATCGGCCATCTTGCCGCCGAGTCTATCCGGCCCCCGCAGCCAGCCGCAAGCCTTCAGGCGGTTTTCAGCGTATCGGCCCCGGCCAGAACCGGGCGGGTCATGCCCTGCGGGTCAAGCGAGCGAAAGCCCGCAAGCGTCGCCCCGCCCGCCAAAGGCGCAAATCGGCACGACACCAGCCGCCCATCCAGCAATCGCGCCTCTGACCGCCACGGCATCCGGTTGCCAACGGTCGAGATGAACTCCTCGGCCTCTGACCACAGCGCGCTGGGCGCAGACAGCGCGCGCCAATGGGCGGCAACCGTTCGGATGGTCGTGGTGATCACGCTGATTTCCGGGTCATGGGCCCACATCACCGCATAGGCGAGGTTCGACATCACCAATTGCCCCGAGGACGAAAACACCGCCACCGCCTCATCCATTTCATCAATCACCGCCTGACCCAGTTCCAGATCAGACCGATAGCGCCGACTGCGGGACACCTCATATGTGATGTCCTCGATCATCAGGGCCAGCGCGCCATTCGGATGTGGGCGGCCGACAACCTTGAAGGTCTGCCCATCCGGCAGATTCCACGTCTCCTCATAAAGCCCCGAGGCGGCTGCCTTCTCCATCTCAACCAACTGCCGCCGCCAGCTGCGGTAATCCTTCGGCTCGGGAATCATCTTGCGGTCGCGCAGCGCATCCAGCACCGACAACAGCGAGGGCCGCATCGACAGGAATTCCGCAGGCAGACCCGTCAGATCCATCAAGGCCGGGTTGAACAGCTGCAACTGCCGCTGCCTGTCAAAGATCGCCAACCCCGTGGGCAATTGCGCAAAGGTCTTGGTCAAGGTCTGCATGAAATCGCGCAGCGCGCCTTCGGCATTCACCGCCGCATCGGCGGGCAAGGCAAACACCAGACGTTCTGTGCCGCTGGCCGTTCCGATCAGATCATACCAAGCGATGTCCTCGTCCGGAATTTTGACCGCCGCGCGCTGGCCGCGCGCCGTTGATTGGCTGGCAACGCGCTCAAACAGCCGGGGCAGGGGCCAGCCCAGCTCTTTGCCCGCCGGAATCGTGCCAATCGCCTTCAACATATAGGCAGAATTGGCCCAAACCACCTCTCCCCCCTCAGTCTCCCGCCAAATCGGCAGGGGTGCTTGGGCCAAGGCCTCGCGCAGATGCTCCACCTCTTGGGTCAGCGCGCGATGCGCCAGCGCATCAGTCAGCATCGGGCGTCCATCCTGCGTGGGGTCGGTCAGGCTGATCCGGATCAACCCGCCGCTCAGATCCGCCGCCAACAACAGAGTCTTGCCCTGCGACGACCGCCCTTCCAACAGGATCTGCCCTTCGTCCTCCAGCCGCTGCACCTGCGCCTCGACATCAGGGAAGTACAGCGACAGATAGCCGATCAGCCGCAACCAATGGCTGCCGCGCCCGCGGCTTGTCGCCAAAATCTGCCGGGCGGCTGGGGTTGCATCGATCAGCGTGTCGCCATCGAACAGAAACACCGTTCCTTCCCCGCCCTGCGCCGCCGCTGAAAAGATCGACGCCCCCACCTGCCGGGACGGCCCCTGCACAGCCTGCACAGTCAAAAGCCCCGCAGTCGCGGCCACAAAGGCAATCAGCACCAACGCAAGCCCAAGCAGCCAGTCCAAAGCGACCCCTCCTGCAGACAGAACTATAGCCCTGAAGGATCAACTTAAGGATGTAATGGTTAAGGCAGCGTTAAAGCAATACTAACAAAAACAATGGCTTAAGTGCTGCTTTAGGTTCCAATATCGTATGTATTGTAGGTTCCTATCTCTTAGCCAGATGTCGGTCGCGCATTTGCATCCAATAGTCAGTAACCCTATTCTGTACTCACCCACACTAGCTCCTCCCACCGTCTCAGCATCGACTAACTGCCCATCTCAAGGCTTTGGTGAAGTTGCATTGAGAACAGGCCAAGACCTTCTGCTCACGTGACCAAGTATACTGTGGCTACACCAGAACCTTGGCCCTCGATGTCACCCAAAACGGATTGAAATTTTTATCTCGGATATGAATGGGGCAACCAGCGGCAAGTGAATCCTCAGCCAGCTTTTCCAAGGGTCCCAAGTTCAGATTAGAACAGGATGATTACAGACTGCTTCGACCAAGGTGCCATGGAGACCGAGCCTCAAACCTCAGTCTGCTCTGCAAGCAGGATGTGGCGATGGATGCCCAAATCATATAAGCAGTCTAGGGGCCAGCAGAACCATTGCTTTAGAGCCAAGGGCTGAGGGCCTTTTATGTGAAGATGCTGAGGTGTGGCGGTTTGCCAACGAGAGCGCAGTTCAAAACGAGTGAGGCATAGATGATCGAACGCACTGATCTCGTTCGTGGCTACAAGGAAGCGTTTCGTCGTGCCACTGAACAGCGCAAGAAGCAGCAAGGTGATCTCATGGCGTATACCAAGAACGACGAACTCAAGACGGATTTGACAAGTATTCGACCTAGAAGTGGGTGGTTGTCTGTTGACCAACAGCGATGGGAGGCACGCGCACGAAATGTACTACATGATGATCTTGGGTATTTCGACGACAGCGGAAAGGTGGACTACGACTTAGACCAACCGACACGTGATCGGTTACTAGCACATGCTCGGCAAGACGTAGCAATGGTCTACTATGCGCTTGTAAAGGCAGAACGTGAGGCGAGAACTGCACGCGTATTGTCTTGGGTGAGCCTCATAGTGGCGCTGATCGTACTCTACAAAGTATGGTAAGCTAAAAATGGTTGGCAGCTTGAAGGCGACTGGTGAAGCGGTTCAACCCAAAAAAGTCTCTGAGGAAAACCCGATGTTTCGAACTTGTGTGCTAGCTGTTGCCACATCTTTCGCCTGTAGCAGTGCATCGGCTGATCACTTCAACCAACGCAACATTATTGATTTGTGTAGGTCCGACACTTCATTCGACAGCACATGCTTTACCTATCTAGCCGCATATCGTGATCTGATCGGTTTCTTGATTTTCTCGAGTGATGAAGACCGGGCAAGGGTTCTATGTTTAAGCCAAGTGCCAACTGCCGACATCGCTCAGAGGGTGGCGACTGCATCTGAAACGGATCGGTCAGGTCAAGTTGCAGACCTATTGATCGACGAGTTTTGTCCATAGCATCAGGCGTTGAGTGCACGATGGACAGTCATACGGCTGATCCCCATGACTTCCGCAATCTTGTAGGTGCTATGGCCTTGGTCTCGCAGAGCAAGGATGCGGTCCTTGTCTATGGTAGGCTTACGACCCTTGTAGACGCCCTTGGCCTTGGCTTTGTCGATCCCCTCACGTTGGCGCTGCTTGATGATTGAGCGTTCGAACTCGGCTACAGCACCAAGGATCGACAGATACAGTTTCGATGCGCCGTCTGTCCCTTCTGGGGGGAACGTCAGATTGTCTTTGATGAACTTGATGCTGACACCCTTGTTGTTGAGCGTGGTGACGATACCAAGCAAGTCAGCTAGGTTTCTGGCAAGCCTGTCGATAGAGTGGACAACAACCAAATCCCCTTCGCGTACCCAGCCGATCATGTCCTGAAGCGCAGGCCGATCAGACGCTGATGCACCAGATAGCTTTTCCTCAAACACCTTTTCGACATCACCCAAGTCTTGGCGGTCAAGCGATTGGTCAATGCTGCTAACGCGACGATACCCAACAACAGTCATGATGGTCCCCTTGCCTAGACGGTAACTCTTGAATCTAGAGATATAAGATTCGTGGTTACTTTGCAATGAAAACAAGGCAAATGTGACCGCCCATATCCAAGTTTTCTGGTAACATGCACTAGCACCATCACCGCACACTCAACTGTGACTACTGGGGTGATTGGATCGCAGGACCTGCGCTTGACTCAAGCAGCTCAGACATAGCCAAGTGGCTACCGTGGAAAATGGAGGTTTGGGTAATGGCTACGTGCAAAAAATGCGGTGGGCCGCTTTCATTTCTGGGTGCATGCGAGCATTGCCGGGAAGAAGCACTAAGAAAGTCTAGCCTTAGCGTCGCAGAGTCAGCGGTTGAGCAAATGGCTGCAAATGATGCTTCTCAGAGAATGATGGCTGAAGTTCAGTCAGTGCTTTTGACTACAGAAACAGCCCCCAACCTGAAGATCACCAAGCGTATCGAGATCGTGACGGCTGAGGTTGCCTACGGCATGAACATCTTCAGGGACCTTTTCGCGGGCGTTCGTGACATTGTGGGAGGCAGATCGGAAGCTGTCCAAAAAACTATGCGAGATGCCCGTCGGACAGCCCTTTTTGAGCTGAAGAAGGAAGCCCATTCTGTGGGCGCTAATGCTGTTGTGGGTGTCGATCTGGACTATGTCGAACTATCAGGTTCCAGCAACATGGTCATGCTTGTGGCATCTGGGACGGCTGTAATCATCGAGGACGAGGGCCTCTAGTGGAAATAGCTATACCTCAGGCAGAAAATCTACCCAAGATTGACCGATGGCATTCGGTGCCTTTGGATGTCCACAAATGGTCTGAACATCCAGAGATCAAGGGTCTCACGGATCGCCTGAGTGAAGAATCGGGGATTGGTAAGTCCATCGATGCGGGCAATCGAAAGCCCAAGAAGTCAGCCAAGGACATGCTCCGGGTTCTGTTGAATGATCTGTATGTCAACTGGCTGCTGGACCCATCCCTCTCGATTGGCTTCCCAAAGGGCAAGATGGTCTTCAAGGTCAAAGGCAATCGGTACAATCAATTGTTTATCTCGGAAAAGATCATCGAGATCGAGGAAAGGCTGTTCAAGGCTGGGTATCTGGAGGAACTGCCCGGATATAACGACAAGACTGGCCAAGGTAAGAGTTACACGACCCGCATCAGGCATAGCGCCAAGCTGAGACACGAGTTCAGCAAACTCACGGCTGATCTTTATGACTTCGACTTTGATGTCCTGAGAGAGACAATCATCCTACGGGAGAAGTTCACCACAGAACTTGGGCAAACCGCACGGGCTAACAGGGATTACACCGACACTGACTACACCAATCGGATCAGAGACCAGCTAAAGGCTTACAATGATCTGCTGCGCAGGACCTTCATCGACATCCCCTCACTCACCGAACCCTATGTCAGACGGAAGATCGAGAAGGGGACACGCGCTGGGCGAGAACATCTGATCTCGATAGGCCCCGACAACAAGCACGTTCACAGAGTCTTCAATGGGACAGAGGCTGACAACTGGACCAAGGGTGGACGCTTCTATGGTGGTTGGTGGCTACAAATCCCGAAGGACATGCGCCGGGACATCTACATCAACGACAAGCCAACAGTAGAGGTTGACTACAAGGCCCTCCACCCGAACCTCCTCCTGCTGGAAGGTGAAGCTGAATCTTCGGTTTACGACCCATACGACCTTGGGGACTTGGTGTTGCCTGACATCATCGAGACACCTTCTGAACAAAGGTCAGTGGTGAAGAGCGTGATCCTAATGGCCATCAATGCCACCAGTGCGAAGAAAGCCTTTGAAGCCTTCAGGAACGACAAGAAGAAGAACGACCCACACAAGAGGCTCACGAATGAGCAACTACAAAACCTACTTGATGCCTTCACAAACAAGCACCCAACACTAAAGGAAGCCCTCAATAGCGGCAAAGCCCTAGAGTTGATGAACAAGGACAGTCAGCTAGCCAATATGGTCATCGATTACTTCACACAGAAGGGCATACCAATACTGTGCATCCATGACAGCTTCATCATCCAACACGACAAGCAACATGAACTAGAGCGGGTACTCGGTATGGCTTCAGTCCAAGTGGCCGGGAAGGAGATCAAACAGGACAGCAAGGCCAACACAAGGACGATAGGGCTGGAAGTTTACGGCAACGTAAGTGGTTATGAGACCAAGAGGCCAGCAACAATATCTATCCCCGATAAGGTAAAGCCTACAGACCAGTACATAACCAGAAAGAGGAAATATCAGAATTGGTTGGTGAGAACGACAGAGACGTAAGATGGGACCGAATGAGACGATAGTTGGCAGACATAAGCCTCCTCTCTCTCCTCTCACTCAGATCATATTGCTCTCACCTAACCCACCTCTTCTCCCAATCACCTCATGCTTACCTCCTTCTCCTCCCAATTGCTCCCTCCTTCCGTTACTAGGGGAAATAGAAAACATCCCTGCTTAGAACTTTGATCTGACCACCTACACAAACAACCAAGGATGGTGCCAAGCTAACGGTTCCCTTCTTTCCCTACAGATACCCTTTCGCCCTTCATGATCAATATATTGTGTAGTTATTCGACATTAAGTCCATATGTTGATTGAAGAATGACTTTTGCGCTGGGCTTGTTCGACTGAGCAGACTTCGAACTGTAACCAACTGGCTCAATGCATTAGTGCGACTTCCTTAACCTGTGTAGCCACAACAACAGCTGACAAAGCAAATAGGCTAACCAAGGCAAGCGATCTGAGGCCCATGTCCGTCCCTATCGTCTGCGCGCTGTGGGAAAAGATCGGTTGGGGCGCTAGGAGGCCTTGAAGGGTCATGAGAGGGCAGGGGAAAGGAAAAGCAGGGCTAGAGGTTGGGGCAGGGGGTGGGGCGGTTCGTGTGTTTTATCATTGAAGGCAATTATTTAGGGGCGAACGGCTCCGCCTCTGAACAGTCGGCCCTTGCACAAAAAGGTATTTGCACTAAAAATAGAAAAAACATATGCGCAAAAGTTACCGGCCGCCAATAAAAAGAGATAACTGATGACCGAAACAAGAGAGTTGACCATAACGCTTGATGGAAAGAGCGATTTCGACACGCTCTGGGGCTCAACAAGCTGGGATGAAGTGCAGGATACCGATAGCGGCACATCCGGTTACATGCAGTATCAGAGCTTTTATCTCGACAATGAGAGTGAAACGCTGGAAACAACTGCGCTACTTAGTGGAACAGATTGGTTCATCGTCAATCTGCGCTTTGGTGGCGCGTATAACAACATCGCAGTTATTAGAGATGTGGATGACGGCGTAGATCGATCCATTACTACCCTGTCGCTTGGCTATAACTCTGACGTTGATCTTCTCTCAACCAAAGTGAAGTTCATTGTTGGCTGGGACGGTGATCTTCACGATGTGACGCTTGGATCTGGATACACAGCTGCGGTCGAGCTTTCTGCGACAACCAATATTGTCACCACTGGATCGGGGTACGTGGCGAGTATCACGACGGAAAACAACTCCAACATAACGGTCGGCTCTGGTGGTGCTGGGTCGCTTATCCTAGGAAACGGCAACAATACCGTCGAAACCGGCAACGGTGGCGTTGGATCAATCTCGCTCGGTCATGGAAAGAATACCGTCTCGACTGGCAGCGGTGGTGTTCAGTCTATTGCTACGAACGGTGACCTCACTACCACCAACAACATCTCGATTGGAAGCGGCGGTGTTGATTTTATTAATCTGAGCCAAGGAGAAAGTACGCTAAACGTGAGCTCAGGTTGGGTGGGCTCAGTCACTGCCGGTCGCGGCGCATCTGTTACCATTAACGTCGGTAGTGAGGGTATTGAACAAATCCGTTTGAGTGAAGGGATCCACCATATTACGCAGATCAATGATGGCACCGAGTATGAAGGTTGGATTGGATCTATTCAGGTGTATAATGTTGGTAAAACTTTCTTGACTTTGCAAAATGGTGGAGCCGACTCCGTAAGGTTGGGGCGGGGAAACGATGTAATCGTTACTGGAAGCGGTTGGGTGCGGCAAATGGACGCCGGTGGGGGAGATGATGAAATCACATTGGGCGGTGGCTTCGGTAGTGTTCGCGCTGGCGATGGCGATGATATAGTAACTATTGGACCAGATGCATCAGGTGATTACGTGGGTGGAGGAAGTGGTTCAGATACGTTCCATTTTGAACCGCTAAACAATGAATACGGCGGTTGTATCATTGAAGGCGGCTATGACAGTGGGGTTATTGATACGCTTGATCTAAGCCGTTTCACCTCCAACCTTGTGGTCTCGCTTGGGTTCGAAATCAATTGGCAAGACCTAGGTTCCGGCTGGGTTTCTCTTTTGGGCATCGACGGCCTTAAAGGGGGCAGTGGAAATGATGTGTTGACTGGTTCATCTTTCGGTAGCACTCAAAACAATGTTCTAAACGGTGGGACCGGTGCAGATACTCTGATTGGGGGCGCGGGCAATGACACCTACATCACGGATGGTGGCGACACGATCACCGAAGCGGCGAATGCTGGAACCGATACCGTCCAGTCATCTGCAACCATAACGCTTGGGCAACACATCGAGAATCTGACGCTGACTGGCAGTGCTGAAATCAATGGGACGGGCAACACTGGCTTGAACATCTTGACGGGCAACTCGGCTGCCAACAGCATATCCGGGGGCGGCGGCGATGACACAATCATTGGTGGGGCGGGCAATGACACGCTGGATGGCGGAACCGGTAATGATAGCATGTCAGGTGGAGCGAATAACGACACCTACGTCGTGGATAGTTCCTCTGATGTTGTTGTTGAAGTGGCATCAGCAGGTACTGATCTCGTTCAATCTTCAGCGGCTAGCTACACCTTAACAGCCAACGTCGAAAACCTGACCCTAACGGGTAGTGCTGCGATCAATGGCACCGGAAATTCCGGCAATAACATTTTGACCGGCAACTCTGCTGCAAACAGCATTTCTGGCGGCGGTGGCAACGATACGATCATCGGTGGTGGTGGTAACGACACGCTTGAAGGTGCCGCAGGTAATGACAGCCTAACAGGTGGAGACGGCATTGATACGGCGTCTTACAACGGCTCTGCCGCCGCTGTTACGGTCAATTTGTCACTGACTTCGGCTCAAAACACCGTCGGCGCTGGAACTGATACTCTCACAACAACCGAAAATCTTGTTGGGTCTGCCCACAACGACACGCTGACAGGTAATGCCAATGCGAACAACCTCAGTGGCGGTTCCGGCGACGACAGGCTGACAGGTGGCGCGGGCAACGACAGTCTGATTGGAGGTGCGGGCAATGACACACTCAACGGTGACGCTGGAAATGATGCGTTCATTTTCAACAATGTGCAAGAATCTGGCACAACAGCAGACGCTTCAGACGTGATCACCGACTTTGTGAGGGGGCAGGACAAGATCGATCTGAGTGCCATCGATGCCTTTGCTTCGACATCAGCCAATGACACGTTTATCTGGCGCGGTACTGCGAACTTCAGTAGCAACACACAAGGTGAAGTAAGATTCCAGAGGTTTGATCTTGCCGGAACCGCTAATGACCACACGATGATCTGGATCGATAATGATGCGGACACTGGTGTTGAGATGGCAATCCGGTTGACGGGGCTTTACAATCTAACAGCGTCGGATTTCGTTCTATAGGGCAGGATCAACTAGCCTTCAGAATTGAGACAAACGGGCAGAAAGAGAATCTGGAAAGCTGATCAACCATAGACTCTCGGGCTGGGCTTTCCGGATTTGGTGACATTGGATGCTGTCAGCGAGGCACATGTCCAATCACCAATAGGGACATCCCTAGAGGCCCCAAAGAAGGCGCTGGAGCGTCAACTGGGGTTGTTACTAATCAGGCATCCAAAAGTTGTAGATGCCGCTCTGCGGGCAGTTCTGAGGCGTTTACTTGCGGCTAAAAATCAACACGGTGTTTTGGTGTCTTAGGCACTAGATTGCTGATCTGCCGTCGGCGCATTTCAACTGTGCGTGTGTTCTGCCAGCCACGGATGTTCAATACGGTTGATGATCTCAAGCCGCTTTGCCAGAGAAGGACCAATGCCGTACTCACCTGCAACGTCTCCCTGACCATGTCCTGTGATGTAGTCATTGAGTTCTTTTGACACTTCCAGATCACGCAGCAGGTCTTTGAAGCTGTGACGCAGACTGTGAAGGCTCACCCTTGGATCGTCGGGCCACTCCTTGCGGATTATGTTATTGAGCCTCGCTTGGGTTGTTTGCAGAGGTAGCTTTACATCAAGGCCATCTCTAACGGGAACCAAGCGACGACTACCTCTGGTTTTGGCTGCTGGTATGTGGCGCAGGTCAAAGTGCTTGATGCCCGTGTGCAGCTTTAGTTCTTGCATCTGCATCAACTCCCCACCCCGCATCCCTGTGGTAATCAAGATGGCCAGTGCTGCCCTGTCGTCAGGTGTCATTGGGAGATTGAACAGTCTGTGCAATTCGTCATGCGTAAAGGGACGCTTCTCCACACCATCATGGCCAATGTCACTCAAATCCAAGCCCCTCAGAGGGTTGTTGCTTACGTTTAGACCTCGCTGCTTGATTGCCCAGTTGAACACATTGGACATTGCTGCCCTAAGCACCCCGATGCTGCTCTTCGAAAGCCTTTCGCCATACTCCTCAAAAAACTCGTACAGATCGTATTGATCGATCTGGATAAGGGCCTTGCTACCTAGCTTATGTGAGAGCCACTTGTTCAGGTGAATACGGTCGCTCCGACGTGACTTTTCTGGTCGGCTCGGCAGGTAATCTTCGATTATGTGTGCTAACGTCGGATCATTCGGTGATGATGTCGCACTGCCCGCGGTACCCTCATCCAACAACACTACGGGTGGAAGCCTGCGTGTACTATCAATGAGGTTTATTGCCATTTCCTCGGGTAGAATCTTTGCTGCGCGGATCACCAAATCGGATGGCACTTCTACTGGCTTTGATTTTGCCAATACGGCAGCACGATCTTCAGGCCCAAGCAGTGCCAAAACGAAAGCCGGAATCGGATGACCAAGCCCTGAGGACACCATCGCACAAAGATCAACGTGGTTGGACGCTTTCCACTTCTCAATAACACTTAGCCGCTGGTCAGGTGTACCATCGATCTTGATGTTCCCATCCCACTTAGAGAGCCGCGCAGCAAGAGTTTCTGACCCTTTGGCGGTGTGAAGGACAAAGCCATCTTGATACCACTGCCGGGTGTTGACCCCATGCGCTTCAAGCATTGGCCGAAGAGCCTCAAAAACCGGATCGGTTCGATCAAGCTGATTGTCAAACTGCGCATAAATCTCCTCAGTCAACCGATGCTGAAGGTATTGCGCTTGCCGCTTGTCCGAAGTGCCTGTTGATCGTCGTGCTTGTTTGTCACTTCCGAACTGCAATTGCGTTGGCTTGGTCACAGAAACGTACCAACAACCTTTCCTCAACACCAAGCGACTGGGGTGGTACGGGCGCATCGATCTAGGTTCCAAAATAGGTTCACGTGGTCAATGAAACCCTTGCATACAAAGAAATAAGGCACAATACAATGATTGACAGGTTAAGGCAGCGTTAACGTTTAGAAACCCAAAACCTGCCGCCCCTGCCGCGCCTCAGCCAAGCGGCTGATTTTCCCCCAGCGGACCCCCGCTTTCGGCGCTGATTCGGTCCAGCGGCCAAACCACCTCGACAATCGCGCCCGACCGCTCGGGTCGCCCGCCTGTTGCCAGAAACGGGTCTGAGGAATTGGCAAACGACAGCTCCGCCCCTGTGCGCTCCAGCAGCGTCTTGGCGATGAACAGGCCCAGCCCCATGCCTTCATACCCGGGCCGCCGCTTTGGCCCGGCCTCATCCCGACGGGACCGCAAAAACGGATCCCCGATCCGGCCCAGCACCTGCGACGAGAACCCATCCCCATCGTCGATAATCCGCAGTGTCAGGTTCGTCTCTGTCCAGCTTGCATCAATCCAGACCCGCGAATGCGCGAAATCGACCGCGTTCTGCACCAGATTGCGCAACCCATGAATCAACTCAGGCGCGCGCAGGATCAAGGGCTCGGCTGGCCCCGCCATCGCCCCGGGGGCAAGGTCGAAACTCACCATCTTGTCGCGTCCCAAATGCGGCTCAGCGGCCTCACGCAGCACCGCGCTCAGGGGCGCCGACCGCATGTGCAGATCATCCTTCCCCGCCTTGCCCATTGACCGCAGGATATCGCGGCAACGGTCGGCCTGCTCGCGGATCAGCCGCGCGTCATCGGCCAGTTCGGGCCGGTCTTGCAACTCATCCAACATCTCAGTGCTGACCATCTTGATCGTGGCCAAAGGCGTGCCCAATTCATGCGCCGCCGCCGCCACCACGCCGCCCAGATCGGTCAGTTTCTGCTCGCGCGCCAGCGCCATCTGCGTTGCCAAAAGCGCGTCAGACATAGATCGCTTTTCCGCAGCCACCCGGTGCGAATAGATCCCCAGAAAGACGATCCCGATCACCAAAGACAGCCAAAACCCAAAGCCAATCAAGGGCGGCATCCGAATGGGTGCCCCGGCGCTCTGCATCGGCACCGCCAAGACGGCGAGGATCGACACAAACGCCACCGCCAGCGCCGCCAGAAACACTGTCGCCCGCAGCCGCAGCGTGCTGGCGCAGACCGTCACCGGGGCAAGGATCAACAGCGCAAAGGGGTTCGACAGGCCCCCAGTCAGGAACAAAAGAAAGGTCAACTGCGTCAGATCGAACAACAGCGCCAACAGCGCCTCGGTCTCGCTCATCCGCTTGTTGGCGGGATACACCGCCACCAAAATCAAATTGGCAATGACCGCCACGCCCACTGCCATGAAACACAGCCCAAGCGGCAGGTCGATGTCATAAACCCGCGTGGCCACCCCAATCGCCACAAGCTGCCCGGCAATCGCCATCCAGCGCAACAGCACCAGCGTCTGAAGCCGAAGCCAATTGCCCCGCTCGGGGCGCAAAGCGTCAAGATGTCCTGCGGTTTTCATGACAATCGGCCTTGATGCGGATACTGTGATTGATAAGGCTGTGCTGGTACGGGTTCAACGCGAACCTGCGTGAACGGAGTGGGTGGGCATGACAAAACTCTATGCGGGTGCGGCGCTGATTGCGATGGCGGCATTGCTGGGCGGTACTTATTACGTGATCCAGTCCAATCAAAGCGCCGATATCTTTGCCGAATGTCGGGGCGGTGCCGTGGGCGGTGGCGCCATTGGCGGCCCAATGTCCTTGATCAACGGCGATGGCCAAACCGTGACCGATGCCGAAATTTTCACCAAGCCAACGCTGCTTTATTTCGGCTACACCTTCTGCCCCGATGTCTGCCCGATGGACAACGCCCGCAATGCCGAGGCGATCGATATCTTGGATGAATCCGGGTTTGACGTGCAGCCCGCCTTCATCTCCATCGATCCTGCCCGCGACACACCCGAGGTGGTGCGTGATTTTGCCGCAAACCTGCACCCCAAAATGATCGGTCTCACCGGCAGCGACGAACAGATCAAGGCCGCCGCGCAGGCCTATAAGGCCTATTACAAAAAGCAGGACGCGACCGACGAATTCTATCTGGTGGACCATTCCACCTTTACCTACCTCGTTTTGCCCGGTCATGGATTTGTTGAGTTTTTCAAGCGCGAGGACAGCGCCAGTGATATGGCAGCACGGACCGCCTGCTTCGTCTCAAAGTCAGGATCGTGACCCTGCCATCGTTGCCCGGTTTGACCGGGCACCCCTCACGGCCTAGATTAAGCGCAGGCGGATATGGAAGGACTGGGAATGGTTGACGAACCCTCGGCCGAACTGGGAACAGATCGCAGCCTCTTGTTGGTGGATGATGATGAGGCGTTCGTAAAGCGTCTTGCCAAAGCTATGGAAAAACGCGGCTTTCAGCCTGAAACCGCCGCCAGTGTTGCCGAAGGCCGCGCCATCGCCGTTTCGCGCCCGCCCGCCTACGCCGTCGTGGACTTGCGGCTGGAAGACGGCAACGGCCTTGATGTGGTCGAAGCCCTGCGCGATCGCAGGCCCGATTGCCGGATCGTGGTGCTGACCGGCTATGGCGCGATTGCAACCGCCGTGGCCGCCGTAAAAATCGGCGCGACAGATTATCTTTCCAAACCCGCCGACGCCAATGACATCACCAACGCCCTTCTTGCCAAGGGCGAGGCGATGCCCGCACCGCCAGAAAACCCGATGTCGGCGGATCGGGTGCGTTGGGAACATATTCAGCGCGTCTATGAAATGTGCGATCGCAACGTGTCCGAAACCGCCCGCCGGTTGTCTATGCACCGCCGCACGCTTCAGCGCATTCTGGCAAAACGCAGCCCAAGATAATCAGATTTGTTGCCAACCGCGATAAGCTGACTTATGACGTTATCCCATTAGGTTTACGCATTGTTTTATTGTTCATAAGGAAGCCAACATGTCGATGAATATTGATGACCTGTCTTTGAAAGAGCTTAAGGATCTCCAGGCGAAGGTATCGAAAGCCATTTCGACCTTCGAAGATCGCAAAAAGAAGAACGCCCTGGCTGAGCTTGAAGAAAAGGCCCGCGCGATGGGGTTCTCGCTGGCTGAGTTGACGGGCGCTGTTACCAAGATCCGCAGACGCGCACCGGCGACGCCGAAATATGCCAATCCAGCCGATAAATCGGACACTTGGTCGGGTCGTGGCCGCAAGCCGCGCTGGTTTGCAGCCGCTTTGAAGGCTGGAAAATCCCCCGAAGACCTCTCGATTTAAGCGTTAGAGGCCCTGCAGCAGCGCGGCGTGACGCGCGATGAAAGCCGCCCGCACCGTTGCGGGCGGCTCCAACTTGATTTTAAGTCCGCGCAGCACCGCGGTTTCCGGCCGGCCAAACAGCTTGTCTGCCTCGGCCTCGGTAAACCCCGCGATTTGCACCGCCTCCAACCAGGCCGAGATTTTGTCAGCCGATTTGATCGCCGTCTTGATCGCCCCCGGCAACTGCGCCGGCAGCCCAAAGCGCAGATGCACCGCCGCCGTCAACCGCAGGTCCAACTCGCCATAAGCCGCGCCAATCGCGGCTTTGACCGGGCTGATCATGTCACCGATCACATATTCCGGCGCATCATGCAGCAGCGCCGCCAATTGCCAGCGCGCCGCGATGCCCGGGTTTTGGCGGCTGAAAATCTCTTCCACCAGCAGCGAATGTTCGGCCACCGAATAGGGCCAATCCCCCCGCGTCTGGCCGTTCCAACGCGCCACAAAGGCCAGCCCATGGGCGATGTCTTCCACCTCGATATCCATCGGTGTGGGGTCCAAGAGGTCAAGTCTGCGGCCGGAAAGCATGCGCTGCCAAGCACGGGGTTGTTTCATGATGCGGGCCTTGGTTGTCGAAGCGCCTTCATAATGCTATCTGCCCACCAATCAAAGGATCAAGGAGAGCGCCGCTATGGCTGCGGATTACATCGTCAAAGACATTGGATTGGCTGACTTCGGCCGCAAAGAACTGACCATTGCCGAAACCGAAATGCCGGGCCTGATGGCCTGCCGCGAAGAGTTTGGCACCACGAAGCCGCTCAAGGGCGCGCGGATTGTGGGCTCGCTGCACATGACCATCCAGACCGCCGCGTTGATTGAAACGCTGACAGCCCTTGGCGCCGATGTGCGTTGGGCCTCGTGCAACATCTTCTCAACCCAAGACCACGCCGCCGCCGCCATTGCCGCCGCCGGCATCCCGGTCTTCGCCATCAAGGGCCAGACCCTGACCGAGCATTGGGATTACCTCGACAAATCCTTCATGTTCCCCGAAGGCGCGAACATGATCCTCGATGATGGCGGCGACGCCACGCTGTACGTTCTTCTCGGCGCACGCGCCGAAGCAGGCGAAGACATCATCCCCGTTCCGCAGTCGGAAGAGGAAGAGGTCATCAAAAAGCAGATCTACAAGCGCATGAAAGAAACCCCCGGTTTCTTCACCAAAACCAAGGCCGCCATCAAAGGGGTGTCCGAGGAAACCACCACGGGCGTGCATCGCCTCTATGATCTGCACAAGTCCGGTCAATTGCCCTTCCCGGCGATCAACGTGAATGACTCTGTGACCAAGTCCAAGTTCGACAACAAATATGGCTGCAAAGAATCGCTGGTCGACGGCATCCGCCGTGCCACCGACACCATGATGGCTGGCAAGGTCGCCGTGGTCTGCGGTTATGGCGATGTGGGCAAAGGCTCCGCCGCCTCCCTGCGCGGCGCCGGTGCCCGCGTGAAGGTCACCGAAGTGGACCCGATCTGCGCCCTGCAGGCGGCAATGGACGGCTACGAAGTCACCCTTCTGGAAGACGAAGTCGCCAGTGCCGACATCTTCATCACCACCACTGGCAACCGCGACGTCATCCGCATCGAACACATGCGCGAGATGAAGGACATGGCCATCGTCGGCAACATCGGCCATTTCGACAACGAAATTCAGGTCGCCAGCCTTCGCAACCACAAGTGGACCAACATCAAAGAACAGGTGGACATGATCGAGATGCCCTCGGGCAGCCGTCTGATCCTGCTCTCCGAAGGCCGCCTGTTGAACCTTGGCAATGCCACGGGTCACCCGTCCTTTGTGATGTCGGCCTCCTTCACCAATCAGGTTCTGGCCCAGATCGAACTTTGGACCAAAGGCCAAGACTACGTCCCCGGCGTCTATATCCTGCCCAAGGCGCTCGATGAAAAAGTCGCCCGCCTGCACCTCAAGAAGATCGGTGTCAAACTGACCGAACTGCGCAAGGAACAGGCCGACTACATCGGCGTCACGGTGGATGGCCCGTTCAAATCGGAACATTACCGCTACTGATCTGCGGCCCACTCACCGCCAGTGATCCAGCAAAGGGGCCCCTCGGGCCCCTTTGTCTTATCCGCCAGCTGAAAACTCGGACCACAAACCACAGGGGAACTGCCCCTGACATTTCCCTTTGAGCATGCCGCGTCCTTGCGTAACATCGCGCCATTCAACCTCCGGCAAGCCGGCTTTTCAAACAGGAAATTGACCATGGGCAAGAGAGACGATTTGATTGCGAAATATGCCGATGACCTTAAGACCAAGTGCAAGATGACGCCTGACATGGCGCTCTTGACCAAAGTGACCATCGGCTGCGGCCCGGCGATCTATGACAATGACGCCGAAACCGTCGCCGCCAGCGATGCCGCTGAACTGGAGCGTGTTCAAAAGAACTTTCTGGTCAAAAAGCTCGGACTGCCTGCTGGCCCCAAGCTGATGCAGGGCATCGATGCCGCCATCGACACTTATGGCAAATCAGAACGCAACAAGTACCGCGCCGTATTCTATTACCTTTTGGTCAAGCATTTCGGCAAGGAATCCGCCTACAAGTAAACGTCTTCTACCATTGAACTTTTCTGGACGGGCGGCCATTGTGCCGCCCGTCTGCATCATTAAGGCCAATCATGCCCGCCCGCCCAAATAGCACTCAAGGCGCTGAGACCACCGTTATCCCGGTGATTTTTGCCGTGGCGCTTGGCCATTTCCTAAATGATCTGATGCAGTCCTTGATCCCGGCAGGCTATCCGCTGTTCAAAGAAAACCTGCAGCTCTCCTTCACCCAAATCGGCCTGATCACCTTTGTTTTTCAGGGCACTGCCTCGCTTCTGCAGCCCTTGATCGGGCTGTATTCTGATAAGCGCCCAATGCCCTATGCTTTGGCTGCGGGCATGGCCTCAACCGGGGTGGGGCTAATCCTGCTGGCCCATGCCGCCAGCTTCGAGTTGCTGCTCTTTGCCGTGGCTCTTATCGGCCTTGGTTCAGCGGTGTTTCATCCTGAAGCGTCTCGCTTTGCCCGCCTCGCTGCCGGTGCGCGCCGAGGCTTTGCCCAATCAGTGTTTCAAGTGGGCGGCAATGCGGGCTCTGCTCTTGGCCCTCTGGCGGCTGCATTCATAGTTCTAGAGCGCGGACAAGCCTCGATCGAATGGTTTGCAGGTGTCGCGCTGGCTGGAATGGTCCTGCTCTATGTTGTCGGACGGTGGTATATATCAGCGGGCGTAAGCCGCGCCGCCCACAATAAAGCCCGCGCTGTCGCCTCGGCCCCGCCTCGGGACGTCGCGCGCCGCAGCATGGACATTCTGATTTTGTTGATTTTCTCCAAGTTCGTCTACAGCGCTTCGTTTTCCAGCTACTACAATTTTTACCTGATCGAGCGCTTTGGCCTGTCGATGGCCCAAGCGAACCTTTGCCTTTTCGTCTTTCTCGTCGCAGTTGCTGCAGGTACTCTCATTGGCGGCCCGATCGGCGACCGCATTGGACGGCGCCGTGTGATCTTGTGGTCGATTCTGGGCGTTCTCCCGTTCTCGCTTTCCTTGCCCTTCCTGCCCTTGGTGCCCTCGGTCATTGTCGCGGCCTTGGCTGGCTTGGTATTGGCCTCGGCCTTCCCGGCGATAGTGGTCTATGCCCAAGACCTGATGCCGGAAAAAACCGGCATGGTCGCAGGGCTTTTGTTCGGGCTGGCCTTTGGAATCGGCGCGATTGGTGCCGCCATTCTGGGCGTTCTGGCCGACCATTGGGGCATCGTCGCGGTCTATCAGATCTGCGCTGTCCTGCCCCTTCTTGGGCTGGCCGCTTTCCTCCTGCCCGACACCCGGCACTGACCAAATTCGCCTCAAACCTTACGCGCTTGGCCTTTGCCCAAGCCCGGTCTTTTGCGCTATGGTCACCCTGCAGGGCAGCATGTCCGAGACCTTTTCAGAACACGTGCGGTGCTAGGGGAGCGCGTGGGGTGGTGAAGGGTCTCGTAGGGGTGCGAGGCCCTTCATTCAATCCCACCCAAGCGGCAGATGATCTGCCATTCCTCCGCCGTCACCGGCTGCACCGAAAGCCGGGGGCTCTTGACCAGCGCCATCGCCTCCAGCCCCGGCACCACCTTGCAATCCTCAAGGCTCACCGGCCGCTTGAACGCGCGCTGCGCCCGCACCATCACACAGTCCCACCGCGGATCATCCGTCGTGCTGTCGGGCGCGCTTTCGCGGATCACTTCGACAATGCCGACAATCTCCTTGCCGATGTTGGAATGGTAAAAGAACCCAAGATCCCCCACCCGCATCGCCCGCATATTGTTGCGCGCCTGATAGTTGCGCACGCCGTGCCATTCCTCACCTACGTCACCGCGCGCCACCTGATCGGCCCAGCCCCAGGTGTCGGGTTCAGATTTGAACAGCCAGCGGCTCACCCGATCACCTTTTTCCATTCCTCGATCCGCACCTTGGCGAACAGCCCCGCCTTGGCATAGGGGTCAGCGGCAGCCCAAGCCTCGGCCTCGGCTTTGCTGCCCACCTCAAGGATCACCAAAGACCCCGACATCTCGCCCTTGTCGTTCAAAAACGGCCCCGCCATCTCCACCACGCCCGACGACGCAATATGCGCCAAATGGGCATCCCGGTTGGCCTTGCGAACCTCCAGATGGTCGGCTTTGTCAGTACAGATCAGGGCAAAACGCATGGGTCATTCCTCTTTCAATGGCCGCGACATCAGCGCCTGAATGGCCTGTCGCAGGGTGATCTCTTGCGCCATCAGCGCGGCAATCATCTGGGTGATCGGCATCTCAATCCCGTCACGCTGGGCAATCTTGGCCACCGCAACCGCAGTCGCAGACCCCTCAACCGTGATGGTTGGATCAAATGCCGCCCCTTGGCCCATCGCCTGCCCAAAACGGAAATTCCGCGACTGGGCCGAGGTGCAGGTCAAAATCAAATCGCCCAACCCCGACAGCCCCGCCAGCGTCTCGGCACGCGCGCCCTTGGCCAAGGCAAAGCGCTGCATCTCAGTAAAGCCCCGCGTCATCAGCGCCGCGCGCGCACTGTCGCCCAGCCCTGCGCCCATGACGACACCCGCCGCAATGGCCATCACATTCTTCAACGCGCCGCCAAGTTCCGCCCCCACCACATCGGCGCTGCGATACAGCCGCAGCGACGGCGTCGAAAGCCGCGCCTGCAAGGCCTCATCCGCCCCGGCCAGGGTCAACGCGGTGGGCAGGCCCCGCGCAATGTCGGCGGCAAAACTTGGGCCCGTCAGCACCGCAATCTGGGCATCCGCACAGCGCGCACGGATCACCGCACTTGGCCCCTGCAACGTCGCCATATCCACGCCCTTGCAACAGGCGACCAGCCACTTGCCGCCAAACAGCGCGGCGTTGGCCTCGACAAACCCGCCCAGCGCCTGCATCGGCACGGCCAACAGCACCACCTCAGCCCGCGCAAACACGTCACGATCCGCCGTCACAGTCACTGTTTCGGGCAAATCCACCCCCGGCAGATAGCGCGCGTTCCGCCGCCGCTCCGCCATCTCCCCCACATCGCGCGCCCAGAGCGTCACCGCCCGACCCTCGCGCCCCAAGGCGACGGCTAAGGCGGTGCCAAAGGCCCCGGCTCCGGCAATCGCGATCATGCCTTGGCCCCCTTCTTCCCCGACCCGATCATCGGGGCCGCCGTCTGGTCCAAGGGCCAGCGCGGCCGCGCCACCAGCGCCGCATCATCCCGCGCCCCGGTGCGAAACCGCTCCATCCCGGCCCAAGCGATCATCGCGGCATTGTCGGTGCACAAAGCCAAGGGCGGTGCCAGAAACTGCACGCCCATCTTGTCACACAGCGCCATCAGCTTGGCGCGGATCACCGCATTCGCCGCGACCCCACCCGCCACCGCCAGAACCGGAACAGCCGGGGAAAGCGCGAGATACACCTCCAACGCCCGGCGGGATTTCTCCACCAGCACATCGGCCACCGCCTCTTGGAACCCCGCGCATAGATCGCGCCGGTCCTGCACCGTCAATCCGCCCTTTTCCGCGACCACCGCATCCCGCGCCCGCAAAAGCGCGGTCTTCAGGCCGGAAAAAGACATATCGCACCCCGGCCGGTCCAGCAGCGGACGCGGAAACCCAAAGCGCCGCACATCGCCCAAAGCCGCCTCAGCCTGCACCGCAGGCCCGCCCGGCTGCGACAGACCCAACAGTTTCGCGGTCTTGTCAAAGGCCTCGCCCGGCGCATCGTCGATCGTGCCGCCAAGGCGCTGGAACTCGTCCACACCCTTGGCAATCAGAAACTGACAATGCCCGCCCGACACCAACAGCATCAAATAGGGAAAGCCCACCGCATCTGTCAGCCGTGGCGTCAGCGCATGGCCCGCCAGATGGTTCACCCCCACCATCGGCAGCCCGCTGGCCGCCGCCAGACCCTTAGCCAGCATCACCCCCGACAACACCCCGCCAATCAGCCCCGGCCCGGCGGTCACCGCAATGCCGTCCAGATCGCGCAAGCTCAGCCCCGCCTGCACCAAGGCCGCCTCAACGCAATGATCCAGCCGCTCGGCATGGGCGCGGGCAGCAATCTCGGGCACCACGCCGCCGAAATCGGCATGGAGCGCCACCTGCCCTTCAACAACCGAGGACAGAATCTGCGCCGCCGCACCCGGCACATGACGCACCACGGCGGCGGCGGTGTCGTCGCAGCTTGATTCGATGCCAAGAAAGGTCAGCGGCGCGGCCATAGTTTTCAAACGTTGCCTCAAAGGTCCCGCGCAGGTAACACCTTGGCCATGGCCAGACAATCCCGCGCCCCTGTTGTCCTTTTGACCCGCCCCGCGCCGCAAAGCCAGCGCTTTGCGCAGGCGCTGCAGGCGCGTCTGTCGTCAGTTCAGGTCGTGATATCGCCCTTGATGCAGACCGAATGGCTGCACCCCCCGCTGCCGGACCTGCCCTTTCACGCGCTGATCCTCACGTCGGAAACCGGGGCCGAGGCCGCAGGTCACCTGCGCGCCACCGGTATCCCCCTGCCGGAAACCGCCTTTTGCGTCGGCCCCCGCACCACAGACACCGCCCGCACAGCGGGCTTTCAGGCCATCTCTGCCGATGGGGATGTTCATGCCCTTGCAGCCCTCATCCGCGCCGCGCACCCCCAAGGCCCGCTCTTGCACATCCGGGGCGAGGATGTGGCCGGGAACCTTGCTGAGACCCTGACAAACAGCGGAATAGAGACACATTCCGCCATCCTTTACGCCCAAAGACCCTGCCCCCTCTCCCCCGCCGCCCTCACCCTTTTGCAGGGCGAAGACCCGGTTCTGGTGCCGCTCTTTTCCCCCCGCTCGGCCCAGATCCTCGCCCAAGCTCTGCCGCCAAAGGCCACGGCCCCCCTCTGGATCGCCGCCATCAGCCCAGCCGCCGCGACCGAGGCGCAGGCCCTGACCCCCGCCCGATTGGCCGTCGCCCCGCACCCCAACGGCGGAAACATGCTGCAGACCGTGCTCCAGATGCTTTCTGCAGATGCAAACCTTGAATCCGGTCACCTCTAGGCGCTACCTTGGGATAGCCTCCAATAGGTGGGGTCCGAGGAGAACGCGGCCATGTCCGACACGGATGATCTGACCAGCCGGAAAGACGATCAGGCCGTCGACGCCGCCCCGTCCCCACAAGATGACAGCCCCAAGCCCGAAGCCAAACCCGCCCAGCGCAGCGGCGGCCTTATGGCGCTTCTCTTGGGCGGCGCCATCGCTGCCAGCCTTGGCTTTGGCGCAGCGCAACTGGTGCCCCAAGGCTGGCCCCTCGCCTCCACCGCCGAGCTAGAGCGCAAGCTGGCCGAACAGGCCAATGACCTTGCCCAGTTGCAAACCCGCCTTGCCACGCTGGAAAGCCAATCCCTCCCCGACTTCTCGCCCCTGATGGACACGCTGGCCACCCTGAACGGCCGCGTCGCCGACCTTGAAACCGGCCCCGCGGAACGCGCTGAAGACACCGCAGCCATCACAGCCGCCATCGCCCAGTTGCAAAGCGATCTGGCCACGCTGCAAGCCTCCGGCCCGGTACCCGCCAATATCACTGCCCTCGCCGCCGAAGCCGAGGCGCGGCTGAAAGAGGCCGAAGATCAGGCCAACCGCCTCAAGGCCGACGCCGAGGCGCTGAATCTGGCCGCCGAACGGCGCATCGCCCTTGCCGCTCTGCGCGCCGCCGTCGAAAGCGGCGCGCCCTTTGGCCCCGAACTCGCGGCACTTGGCCCAGATGTGTCGCCTCTCCTGTCCCAAGCCGCTGAAACAGGCGTGCCCAGCCTTGCCACCCTGCAAGACAGCTTTGCCGAAGCCGCCCGCGCCGCCCTCGAAGCCGCCCTGCGCGCCGACATGGGCGACAGCTGGACCGACCGCGCCATGAGCTTCTTCCGCACCCAGACCGGCGCGCGCTCCCTTACCCCGCGTGAGGGCAGCGACCCCGACGCCATCCTCTCGCGCGCCGAGGCAGCGCTGGCCAAAGGCGATCTTGTGACCACCCTTGCCGAACTTGACGGCCTGCCCGAGGTCGCCCGTGCGGCCATGGCAGACTGGCGCAGCACGGCAGACCAACGGCTCTCGGCGATCACCGCCTTGCGCGAACTGGCCGACACCATCGGCGGATAAGGGGACGGCATGATCTGGTCTTTGCTGAAAGTCGTGCTGTTCGTCGCCGTGGTCGCAGGGCTGACCTTCGGCGCAAGCATCCTTGTCGACACCGGCGGCGGCATCCGCATTGCGGCGGCGGGCTATGAATTCACCCTTGGCCCGCTGCAAGCCGTCATCACCCTTCTGGTGCTGATGCTGGTGATCTGGATCGTGATGAAGATCATCGGCCTTCTCGTCGCCACCTTGCGCTTTCTCAACGGCGATGAAACCGCCATCTCGCGCTATTTCGACCGCGACCGCCAGCGCAAAGGCTATCAGGCCCTGTCCGACGGCTTTCTCGCCCTTGCCTCGGGCGAGGGTCGCTTGGCCCTGATGCGGGCACAACGGGCCGAGAAATATCTTGAAAGCCCCGAGCTGACGACGCTGTTGATCGCCCAGGCCGCCGAAGCCGCGGGCGACGGCAAACGCGCGACTGAGGCTTACAAGAGGCTTCTGGCCGAAGACAGCACCCGCTTTGTCGGCATCCGGGGCCTCATGCACCAAAAGCTGGCCGAAGGGGACGGCGAAACCGCGCTGAAACTGGCCGAAAAGGCCTTTGCGCTGAAACCCAAACATGCCGAAACGCAGGATATCCTCCTGAAACTGCAATCCGAACGCGCCGACTGGAAAGGCGCGCGCGCCACACTCGGCGCCAAGCTCAAGACCGGCGGTCTGACCAAAGACGTGTTCCGCCGCCGCGATGCGGTTCTGGCCCTGCAAGAGGCCAAGGGCATCATGGACGAAACCGCCACGGTTGAGGCCCGCGAAGCCGCGATTGAGGCCAACCGCAAATCGCCCGACCTCATCCCCGCCGCCGTCATGGCCGCCCGCAGCCTCATCGCCAAGGGCGACCGCAAAGGCGCCACCCGCGTGGTGAAAAAGGCGTGGGAGGGCATCCCCCACCCCGACCTCTCCGCCGTCTTTGCCGAGATCGAACCCGATGAGACCCCCGACGCCCGGATCAAGCGCTTCAAACCCCTGATCGCCCGTCACCCCGAGCATGACGAGACCCGCCTTCTGCAGGCCGAAATGCTGATCGCCGCCGAAGATTTCCCCGCCGCCCGCCGCGCGCTGGGCGACATGGTCGACCGCCACCCAACGCAGCGCGCACTAGCGCTCATGGCCGCCATCGAACGCGGCGAAGGCTCTGATGAGGCGGTGGTGCGGGGCTGGCTCTCCAAGGCGCTCGTCGCGCCGCGCGGCCCGCAGTGGTGTTGCGACAAATGCCAAGCCATCCACGCCGAATGGCACCCGATCTGCGACAATTGCGGCGGGTTCGACACCCTCTCCTGGCGCGAACCCCAGGAAAACACCGCCCAAAGTGCCCGCGGCGCCGAGCTTTTGCCCCTCATGGTCCAACCGCCCGCCAAACCCGCCCCCGATCCCGCGCAGGACCCCGACATCATCGACCTCGCCGCCGTCGCAAGACGTGCAGATTAGGACTACACAGCGCCCGGCAGGGGTGCTAAGAGCCCGTCACCAAAGGCCGCTGTAGCTCAGCTGGTAGAGCACGTCATTCGTAATGATGGGGTCGGGGGTTCGAGTCCCTTCAGCGGCACCACTTCCCTTCCGGGAAGCCTCATCCCCCCAAAAACTCACTCCCTTGCCTTCGGCGTCAGCAGCTTCTTCGGCCGGATCGCTTCGGCCGCTTTGAACAGCCCGAAGGTCTGGTTGACATAGTTCACCACCCCGCCGATCTGCTCCAGATAGGTCTGCAACTCCGGCGTCCGTTCTGCTTCGACCACCTGCACCGGGCGATCTGGGCCTTCGCCTTCGAACTGGCAGTAGAACAGCGGCTCGCCGCGTTTCAGGACAAGGTCCTTCTCCGGCTCATGCCACTCAAACGCCCACATCAACGGGCGCGGCCAGATCGATACCGGGAACCGCCCGCCAAAGATCGTGCCGGGCAGCTGCTCTTTGCGGTAATGCATAAAGGCCGACAGCTGGGTGATATAGACCAACTCATCCGCGATAAAACAGTAGGGCAGCATCAGCTGCACCGTGGGCCGGTCGGGATAGCGCCACTCGGCCTCGTTC
This sequence comes from Allotabrizicola aquatica (SeqCode), assembly GCF_965194375.1. GTDB lineage: Bacteria > Pseudomonadota > Alphaproteobacteria > Rhodobacterales > Rhodobacteraceae > Tabrizicola_A > Tabrizicola_A aquatica. Next base: position 154,685 of record NZ_CBDAEL010000001.1, read on the forward strand.
ACCAGCGTCATCACCTCGCCCAGCTTGTTGGCGCGAATGGGGCTGGCCGTGCCCGCGCGGTTGATCAGCACCGCCTTGCCCTTGTCATCCCGGCCAAAGCCAAGGTGAATGTCGAAGGGACACTTCACCATGAAATAGCGGCTTTCCAGCTGGATCACTCCGGGGCAGCGGCCCGCGCTTTTCGAATGGGTCTTGTTGGTCTGCCGGAACGACACCCGCTCGGGCGGATCATAGAGCACAGCGCCTTTGTCAGATGTCAGGAACCAGCCCACGGTAATCGGGCCGGAATTGGGGCTGCCCTCGGGCCGCTCAATCGAAATGTTGAAGTCCATAAAAATACCTTTGGCTATCCCACCAGACTCGCGCCACAAGCCCCGCCTGTCAATCCGGCACGGGCTGCGCGGTGTCGGGACGGATGCCCTACAGATGTCAGACGCAAACCAGACGCATCCCAGACAGGGGTTTTCTGTGATTTCAGGGGGTTATGCCCAGTCGCTTGACAAGCAAGGATCTTCCGCCCAAACCCCCCGAAATTTCGCCAGAGGCCCCCATGTCCGATGACCGCCTGATCGTTGCCCTTGATGTCCCGAACGTGGTGCAGGGGCTCGACCTTGCCGCCCGGCTGGGGGATGCCGTCAGCTTTTACAAAATCGGGCTTGGCATGCTGACTGGCGGCGGCTTTGCGCTCGCCAATGAGCTGAAGCAGGAACACGGCAAGCGCATCTTTCTGGACATGAAGCTCTTTGACATCGGCGCGACGATCGAAGCTGCCGTTCGCGGGATTGCCCAGTATGATCTGGACTTTCTGACCGTCCACGGTGACCCGCAGGTGGTGCGCGCCGCCTGCGAAGGCAAGCGTGGAAAAGACCTGAAAATTCTGGCAGTTACCGTGCTGACCAGCCTTGATCGCGCCGATCTCGATGCCAACCTCATCAAGCCCGGCGACATCCATGACATCACCTTAGAACGCGCCGCAAAGGCGCTGGAGGCGGGGGCTGATGGTGTGATCGCCTCCCCGCAAGAGGCCGCCATGATCCGCGCCTTGCCGCAGGCAGCAGGCCGCTTGATCGTTACCCCCGGCGTGCGCCCGGCAGGGGCGGCCAGCGGCGATCAGAAACGCATCGCCACCCCGGCAAAGGCGATGGCCGATGGCGCAAACCACATCGTTGTGGGCCGCCCGATCTGGCAGGCGGCAGACCCCGCCGCCGCCGCCCGCGCCATCGTGGCCGAACTGGCCGGAATCTGACCCTTTACAGATCCTTCACCAGTCGCAGCGCATCATAGATCGCGGCATGGGTGTTCCGGCTTTCCACCGCATCGCCAATGCGGAACAGCTTGAACCCCTTCGGCCCGCCATTCAGCATCTGCGGCTTGCCTGCAATCAACGCCTCATAATCCACCGCGCCAAGGTTTTCCGACTGCGGTTTCAAATCGAAATACACATCGGCCAAAGGCTGCGTGCCATGGTTGACGACAATTTGGTCAAACTGCCGCTCTTGCGCCAGTTTCATATAGTCTGACCCGATCACGGCGGTCAGTTGGTTGCCTGATTTCTTGGCGCCGGTCAGACGGTAAGTCACTGTAAACGTGACATTCTTATCCTGCATGGCCCGCATATAGGGCACCAGATTCATCGCCATGACTTCCGGCGCAAAGCTGCGGTCGGGGGTCATGATTTCCACCGTTGCCCCGGCTTCGGCCAAGGCTTGGGCGGCTTGCAGCGCGGTGTGGTCGCCCGCGTCATCATACAAAAGCACGTTCTGCCCCGGCTTCACATCGCCCGACAGAATGTCCCAAGAGGTGACGGTCAGATCATTGCCAAACTCCAGAATGTCCTTTTCTGGCAGGCCCCCCGTGGCGATGATCACCACATCGGGTTTCTCGGCCAGAATATCCCCCGCCTCGGCAAAGGTGTTGAACCGGAACTCCACATCCCGCGCCGCCGCTTGGGCCATGCGCCAGTCGATAATGCCGATCATCTCCGACCGCCGCTTCGTCCGGGCGGTCAGGCGCACCTGACCCCCCGGCTCATCGGCGGCCTCAAACACCACCACGCGATGCCCGCGTTCCGCCGCCACCCGCGCGGCCTCCAGCCCCGCCGGGCCAGCGCCCACAATCACCACCTTCTTCGCCGTCTCGGCGCGGGTGATGGTGTGGTGCACGGTTTCCTCACGCCCCGTCGCCGGGTTGTGGATGCAAAGCGCCATGCCGCCCTGATAAATCCTGTCCAGACAATAGGTTGCGCCAACGCAGGGGCGTATATCCTCTTCGCGCCCTTCGACAATTTTCTGCACAATATGCGGGTCCGCCATATGCGCGCGGGTCATGCCGACCATATCCAACTGCCCCGACGACACCGCAAAACGGGCGGTCGCCACATCGGCAATGCGGGCGGCGTGGAAGGTGGGCAGGCCGACCTCGGCCTTGATCCGCCCCGCCAAATCCAGATGTGGCGAGGATTTCATGCCCTGAATCGGGATCACATCGGTCATCGCCGGATCAGTGTGAATCCGCCCCCGGATGATGTTGACGAAATCGACAAGACCCGAGGCTTTGAACCGCCGCGCCATCTCGACGCCCTCTTCCACCGGCAACCCGCCCGGCGCGTCCTCATCGGCGACATAGCGCATGCCAAGCAGGAACTTTGGCCCCACCCGGTCGCGGCAGGCTTGCAGCACGTCAAAGGCAAAGCGCAGGCGGTTATCAAGGCTGCTTGCGTCATAGGGTCCAGCGGGCATGCCATTGGTCAGCGGGCTGATGAACTGGTCCATCAGGTGGCCGTAGCATTCAAACTCCACCCCATCGACACCCGCCGCCGCCATCCGCTCGGCGGCATCGGCGTAATCCTTGACCACGCGGGAAATATCCCAATCTTCCATGACCTTGGGAAAGGCGCGGTGCGACGGTTCGCGCGACGGCCCTGCCGCCAGAACCGGCAGCCAATCGCCCTTGTCCCACCGGGTGCGGCGGCCAAGGTGGGAAAGCTGGATCATCACCGCCGCCCCCGCCTCATGGCAGTCATCGGTCAGGCGCTTCATCCACGGAACCACCTCGTCCTTCCAGACCAGAAGGTTGGTGAACACCGGCGGGCTGTCACGGCTTACCGATGCCGAGCCCGCCGTCATCACCATGGCCACGCCCGCCTTGGCGCGCTCAAGGTGGTAAAGTCGGTAACGATCTTTTGGCATACCGTCTTCACCATAGGCCGGTTCATGGCTGGTGGTCATGATGCGGTTGCGCAGCGTCAGATGTTTCAGCTGATAGGGCTGCAAAAGCGGATCGTTGGACATGGGCTTTCTCCAAGGTTGGCCCAAGATTATGGGCCGCGCCGTGCAAGTCAATCATAAAGTCGACACTGGTGTCGAGTTTCGCCGTGGCCGGGATTGGCGGGTTGCGGCACAGGGCCAAACTGCCTAGGGTCTGCCCCATGGACACCCCTGCACCCAATGAGCGCGGCTGGCGCGGCTCGGCCGATCTGTGGCTGGATGCCGCCTATCAGCTTTTGGTCGAAGGCGGGGTCGAGGCGGTCAAGGTCATGCCGCTGGCCGAAAAGCTGGGTCTGTCCCGCACCAGCTTTTATTGGCACTTTGCCGACCGTGAGGCGCTGTTGGATGGGCTGGTGGCGCGTTGGCAAAGCCGCAACACGGCCAATCTGATGCGCCAGACCGAAGCCCCAGCGGCCACGATCACCGAGGCGGTTCTGAACCTCTTTGATTGCTGGATCATTCAGGATCTGTTCGACAGCCGCCTTGAATTCGCCATCCGAACCTGGGCGCTAACCGATCCGGCGCTGGCCAAGACATTGGCCGCCGCCGATGCCACACGGATCGCAGCGATCAAGACGATGTTCCTGCGCTTTGGCTATCCGGATGCCGAGGCCGATATCCGCGCCCACACCGTTTATCTGACGCAGATCGGCTATATCTCGATGCGGGTTGATGAGCCCTTGTTGCCCCGCCTAGACCGAATCCCGCCCTATGCGCTGACCTTTACCGGGCACGCGCCCAGCGCAGCCGAGGTCAAATCCTTTCGGGACCGGCACATTAAGGCCGGGCATCTTCAGGCCAGCCGCATGAGCAAATCCAGCACCTGATGCGGCTCCGCCTCGGACAAAGGGCCAAGGGTCCGTCGACAGCTCAAGCGCAGTGGGAACCAGCAGCAGAAACATGGCGCGCCCCTCTTCCGACAGATCCACGGTCAGCCGCTGATGGTCAGCGGAATCGGACAGCAATAGGCTTCAGGCGTCGCGCTGGGCGATCCAGTCATGGTCGGGGTCGTTCTGAAACCGCCATTTTCGCAGCGGGCCGGCCATGACGTTCAGGTAATACATCTCATAGCCATAGGGCGCGCCGCAGGGATGGTGGCCTTTCGGCACCAAGACCAGATCGTGGTTCTTCACCGCCATGGTTTCGTCCAGTGACCCATCCTCGGTATAGACTCGCTGGATGCCAAACCCTTGGGCAGGGTTCAGCCGGTGGTAATAGGTCTCTTCCAGATAGGTCATGCGCGGAAAGTCGTCCTCGTCATGGCGATGGCTGGGATAGCTTGACCAATGCCCCGCCGGGGTGAACACCTCGGTCACGAGCAGGCTGTCGGCCACATCCCGCGCCTCCATGGCGATGTTGTTCACATAGCGCGTGTTGGTGCCCTTGCCGCGAGGGGTCAGCTCAATCCCCTCGGGGCCCAAACGCTGCGCCTTGTGCCCGCCTTTGCCCGGCGCGCGACAGACCGCAAGGGTGCAGTCGGTGGTCGCGACCGCCTCCCATGTGTCGCAGTTCGGCACATAAAGGCAGTGGGGTGGCGTTCTTTCAAACACATCCATCCGCGCGCCCATCACACCCCAATCCTGCCCCGAGGCGGTGATCTGCGCCTTACCCTCCACGATCACAAGAATCGCCTCATTCTCCCCGGTTGCCGCAGACACCCTGTCGCCCGCTGCCAGCCGATAAAGCGCAAAGCCGACATAGCCCCAGCCTGCCGTCTCGGGCGTGATGTCATGCACCTTGCCCTGAGTGCCATCAGGTTTGCGCAACAGGTTTGACATATGGTGCCCTTTCATCTTGGCAAAAATACTCCCGGGGTGTGGGGGCGGGCCCCCACCTCGCCCTTTGCAGCGCTAAATCAGGCCGGCCTCTTTGGCCTGACGCTTCAGCGTGGCCAAGCCAAGGGTCTGATACAAGAGCGGGTTGCGAACCTTCGGGTCTTGCTCGGCCTCGATCACGATCCAGCCGTCATAATGATGAGCGGCCAGAATCTTCAACAGCGGCCCGAAATCCACTCCGCCGTCCTGATCGCCGGGCACAGTGAAGGCGCCACCGACAACGGCCTTCAGGAAAGACCAGCCTTCGGCGCGCACCTTGGCGGTGATGGCGGGACGGATGTTCTTGGCATGGAAATGCCGCACGCGGGCGGCGTGTTTGGTCAGCACGGTCACCGGGTCACCCCCACCAAAGGCGCAATGGCCCGCGTCGAACAGCAGGTGGGTATGGGGCCCAGTGGCGGCCATCAGCGCGTCAATCTCCTCGGGGGATTCGACGATGGTGCCCATGTGGTGGTGATACACCAAGGTCACACCTTCACCTGCCAGATAGGCGGCAAAGGCCTCGAGCTTGGCCCCGAACGCCACCATTTCCGCAGGGGTCAGGCGCGGGCGGTCGTTCACCGGCTTGCCCGCGTCGCCATGAATGGCGTTGGAGGTTTCGCAGACGATCATCACCTGACAGCCATTGTGCTTGAGCTTGGCAAGGTGGTGCTGGCAGGCCTTGATCTCATCCTCGACCGACCGCACCAACAGCTCGGTCGAATACCAGCCCGAGATGAATTTCAGACCATATTCGGCCAAAAGCGCCCGAAGCGCCTCGGGCTCATCCGGCCAGCGGTGGCCGTTCTCAATGCCGTCAAAGCCGATCTGACGGCCCGCCTCGTCCAGAATGCGGGTGGTCGAGATGTCGGCGCCGATGGTTTGGTCGTCGTCATTGGCCCAGGCGATGGGGTTGGTTCCGAATTGAATCATCTTGTGGTTCCTAGTTGACCAGCCATTGCCGCTTGGTCGCTTCCTCATATCCCTTGCGGGCCTCATTCACTTCGGCCCGCGTTGACACTTCGGGCACGGCCACATCCCACCATGTGCCACCCGCCCCGGTGCCGGGCATCGGATCGGTGTCAATCACGATGACAGTGGGGATCTTGGCGGTCTTGGCAGCCTGCAGTTCCGTCTCAAGCTGGGCGATAGAGCCTGCTTTCACCACCGTTGCGCCCATGCTGCGAGCATGGGCCACAAAGTCGATCTGCGCGGGGTTCACATGATAGCTGTCGTCCAGAAGGTTGTTGAACGCAGCCCCGCCGGTGCCTTTTTGCAGCCGGTTGATACAGCCGTAACCGCGATTGTCGGTCAGCACGACAGTAAAGGGGATGCCCATCATCACCGCCGTCGCCAGTTCCGAGTTGGCCATCATATAGCTGCCATCGCCGACCATGCAGATCACGTCCTTTTCGGGCGCGGCCATCTTGATCCCGATGGCTCCGGCAATCTCGTAGCCCATGCAGCTAAAGCCGTATTCCATGTGATAGCCACCAGCTGCCGCGCGCCACAGGACATGCAGCGCGCCGGGCATGGTGCCAGCCGCGCACATCACGACCGAGTCATTGCCCGTATTGCGCTGCACCGCGCCGATGACTTGGGCATCGGTCGGCAGGCCCGCGCCGTTGGGGGCGGCCATTAGCGCATCGGTGGTTTGGAACCACTGATCGCGGGCAGCAAAATCAGGGTCGGCAAAGCGGTGATCGCCCAAGCTGCCCGAAATCTTTTCCAGCGCCACCTTGGCATCGGCGACAAGGCTTTGCGCGCCGCGCTTGGCGGCGTCATAGCCGTGGATGTTGATCGACAGGAGTTTGCGGTTCGGGGCGGAAAACACCGTCCATGATCCGGTGGTGAAATCCTGAAACCGGGTGCCGACGCCGATCACCAGATCGGCCTCGGCCGCCAGTTTGTTGCCACAGCCGGTGCCGGTCACGCCGGGCGAGCCGAAGTGCAGCTTGTCCTGCCAATCCACCGCGCCTTTGCCCGCTTGGGTCTCCACCATAGGGATGTTGTGGCGCTGGGCAAAGTCACGCAGCGTGGCCTCGGCCCCTGAATAGATCACCCCGCCACCCGTCACGATGAGCGGGTTCTTGGCGGCCTTGATCGCGGCTACTGCTTCGGCCAGTTCGCGGGCATCGGGTTCTGGACGGCGGATGTGCCAGACTTTGGGGGCAAAAAACTCCACCGGGTAATCATAGGCTTCGGTCTGCGTGTCTTGGCAGAAGGCAAGGCACACTGGCCCGCAATTGGCCGGATCGGTCATCACGCGCAGGGCGCGGGGCAGTGCGGTGAGGATATGTTCGGGCCGTGAAATGCGGTCGAAATAGCGCACCACAGGGCGGAAGCAGTCATTGGCCGACACGGTCGCATCGTCGAAATCCTCGATCTGTTGCAGAACCGGATCGGGCGCGCGGTTGGCGAACACATCGCCGGGGATGAACAGCACGGGCAGGCGGTTCACATGGGCCAAGGCGGCGGCGGTGACCATATTGGTCGCTCCCGGCCCGATGGAGGAGGTGACCGCCATCGCCCGGCGGCGTTTGTGGGTTTTGGCAAAGGCAATGGCGGCATGGGCCATGGTCTGCTCATTATGCCCGCGCCATGTCGGCAGGGTGTCCTTGATATCGTGCAGCGCCTCACCCAGACCGGCCACATTGCCGTGGCCAAAGATCGCCCAGACGCCTTCGATGAACCGCTCGCCCTCTTCGGTCATCTGGACAGACAGCCATTTCACCATGGCCTGCGCGGCGGTGAGCCGAATCGTTGTCATGTCTTCTCTCCCTGTGCCGCCCGGGCGGCGTCCCAGATGCCGCACAGGCGGGCGTATTTGGTGGCCATGTCCTGCACGGCCTGATCGTCGGTCAGCTTGCCCGCCAGCCAGCCGCGCGCCGCATCGCCAAAGATGGTGCGGCCGATGGCAAAGCCTTTCACCAGATCGTGCCGCGCGGCAAGCGCGAGCGAGGCCGCAAGCGCGGCTTCGCTGGCATCCAGCCCTAAGACGACAATGCCGCGCACATGGGGATCGCGCGATGTGATCGCCTCACAGGCGGCGCGATAGGCGGCGTCGGTGGCAAAGGGTTCCAGCTTCCACCAATCGGGATAGATGCCCAGATCGTAGAACCGCGAAATCACCTCGGCGCTGGTGGTGTCCTTCACCGGGAAGACTTTGGACGGAATGATCTCCAACAACATCTCGAGCCTGTTGCGGCGGCAGGCGTGGAACAGGCGGCGCACGGTGTCTTCCTGCTGGGCCTTCATCTCGGGTGTATCGTCCGGGTGATAAAAGCACAGAACCTTGACCACATGCTCCAAGGGCCATTCCGACAGCCCGCCGAAATCAGGGCCGATCTCGGGTTCCAGCGTCAGGGGGCGCGAGCCGGGCCATTCCACCGGATGCCCGATCCAAAGGCCAGTTCCGGCGGCGGCATACAGCGCATCGCGGCCAAGGCGCGAATCGCACAGGATGCCATAGCCGGGCTGACCGGCTGACACCTGAAGCGCGGCTTTCAGGCACAGCTTTTTGAACGCGCCGATCTTTTCCGGCGTGGCCCCGTCCATCGCCTCAAGCTGCATACGATGGTCAAAGGCAAAGACCCGCATGCTGGACCAATCCTTGTGACGGTTGGTGGACCAGTGGATCTGCTCCAGCGCGGCATCCTTGCGCAGGGCTTTGGTGACCACGCCGCGGTTCAGGAAGAACTGCAGCTCCTCCCATGAGGGATAGGCGGGTGTGCAGCCGTGGCGTGACACGGCAAAGGCCCCGCAGGCGTTGGCGTATTTCAGGGCGATGGGCCAAGGTTCGCCATCCAGCCAGCCTTTCAACAGGCCCGACATAAACCCGTCACCTGCGCCCAGCACGTTGAACACCTCGATCGGAAAGCCGGGGCCGGAGTCGCCGTCATCAAGGCTGTCGGGAATGGCCCCGGTAAAGGCCGCCGCGCCCATCGGTCCGCGTTTGCAGACCAGCGTGGCGGCAGACACTGCCCGCACGGCGCGCAGGGCGGCGATGGTGTCGGTGGTGCCGCCTGCGATGTGGAATTCTTCTTCGGTGCCGACGATCAGATCAAACAGATGCAATGTGGATTGCAGTTTGGCTGTCACGGCGGCGGATTCGATGAACCGGCTTTCGCCATCGCCATGGCCCGCCAAACCCCAAAGATTGGGGCGATAATCGATGTCCAAAGCGGTTTGCAGCCCGTGCTTGCGTGCCAGATGCAGCGCCTTCATCACGGCGGCTTCGGTGCGGGGGTTGGACAGGTGCGTCCCGGTCGCCACCACGGCGCGGGCCGAGGCGATAAAGCCCTCGTCAATGTCATCTTCGCACAGCGCCATATCGGCGCAGTTTTCGCGGTAGAAGATCAGGGGAAACTGCTGCTCATCGCGGATGCCCAGCAGCACCAGTGCCGTCAGCCTGTCAGGGTCGGTCTTCACGCCCTCCACATTGACACCCTCGCGCGCCAGCTCCTCTCGGATAAAGCGGCCCATGTGCTCGTTCCCGACGCGGGTGATCAACGCCGAGCGCAGCCCCAGACGCGCCGTGCCCGCCGCCATATTGCAGGGGCTGCCACCGATGTACTTCTGGAACGACCCCATATCCTCCAGCCGCCCGCCCACCTGCGCGCCGTACAGATCCACCGAGGCGCGACCAATGGTGATGACGTCCAGAGTTTTCATCCCGTTCTCCCAAAGCCGAAAGCGGCGCACCGGGGCTTGCCCAGCTTGTGGAATAAATATTCCAAAACGGCAAAAATTGGAAGTGAAAATTCCAAGACCAAGGGGTTAGGCGCGGCGCATCCTGTGCCCCGGCGCGCCCCAAACCGATACGAAAACCTCTGGGCCGTCGTCGGTGCTTAAGTGCTCGGGCGTGATGCCCACCACGCGGACACGAAGTTCCTGACCTGTTGCAATCAAGGGCATGAGCAGCTGATCGATCACTGGGCCCAAATGCCCAAGGCTGCGCAGGCGGGTTCGGCCGAAAACCCCGAGCACCCGTTGGTGGACCATGGCCGTCACGATCACTCTGCCGTGGGCATCAAGGCTCAGCGCCACCGTGTCGCCCAAGCTCAGCCCGGACCGGCCCACATGGATCTGCAGATCATGGACCGGTACCTTGGCCAAAAGCGGAATCGGAGTGTCCATCAGGGTGCCGCCTTCTTTGTGTCATCCAACAGAAGTCTGGCGGCTTTGCCGGGGCTCATAACAAGCCCAAATGTCAGGGCTGCACCCGGCTTGGCAGTATGTCGCGCAAGGTTTAGGCCATTTCGGCAGCATCTTGCGCCCATGACAAAGCCCGGGCCGCTTTCAGGCGCTTCACGGGAAGATCTGATGAACCGGTGGGGAAAGCCGCCACCTGAAAGATCGACCTGTCGTTGATCTGCGACATTGCCTCAATCATCGCGAGGGTGTTCTCCTTTCCCTATCCGGGTCTTCGGGGGTGCCCCCGATCTGCCAGAGGGACCATCAACGCTTGATTGACGCGCGATCGCAGGCGCATAACTGTCTTCTCCAAGAGGATAGGCTGCGGGCCGGTCGGGCAAAAAATGACGCGCTGAGCGGGGGAGGCGGCATTGCAAAACCGCAAAACCGCCCCCAAGTTATTGTTAAGGCCATGGCGGCTGTGCTGGGATTCTGGGCACCGCGAAGGCGCTTTTAAAAGGAGATAGCCGATGAATTTGGAGAAATTCACGGAGCGTTCGCGCGGCTTTATTCAGGCGGCGCAAACCATCGCGATGCGCGAAAGCCATCAGCGTGTGCTGCCGGACCATCTGTTGAAAGCCTTGATGGACGACGATCAGGGGCTTGCGTCCAACTTGATTCGCAAGGCGGGTGGCAGCCCGGAGCGGGTGAATGAGGCGATCAACACGTCGATCGCCAAATTGCCCAAGGTGACCGGCGGTGATGGCAGCACCTATGTTGATCCGTCCTTGGTGCGCGTGCTGGACGAGGCCGAGGCGGTGGCCAAAAAGGCTGGAGACAGCTTTGTGCCTGTGGAGCGCCTGCTGACCGCGCTGGCGCTGGTGAACACCCGGGCGCGCGATGCCTTGACTGCCGGTGCGGTGAATGCCCAAGCCTTGAACGCCGCGATCAACGAGGTGCGCAAGGGCCGCACGGCTGACAGCGCCTCCTCCGAAGAGACGATGGAGGCCTTGAACAAATACGCCCGCGATCTGACCGAGGCGGCAGCCAGTGGCAAGATCGACCCGATCATCGGCCGCGACGAGGAGATTCGCCGCACCATGCAGGTGCTGTCCCGCCGCACCAAGAACAACCCGGTGCTGATCGGTGAGCCGGGTGTGGGCAAAACCGCGATTGCTGAGGGGCTTGCGCTCCGCATCGTGAACGGCGACGTGCCGGAATCCCTGCGCAACAAGAAGCTTATGGCCTTGGACATGGGCGCGCTGATTGCGGGGGCCAAATACCGCGGCGATTTCGAAGAGCGTCTGAAGGCCGTGTTGAACGAGGTGACGGCGGCGCAGGGCGACATCATCCTCTTCATCGACGAGATGCACACGCTTGTCGGCGCGGGCAAATCGGATGGCGCGATGGATGCGGCCAACCTCATCAAGCCTGCCCTTGCGCGGGGTGAGTTGCATTGCGTGGGTGCCACCACGCTGGATGAATACCGCAAATATGTGGAAAAGGACGCAGCTCTGGCCCGCCGGTTCCAGCCCGTGATGGTGTCGGAGCCGACGGTGGAGGACACCATCTCAATCCTCCGCGGGATCAAGGAGAAGTATGAGCTGCATCACGGCGTGCGGATCGCCGACAGCGCCTTGGTCGCCGCAGCCACGCTGTCGCACCGCTATATCACCGACCGTTTCTTGCCCGACAAGGCGATTGACCTTGTGGACGAGGCTGCCAGCCGGCTGCGGATGGAGGTGGACAGCAAACCCGAAGAACTGGACCAGCTGGACCGCCAGATCTTGCAGCTTCAGATTGAAGCCGAGGCGCTGAAGAAAGAGGATGATGCGGCGTCCAAGGATCGGTTGGAGCGGTTGGAAAAAGAGCTGGCGGATCTGCAGGAGCAATCCTCGGAAATGACGGCCAAATGGCAGTCAGAGCGCGACAGCTTGGAACAGGCCCGTGACCTGAAAGAACAGCTGGACCGCGCCCGTGCCGAGTTGGAGCAGGCGAAGCGTGAAGGTGATTTCGGCAAAGCGGGCGAGCTGCAATATGGCCGCATCCCGGGTCTTGAGAAATTCTTGGCCGAGGCCGAGGCACGTGAGGGGGAGGCTTTGGTCTCCGAAGCCGTGCGGCCTGAACAGATTGCCGAGGTCGTGGAACGCTGGACCGGCATTCCCACCACGAAAATGCTGGAGGGCGAACGTGAAAAGCTGCTGCGGATGGAGGAAGAGCTTGGCAAGCGGGTGATCGGCCAGCGTGCCGCCGTGGTGGCGGTTTCCAACGCTGTCCGCCGGGCGCGCGCTGGGCTGAACGACGAGGGGCGGCCTTTGGGCAGCTTCCTGTTCCTCGGGCCCACCGGCGTCGGCAAGACCGAGCTGACCAAATCTGTCGCCGCCTATCTTTTCGACGATGAAAACGCGATGGTCCGCATCGACATGTCGGAATTCATGGAGAAACACTCGGTCGCGCGGCTGATCGGCGCGCCTCCGGGCTATGTTGGCTATGATGAGGGCGGCGTGCTGACCGAAGCGGTGCGGCGGCGGCCCTATCAGGTGGTGCTGTTCGATGAGGTGGAAAAGGCCCACCCGGATGTGTTCAACGTGCTGTTGCAGGTGCTGGATGATGGCATCCTGACCGATGGTCAGGGTCGCACGGTGGACTTTAAGCAGACGCTGATCATCCTGACGTCGAATCTTGGGGCACGGGCCTTGTCGGAACTGCCCGAAGGGGCGGACCCGGCAGGTGCGCGGCGTGAGGTGGAAGAGGCCGTGCGCCAGCATTTCCGCCCCGAGTTCCTGAACCGTCTGGATGAGCAGATCATCTTTGACCGCCTGAACCGTGCCGATATGGATGGTATTGTCACCATTCAGTTGAAGCGGTTGGAAAAGCGTTTGGCGGCGCGCAAGATCACGCTGGAGCTGGATACTGACGCGCTCGCTTGGTTGGCGGACGAGGGGTATGATCCTGTGTTCGGCGCGCGGCCCCTGAAGCGGGTGATCCAGCGCCATCTGCAAGACCCCTTGGCCGAGATGATCTTGGCCGGTGACGTGCTGGACGGGGCAACGATCCAGATTAAGGCCGGACCCGAGGGGCTGCTGATCGGGGATAGAGTGTCGGCCTCGCGCCGTGTGCGACCCAGTGAGGCGATTGTTCACTGACCAAAAGGCCCCCGCACTCTGGGGGCCTTTTCATGTCGCGGGGCTGGCTTCCAGCCGCAATTCGGCGATGAAGTCGTAGATGTCGGATCGGTAAAGCCCGCGGGTGAATTCGACCGGGCGGCCTGAGGCAAGATAGCCGGTGCGGTCGATCCGCAGCACAGCCTGCCCCGCCTGCATGTTCAAAAGCTGGGCTTCGGATACCTTCAGGTTCGCCGCCGATACCCGCTGCACCGCATGGGTCGGCACATGGCCCAAAGCGCGGACATGGTCGTAAAGCGATCCTTGCACCGATTGCGGATCGGGCAGGATATCGGCCGGCCATGAGGAATACTCCAGTGCCATCGGCACCCCATCGGCGCTGCGCAGCCGTTCAATCCGCGCCACCCGCGCCAATGTCATGAGGCCCAAGGCCTGCTGTTCATCTGGCATCGGCGCATATAACCCGGCTGACAGGATGCGGCTGGTCGGGATCTTGCCGCGCTGGCGCATGTAATCGGTAAAGGAGACCAGCGCAGAGCGTGAATTGTCCTGCCGCGCCCGTGGCACGCGCACAAAGGTTCCGGCACCCCGCCGCTGTTCCAACTGGCCATCTTCCACCAGTTGCGCCACGGCCTTGCGCACGGTGACGCGCGAGACCTGCGCCAGTTCGGCGAGTGCACGCTCTGGCGGAAGCTGGGTTTCGGCGGCCAAGGTGCCATCGGCAATGGCCGCGACAAGGTGGCGATACAGCTGCTCATAGCGCGGCCCGTGGCCTTCGCGGAACCAAGTGTCTGGGTGAAACAAGGTGTCGGGGCGGGGCATTCGCGGCCTTTGCGGTTGTTAGCCCCTATCTGGGGTGCAAACCCCCAAGGCCGCAAGGGGGCTTTATCCGGCTTTCGCAGCCTGAAGTGTCGCTGTCACGGCCTTGACCAGCACCGCCACATCGCTGCCGATCCCCAGGAAGGTTACCCCCATGGCGCTGTAGCGCTGGGCGGCCTTTGCATCAAAGGTCAGGATCCCGGCAGATTTGCCGCTGGCCATGATCGCGGCCAAGGTCGTGTCAATGGTGGCCTGCACCTCGGGCGCCCCAGAATTGCCGGGATAGCCCATGTCAGCGGCCAGATCGGCCGGGCCGATAAAGACGCCATCCACACCGTCAAGCTTCAAGATCTCGGGCAGGGCGGCCAATCCGGCGCGGCTTTCGATTTGCAAGATCAGGCAGGTCTGGTCATTGGCGGTGGTGATGTAATCTGTGATGCGCCCATAATCCGATGCACGGGCGATCGTGGCACCCACCCCACGCATCCCCACGGGGGGATAATGCATCGCCTTGACCATCTGCGCCGCATGATCCGCGCTTTCGATCATTGGCACCAGAATGGTCTGCACGCCCAGATCCAAGAGCTGCTTTATCATCCGCACCTCGCCCACGGGCGGGCGGACGACAACGCTGGTGCGGCTGCCAATGGCCTGCACCTGCGCCAGAATGGTGGGAATGTCGTTCGGCCCATGTTCGCCGTCGATCAAAAGCCAGTCAAACCCCGCGCCCGCCAGCGCTTCGGCGGCGATCGGGCTGACGAGGTTCATCCAAAGGCCCATTTGCACGGTCTTGGTGGCAAGGGCGGCTTTCAGGGCATTGTGCGGAGCGGGCATTGGGTTTCCTTAGGCAAAGCTGCAGGTCAGGCGGCCAAAGGGGCCGAAATCGGCGTCGATATGGCTGCCGGGTGGACATTCCAGAGCACGGATAAAGCTGCCGGACAAGATAATCTGCCCCGGTTCGATCCGCTGGCCATAGTGGTGCATCCGGCGGGCGAGCCAGATGATGCCGGTGACCGGATCATCCAGCACGCCTGCGCCAAGGCCAGTTTCTTCGACCACCCCATCGCGTTTCACAATGGCACCGACCCAGCGCAGGTCGGCTGTCGGGGCGTGGCGCTGGCTTCCCGTGACAATTCCAGCATTTGCGGCATTGTCGGCGATGGTGTCGATAATAGTTCGGGTCTTGCCCCCCTCGGCCCGGACGATGCGGGTATCCAGAATCTCTAAGGCTGGGGTGACATGGTCGGTCGCCGCCAGCACCTGATCGCGGGTCACCTCGCCCGCAAGGGTGGCGTTCATGACAAAGGCGATCTCGGCCTCAATCCGGGGCGCGATGAAGCGGCCCGCTGGAATGGTCGCGCCGCTGTCAAAGGCCATGTCGTCCAGAAGCACGCCCGAATCCGGCGTGGTGATGTTCAACTGCTGCTGCATGGCGCGTGAGGTGAGGCCGATCTTCCATCCGATAACGCGGCTGCCTTCGGCCAGCTTGCGATCGACAAAGGCGCGCTGGATGGCATAGGCGTCGTCCATCGCGGCATGGGGGTGCTCGGCGGACAGAAGACCGCGCTGAATCCGGCTCTGTTCAGCCAAAAGCAGGCTTTGGCCTGCCGCTGCAATCTGTTCGGGCGTCATGGCAAAACCTCATCTGCAACGGTGTTGCGCAGGGTGCCGATGCCTGTCGCGGTCACCTCAACCACATCACCGGGTTTCAGCCAGATCGGCGGATCAAACCGTGCGCCGGCCCCGGTGGGGGTGCCGCACAGAATGGTGTCGCCGGGTACCAATGTGGTGAAGGTGGAAATGTATTCGACAATCCGCCGAAAGGGGAACAGCATTCGGCCTGTGCGGTCTGATTGCCGCAGTTCGCCGTTCACCCGCGTTTCAAGGGCAATATCGTCAAGCTGCGCGGCATCTTCAAAAGGTACCAGCCACGGCCCGATGGAGCCTGAGGCGTCAAAGTTCTTGCCTTGGGTCACGTTGAATTTCGCATGGCGCACCCAGTCACGCAGAGTGCCTTCGTTGGCCAGCGTGATCCCAGCGATATGGTCATAAGCCTTGGCCTGAGAAATGCGCCGCCCCCTTTTGCCGATGACAATCACCACCTCGCCTTCATAGTCCAGTTGCTCTGATTCCGGGGGACGGATCAGCGGCTGGTCATTCCCGGTAAAGCTGCGTGGAAACCGGATGAAAAGCGACATGTTGGGCGGTGCCTCTTGCCCGTCTTTGTACTCGGCATTGCGGTCGGGATAGTTCACCCCGACGCAGATGATCTTTTCGGGGTTGGTCACGGGAATGGTCAGCGTCACCTGATCAAGGCCCAGCTTTGGCCCTGCCGCCTGCGCCAATGCGACAAGCGCCCCGGCCTCAATCGCGGCGCGCATGGTGGGGAAGTGGGCGGTCAGATCGGTGATGCTGTCCCCGTCCAAATGGCCCCATCCGCCCATCCGCCCCGTCGTATAGCTGACAA
This sequence comes from Allotabrizicola aquatica (SeqCode), assembly GCF_965194375.1. Classification (GTDB taxonomy): domain Bacteria; phylum Pseudomonadota; class Alphaproteobacteria; order Rhodobacterales; family Rhodobacteraceae; genus Tabrizicola_A; species Tabrizicola_A aquatica. Next base: position 171,312 of record NZ_CBDAEL010000001.1, read on the forward strand.
ACCTGCTCATGGTGCGATGATCGGCTGGGCTTTGAGCGCGGCCTCTTTCGGTTCTAGACCGCTGAACAGCGAGCCATGTTCAAACCAGCTGCGCGGTGCAGGCGCGCCCCAAAGCGTTTGGCGTTGAGGGTCTTTCAGATCCCACTTGATCGGCTCAAGGTCTGGGTCAACGGTCTGATAGTCGGAACAATAGATTTCGATCCGGTGGCCATCGGGATCCAGCACATAGAGGAAGAAGGCATTTGAAATGCCATGCCGCCCCGGCCCGCGTTCGATGTTGCCGACATAGCCGGTGGTCGCCATCAGATCGAGCAGATCAATGATGTTCAAAGGCGTGGGCACCCAAAACGCCGTGTGATGCAGGCGCGGCCCCAGCCCGTTGGTGAACGCCATATCATGCACACCGCCCTTGCGGTGCATCCACGCGGCCCAAAGGCGACCCGAGTCTTCATCCTCGGTGTATTCCGTCACGCGAAAGCCCATGTCGTTCCAGAAGGCAACGCTGGCATCTACATCGGGGCTGAAGGTGTTGAAGTGGTCAATCCTCAGCGGTTTGACACCTTTATAGAGCGCATACTTCTGATGAATTGGCGGCAGGCGATCCATCTTGGCGTAGAATTCCACAGGCACGCCGAAAAGGTCTGAGGTGAGCAGAGTGCGGCCTTGGTAGGGGCGGTTTACCCAAGAGGTCGGGCGACCCTTGGCCTTGAACCACGCCTCGGCGCGATCAAGGTCGGGTTCGTCCCAGACTTTGAAGCCCAGCACATTGGCGGTGGGCTTGTCACCCTGCCGCAGCACGATGCAGTGATGCCCCCGCTCCTCCATTGCGCGCAGGTACAGCGCGCCGGGTTCCTCACCGCTAACTTGCAGGCCCAACGTGTCGACCCAAAACGCGCGGGAGGCCGACAGGTCTTTCACGGTGAACTCCACATGGCTGAGCCGCACCGTGTTGAAGTCGGGGTAAAGGTTGGGCTTCGGAACGGGCATGGCTTATTTCCCCAGTTTCGGAATGGGATGGGCCGTGGTGGCAAAGCAGACGTTCTTGGTTTCCATATAAAAGTCGAAAGACCAATCCCCGCCGTCGCGGCCAATACCGCTGTCTTTGCTGCCGCCAAAAGGCGCGGGCAGGTGGCGGTTGTTTTCAGAATTCACCCAGACCATGCCAGCCTGCACCGCATCGGAAAAGCGG